>CAZUYC010000126.1:0-3041 GCA_964624475.1 uncultured Spirochaetales bacterium | reverse complement strand
CGGGCGCACGTCAGGATTGTGAGGTGAGGGGGGGGTCATGCGGTCACCCGGCGCTGGGCTCGGCGCTCCCAGAAATCCTCGAAGCGGCCGCTGAGGTTGCAGCAGCGCAGGGCGATGATGGCGTCCGCCCCGGCGACGGTCCAATGCATGCCGGCGCGCTTGCAGCGCGTTCCGATGGCTGTCTTGCAGCCGGCCTCGACGACGCCGGTCGAGGTGCACAAGCCCGCGGCCCGAAACTCCGCGTAGCGCATGCGCGCGCGGTTGCCCTCGACGTAGTCGAGGCACTCTTGGGCCTCCTCGTCTTTCGGCGAGTGCACTCGTAAGGCGCACAGGAGCGCCTCGATATCGCCGGCATCGAGCTCGTCGAAGCGCTGGTGTGCCCACTGCTTGGCCAGATCGCTGCCCGCCCCATAGATGGACTTGGCCACGTCCGAGAGATGCTGCTTGGCGTGGAAGCGGTCGACGATCTGGATGGCACCGGGCAAGTGCTCGGAAGCGAGGTTCCAGATCCACTTGGCCCCATCGCCGAGCACGGCCCGGCGCCCCGCGCGCTCGAAGCCGCGCCGCGTGGCCTCGCGCTTTACGCGCGCCGCGAACGCGCTCGGCACAAGGTCGGTGTCCTTCTGCGCCGCGCTCTCGATCGCCGCCGAGTAGCTGATCGAGCCCTCGTCACGCACGGGCGTGCCTTCCTCGTCCCGCCCCTCGGCACTCCAGACCGTGCACAGCTTGACCTCGCGCGTTTTGGCCGAGCCGTCGGGCTGCTTGCCCGGACGGTCCACCAACTCCTCCTTGCGCACCGGCACGCCCGTGCCATCCATGCCCAGATACAGCGTCGGCGCGACCGGCTCGTAGGCCGCCGGCGGTTCGACCACGTGCCGCTCGTCCTCGGCAACCTCGCGCCCCAGCGCTTCGGCGGCGCGCTCGACGTGCTTTGTGGGCACGTTCACTCCGGCCAACTCGTCGAGCAACTCGTGGCCTTCCTCGAAGCTGACCATCGCGCCCACTCGTCCGACCATGCGCAGCACGCCCGGCGACAGTGACCCCTCCTGCAGGCCCAGGGCGTGATCGCGCGGGCAGAAGCCCGTCTCGCACGGCACGCAGTGGTAGTAGGCGCGCGAAAGCGTCAGCGGCCCCAGCACGCTCTCGAAGGTCTTGTCGCGTCGGCCGGCGTACCCTGCCGGCAGCCCGCAAGCGCACGGGGCGGTCGGTCCGGCGTGGTCGGAGGTGTCCGCGTTGATGCGTCGCTCCACGGCGCGGGCCGCCACGCGCAGCACCTTGCGGCGCGCGGCCGTCTCGATCGCCTCGAAGTCCCAGTCGTCGACGGCGCTCTGGCCTACGAGCGCTTCGATCTCGGCGACGATCTCGGTCTCGAACGCCGCTTGGAGCCCCCTTTTTTGGCCGCCCCCGTCTCGGAGGCCGCCTCGGGCGCGTCCAGTTGGGCGTCGGCCCACTGCTCGCAGGCCTGCCAGTAGGCACCGACCTCCTGGCGGAACTGCTGGCCGGCCTGGACTTGCTGGCGCAAGAGCCCGGCTTGCTCGGCAGGCACGTGACGCGAGCGCGTCTTGCCATCCACGACGCGCACCACGCTGTGGTATGGGCCGTGGCGCGCGTCCGCCCGCTCGGCACACGCACAGCCGGGTTTGTTACAGCGCAGGAAGCGCACCGCGAGCGTGCCGCGGCGCATCGGTTTGGGCTCGGCCAGTCGGCGAGCGAGGTCACGGACGGCAGCGGGGACATCGGTCGGGTCGGGCATCGGGTCTCCTTTCCAGTATCATATTGGAAAGACAACCGCGCTGCAACAGCGAGCCGCGCTGACTACCACTCCTGTGACGTGCGCCCAGGGACGCCAGGGACGCCCGCCGATTTGACCCTCCCCCGCACCATGCCTATCATTCTCGGCTCTCCCGAGCGGCCCCGGACCCGCGCCGCTCCGCGTTCTTTCTCGGACGCTTCCGCCGCCAACCCCGCCACTCGATGACCTCCGAGACCGTCGAACCCGAGCCCGTCACCCACGTCACCCAGGTCACCCTCCCGGACCCGGTCCCCGAGACTCCGCCCTTCGATCTGGAAGGAGAACCACTGTCCTTCGCGGCCCTCGAGGCCGGCCGGATGTCGGTGTACGAGTCGCTCGAGGCGAAGAACCGCTTCCGCAACAAGGTCGAGTCGCTGCCCACCACCGGCGAGCCTGGCCGGCGCCGGGCCCTGGGACTGTGGATCCTGGCTGAGTACGAGCGCAGCGCCGGGGAGCTGGCCGCGCACGAGGCCGACGACACCGCGAGCTACACCCGCGCGCGCAGCCTGCTCTCGCTGGGCCGCTTCGAGGAGGCCCTGACCATCTTCAAGCGCCTCAGCGACAAGCACCCGCACGAGCCGCGCCCGCGCTCGGGCCTGCTCGAGGCGCGTTTCGAGATCGCCCTCTCCTTGGGCGCCGGGGACGACTCCAAGGCGGCCGAGGAGCTGGAGCACGCCGTCACGAGCGCGCCGGCGGGCTTCGCCGATTCGGTCGAGGGCCTGTACCTGCGCGCGCGCGCGGCCGAGCACGCGCGCGACCTCGACGGCGCCCTCGGCCATTTCGAGCGCGCCCGCGAGCTCGATCCGCAGCACGTCGCGGTCCTGACGCGCTACGCCCATCTGGCCGAGCGCACCGGGCTCGACGATCTGGGGCTGGAGCTGTACGAGGACCTCCTGCACCAGCGTTCGATCGACGCGCGCTCGCTGATGAACCTCGGGGTCCTGTACGAGGACAACGGACGCGACTCCGATGCCGCCTCCTGCTACGACACGATCGTGCGCAACGAGCCGACCAACGAGCGCGCGCGCATGTACCTCGCCGACGCCAGAGCGGCGATGAACATGTACTACGACGAGGACCTGGAGAAGAAGGAGGACCGCCTCAACACGATCCTGCGCATCCCGATCACGGACTTCGAGCTCTCGGTGCGCGCGCGCAACTGCCTCAACAAGATGCAGATCACCACGCTCGGCGACCTGGTGCAGAAGACCGAGCAGGAGCTGCTCTCCTACAAGAACTTCGGCGAGAC
>CAZUYC010000125.1:0-54693 GCA_964624475.1 uncultured Spirochaetales bacterium | reverse complement strand
AGCTCGAGCGCGAAGGAGCTGGCCAGGCCCCCGACCATCGGCGCCGCGATCCGCTTCATCAGGTCGGCGCCCGGCCCGCTGCTCCAGAGCAGCGGCAGGAGCCCCGCCGTCATCGCGACCACCGTCATGAGCTTGGGGCGGATGCGGCGCGCGGCGCCCTCGACGATCGCTTCCTCCAGATCGGCCGGAGTGCGGAGCTCCCCGGCCGCGGCGCGCTGGCGATGGGCGATCGTGAGGTAGAGCAGCATCACGACGCCCGTCTGCGCGTCGAGACCGGCCAGAGCGATGACGCCGACCCAGACCGCGACCGAGAGGTGGTAGTCGAGGAGCCAGAGCAGCCACACGGCGCCGATCAGCGAGAAGGGCACGGCGAGCAGCACGATCCCCGTCTCGATCGCGGAGCCCGTGTTCCAGTAGAGCAGCACCGCGACCAGGAGCAGCGTGAGCGGGAGCACGAGGGCGAGCCGCGCCTTCGCGCGCTCGAAGTACTGGTACTGGCCGGCCCACTCGAGGCGGGTTCCGGGAGGCAGGGTCACCTGCTCGGCCACGGCGCGCTTCGCATCCTCGACGTAATCCACGATCGGCCGCCCCGCGACGTCCACCGAGACCAGGCCGACCAGCCGGCCGGCCTCGCTGCGCACGAGGGGGGGGCCCATCGCGAACTCGATCTCCGCGACCTGGCCCAGGGGGACCTGGGCGCCCATCGGCGTCGCGACGAGCACGCGGCGCAGGGCGCCCAGGTCCTCGCGGAAGTCGCGCGCGTAGCGCACGCTGATCGGGTAGCGCTGGCGCCCCTCTACCGTCTCGGAGACGTTCATCCCGCCGATGGCGGACTCGACGACCGCGTTCACGTCGCGGACCCGAAGCCCGAGGCGGGCCGCCCGCTCGCGGTCCACGCGCACGTCGAGGTAGAAGCCCCCGGTGAGACGCTCCGCGGCCGCGCTGCGCGTCCCGGGCACCCCCGACAGCGCGCGTTCGACCGCGACGGCGGTCGCCTCGATCGTCTCGAGGTCGTCCCCGAAGACCTTGATCCCGAGCTGGCTGCGGATCCCCGTGGCGAGCATCTCGGTGCGGGTCTGGATCGGCATCCAGAACACGTTCCGCATGCCGGGGTAGCGCAGGCGCTGGTCGAGCTCCTGCACGAGCCCCTCGAGGGTCATGCCGGGGCGCCACTCGCTCTTCGGACGCAGCGTCACCACCGTCTCCACCATCTCGAGGCCCGCCGGGTCGGTGGGGGTCTCGGCGCGCCCGATCTTGCCGAAGACGCGCGCCACCTCGGGGAACTCCATCAGCTCGCGGTTCATGCTCTGGAGCACCGCGCCGGCCTGCGTCATCGACATGCCGGGCGGGGCCGTCGGCATGTAGAGCAGGGTGCCTTCGTCGAGCGGCGGCATGAACTCGCTCCCGAGCGCGAGGTAGACGGGTACCGTCGCCGCCATGAGTCCGAGGGCCGAGAGCACGACGAGCCCGCGGCGCCGCACCGCCCGCCGCACCACGGGGGCGTAGAGGCGCATCAGCGCCCGGTTCACGGGATGGTCGTGCTCGCCTCGGATGCGGCCGCGGATCGCGATCGCCGCGATCGCCGGGGTGAGCGTCACCGAGAGCACGGCGGCGAAGCCCATCGCGTAGGTCTTGGTGAAGGCGAGGGGTCTCATGAGCCGGCCCTCGGTGGACTCGAGCGCGAAGATCGGCAGGAACGAGACCGTGATCACGAGCAGGGCGAAGAAGAGGCTCGGCCCGACCTCCTGCATCGCGCGGAGCACCACTTCCTCGCGCGGGCCGGGCCGGCCTTCGCGCTCCCAGGCCTCGAGGCGCTTGTGGGCGTTCTCGACCACGATGATCGAGGCGTCCACCATGGCGCCGATCGCGACGGCGATCCCTCCGAGCGACATGATGTTGGCCGTGAGGCCCTGGTAGAACATCGGCACGAAGGCGAGCAGCACGCCCACCGGGATGGTGAGGATCGGGACCAGCGCGCTCCGCGCGTGGAGCAGGAAAGCGAGGATCACGAGCGAGACGATCGCCATCTCCTCGACGAGCGTACGGCTGAGCGTCCCGATCGCGCCCTCGATCAGCTCCGAGCGGTCGTAGGTCGTGACGATCTCCACGCCTTCGGGAAGGCCGGGCCGGATCTCCAGGAGGCGCCGCTTCACCGCGTCGATCACGCGCAGGGCGTTCTGGCCCTGGCGCATGACGACGATGCCGCCGACCGTCTCGCCCTCGCCGTCGAGCTCGGCGAGCCCACGCCGCACGTCGGGGCCGAGGCGCAGCTCCGCCACGTCCTCGAGGTAGATCGGCGCGCCGTTCTCCCCGATGCGCAGCGGGATGCGCCGCAGGTCCTCGAGGCTCTCCACGTAGCCGCGCCCGCGGATCACGTACTCGGTGCCCGCGAGCTCGAGGCTCTGTCCGCCGGCCTCCTCGTTCGACTCCCGCACCGCCTGCACGACGTCGCCGAGCGCGACGTCGAACGAGCGCAGGCGGTTCGGATCCAGCAGCACCTGGTATTGGCGCACGAAGCCGCCGAGCGAGGCGACCTCGGCCACGCCGGGCACGCTCAGCAGCGCGTAGCGCAGGTTCCAGTCCTGGAGCGAGCGCAGCTCGGCGAGGTCGAGGCGGCCGGTGCGGTCGACGAGCGCGTACTCGAAGACCCAGCCGACGCCCGTCGCATCGGGACCGATCACGGGCCGCACGCCCTCGGGGAGCTTCGCCTGGACTCCGCTCATGTACTCGAGCACGCGGCTGCGCGCCCAGTAGAGGTCGGTCGTGTCCTCGAAGATCGCGTAGACGAAGGAGAGCCCGTAGAAGGAGAGCCCGCGCACGAAGCGCACTCCGGGCGCCGAGAGGAGCGTGGTCGAGATCGGATACGTGACCTGCGCCTCGACCAGGTCGGGGCTGCGCCCCGGCCACTCGCTGAAGACGATCACCTGGACGTCGGAGAGGTCCGGGATGGCGTCGAGCGGCGCGTTGCGCAGGGCGTAGACGCCCCAGAGCGCGGCGGCGGCGACGAGGAGCACCGTGATGCCCCGGTTGCGGGCGCACGCGGCGATGAGACGCGCGATCGGCCCGCGCTCCTCCGGAACGGCCCCGCTCACCATTGTTCGAGCGCCGCGCGCAGGCGGCTCTCCGATGCGACGAGGAAGGTGGCCGAGGCTACCACCGCCTGGCCCTCCTCGAGCCCGGTGAGGATCTCGACCTCCTCGCCGACCTGCATCCCGACCTCGACGGGCTGCGGGCGCAGCCTTCCGTTGCCGAGGTCGAGGAACACGAAGCTGCGCCGGCCCGCATGCAGCACCGCCGAGAGCGGCACGACCAGGTGCAGGCCCGGCTCCGCCGCGAGCTCGACGTTGGCCAGCATGTCGGGCCGGAGCGCCTGGTCCGGATTCACGAGCTCGATGCGGACGCGCGCCGTGCGCGTGCTCGCGGAGAGGCCCGGATGAACCCACGCGACGCGGCCCGGGAAGCGGCGGCCCGGGAGATAGGGCAGGGTGATCTCCGCGGCCATGCCGGGGACCACGAGCGGCACGTCCGCCTCGTAGACCTCGGCCTCCACCCACACGCGGTCGAGCGGCGCGATGCGGTAGAGGCGCTGCGCGGGCTCCACGGCGCTCCCGGCGACGACGTTCTTCTCCACCACGTAGCCGCTCGCCGGCGAGCGGATCGGGAGCTGCTCGATCGGCTGGCCCTGGTGCGCGATCGCCGCGAGCTCCGTGGGCGCCACGTCCCAGAGGCGCAGGCGCTGGCGCGCCGCGCCCACGAGATAGTCCGCGCGGTCGGGCACCTCGGTCTCGCGAGCGCGGGACTGGCTCCCGAGCGCGAGCAGGTACTCCTGCTGCGCGGCGAAGAGCTCGGGGCTGTAGAGCGTGAAGAGGATGTCCCCCTTCTCGACCCGGTCGCCCAGCGCGTCGGCGCGCAGCTCGCCCACCCAGCCGCGCACCTTGAGCGAGACGTCGTGGAGCGCCGTCTCGTCGTAGGTCACGCGGCCCGCGGCGCGAATCGCCATCGCGAGCGGCCGGCGCTCCGCGCGCGTCGTGCGCACCCCGATGCGCTGGAGACGCTCGGGAGCGATCCGGAACTCGGCGGGGTGCTCCGCACCGGGCCCGCCCGACCCCGCGGGCGCGCCTTCGGGCGCGGACGCGTGGGCGTGCGCCTCGGGCTCGGGTGCGCTGCCCACGGCTTCGAGGCGCAGGCCCGCGGTTCCCACCGTCAGCGAGCCCTCGGCGCTCGCCATCGGACCCGACGCGGGCTTCGCGCGCAGCTCCACCGTCCAGGTGCCGCCCATGTCGAGCTTGTAGTCGGCCCGGTAGCGGCCTCCGCCGAGTTCGGAGACGGCAGCGGACCCGCCCATGGCGGGCATCGCGCCCATGGCCTGCATGCGCACCTCCGCCTCGAGGGCCGCGCCCTCGACGGGGCGCCCCTGTGCGTCGCGCAGCTCGATCAGGAGCTGGTTCTCCCCCACGCGCGGGCTCTCGGGCTCGGTGGCGGTGCGGATCTCGATTCCCGCCGCCTGCACGATGGCGGGCTCGGAGCGGGAGCCGCAGGCCGCGAGGGCGAACGCCATCCCGAGGGCCGCGATCCCGGTGCGAATGCGCGTGAGCCCGCGCTGCGACATCGCTTTCCTCCTCACCGGAGCTCCGGGAGCGCGCCGGTCGCGCGCGAGAGCTCCGCGTGGCGGCGGGAGAGATCCGCGAGCGCCTGCTCGTGCTCGAGCTCCGCGTCGCGCAGGCTGCGCTCGGCCTCGATCAGCGCGTCGAAGTCGTTGCGCCCCGCCGTGAAGCCCGCGCGCGCCGCCAGGACGCGGTCGCGCGCGGCCGGGAGGAGCCGGCTCGCGACGATCCCGAGCAGGTGGTGGGCCTCCGAGAGCCGCTCCGCGGCGGTCTCGACCTCGAGCCGTACCTCGTCCTCGAGGGACGCCCGCTCGCTCGCCGCGCCCGCGAGCTCCGCGCGCGCCTCGGCGAGCGCGGAGCGGCGGCGGGCGAAGCGGATCGGCAGGTCGATCTCGAGGCCGACGGAGGGCCGGATCTCCCGTTCCTGCCAGAACCCGTCCCAGCCGCCCACGAGCGTCACGTCGGGGAGGAACTCGCGGCGGGCGAGCGCCACCGACGACTCCCGCCCGCGCACGCGCGCCTCGGCCGCGCGCAGCTCCGGGCGCTCGCGGAGCGCGCGCTCGACGAGGGCCGCGCGATCGGTCGGCTCCGGGGCGGGCTCGGCGAGCCGGCGCGGCGGAGGGGGCAGCGGCGCGCCGGGTGCGCGGTGCAGCAGCGCGTTGATGCGCGCTGCCGTGAGATGGCGCTCCGTCCGCAGGCTGCGTTCGTCGTGCAGCAGGCGAGCCCCCTCGAGCTCCGCCTGGAGCGGATCCTGCTGGGATCCCTCTCCGGCGGCGTAGCGGGCCGTGGCGATGCGCAGCAGGTCCTCGAGCAGGGCCAGATGCGCGGCGTTGATCTCGAGCGCGCGCGCCGCGAGGTAGTAGTCGTCGAAGAGGAGCGAGGCCAGCTCGGCCAGGCGCAGGCGCGCGCCCTCGAAGTCGTTCCCCGCGGCCTCCGCCTCGGCCAGCGCGATCTCGCCCCGCAGCCGAAGCTTGCCCGGGAACGGCAGGCGCTGGGCGAGGTCCACGCGCTGGCCGTCCTTCACCGCGCTCGACCCGAAGGAGCGCGGCGCGACGGCGTAGCCGACGGTCGGATCCTCGAGCGAGGTGGCCTGCGGGTAGCGCTCGAGCGCGGCGCGCCAGGCCTGTCGGGCGGCGTCGATCGAGGGATTGCGCCCCAGCACCTCGCGCACGAGCGGCTCGCGCTCGAGCTGCGCCGCGGTGGCGAAGGGGTCCGGCTCTGCGGCGGATGCGGAGCTAGAGCCTCCGCCCCCGGCTGCGCTCGCCGCGAAGCTCTGCTCGAGCTCCCGGTGGCGGGCGCCCTGCCCGTGGCAGCCCGCGAGGAGGAGCGTGGTGATCAGGATCGCGGCGAGCGGCCGGCAAGCTGCCTCCGCGCCGCGGCGCAGAACGTTCGTCATGGGAACTCCACGGCCTGGGCGCGGCGAGCCGCCGCGCCGGAGTGCGTCGGGGGACGGCCGCGGTGGGGTCAGAGCCGGAGGACGATCGTGGCGAGGGCGATCCGGGCCAGCGCGGACGGCGGCGCGAAGAAGGCGCCGGGGAGCCGGCCGCCCGCGAGGGCCGAGGGTGCGACCGCGGTGGCGAAGATCGGCGCTCCGGGCAGGCCCGGGACCTGCCCGGCCGCGTTCGCCTCGCAGCACGACGTGGGCGCGACGGAGTGGCACGGCCCTTCGCGATCGGAGGAGCCCTGCGCTGCGGGCATTGCACAGCAGCCGCCCGATGCGAGCGCGGAGCCGGCGCTCGCCGCGATGCCGAGGAGCATCAGGGCGAGAACCAGGAATCCGGCGCCATGGCGCAGGCGGGACATGGAGATCGGATAGGACCCGGCCACCGTCCTGTCAAGCCTGGCCGTTCGCCCGGGCGCCCGCGTTCCGCCGGGCGGTGCCGGAGGTGATAGCCTGCCCCGGCCCGGCGGCCGGCGGGACGGATCGGCGTCCCCTCCAACGCCGGCGAGGAGGGATGCAGGCTTGTTGAAGGAGTTCCGTGACTTCGCGCTCCGCGGGAACGTGGTGGACATGGCCGTCGGCGTCATCATCGGCGCCGCCTTCGGACGGATCGTGACCTCGATGGTCGACGATCTGCTCATGCCACCCATCGGTCAGATCCTCGGGCAGGTCGACTTCAGCGATCTCTTCATCGACCTCTCGGGCGCCGCGCCTGAGACGCTGGTTGCCGCCAAGGCGGCGGGGGCGGCGACGCTCAACTACGGCGTCTTCATCAATACGGTCGTCAACTTCTCGATCGTGGCCTTTGCGCTCTTCATGGTCGTGAAGGGGATCACCACGCTGCGCCGGCAGGCGGAGCGGGAGAAGGCCGCGACCCCTGCGCCGGCCCCCCCGCCGCCGAGCGCCGAGGTGCAGGTCCTCCACGAGATCCGCGACCTGCTGCGCGCCCGCTGACGCGAGCTCGCCGCGAGATCCGCCGCGCTGGAGGGCGGGGATCCCTGGGCCCTCACGCCTCCGGGGCGGGGGCCGCGGCGAGTCGGTGCGCCATCAGCTGGCTGCGGAACTCGAGCCCGAAGATGTCCCAGATCGTGACGAAGAGGGCGGCCACGAGCGGCCCGAGCACGATCCCGGCCGCGCCGAAGAGGAAGATTCCGCCGAGCGTCGAGATCAGGATCAGGAGGTCGGGGAGCTTCGTGTCCTTGCCGACGATCCGCGGCCGCAGGAAGTTGTCGACCGTTCCCACCACCAGGACGAACCAGAGCACGATCCCGAGCGCCGCGCCCGAGCGCCCCTGCGCGAGCAGCGTGAGGGCCGTCGGGATCCACACGAGCGCCGTCCCCACGCCGGGGATCATCGAGCAGAGCGCCATCACCGTGCCCCAGAAGGCCGCCCCGGTGATCCCGGCGGCCGCGAAGGCGATTCCGCCGAGGGCCCCCTGCAGCGACCCGATCAGCAGGATTCCCTTGAGCGTCGCGCGCGACACCGAGACGAAGCGCTCGACCATGCGGCCCTTCTCCTCCGCGGAGAGCGGCGCGTAGGAGAGGAACCGCTCGCGGATCGCGCTTCCGTCGCGGAGGAAGAAGAAGCTCGCGTAGAGCGTCACGACGAGGAGCAGCAGCAGGCGCAGGGTGCCGCGCGTCGCCGCCGCGAGCACATCGACGACGGAGCGGCCGAGCTCGGCGGCGACGCCGCCGACGCGCTCCAGGATCTGCGCCTGGAAGGGTTGGAGGGCGCTCGGGAGCTTCGCGAGGAGCCCGGTTCCCCCGCGCTCCGCGGCGATGCGCTCCGCCACCCACGGTCCGAGGCTGTGCCCCACCTCGAGGGCCTGGTTCGTGACGACGCCGAGGAAGGTCGAGAGGGGGCCCACGACGACCGCGACGACGAGCAGGATCGTGACGATGGCGGCGACGCCGGCGCGGCCGCGGAGCATCTGCGTGATCGCACGGTGCAGCGGGCGACAGATCCCTGCCAGCACGGCGGCGAGGAGCAGCGCCATCAGGAACGGGCGGATGGTCGCGAGGAACGCCACCGAGATCGCGGCGGTCAGCGCGAGCACGAACGCCTTGCGGAAGCGGTCGGCCCCGAGCTCCGTGTCCGTCATGCGGGGGTCCTCGTCGGCTTCGGGACGGCGCCAGGCCCGCCGATCGTCGCGAAGAATGGACTCTTCGAGCCGCCTGCGCTACAGGCGGAACGCCGACCCATGGTGCCCGCTCGCAGCGCCGGCCCGGGGAGCGATCGGAACGCGCCCCCTGCGACGACCCCGCGTGCCGCCCGGCTCCGGCCGGGGGGCGGCCCCGCGACCGCTGCGGTCTTCGCCCTCTGCACGGCGTGGTGGGCCGCCGCGCTCTTCGGCAGCGCCGGAGCGCAGCCGCTGCCGCCCGATGCCGCGCACCACGCGGGTGTGGCGCGCAACCTCGTCGCCGGGCGCGGCTACACCGTCGAGTGGATCGAGTACCACGTCGGCTTCCGCGAGGGCGTACGCCACGTCTCGGAGCTCCACGGCATCCTGCGACCGCTCGTCCTCGCGCCGCTCTTCCTGCTCCTGGGACCGAAGGACGGGGTGGTGCGGATCCCGGGCTTCACCTACGTCGCGCTCACGGGGCTCGTGGCCTTCGCCTTCGCTCGCGCGCGCTTCGGCGCCACCGCGGGTCTCCTCGCCTGCCTGCTGGTCCTCGGCAGCCCCGCGCTCGCGGGCTGGGCGTGGGCGGGGAGCGACGACACGGGCTTCGTCTTCTTCTTCCTCTGCACGCTCTGGATCGCGACGGAGAGCCTCGGGGGCGAAGGCCGGCCGCGGCCGGGCGCCGCCGCGCTCGCCGGCTGCGCGGCCGGTCTGGCGCTGCTCGAGAAGCAGACGGGTCTCTACCTGCCCGCCGTGCTCGGAGTCGTCTGGCTCCTCGCGCGCCGGCGCGGGGCGGGCGCGGGCTTCGCGGCGCGGCTCTTCGCTCCGATCGGCCTCGCCGCGGGCGCCTACGTGCTGCGCAACCTCGCGGCCCACGGGAGCCCCGCCTTCGAGCTCGGGCCGCTCTCCTGGATCACCAAGGACGAGGGGATCGACGGCTTCTTCCGCCTCTACGAAGCTCCGCCCACGCTCGTGGGCGTGCTCGCCGCCCTCGGGCCGGGGCGCGTCGCCGAGATCGCGCTCGAGCAGTTTGCGCGCTTCGGAGCGGCGGTCTTCCTGCCGTGGCGGGGGGTCGGCGGGAGCCTCCACCTGCTCGCCGTCGGGCTCCCGAGCCTGCTCCTGCAGCTGCGGCGCGACCCCGACTTCGCCGTTCCCGCGCTCGCCGCGGCGCTCGGGGGCATCGCCTTCCTCTGCGGTCTCTACGCGATGGAGACGCGCTACTTCCTGATGCTGATCCCGCTCTCGGCCGTCTCGCTCGGGGGTGCCGTGGCCGCGGGCCTCGCGGGGATCGGGGCGGGCCGGGTGGCGTGGCTCGTGCGGGGCGCCTCCGCGGCGGCCGGCGCGGCGATCGTCGCCTGGTGCGCCGTCTTCAGCGGGCAGCTCGCGAGGGGGACGGCGATGCCGGCCTATGACAACCGCCGCCTGTGCCCGGAGGCCGTGGCCTGGATGCGCGCGCAGCTCCCCGCCGACGCGGTGATCCTGACGCACAACCCGTGGTGGCTCTCGTGGGTGAGCGAGCACCCCACCGTCGCGATCCCCAGCGGAGGGGTGGACGCGCTCGCGAAGGTGGCAAGGCACTACGGCGCCGAGTGGGTCTACCTGGGGCCGGTCCGGGGGCGCGAAGCGGAGGTTGCGCGCACCGATCGGATGCTCCGCAGAGCGCCCGAGCTCGGCGCGGAGATCGTCCTGCCGGGCTCGCGCTGCGTCGTCTACCGGCTGGGTGCCGGCCCGGTCCGGCCGCCACCCCGAGCGGGGGCCCGCACTCCGCTCGCAGGCCCCGCAGGGCCTGCCTTCGCTCGCCTGCGGCTCGCTGCGCGCTTCGCTTGCGGCTCGTTGCGCGGACGCTCCGCGGCCTTGCCCCGCGCCGGGTAAGCTCCGCCCGGAGCGGGAGAGGCGGTGGCGGCAATCGGCGCGGAGCCCCACGCAGGGGCAGGCCTCGGCGCGAGCCCGCGGCTCGTCGCGGCGCTCGGCGCGCTCGGCCTCGCCGCCGCCGTGGCCGCGGCCTACGCGCCCGCAGTGGCCTGCGGCTTCATCTGGGACGACGACTCCTACCTGACCGCGAACCCGGTGCTGCGCTCGCTGGACGGGCTGCGGCGCATCTGGCTCGAGCCCGGCGCGACGCCCCAGTACTACCCGATGGTGCACACGAGCTACTGGCTCGAGTTCCGCCTCTGGGGCTTCGCGCCGGCCGGCTATCACGCCGTGAACGTCGCGCTCCACGCGCTCTGCGCCGTGCTGGCCTGGCGCGTGCTGCTCGCGCTCGACGTCCCGGCCCCTGCGGCCTGGCTCGCCGGGGCCGTCTTCGCCGTGCACCCGGTGCACGTCGAGTCGGTGGCGTGGATCACCGAGCGCAAGAACGTCCTCTCGGGCGTCGGCTACCTCGCCGCGCTCCTCGTCTATCTCCGCTTCCTCGCGCTCGCCCCGGGCGCGCGCGGCCGCGTGCGCCTCTACGGGCTCTCGTTCGCGCTCTACCTCGGGGCGCTCGCGAGCAAGACCGTGACCTGCACGCTCGCGCCCGCGATCCTGCTCTTCGTGTGGGGCCGGCGCCGCCGGATCACGGCGCGCGACGTGGCAAAGCTGGCTCCGTTCCTGGTCACGGGCGCGCTGCTCGGGCTCTTGACCGTCGGGATGGAGCGCAGCCACGTCGGGGCCCTGGGGCCGGAGTGGGACCTCTCGCCGGTGGACCGCGTGCTCGTCGCGGGCCGCGCGCTCTGGTTCTACCTCGGCAAGCTCCTCTGGCCCTTCGACCTGGCCTTCATCTACCCGCGCTTCGAGATCGACGCGAGCGCCGCGTGGCAGTACCTGTATCCGGCGGCGGCGCTGGCCGCGCTCGGCGGGCTCTGGCTCGCGCGCGGGCGGATCGGGCCCTGGCCCTTCGTCGCGATGGCGTTCTTCGCGGGAACGCTCGGTCCCGCCCTCGGCTTCTTCGACGTCTATCCGATGCGCTTCTCCTTCGTGGCGGATCACTTCCAGTACCTGGCGAGCCTCGGGCCGATCGCGCTCGCCGTCGCGACGGCGCATCGCGCCGCGGCGCGCCTCGGTCGCCCGGGGCGGCGCTTCGGCGCCGCCCTGGCCGGGGTCGCGCTCGCCGTGCTCGCCGGCCAGGTCCGCGCCCAGATCCCGATGTACCGCGACGCGGAGACCCTCTGGGCGGAGACGATCCGCCGCAATCCGGAGGCCTGGATCGCCTGGAACAACCTGGGCCAGATCGTCTCGGCGCGGGGCGAGTCGCAGCGCTCGATCGAGCTCTACCGGCGCGCCGTCGAGCTCAACGACCGCTACGAGATGGGGCACTACAACCTCGGCAGCGCGCTCGCCGACCAGGGCCGGCTGGCGGAGGCGCTGCCGCACCTCGAGCGCGCGATCGAGCTCGCGCCCGACTTCGTCGACGCCCACAACAACCTGGGCAACGCGCTCGGGCGGCGCGGCGAGTACGCCGCGGCGATCGCGCACTACCGGGCCGCGCTCGCGATCGACGAGCGCGTGGCGAAGGTGCACCTGAACCTCGGCGTGGCGCTGCGCGAGCAGGGCGAGCTCGAGGCCGCCACCGCCGCCCTCGGCCGCGCCGTCGAGCTCCGGCCCCGCTGGGCCCGCGCCCGGCGCGAGCTCGGGCTCCTGCTGCGGGCTCGGGGCGAGGAGGCCCTGGCCGCGCATCACCTCGCCGAGGCGGAGCGCCTGCGCAGCAGCTCCACCTCGAAGCAGCCGTCGCAGTCCGGCTCGACACCCACCCGTTCGAGCGGCTCGTAGTGGCGCCCGACCCACGCCGCCAGCGCGTGGCCGTAGCCCGACTCCTCGCCGAAGCGGCCGGTGCCGAACTCCTCGGAGTCGCGCGCGACGAGGGCGATCCAGTCGGGCGGGTGCGCCTCCAGATCGGCGAGGATCGTCGGCTCGCCGAAATGGGCGACCTGGGTCGGCGTGAAGAGCGTGTAGCGGCTCGGGCTCGCTGCGCGCAGCCAGTAATTGAGCATGGTTCCCTCCGGGAGGGCGAGCAGCGTCGCCCCCGGCTCCATGCGCGCGCGCAGGCGCTCCGCCGCCGCGGCCATCACCCAGCCCCGCGCGTCGAAGGCCGGGCTGCCGGCGAGGAAGGCGTCGCGGCCGGAGCCCACCCGGAGCGTCTTGTGGGCGTAGATGCGCTGCGCGAGGCGCAGGTGGCCGCCCGCCGCGGCGAGCACCAGCGCCGCGAGGAGCGCGCGCGCGAGCGTCCCGTCGCGGCCGGCCGCGCGCAGCCGGGCGGGCACGCCCCAGACGAGCGTCGCCGCGAGGAGCAGGGCCGCCGGCATCGCCAGCACGAAGCCGTAGTGCGAGACGCGCGCGTCGAGCCCCATCTTCGGCAGGAGGCCCACGGCGAGGACCGACCAGAGCGCGAGTCCGAGCAGCCTGCGCAGCGCCGCGGGGTCGCGCCGCCGGCGGACGCACGCCGCGACCAGGCCCGCGCAGGCCGCCGCGCTGGTCCAGGGGAGCGCGCGCGCCACAGCGCGCCAGCGGATGAGGCCGGGCCACAGGGCGAGCGTCGCCCCGAGCGCGAGCGAGAGGAGCGCGCAGGCGAGCTTCCCGGCGCGGCTGCTCACGGGCAGCCACGCGCTCGCGACGGCGGCCGCGCCGGCGGCGGCGACGACGCCGGCGAGCGCCGCGAGGCTCCGGCCGAGGTTGCGCGGCGCGTCGTCGAAGCCCATGGCGCGCCGGTAGAAGGCGGCGCCCGCCGCGTCGCCCAGGTAGCGCAGGTTTCCGGTGAGGGCGGCGAACGCCGAATCGGCCGGCATCCACGCCAGCAGGAGCAGCCAGGCGCCGAGCGGGGGCACGAGCGCGCCCGCTGCGAAGGCCGCGGGCGCGGAGCGTCCGGCCGAGGGCAGGACCAGCGCGAGCCCGAGCGCGGCCGCGAGCGCCGCCGGAGCGAAGAGCTCGAGCTTGGTGAGCGAGACGAGACCGAGGCAGAGACCGGCCGCGGCGCACCAGGCGGCCGGGGCCTTGCGCAGCGACCGCTCGAAGGCGCAGATCATCGCGACGGCCAGCAGCAGGCCGTGAGTCTGCTCGGGCGTGTAGGGGCACACGTAGTTGTAGTTCGCGATGCCCACGTACTGCGAGAACGCGAAGACGCAGAGGAAGAGCAGGCAGACGAGCGCCGCCGCGAAGGCTCCGCAGGCGCGCGCGAAGATCCCGTGGATGAGCGCGGTGAGCCCAGCCAGCAGCGCGAGGTTCACCCAGACGACGCTCGCGAGCGATGCGCCGAAGGCGCGGAAGAGCAGCGCGAGCGCCCCCATCGAGAGCGGGCCCTCCTTGTAGGCGATCTCCGTGTAGAGGACCCGGCCCTCGCTCATCTGCCAGGCGATGTAGAGCTGGTTGCCGAGATCGACGAGGACGTCGGGCCAGCGGCCCCAGCTCCAGTGCGCGAGGGCGGCGAAGGCGGTGCCGACGAGGATCGGGCCGGCGAGGCGCGCCGCAGCGTTCAGGGCCCCCCCCGGGGCATCCTACCCTTCGTGGTCGCGGCGCCAGGCCTCGCGCTCCTCGATCGAGTCGTGCGGCCAGCGGTGCAGGTAGGCCGCCATGCCGATCGCCGCGAGGAGATTGCCGACGGTGGCCGGCGCGACGCCGACGGCCTCGAGCAGGGCGGGCTCGAGGGCGGCGCAGGTGAAGAGGAAACCGAGCTCGAGGACCGCGAAGAGCGCGATCGCCAGCGTGAAGGTCGCGACGCTCCTGCGGCGCAGCGCCGTCGCCCAGGCGGCGAAGATGCCGATGCAGACGAACGCGGCCCCGTGCAGCACCGAGTAGGCGGCGACCATGCTGAGGTCGACCCCCGGCGCCTCGGCGGGGGGCACGCCGCGCAGCAGCGCGCCCGCCATCACGGAGGGCGTGTAGAGCGCCTCGCGCCGGGCGGTGTCCACGAGCAGGAAGAAGAGGGCGAGTGCCGACGCGCCGATCACCCCGGCCATCGTGCCGTCGCCGAGGATCTCGACGGGCATGACCCGGGAAGGAGGCGCCGCGCTGCGGCCCGATTGCCCCTGTCCGGGGCCGTGGGCGATCTCCTGTCCGGCGGGAGCCATGCGTTCTCCTCGAGCGACACCCGGCCCCGCGGGGCCAGGTCACGTGCGAGCCGGCCTCCCGCGGTCACGCGCGGCTCCGGGAGGCCCGGCGCGGTCCCGATCCAGCGCCCAGTCTACACCGGACGAGGCCGCGTTCCAGCCGGAATCTCGCCCGCGGCGTCGCCGTCGCGCCGCAGGACGCGGGTCGCGAGCGCGAGCATCGACGCCACGTCCGAGAGGTTCGCCGGCACGACGAGCGTGTTCGCCGCCTGGGCGAGCCTCCCGAACTGCTCGATGTACTGCTCGGCGACGCGCAGCTGCATCGCCTCGGGGCCGCCGGGCGCGTTCACGGCCGCCGCCACCCGCGAGAGCGCTTCCGCGGTGGCGCCGGCCACCGCGCGGATCGCCTGCGCCTGGCCCTCGGCCTCGTTGATCTGCTGCTGGCGGCTCGCCTCGGACACCTTGATGACCTTCTGTTTCTCGCCCTCGGCCTTGTTGATCTGCGCGTCGCGGATGCCCTCGGACTCGAGGATCAGCGCGCGCTTCTCCCGCTCCGCGCGCATCTGCTTCTCCATCGCCTCGAGCACGTCGGCGGGCGGGTTGATGTTGCGGATCTCGTAGCGCAGCACCTTCACGCCCCAGGAGTCGGTGGCCTTGTCGAGCTCGGAGACGACGTTGGCGTTGATGGCGGCCCGCTCCTCGAAGGTGCGGTCGAGGTCGATCTTGCCGATCTCGCTGCGCAGCGTGGTCTGTGCGAGCTGGGAGATCGCAAAGCCGTAGTCGTGGATCCCGTAGGAGGCGCGCTCCGGGTCGAGGATCTGGAGGTAGAGCACGCCGTCCACCCCCACCTGGACGTTGTCCTTCGTGATGCAGACCTGCTCCGGGATGTCGGAGGCGCGCTCCTTCAGCGAGTGCCGATACGCGATCCGCTCGACGAAGGGGACGAGGATGTGGAAGCCGGCGCGCAGCGTCCTGCTGTACTTGCCGAGGTTCTCGACCACGTAGCCGTTCTGCTGCGGCACCACGACGGCCGTGCGGGCGATCACGACGATCACGAGGGCGACGATCGCGAGCACCGCGATGGTGAAGGCGTCCATGGCGCTACCTCCCTTCGGGGCCAGCGGGGCCCGGCTCCGGCTCGCCGCGGACGTGGAGGAGCAGGCCGTCGGAGCGCACGACGCGCGCCCGCGCGGGGCCTCAGGCGGGAGTAGACGCGCCCACGGAAGAGGACGAGCGAGGTCGCGGCGAGGGCCGCGAAGAGCAGCCACTGCACCCAGGGCGGCCCCCCGAGGCCCGCCAGCGCGAGGAGGCCCACCAGCAGGGCGGAGAGCCCGAGGAAGACCAGGTAGAACTCCGCGTCGACCAGGCCCATCTCGGCCGCGAGCAGGAGGGCGCCGGCCGCGATCCACCCCCACCAGGCCATCGACGCCTCCCCAGGCGAGCAAGCCTAAAGGCTACCACTCCTGGATCCCCGGGACGCTTGCGCCTGCGGCCGGGGAGCCCGGTTTCTGGGGCAGGCGGATTAATGCCGATCCCGCCACCCCGGCAAGCGCGCGGAGCGCGCGCGCAGCGAGCCGAAGGCGAGCGGAGTCAATGCGCTAGCTGTAGAAGATAGGCAGCCTACCGGTCTCCTACAGGATCCCCTCCCAGGCGCGGCGCTCGGCGCTGCCCGGATCGAGCTCGACGCCGCACTCGCGCCCGAGCACGAGCGTGCTGCGCCGCTCGAGGTCGTAGGGCGGGAGGCGTCCGCCGGGAAGCTCCGGGTGGCTCGGGTCACCGCTGCGGGCGAAGGCGATCCACGCGTCCATGCTGCGCGCGCACAGGCGCTCCGCGTCGGGACCGCTGCCCGCGAAGAACGCGGCGCCTGGGGCCCCGAGCGCGCCGAAGACGAAGGGGATGTCGACGGCGTGGCAGGCGCCGAGCGCGCCGCCGAGCGCCGGCGACTCCCAGTCGAAGCGGTACATGAAGGTGTCGCCCGCGTACGCCGCGCGAGCCTCCGCCACGCGGATCGCCGGGATGCGGAAGACGCGATCCGTCTCGATCGCGAAGAGCAGGTCGGCGGGGCGGGCCGCGGGTCGCGCCCTGCGGTAGACCTCCACGAGCGCGCGGGCGTCGGCGCCTGGGAGCTGGACCCCGAGCCGCTTCACGAGCGCGGCGTCGTCGAGCTTCGCGAGGCCGGCGTCGAGGAACTGGAAGAGCCGCCACTCGTCGCGCGTCGTGCCGATCAGGAGATCCACTCCCACCGAGTGTCCATCGCGCAGAGCCTCGAGCGGCGGCTCGGGCAGCAGGTCGCCGTCCACGAGGGGCTGGAAGGGGAGCGCGCCGGCGGTCGAGCCGAGGCGCAGCACCGTCTGCTGGTGCAGATCGAGCAGCTTGTCGGGGGGGAGCTCGCGCAGCGCCTGCGCGGCCCGGCCGCGCGGCAGCTCGAGCTCGGCCAGGAACTCCTCGGCGACGCGCGTCGCGGTCTCGCGGCTGTGGACGTTGTGGGCGGCTCCGCTCTGCGCGATCGCGCGCGCGAAGAGCCCGCGCGCCGCGGGCATCCCGAGCAGGGTGGCGACGCTCATCCCGCCCGCCGACTCGCCGAAGATCGCGACCTGCCGGGGGTCGCCGCCGAAGGCCGCGGCGTTCTCGCGCACCCACTCGAGGGCGGCCAGCTGGTCGCGCAGGCCCGCGTTCCCGATCGCTCCCTCGAGCGCGGGGCAGAGCTCGGGGAGGTAGAGGAAGCCGAGCGGGCCGAGCCGGTAGTTGAGCGTCACGACGACGACGTCGCCGCGGCGCGCGAGCGCCGCGCCGTCGTAGAGCGGCTGCGAGCCCGAGCCGATCACGAAGCCTCCGCCGTGGATCCAGACGAGGACGGGGCGGTGCCCGCCGTCGGCGGCCGGCGTCGCGACGTTCAGGGTGAGGCAGTCCTCGTCGCAGGCGCCGACGTCCATGCCGGGGAGGGGCAGGGCGAGCGGCCGCTGGGGGGCGCTCGCCCCGAACTCGCGGGCGGATCGCACTCCCACCCACGGCTCCTCGCGCTCCGGCGCGCAGAAGCGGAGCGCTCCGACGGGAGGGCGCGCGTACGGGATGCCCCGGAACGCGAGCCCCCCGTCCCGTTCGAAGCCCTCCACCCGGCCGCTGCGCGTCGCGACGATGGGTCCCATCCCGGTTCTCCTGCGCCCGCAGCATACCCCGAGCCTCCGCGTCGCGACGAGTTCGCCCGCCGGGTCTCCTGCGTGGCGACTCACCAACCGCCGTTGCGCGCGGCCACGCGCTCCAGCAGCGCCGCCGGATAGCCTCGCGCGAACTCTCGCAGGGAGCGATCGACGAGGTCGTCGTGGCGCTCGGCGCCTCCGCCATGGAAGGGAACGAGGCCGGCCTGCCGGATACCGCCGCGGCTCTTCCACTGCTCCTCGAAGAGCTTGCGCAGCGGCGCGTTGTAGTAGGCGACCCCGCCGCCGAGCGACCCGGGGGTGGGGAGCTTGGGTAGCTCGAAGTCGATCCAGGTGCGGTCGTCCGTGATCGGTGCTGCCGAGCCCAGCGCCCGGTCGAGCGCTTCGCCGTAGCCCACGAGGCTCGCGAGGATGTCCTCCAGGTCGGTGCCGACGCGCGCCATGTCCTCCCGCACCGACGCGGTCTCGAAGACGGCGCGCACGCGCTCGTAGTCGGGTGCGCCGGGCGGCCCGCCGTTCACGCCGAGGATCCACCACGACCAGCGGTTGGCCCACACCGAGACCTCGGGGAAGACCTCGCGCATCGTGCTCACCAGCCGGTAGGAGGGCTGGCGCCGCGTCTGGAAGGCGTCGATCCACTGCGAGATCACGCCGCCCTCCGTCAGGTGGGCGCGCGCGATCTCGTAGAACTCGCGGGTGTAGAGGAAGGCCACCCCGTCGGTGTGGAGCGAGGGCAGCTCGAGCTCGATCACGTCGTACTTGCGTGGGGTCTTGAGCAGGAAATTCCTCCCGTCCTCCACGGTCACGTGAACCCGCGGGTCGTCGAGGACGCTCCGATTGGTGTGGAACAGCCCCGCCGCCTCGAAGGGGCCCGAGGAGATGTCCACGATGTCCAGCCGCTCGATCGGGAAGGCCGTGAAGGCGCTCGCCGTGTTGCCGCATCCCATGCTGATCACCAGCACGTTCCTGGCATCGGGTCTCAGGACCATCGCCTCGTAGGCGCTCATGCGATTCAGGTAGTCGTTCTCGGCGCTGGTGCTCGAGGTGCCGCGACCGTCGCTGAAGCCGAGCCAGAGGTCGCCTTCGACCTCGTAGACGAAGGTGATGTCCGCCGCGGCCTCGCGATAGAACGAGATGGCGCCCTGGTAGCGCTCGAAGTTCGCGAGCAGCATGCGCTGCGGCGTGGCGGCCTGGACCGCGAGCACGAGCGCGACGAGCCCGCCGGCCAGCGCGAGGCGCGGGCGGGAGCGGGCGAGTGCACGCCCGCCGAAGGCGAGGCCCGTGGCGACGCTGGCGAGGGAGAGCAGGGTCAGCGTGGCCTGCACGCCGATCGCGTCGAAGAGCAGGAAGCCCGTTGCGAGGCTCCCCGCGAGCGCCCCGAAGGTGTTGGCGGCGTAGAGCCGGGCGAGCGCGCGCGCGTCCGTGGCGCCGCGGGCCTTGTAGAGCCTCGCCAGCAGCGGGAACGAGAGGCCCATCAGCAGCGTCGGCGGCAGGATCACGAGGCTCGAGACGATGGCCTTCTGGAAGACGATCACCTGCCAGGAGCCGGCGCCGAGCCACGCGAGCAGGAGCTCCCAGACGCCGGGGAGGCCGGCATAGACGGGGAGCGTGAGCGCCCCGCAGGCGGCGATCCCGAGCTGCGCGACCGCGAGCGCGGCGGCGGCATCGCGGGGGCCCGCGAGGCGGGGCTCGAGCCAGCGCGAGTAGAGGAGGCTTCCGAGCCCGACGCCGAGCAGGAAGAGCGTCAGCATGAGCGAGAACGAGTGGGCCGCGCTCTGGAGGTAGAAGATCAGGATGCGGAACCACGAGAGCTCGAATCCGAAGGAGATCGCGCCGACCGCGGCATAGACGCCGAGGAGGAAGGTCGCGCTCGGCACGGCCTCGACGTCCGGCGCCGGCGTGGGCGGGGCGGCCGCTCGAGTCCCGGTCGGCGCGGGCTCGGGAGCGCGCCCGGTTCCGCCCCGCGCGGCGCGCGTGGCGGCGAGCACGGCCACGATGCCGTTCACGGCGGCGGTCGCGGCCACCGTCGTCCGCGTTCCGAGCGCGGGCAGGAGCAGGAAGCCCACCAGCAGACAGCCGATCGCGCCGCCGAGGGTGTTGAGGCCGTAGAGGACGCCGATCCGCTCGGCCCGCAGCGGCTCCTCGCCGAAGTCGTGGCGGCAGGCGTGGGCGAGCGCGGGCAGGGTGACGCCCATGAAGAAGGTCGGGACGGCCATCGCGGCGAACGAGAGCGAGAAGCGCACGAGGCCGGTGAAGAGACCCGCGGCATCGAGGCCCGACGCCGCCACGTAGGCCTGCGTGATCGGAGCGATGGCCGCGGGAAGCGCGAGCGCGCCGAGCCCGATCCCGAGCTCGAGGCCCGCGTAGAGGAGCCACGGCGAGCGCCGCCATGCCGCGAGGATGCGCGGTGCGAGGTGGCTCCCGAGTCCGAGCCCGCCCATGAAGGCGCACAGGACCGCGGTCGAGGCGTAGACGCTGAGGCCGAAGACCGGCGTGAAGAGCCGCATCCAGACCACCTCGTAGACGAGAGCGCAAAGGCCCGAAGCGAGGGCGACGGAGCGAGCGAAGGTCGATCCCATGCGAAGGCGATCCTCCCGAGCTGGGGGCGATCCGGATGCCATCCCCGTGGCGATCATCGCGTGGGCGGGTGCGGCCCCTGCGTCGCCAGCACCCGGTCGAACGACGCGCGCACGAAGGGGTCCGTCGAGCGCATGGCTCCCCGCAATCCCTCGACCGCCACGCGGTACTCGGCCCAGGCGGCGGTCGCGGCCGCGAGCTCCCCCGAGGCCTCGCGGTAGCGCGCGAGCCCCTGGAGCAGGTCCGCGCGCAGCACCTCGGTGCGGGCATCGCCCGGCGGCGGCGGCAGTCGCCGGAGCGCGGCCGCGAACTCTCGGGCCCCCTCGGCATGGCGGCGGCGGCGGCCGAGGGCGATGCCCAGGTGGTAGCGGCGGACGGGCGAATCGGGCCGCGCCTCGACGGCCCGGCGGTAGCCCGCGAGCGCTCGGCGGGGGAACGCGTCGGGGACCAGCAGCGGGTGGAGCAGGCTCGGGTCGACGAGCGGCGAGCCGGGCGCGAGCGCCGCTGCCACCGCGATCGCGAGCGCCGCCGGCGCCGCGTCGCGGCGCGGGGCGACCGGCGGGCGCGCGCCGCGCAGGGCGCCGATCGCGTGGCGCACGCCGTGCGCGAGGTCGGCCGCGGCCACACCCTGCGCGAGGCAGACGGCGAGGTACGCCGGGAGGACGTACGAGCCGCGCGCGATGGGGAGCCAGAGCACGAGTCCGACCAGGAGCGAGAGCGCCCAGCCGGCCGCCGCGAGCGCGGGAAGGTCGCGCGTCCCCGAAGCTCCCCTCGCGCCGGCCCGCGCGCGTCGGGCGAGACCGGCGATCCCGATCGCGAAGAGCGCGAGCCCGAGCCATCCCCCCGCCGGACCGAAGGCGCGCACCAGCGGCACTTCGCGTGCGCGCAGCGTCGCGTGCACCACGAGCGCGAGCTTCTGCGCCGGCTCGTAGAGCGCGCCGCCGGGATCGAGCTGCTGCTTCACCATCCAGTCGCGCCACACGAGCGTGCTCTCCACGAGCTTGGCGAGCGGCCGCTCGTGGAGGTAGGGGTTGCCCGCGACGAAGATCGCGAGGGCGACGAGCGCGGTGGCGGCGCCGAGGCCGAACGCCCCGGCCAGGCGTTTCGCCAGGGAGCGGCGCGAGCCCGATCCGGCCGCCATGCCGAGCAGCGCGAGCGCCCACGCCGGGCCGAGGAGCGCCCCATTGGGCTTGGTGCCCGCCGCGAGGGCGATGCAGACGCCCGGCACCAGGGCCGCGCGCACGCCGAGCCGCGCGCACGAGCGTCGCCAGGAGCCGGACCAGGCCTCCGCCAGCGCGCGCAGGCCCGGGACGAAGGCGAGCGCGGCGAGGCAGAGCAGGAAGAGCAGGAGCGAGTCGGTGAGGGCGAGCCGCGCGTGGCGATCGAAGTGGGCGTTGCCGAGCAAGAGGCACGCACTCGCCGCACCCGCGGCGAGGCCGCCCACCGACGCCGCGAGCAGCGCCAGCGCCGCGCAGGCCAGCGCGGCGAAGAGCGCGCTCGCGCGCCGGCCGATCCGCAGCCACGCGTCCGGCACGTGCCGGCGCAGCTCGTCCGGCTCTCGCCAACCCGAGTTGAAGCGGTCCTCGAGGGAGAGGTCGTCGACCCGCTCGCCCCCGAGCGCGAACGCCGCTGCGAAGGCGTAGCGGCCGAGGGGCGGGTTCGTGCGCGCGTAGAAGCGCTCGCGCCAGGCCGGGTCGCGTATCCCGCCGGGCTCGAAGAGGAGGAACCCGTAGCGCGCGTCGGCGAGCTTCGAGGCCTCGTCGGCGTGGAACGGAGGCGAGTCGCGCTCGGCGGAGACCTCGATGCGGGAGCCGAGGTGGAGCAGCGCTACGAGGAAGACGGCGAGGGCCAGCGCCGTTCGAGCGCGCGGGCCGGATCGGCTGGGGGAGCCCACGGGACCGGCGCGGGTCGGCCTGGTCGCAGATCCGGGGCGCCGAGGGAGCTCCAAGCAGACGATTCTAGGTCGGTTGCGGGGCGTTCGCTGGGTTCCGGGGGCGGGGGAGAGAGAGGAGGAGGCGCGCGCAGAAGGCCTCGGGATATGATCGGACCGGGGTCGGTGTGAAGGAGGCGCGATGGAGAAGGTGCTCGCGGGCGTGCGCGTCCTGGAGGTCGCGCAGTGGTGGTTCGTCCCGTCGGCGGGAGCCGTCCTCGCCGACTGGGGCGCCGCGGTGATCAAGATCGAGCACCCGAGGCGCGCCGCCGGCTGCGCATCGACGTCCCGGACATCCACGCCGTGAGCCCGAAGTCGGGCGCGATCCTCTAGACCGCATGTCGCACCAGGGCGCGTAGCGAGGCGGCGCAGATGCCTGTCCTGGCACGAGATCGCGACCGAGGGAAGCGGAGGCGTAGCCGGCGCTACGCCGAGCACCCGCAGGGAGAGATCTCGTGCCAGGGCGGGCAGATGCGTCGCCGCAGTAGCGCCCTGGTGCGACATGCGGTCTGAGACCGGTCGGTAGGCGACGGCGATGGGCGACAGGCTGCTGCGCGAGCTCTGCGACGGGGTGCTGCTCCTCACCTGGAACCGCCCGGAGCGCAAGAACGCCTTCGACGACGAGGCGTGGCTCGCCTTCCGCGACGCGCTCGACGCGGCGCGCGCGGCCCCCGACGTGGCGGTCGTGGTCGTGACGGGCGCGGGCGGGGAGTTCTCGGCCGGCGTGGATCTCCACTCCTTCCGCGGCGCCGTCCCGGGACCCGCGGGCGCCTCGGCGGCGACGCCGGCCGACCCGCATCCCTTCGACCTCCTCATGCAGGCGCTCGTCGCCTTCGACAAGCCGCTGCTCGCGGCCGCACGGGGCGTCGCGGTGGGCTTCGGCGCGACCTTCCTCTTCCACTGCGATGCGGTCTACGCGGGCCAGAGCCTCCGCTTGCGGCTCCCCTTCGTGAGCCTCGGCCTGGTCCCGGAGGCGGCCGCGAGCTTCCTCCTCCCGGCGATGATCGGGACGCGCCGCGCCGCGGAGCTCCTCTTCACGGCGGAGTGGGTCGACGCGGAGCGCGCGCTCGAGGTCGGGATCGCGACCCGCGTGCTTCCCGATGCCGAGCTGCTCGAGGGGGCGCTCGAGAGGGCGCGCGAGATCGCGCGCTGGCCGGTCTCTGCGCTCCAGGCGACGAAGCAGACGCTGCTGCGCGGCCGCGCGGCCGGCGTGCGCGCCGCGCTCGAGACCGAGGCGGCGCTGATGGCGAAGCTCGCGGGCTCGCCCGAGAACGTCGAGGCGGTGGTCGCCTTCCTCGAGAAGCGGCCGCCCGACTTCGAGCGTTTCCGCTCCCCGGGCGGGTCCTGACGATCAGGTTCCTAGGCCTCCGGCGTGTAGCGCACCCGCATCTCGGCGCAGCAGCGCACGAGCGCCGAGGGCACGATCACGGGGCCGCCGGCCGCGTACTCCATGTCGGGGAGCCGGCGCAGGAGCTCCTCGAAGACGACCCGCATCTCCATGCGCGCGAGGTTCGCCCCCAGGCAGAAGTGGCTGCCGATCCCGAATCCGAGATGGTGCGGGTTGCGCTCGACGCGGAAGGCGTCCGGGTCGGGGAACTCGTCGGCGTCGCGGTTCGCCGAGGGGTAGAGCAGCAGCACCTGCTCTCCCTCGAGGATCGTGCGGCCGCCCAGCCCGGTGTCGCGGGTCGCCGTGCGGCTGAAGGCGTGCACGGGCGAGACGAGCCGCAGCATCTCCTCGACGGCGCCCGGGAGGAGCCGCGGGTTCCGGAGGAGGTTGCGGCGCTCGTCCGGGTTCTCGATCAGGAGCTGCATGCCGCCGGAGATCGCGTTGCGCGTGGTCTCGTTGCCGGCCACGAGCAGGATCACCAGGAGCTTGATCAGCTCGTCGTTGTGGAGGCCGGCGTCCGGCCCGACGGCGGCGGAGCTCGAGGGCTCGTCGTAGTGGCGCAGCAGTCCGGCGTCCTTGGCGCCGGTGAGCACGCTCACGAGGTCGTCCTCGGGATGCCGGCGGCGCTCCTCGATGATGCCGGTCACGTAGCTCGCGTACTGGAGGTAGGCCTGGCCGGCGCGGGCGATGATCTCGGGGTCGTGGCCGTTCCCGTCGGCGGCGATCATGGCGTCGGACCAGGCGTGGAAGCGGTCGTAGTCCTCCTCGCGGATCCCGATCATGGCGGCGATCAGCCCCAGCGGGAGCGGCACCGAGATGCTCGCGACGAAGTCGCACTCCGAGCGCCCCGCGATCGCGTCGATCGCGCGCGTGGTGAGGCGCCGGAAGACCAGCTCGAGCTGCTTCACCATGCGGGGCGTGAAGCCCCCGTTGATCAGGGCGCGCAGCTGGCCGTGGCGCGGCTCGCCCTCGTCGATCAGGCCGATCTTGACGCGGTTGCCGGGACGGACGCCGGCGGCGGACGTGAAGATCTCCTGGTGCTTCGAGGCCCACGCCACGTCGGCGAAGCGGGTGACGAGCCAGAGCCCGTCCTTCTCGGACCAGTGGATCGGGTCGTTTTCGCGCAGCCAGCGCAGGCGGGCCGGCATGCGCGCATCCCAGCTCGCGGAGGACAGGTACTCCACGTCGACGTCGATCATCGTTCGCCTCCATCGGGTTCGGGCGGCGCCTGCGGCGCCGAGAAGAGCAGCTCGAGCACGTCCGCGAGGAATCGCGTCTGGCGCTCGAGCGCCGCGGGCTCGAGCAGGTCCTGGCCCGAGATCTCGCGGTAGAAGGGCGCGATCGCGAAGTGGCCGACCACCATGTGGTAGGCTGCGAGTACGAGCAGCGGCGCGCGCTCGCGACCCCAGCGCTCCGCCCCCGGCGTCGTCAGCACGGCCTCCTGCGCGCGCACGAGGACCGGCGCGATGACCTTCTGGAGCAGCGGGCGGAGGTGCTGCCCGCCGCCGAGCGCCTCGTGCGCGACGAGGCGCGGCAGGTCGGGGCGCCGCGCCAGGACCGCCATCACGCGCTCGACGACCTGGCGCGAGTTCGGGCGCGAGGCTCGGGGCGACTGGACGATCTCGGAGAGGAGCGCGAGGACGGGCTCGATGGTGCGCTCGAGCACCGCGGCGTAGAGCGCCTCCTTGCTCGGGAAGTGGTTGTAGAGGCTCGGCGTGCGAATCCCGACGCGCGCGGCCACGTCGCGCAGCGCGGTCCCCTCGAAGCCCCGGTCGGCGAAGAGCGCCTCGGCGGCGTCCAGGATCCGCTCGCGCGTGTGCTCGCCGCGCCGCTCGGGGCCGGAGGCGGACTCTCTGGGGGTCGGGGTCATAGGGGATTCCATGAAACTAACTAACTTTCGTTAGTTTGCAGGACGAATCGGCAGTTGTCAACGAAAAGTTGAGCGGGAATGGAGAGATGCGGCTGAATCCCCGGGGGGATCAGTCGTGCCCGGCAGCGGGCGCGCGTTCCATCGCGTCGATCTCGGCGAGGAGCACCCTGCGTAGGCGCGCGAGGACGTCGGGGTGGGCTCCAGCGAGATCATGGACCTCGCCGGGGTCTTCCGCGATCCGGTAGAGCGACTCCCGCCCTTCGCGGCCCGCGAAGACGTAGCGCCACTCGGGAGTGCGGAGGAACCAGGCGCGCTGGCGCGGCCCCGCCCGGTCGTCGGGCGCGAGCCCGTCCTCGCGCAGCCCGGTCCCGCCGCCGACCACGTGCTCGCGGGAGAAGTCCCCGCCGCCCGCGAGCAGGGGGAGGAGACTCCGGCCGTCGGTCCCGGGCACGGGCTCGGCGCCCGCGAGGTCGAGGATGGTGGCGAAGACGTCCAGGGCCGAGACGAGCCGGTCGTCGCGCCGACCCCCCGGCAGGACTCCTTGCCAGCTCAGAATGACGGGCGTGCGGTAGCCGACCTCGCGGATCGAGAGCTTCCCGGCCTCTCCCCCGAGCCACGCGCCCGCGAGATCGCGCGACGGCGTCGCGGCGTCCCAGCCGTTGTCGGCGACGTAGATCACCGCGGTGCGTTCGCGCAGGCCCCGTCGATCCAAGTAGGCCAGGATCTCGCCCACCGTGTGGTCGAAGCGCGTGAGGTTCGCGTAGTAACCGCGTGCATCGGGCGGGAGCGGCAGGTCGCGGTAGGGCTCCGCGTAGCGCGCCGGGGCGTCGAAGGGGACGTGGGGCAGCATCGGCGCGTACCACACGAAGAAAGGCCCCTCGCCGTGGGCATCGAGGAACTCGAAGAGCGGATCGAGCGTCTCGCGCCCGAGGGCGAGGGAATGACCGCCGGCGAGCTGGAGGAGCCAGGGCAGCGGCCGCTCGCGCCACGGCGCGAACTCCGTCATCGCGTGGGTGAAGCCGGCGGCCAGGGGGCTCCCCTCCCAGAACTTTCCGCCCTGAAAGGCGGCGTAGCCGCGCTCGACGAGGATCTCGGGGAGCGTCGCGAAGTGCTCCGCGAAGGTGAGCAATCCCGGCTGGGCACGGCGATCCTGGAGCAGGCGCGCCTCGATCGCATGGGGCTGGAGCCCGGTGAGCAGCGCCTGGAGCGAGGGCCGGCAGACGCTCGCCGGAGTGAACGCGTGCGTGAAGACG
Organism: uncultured Spirochaetales bacterium; assembly: GCA_964624475.1. Classification (GTDB taxonomy): domain Bacteria; phylum Myxococcota_A; class UBA9160; order UBA9160; family SMWR01; genus CAZUYC01. Next base: position 28,340 of record CAZUYC010000125.1, on the reverse strand, counting down.
ACGCCCTCCGCCGCGAGCGCGTCGAGATGCGGCGTGCGGGCCACCGCGGAGCCCATGAAGCCGAAGTCGGCGAAGCCGACGTCGTCACCGATCACGAGCACGATGCCCGGGCCGTCGGGAAGGCCGTGACCCCCTTTGCAGCCGGGGAGGCCGACCGCAACGGCGACCGCGAGCGCGGCGCCGAGCCGCCGCCGTCGCGAACGGGGGACGCGTCGCGTCTGAGTCATGCTGCGACGGCCTCCTAGGCGCCGGTCACGAGCCGCGACTCGCGACCGAGCAGGGCTCTCCCGGCGAAGGCGACCGCGAGCCCGCCGGCGAGCCCGAGCGCGGCCAGGACGGGGATGCGCAGCCCGGGCGCTGCGCCACCCAGGTAGCCGAGCCCCTCGTAGACCATGATGTGGTAGAGGTAGATCGTGAGCGTGGCGTCGCTGAGGGTGCGCACGGGGCGCGGTACCGCGCGCCCCGCCCATGCGATCGCGAGCACCGTGATCACCGCGCAGGTGTAGGCGAAGCGAGCCAGCCGGCGCGTGCCCCCTCCGGGAAGCCAGTCCTGCAGCCCGACGTAGAGGGCCATCGCCGCCAGCGCGACCCCGAGGAGGAGCCCGGCGTGGCCGCGCGCCAGCGCTGCGAGCCGGGGCAGATGGGCACGGGCCAGCCAGCCCGCGAGGAAGCAGGGAGCGAGCACGAGCGGGTTGCGCATACCCCAGAACCAGCCCTGGATCGGGAGCAGAGCGGGCCAGAAGGCCGCGAGCCCCAGGTGGAGGAGCAGCGCGGCGAGCGAGAGCTCGACGACACGCATCGGGAGGCGCGACATCGGCCAGATGAGCGGGGTGAGGCACGTCATCACGAAGATGTAGTAGTAGACCCCGTTGGCCGAGCCGGTCGCGAGGCAGAACCAGGTCGGGTGCTTCGGCCGGAAGATCCCGGTCGCGATCCCGAGCAACGAGGCGACGAGGTAGGGCGGCACGATCCGCAGGAGCCGCCTCGCGACCTCGCGCGCGGGAATCGGGGTGAGCCGGTGGTACAGGAAGCCCGAGACGAACGCGAAGGCCGGGATGTGGAAGTCCACCCAGCCCGAGCGCAGGACGCGATCGAGCTCGGGTGGGTGCGTGCCGACCAGAAAGGGCCCGGCGTGGTTCACGACCACGGCGACGATCGCGGCGGCCTTGATCGCGTGGAGCGCCGCGTACTCGCTGCGCGGAGCTCCGGATGCCGGCGGGCTTCCGCTAGCCCCGGTGGGCATGCGTCAGACCATCGGCTCGATCGGGCGCGAGCGCCCCCGCCCCGCGAGCGCCCCGATCCGGCTCCCCACGTCGAGGCGCAGCAGCGCCCACAGCGAGACGAGCAGGAATCCGAGCAGGCCGGCCACGAGCAGCCGGTTGTAGCCCTCGCGCGCGAAGACGAGCCCTTCTCCGGGCTGGGGCAGCGCCACCGGCTCGAGCGGCAGTCCGTACTGCTCGGCCAGCGGGACGATCTTCGAGAGGTTCACGACCGGAACACCGTCGCGCAGGAAGCGCTTCATCACGCTGTCCACGTGCACGGCCTGCGGGTGGAGGCGCACGTTGAGCCCCGGCCGGTAGAGCCGCTTCACCGTCTTCGGCCCGATCGAGGCCAGCGAGCCGCCCACGTTCACGTAGGCCTGGATGTAGCGATCGCCGGCGTGCTCGCGGTAGAGCGCCACGCGTCGCTCGATGCTGTCGAGGTCGGTCTCCGTCTCGATGTAGGGGACTCCCGCGCGCTGGATCGCCTCGCGCAGCCGGCGCCGCCCCGTCTTGGGCATGCCGATCGCCCGGTCGCGCGTGCCCCCGAGCGACGCGGCGATCGAGCGGGTCCCGAGGATCCCGCCGTCGGCGAGCACCCGCTCCATCTCGAGCCAGGTCAGGTTCGGGATGTTGGCGCCCCAGCTCGAGGCGCCGACGCTCGCGATCGAGATCACCTCGAGGTCGAGGACCTCCGCGGCCGAGAAGGCGGCGAGGTTCAGCGCCGGGAACGATCCCGAGACGCCGACCGCGATGGTGTCGCCGCGCTCCACGCCGGCGTCGAAGAGGAGCTGCACGACGACGGCGGCCCAGTTCGGGTTGAGCGTGGTGCGCTTGGCCTCGAGCGAGCCGGTGTTGGTGGTGGTGACGGAGCTCGAGAGGCCGAGCATCCCGGAGTTGGTGGGGTCGGCCTCGAGGTCGATCGGGCCCACGCGCCGCACCCGATGGTTCTGGATCGCCTCCATCGCGCGCTGCATGAGCCGCGCCGCCTCGAGCTTCTGCTCGCCGTGCGGCTGGACGAGGGTCTCCTTGAAGGCCTCCGCCGCGACCAGCACCCCGACCGCGATCAGGCTCGCCAGAACGTACATGACCCGCGAGATGCGGGCCGAGCGCCAGTAGAGCTTCTGCACCCTATACCCCGAGCAGGAGGATGGCCGAGAGGCGGGTCGCGATCGTCGCCGTGATCGCCGAGGTCATCGTCACCACCGTCCCCTGCCGGTCCATCCAGATCGCGATCAGCCCGGGGACGATGTAGCCGACCACGTCGACTGCGAAGGGGCCGAGCTGCGCGCCGGGCACGATCTCGGCGCGGATCAACGAGCCGAGCAGGAACCCGATCAGGATCATGAGCACGGTGCGGCGGCGCCCGTAGAGGATCGTCACGGTGGCCAGCGCGCGCACGATGAAGAAGGTGAGGCCGGCGATGCCGAGGGTGATGGCGACCGCGAGCGGGTCGTGCAGCCCGAGCGCGAGGTAGCCGGGGACGATGATCCCGCCCGGCGCCACGCCGAGGAACTCGCTGAAGAGCAGGCTCAACACGAGCCCGATGCCGATCACGACGATGTCGGCTTCGCTCATGCCATCGCTCCCTCGATCTCCTGGGAATCCGGGCGCGCGCGATTGCGGAAGTGGCGCACCAGCTCGAGCCCGATGCCTCCGATGTTGCCCACCCCCATCACCAGGCTGTTGCGTCCGCACGCGCCGACGATCTCCTCGAAGACGCCGGCGCGGTCCATGCCCTCGAGCGGCGCCAGGAGCCCCGGGGGCAGGCCGGCGGCGACCGCCGTACGGGCGAAGACGTAGGTGCCGGAGCCGACCAGGAGGTAGCGGTCGGCGGGGCGCCAGCGCGGCATCGCCTCGCCGAGCTGGCGCGAGCGGTCGGGGCGGTCGAAGCGGCAGTTGACCACCATGATGCGGCGCTCGACCTCCGGATGCCGGTCGAGGGTCAGGTTCCAGATCTGCTCGGTCGAGAGCGGGTCGTTCGCGGCGAAGCCGTTCACCACGACGATGCGCCGCCCGAAGAAATCGAGCTCGTACTCGCGCAGGGCGCCGACGTCGGGCGCCGCCGCGACCATCCCGCGCAACGCCACGTCGCGGGGTACGCCGAGCTCGCCGGCCACGGCGAGGGCGAGCGCCACGTTCTGCTTGTGCTCGACGTACGGGAAGCGCGCGAGCTCCTGGTCGCTGACGGCCTCGAAGTCGGCGGGCGAGAGCGCGACGAGGCGGGTCTTGCGGTCCGCGCAGGCGGCCTCGAAGTCCGCGCGATAGCCCTGCTCCCCGGTGAAGAGGATCGTGCGCGCGGGGACGCCCCCGAGCAGCGCGAGGGCGACGTCGTGTTCGGTCGGCCCCATCACGTCCAGGTGGTCCGCGCGGGCGTTGGTGATCACCCCGTGCGTGGAACGGATCATCATGAGCTCGGAGAGCGCCTGGAGGCGCGGCTGGAGCGCCATGCACTCGATCACGAGCGCTTCGGCGCCCTCGCGCGCGGCGACGCCGATGATGCGCAGGTGCTCGATGATGTTCGCATGGCCGGCGCGATGGATCGGGTACTCCGTCCCGTCCGGCATGATCATCCGCGGCAGCGAGCCGGTCGCCTTGGCGCAGACGCGGACGCCGTGGGCGCGGAGCGCCCCGGCGATCAGGCGCACGACCGAGGACTTCCCGCGCGTGCCGTTCACGTGGATCCGGATCGGGATCGCGGCCAGGTTGCGGCGGTGCGCCGCGTACTCGGCGATGCCGAGGCCGGCGATCAGCGCGATGCACAAGGCGAGGAAGACCGGGAGCGACACGCGGGACCAGAGCCTCGCGCAGTGGCGGCCCGCCGGCCAGGGGTGCCGCCCGCGCTTGGCGGGGGCCCGCACTCCGCTCGCAGGCCCGGCAGGGGCCTGCCTTTGCTCGCCTTCGGCTCGCTGCGCGCTCCGCTTGCGCTCGCTGCGCGCTTCGCTTGCCCTAGCGCGCCATGGCGAGGCGGAGGATGCGCGTGAGGAGGCGGGGATAGGGGATGCCGGCGGCCCGCGCGGACGACGCGAAGTCCTCCGCCGCGGCGACATCCGGGGTCGCGTTCGCCTCGATCAGCTGCGGCCGCCCGTGGACGGGCAGCCGCAGGTCGATCCGGGCATAGCCGGAGAGGCCGAGGATCCGGTAGGCGCGGATCGCGAGCCGCCGGATCTCCGCCCGGGCGCGCGGCGCGAGGGCGCGGGCGGGCCCGGAGCGGATGCCGGCGCGGCGGCGGTACGCGTCGTCGAACTTGGCGCGCGCGGTCGCGATCGGCGCGCTCCCCGCCGGGAGGCTCCCGAATGCGAGCTCCCAGACCGGGAGGGCGCTGGGACGCGAGTTCCCGATCACGCCGACGGTGAGCTCGCGTCCGGCGACGTACTCCTCGGCGATCGCGTCGGTGCCGAGGCGAAGGTGCACGAACGCGACGCGCTCGCGCAGGCTCCGCGGGTCGCGGACCAGCGAGGCCTGGGCGATCCCGAGCGAGGCCTCCTCGTCGCGGGACTTCACGATCAGCGGGAAGCGCAGCCCGGTTCGGCCCTCGGCGGGGCCCCGGCGCGGGAAGACCGCGAAGGCGGGCGTCGGGAGGCCGTGGTGGAGGAGCACGGTCTTCGCGAGCGCCTTGTCGCGCGTCAGCAGGATCCCGCGCGCATCGGGCCCGGTCACGGGAACGCCGAGGAGCTCGAGGTAGGCCACCACGTGGGCCTGGAAGCGGCCCTCGTCCTGGAATTCCATCAGCAGGTTGAAGGCCGCGTGGGGCCGGAAGCCCTGCGCCGCGCGGCGGATCGGCTCGAGGTCGTGGGAGACGCCGACGACGCGCACCTCGTGGCCCGCGCGCCGGAGCGCCCGGACCACGTCCCACTCGGTGCGGATCGCCTCCCGCGCCGGGCGCGGGAGCCCCGCCAGGCGCGCCGGGGGCACGAGATCCTCGTGGCAGAGGACGATCACCCGCAGGCGCCGCAACGCCTCGGACGCCCGGGACTAGGCAGGCCGACTCGAGCAAGCGCCGAAGGCGCGCGCAGCGAGCCGCAGGCGAGCGAAGTCCATCGAACTAGCCGCGCTCCCCGATCGGGACGTAGCGGCTCGGCGGCGGGCCCTGGTAGAGGCCGCGCGGGCGGTAGATGCGGTTGTTCGCGTACTGCTCGAGCACGTGGGCGCACCAGCCCGCGACTCGACTCACGGCGAAGACGGGCGTGAAGAGGTCGATCGGGATTCCCATGCTGTAGTAGACGGTCGCGGAGTAGAAGTCGACGTTCGGCAAGAGCTCCCTGGTCTTCTGCATGTGCTCGTCGATGCGCGCGCTCATCTCGAAGAGCTCGGGGCGTCCGGTGTCGCTGGTCAGGCGCTCACTCATCCCGCGCAGGATCTTCGCGCGCGGGTCGCCCTCCTTGTAGACGCGGTGGCCGAAGCCCATGACCTTGCGCTTCGCCGCCAGCGCCTCGTCGATCCAGGCCTCGACCCCGTCCGCCGAGCCGATCTCGAGCAGCATGCGCATGACCTCTTGGTTTGCCCCGCCGTGGAGCGGTCCCTTGAGGGTCCCGATCGCGGCCATGATGCTCGAGTAGATCCCCGAGAGCGTGCTCGAGGTCACTCGCGCCGAGAACGCGGAGGCATTGAGCTCGTGGTCGGCGTGCAGGATCAGGCAGACGTCGAAGTCGCGCACGCGCGCGGGGTCGGGCTCGCTTCCCTGGAGCATGTAGAGGAAGTTCCAGGCCAGCGAGCGGTCGGCGATCGGCTGGAGCGGCCACTGGCCGCTGCGCACGCGGTGGTAGGCCGCGACGATGGTGCCGAGGCGCGCCGTGAGGCGGAGCGTCTTGCGCAGGTTCGCCGCGTCCTCGATCACGTTGGCGTCGGGGTCGTGGAGCGAGAGCCCCGCGACGACCGCGTGCAGGAAGTCCATCGGGTGGACCGCCGTCGGGAGGCCGTGGAACCAGCCGAAGGCCTGCGGCGGCAGCGCCATCTGCGCGCGCAGCTTCGCCGAGAACTCGGCGAGCTCGCCGCGCCGCGGCAGCCTCCCCGTCCAGAGCAGGTAGGCCACCTCCTCGAAGCCGGCGTTCGCCGCCAGGTCCTCGATCGTGTAGCCGCGGTAGAGGAGCGTCGTGCCCGAGATCGTGCTGATGCCGGTCGTGCAGGCGACGACCCCCTCGAGCCCGCGGTCGATCGCACCCGTGTACTCCGTCGGCGCTTCCATGTCGTCCCCTGGCCGAGGCCCGCAGGGGCCTCCGATTGCCCGTGTAGCCGAGTTCGCCCCCTCCGTCGAGCGGGAGTTCTCCGCGCGCCGGCGAGCCACAGGAACGAGAAACCCCGGAAAGCAAGGCCGCGAAGCGGCCGCGCAGCGAGCCGCAGGCGAGCGGAGTCCAGCGAGCGATGCCGCGGGCGCGGCCGAAGGCCGCGAAGCGGCCGCGCAGCGAGCCGCAGGCGAGCGGAGTCCAGCGAGCGATGCCGCGGGCGCGGCCGAAGGCCGCGAAGCGGCCGCGCAGCGAGCCGCAGGCGAGCGGAGTCGATCGGGCCGTGGAGGCGAGCGAAGCGAGCTCAAGGCGCTGGCGCCGCCGGGACCGCGTCGACGAGCGACTCGAGGGCGTCGAGCCGGGCCTGGACCGCCCGCTGGGCTTCGAGGCGGCGCGCCTCCGCCAGGTCGCCGGAGCCCTCGAGCCGATCGACGCGATCGAGCGCGGCGCCGAGCGCCGAGGCGTCCTGGCGCTCGCGATCCCCCTGCCGGACCTCGAGCCCGTGGAGCCGCGCGAGGAGCTCCCCCTCGACCTTCGCACGGCTCGACTCGGCCTGGTTCTGTCGGAGCTCCACGTCGTAGAGGCGCTCCGCGACCCGGGCGACGTCCGCGCCGGCGGACGGCGCCGGAGCCGGAGCCCGGGTCGGGGTGGGGGCCGCCTCGACGCGGGCGCGCAGCGCCGTGATCTCGCGAGCGATCGCCTCGATCCGCCGCGCGAGCTCCGCGACGGCGGCCGCGGTCGCCGGGTCCGACGGCGCCGCGGCGCCGCGCGTCGCGAGCGCGCTGCGCAGGGCGTCGATCTCGGCGTCGAGGGCGGCGACCTCGGGGGCGGGCGCGGCCGAGGCCTCGGGCGCGGGCCGATCCTCGAGCCGCGCCGGGCGCAGGGCGAGCCCCAGGGCGACCAGCACCGCGGCGACGACCGCGCGACCCGCCAGGCCCGAGAGCGCGTGACGGCGCACGAATCGGCGCAGGTAGGCCTCCTCCGCGGCGGAGAGGGCCACCGCTTCGCTCGCCGCGCTGCGCGGGGCCTCCATGGCGCATCCCTCTTCGTCCCGCGCTCGCGAGGCCTGTAGGGGGGTCCCGAGCGGGGGACCGCACTCCGCTCGCAGGCCCTGCAGGGGCCTGCCTTCGCTCGCCGACGGCTCGCTGCGCGCTTCGCTTGCTGCTCGCTGCGCGCGCTTCGCGCTTGCTCCCATCGGAGCGGACGCTTGCGCTCGGGGGCGAGCGCGCACGATCCCGCCGCGTCAAGGGGGTCTCCCCATCTTCCGATCAGTCGACGGACCGGAACTTCGCGCCGCAACTGCGCGAGGAGGGGGGATTCTTGCGTCGGACGGGGGTGGCCGTCGTCGACCACGTGATCGGCGGTCTCGCCCCCGGACTGCCGCTCGTGCTCGCCGGTCCGCCCGGCTGCGGGCGTACGGTCCTGGCCCTGCAGATCGCGGCCGCCGCGCTGCGCGAGAACGACATCGTGGCCTTCCTGAGCTCCGAGCCGGCTCCGCTGCTCCTGCGCCAGGCGCAGACCCTCGGCCTCGACCTCGAGCCGCCGGTGCGGGCGGGTCAGCTCCTGCTCCTCGAGCTCGACCCCGGGGCCTCCGCGGGTCTCTGCGCGGCCGGCGGCAAGGCGCTGGTCGACGCGATCCAGGCCGAGCATCCCGCGGTCTCGCTCCTGGTGGTGGATGCGTTCACGGCGCTCACGGTGGAGATCCCCGACGAGTCGCGGCTGCGATCCGTCGCGCGGGATCTGATCGCGGCGACGCCGCGCACGAGCCTCGTGCTGACCGTCGAGACCGAGCGCCCCGCGCTCGACGCGCCCGTCGAGCGCACGCTTGCGGAGGTCTGCGGCTCCTTCCTGGTGCTCGAGCGGCGCAAGGACGGCCGCCGCGTGCTGCGCATCGCCAAGACGCGCGCGGGCGCGGGACGGGCCGAGGCCGTGGAGTTCGAGATCGGGGCGGCGGGCGCGCGGCTCGTACGCGAGCTGCGCCCCGAGGTCCTCCTCGAGGGTGCGCCCGCGGCGCTCCCCGAACCGGCGCCGCGAGCGCCGCGGCCCGAGCCCGCGCCGCCGCTCGCCCGCGCGCCGTCCGCGGCCGCGGAGGTCGCCGCGACTCCCGCGATCCGGCACGACGGTCCCCCGAAGCTCCTGCTGATCGACGACGATGCCGGCGCGCGCGAGGAGTTCTGCGCCTGGCTCTCGGACCGCTACCGGGTCGTCACGGCGACGGACGGGTTCCAGGGCGTGGCCAAGCTGCTCGGCGAGCGGCCGGACCTGATCATCCTCGATCTCGTGTTGCCGCGGGTCTCGGGCTACGAGGTGATCGCGGCCCTGCACCAGGCCAACGCGGCCATCCCGATCCTGGTCGTGGCCAGCCGGATCGAGCGTCGCGGCGACCGCCTCGGTCCGATCGTGCTCGGCGCGACCGACGTGCTGCAGAAGCCCGTGGATCGCTTCGAGCTGCTGCACAAGATCGAGACGGCGCTCCGCCTCGCCGTGACGCCCCGGCCGCCGATCGATCCCGTCGACGCGGGCGTGCTCTTCGCGCCCAGCTCGCCGACGCGCGTGCTGTCGGCCGGAGAGTTCCGCGACCGCGTGCGCCGGGCCTCCGAGTTCGGCGCCCGCTTCGGCTCCCCCTCGACGCTCGCCGCCGTCGAGGCCCCCGCCGCCGACGTGCTCGATCGGATCGCCGGCGCCGCCGACCGCGTGCTGCGGCTCGAAGACGCGCTGCTGGTCGTCTCGAAGCGCCGGCTCCTACTCCTGCTCGTGGCCGCGGACCAGGCGCAGGCGCGTCCGGTGCTGGGCCGGCTGCTCGCCGCGGCCGCCGCCCTGGGTGCAACGCCGCGCGCGCGCGTAGCGCTCGTCCTGGCCGCGCCCTCCGACGAGGCGGACTGGAAGCCGATCTTCGAGCGGCTCGAGGCGTGGGATGGCGCGGGGGAGGGGAGTTGAGGCGCGTCCTCGCCGCGGCCTTCGCCCTGCTCGCCGTGGCCGCTTCGGCGGCGGAGCCCGACCCCCGCGTCGCCCTGGCCGACGGCCTGCTCGCGGACCCTTCCGGCTTCGCCCGCGCCGTGGAGCTCTACCGCAGCGTGCTCGCCGAGGCGCCGGAGGATCGCGAGCTGCGCCTGCGGCTGGCGCGCGTCCTCGCCTGGAGCGCGCGCTACGACGAGTCGATCGCCGAATACGACGTCCTCCGCGCCGAGCCGCAGCCGAGCGAAGTCGAGCCCCTGCGAGGCAAGGCCGCGGAGCGGCCGCGCAGCGAGGCGGAGCCGAGCGAAGTCGAGCTGGAGCGGGCCGAGGCGCTCTCCTGGGCCGGGCGCAACGAGGAGGCGATCGCGGGATTCGAGGCCGTGCTCGCGCGCGACCCCGGGAGCGCGCGCGCCGCGCGCGGGGTCGCGCGTGCGCAGCGCTGGTCGGGCCGCGCCGCCGCGGCCGATCGCGCCTACGAGCGCGCGCTCGCGATCGAGGAGGATCCCGAGGCGCACCGGGAGTGGGCGGCGCTGCGCGCGGGATTCCCGCCACGGACCGGCGCGGAGGCCGAGCTCTACGCGGACAGCGAGGATTTCCGGCGCATCGCGTGGCGCACGAGCGCGAGCTTCTTCCCGGACCTCGACACCTTGGTGAGCGCCCGGGCCGGCCTGCTCGACCTGCGCGGCCCCCGGGTCGCGGCCGCCCCCGGGCTGCCGCGCGACGACCGCGGCGGCGAGCTCGCGCTCGCCCTCCGGCGCGTGCTCGGCGAGCGGCTCGAGGCGGAGTTGGAACTCGGCGCCCGCGTCTTCCGCGAGGCCGGCGCCTTCCCCCTCGCGCGCGGGCGCCTCCAGTACACCTCGGAGCGCGGCGCCGTGCTCGGCCTCGAGGTCGATCACCGCGACGCTCTCGACCGCACCGACTCGCTGGCGGCGCTCGAGGACGGCCTGCACGACACGGCGACCCGGCTCACGCTCTGGAAGGGGCTCCCGCGCCGCTTCGAGGTCTTCGCCGACGCCGCGACCGGGGTGCTCGGCGACTCGAACCTACGCAGCGCCGCCGGTGCCACGCTCTCGTGGCAGCCGTGGGCGGAGCGCGAGCTGCGGCTCCAACTCGGCGGCGGATACCTCGGCTACACGCGCCGCTCGGAGCTCTACTACGACCCCTCCTTTGACCTCTCCGGATTCGTCGGGGTGAGCCACCGCGAGCCGCTCCCCTTCCGCCTGACGCTCGATCTCGAGGCCCGCGGCGGCTTCGGCGCGGCGCGCCAGGACGGCGTCCTCGGACGCGGACCGGCCTACGAGGTCGCGGGATCGCTCGCCTGGCGGGTCGGGATCGCGCGCATGGCGCTCCGTGCGAGCCGGGCGCACTCGCAGCGCGAGAGCTCCTACGTCGCGAACCGGATCTTCGCGACGATCGGCCTGGAGCTCGGGCGATGAGCTCCGCGCGCGCCGCCTACGCCCTGGCGCTCCTCGCGCTCTTCGCGATGCTCCTGGCGCTCTCGCTGGCGCTCTTCCAGCTTCTCGCGACGCTCCGCCTCGACCTGCCCGGCACCTTCGTGCAGGTCTCGATGTGGCTGCTGCTCGGCTTCCTCGCGCTCCTGGTCGTGCGCTACTTCGCGCTGCTCTGGTTCTCCTACCTGGCGCACCTCGACCGGCAGCGCCAGGAGTTCCCCGAGAACTTCCTGCCGCTCGTCAGCATCCTGGTCCCCGCCTACAACGAGGGAGCGGTGATCCAGGGCTCGATCCGCTCGCTCCTCGAGCTCGACTACCCGCGCTACGAGATCATCGTGATCGACGACGGCTCGAAGGACGACACCTACCGCAAGGCCCTCGTCTTCGAGGGCTCCCACGGCAAGGCGGAGGTCCGGGTGATCCGCAAGCGCAACGGAGGGAAGTCGCGGGCGCTCAACACCGGGATCGCCGCGGCGCAGGGCGAGTTCGTGTTGTGCATGGACGGGGACTCCGCGCTCCATCCGCTGACCCTGCGGCGCGCCATCCGCCACCTCGCCGATCCGCGCGTCGGGGCGGTCGCCGGCAGCGTCAAGGTCGTGAACCGCACCAACCTGCTCTCCTCGCTCCAGGCCCTCGAGTACGTCGAGGGCCTCAACATGGTGCGCGCGGCCCAGGGCTTCTTCCGGCTGGTCAACATCATCCCGGGGCCGATCGGGGTGTTTCGCGTCGCCGCCCTGCGCCGCGTCGGCGGCTACGACCACGACACCTTCGCCGAGGACTGCGATCTCACGCTGAAGCTCCTGGCCGCCGGCTGGCAGGTGCCCTACGAGCCGGAGTCGATCGCGTACACCGAGGCTCCGGAGAAGCTCCTCGACCTGCTGAAGCAGCGCTACCGCTGGACGCGCGGGATCCTCCAGGCGATCCGCAAGCACCGCGACACGCTGCTGCACCCGACGCGGAGCCCGGCGATGGCGTTCACGCTCGCCTACATGGTCTTCGAGGGGATCCTCTGGCCCTCGATGAACGTCTTCGCGCACGCGCTCTTCGTCGTCGTGGCGACGCGCTTCGGCGCGGCGCTGCCCCTCGTCCTGTGGTGGGCCCAGCTCACCGTCCTCGACCTCGCCGCGGCGCTCTATTGCGTGGCCGTCGAGGAGGAGCAGCTGCGGCTCGTGCCCTACGCGATCCTCTACCGCGCGTTCTTCGCGCTCACGATCGACGTCGCCAAGCTCTTCGCCACCTTCGAGGAGATCCTCCGGCTGCGCATGGACTGGGGGAAGCTCGAACGGATCGGAAGGATCTGAGTTGGATCTCGTGCCGTACCTCTCGGCCGTGATCCTGGTGGCCACGATCGCCACCATCCTGCTCGCGGTCGGTTCCTACGCGGCGTTCAAGCTGCGCGACAAGCGCAGACCGAAGGCCCGGTCCGGCCCGGCGCCGGTCTTCTTCCATCGCCATCGGCTCGAGGACGCGGAGGGTTCTCCCGCCGCGAAGCCGGAGGGCGGGCGGTGAGCGCCCCCGAGGGCCGCGCCTACGGCCCGCTCGCGCTCGCGCTCTGCGTGTGCCTGCTCGCCGCGGGCACGGCGCTCTCCGTGCAGATGATCGCCTCCGTGGTCGGGCCCTTCGATCTGCTCGGGGCCGGGGCCGCGCCCCAGGGCGCCCCCCGCCTCGGCGTCTGGCTCCCGGCTTCCGCCATGGAGGGCGCTCGCACGCAGGCGCGCCGCCGCGCGCATTCCTGGCACGCCGTGCTCGCCCCGCGCGTCGCCGTCCGGGAGAGCGGCTCGCTCGCGGCGTTGGCCGGGCAGGGGGTGGCCGCGCTCGCCGTGAGCGACGCGCGCGCCTTGAGCGACGCGGAGCTCGCCGCGCTCTCGGCCTACGTGCGCGGCGGGGGCTCGGCGATCGTGAGCGGGCCCGTCGCCGTGCACGGCCCCGGAGGCGAGTGGCGCGGGACCCTTGCCATGGCGCGGCTGCTCGGCGTGCCGCGGATCACGCCGATGCCGCGCGCTGCGTCGCTCGCGCTGGCGGCAGCAAAGCGCGGGCCGCTCTCGGCCGGGCTCGTGCCCGGGCAAGCTCTCGCGATCCTCCCGGAAGAGGGGGCGCCGGCGATCGACGACCCGGACGCGGAGCTCTGCTGGGCGGGCGACGAGACGCCCGGCGCGGCGCCGCGCGCGGGGCGCGGCGCGTCGCTGCGGCGCGAGCTCGGGGCGGGTCGCCTCGTCTGGCTCGGGGCGGGCCCCGACCTCTCGGCGGCCGGCGCGACGACGCCCGGCGGCGACTTCGCGCGGCTCGCGGCGGCTGCCTTCGCCTGGGCGGCGCGCGAGCCCTTCCCCGAGGTGATCGCCGCGGGCGCGGGCGAGCCCGATGCGCCGGGGCCGACGGGCGAGCGGGCCCCGGATCTCGACGCCGAGCTGCGGCGGATGGGACCGCGCCGACACCTGCTCGAGGTCACCCACCGCGGCGGCGGGCCCGCGCGGGAGGTCGTGCTGCGCGTGCACCTGAACGCGCGCGTCGAGCGCGTCGCCGTACAGCGGACGCTGCTCCAGCAGGAGGAGCCGCGCTTCCGCTTCGACCGGGGGGCTCAGCAGGTCGACCTCCTCCTCCCGGAGCTCGCCGCCGGCCGCAGCCTCGCGTTCACGCTCGACCTCGATCCGGCGGAGCCGGAGGCGAGCGGCGCGGAGCCGGCGCTGCGCGGGGAGTCGGGCGCATGAAGCGGATCCGCGCGCGGCGCAGCGCCGGAGCGGCCGGCTGCGTGCTCGCCTCGCTCGCGATCCTCCTCCCGCGCGCGGCCTTCGCGGAGCCCGCTCTCGGGGCGCCGGTGGGAAACGGTGCACCCTCGCTCCCCGCCGCCGCGTTCGAGCCGCTGCGCGGAGTCGGCGCCCACGCGCGCGGGTCGGACGCGCGGGGAGCGTGGCTCCGCTTCGAGACGGCAGGACCCGGTGCGACCGCTGCCGTCGGGACGCCGGGGCCGCTCCCGGCCCCGCTCGACCTCCGCGGGCGCTTCGTCCGGCTTCGCGTCCGGGTGGACGACGCTGCCCGGCTCGCCGGAGCCGATCTCGTGCTCGTCTCGCGCGAGGGCGCCTTCGCGATTCCCGTGATGGTCTTCGCCGACGGGCCGATGAACCTGCTCCAGAGCGGCCAGTGGCTGGAGCTCACGTTCGGCCTCGGTTCCGCGCGGCGGGAGGGGCGACCGGATCGCTCGGCCATCGAGCGCGTGGAATGGCGCCTCGCCGAGAGCGTGGGCGCCGGTCCGCGCGTCACGGGCTTCGTGGGCGGCCTCGAGGCCCGGCCGCTGCCGGACGAGGGGGTCGTGAGCCTCACCTTCGACGACGGCTACGACGAGCACTGGAGCGTCGCGGCGCCCATCCTGGCCGAGTACGGGCTCCGCGGCACGGCGTACGTGATGCCCGACCAGGTCGGAGAGCAGGGCTACATGACGCGCGAACAGCTCCACGCGCTGCGGCGGAGCTTCGGCTGGGACGTGGCGGCGCACCACTTCACGCCGCTCACGGAGTTCCCGCCCGAGGAGCTGCCGGAGGTGCTGGACGGCGTCCAGCGCTGGCTCGCTCGGAGCGGCTTCGGCGCCGGCGGGCGCCACCTCGCCTATCCGCTCGGGAAGCACGATCCGGCTGTCCTCGCGCTCGTGCGCCCGCGCTTCTCGACGGCGCGCCTCGCCTCGGGCGGGGTCGAGACGCTTCCGCCGGCGGATCCGCACCGCCTGCGCGCGATGAACGTGCTCGACTCGACTCCTCCGGAGGCCCTGATCGAGGCGGCGCGGCGCGCGCGCGAGGAGCGCGAGTGGCTGATCCTGATGTTCCACTTCCTGGTCGATGCTCCGCGGCACGAGACCGAGTACGCGATCGCGAGCCTCCGGCGGGCGATCGCGGGGATCGCGGCCTCCGGAGTCGCGGTGCGCCCCGTGAGCGAGGTCGATCTGCGGGCGGGCCCTGGCGCGCCACAGCCCCGACCGGGTCCGTAGCGCCGGGCGGGCCCTGGCGCGGGCGACGCGCTCGGGGACGATCGACGCAGGAGCCCGCGCGCACGCTCCTCAGAGGCCGCGCAGGTAGGCGGGGCCGCCGAGCATCTCGACCTGCCCGCGGATCCAGGCCGCGCGCTCGAGCGCGTAGGGGCCGGGGTCGATCACGTGCAGCCGCCGCGGATCGGGCAGCACGGCCGCGAGGCGGGCGGCCTGCTCGGGGCCGAGGCGCGCCGGGGAGGCTCCGAAGTAGACCGCGCTCGCGGCGCCGATGCCAAAGATTCCACGGCCGAACTCCGCAACGTTCAAGTAGACCTCGAGGATCCGGCGCTTCGGCCAGAGGCCCTCGATCCAGAGCGTCAGCCAGGCCTCGAGCCCCTTGCGCAGGAGGCTCCGGCCCGGCCAGAGGAAGAGGTTCTTGGCGACCTGCTGCGAGATCGTGCTCGCGCCCCGCAGGCTGCGCAGCCGCCGATCCTCCTGCCCGGAGAGGGCGCTCGAGATGGAGGCGAAGTCGAAGCCGTGGTGGCGGGGGAACGTCTGGTCCTCGGCGGCTACCACGGCCACCGCCACGTGGGGCGAGATCTCCCGCCAGGCGATCCAGCGATGGCGTAGCTCGCCCGCGTGGAGGAGCATGAAGGCGGTGGTCGGCGGCGGGACCCAGCGCAGCGCGAGGATCGAGAGGACAGGCGCGCCGATCGCGGCGAGGGCGGCGAGCGCAGCCGCCCCGCGCCACCCGCGCGGTCGCGGGAGGCGCAGGAGCCCCCGGCCTCGGCAGCGACCCATGCGGTGGGGCTCTCCTACCCGGCCGCGGCCGTTCTCGCGGGCGCGTGCGCCGGCGACGGGCGCGCGAGTTCGGCGAGCAGCTCGCGCAGCTCGGGCTCCGCGAGGGTTTCGCGCGCCAGGAGCTGGCTCGCCGCCTTCTCGAGCAGCACGCGGTTCGCGGCGAGCAGATGGCGGGCGCGCGCGAAGGCGGCGTCCACGAGCGCGCGCACCGCGCAGTCGATCTCGCGCGCCGTCGCCTCGCTGTAGAGGCGTCCCCCGAAGCCCGGCGCCGGCCGTCCGAGGAAGGACACGGGATCCTCCTCGTAGGTGGAGTGGCCGAGCTCCGGCACCATCGCGTAGCGGGTCACCATGCTGCGCGCGATGTCCGTCGCCCGCGCGAGGTCGTCGGCGGCCCCGGTCGAGAGGTGGCCGAAGACGAGGTCCTCTGCCGCGCGTCCCCCGAGGAGCACCGTGAGCTTGCTCTCGAGCTCCTCGCGCGTCATCAGGAAGCGGTCCTCGGTGGGTCGCTGCAGGGTGTAGCCGAGCGCGCCCACGCCGCGCGGGATGATCGAGACCTTGTGCACGGTGTCCGAGCCGGGGAGCAGGCTCGCCACCATCGCGTGACCCATCTCGTGGTGGGCGACGATCTCCCGCTCGCGCGGGTTCAGCAGGCGATTGCGCCTCTCGAGGCCGGCCACGATGCGCTCGATCGCGGCGGTGAAGTCCGCCAGCGTCACCTCGGGCGCCCCGCGCCGCGTGGCGACGAGCGCCGCCTCGTTCACCAGGTTCGCGAGGTCCGCCCCGGTGAAGCCCGGCGTGAGCGCGGCGACCTCCCCGGGATCCTGGCCGGGGGCGAGCTTCACGCGGTGCAGGTGCACCCCGAGGATCGCCGTGCGCCCGACGCGGTCGGGGCGGTCGACGAGCACCTGGCGGTCGAAGCGGCCGGCGCGCAGCAGCGCCGGGTCGAGGATCTCCGGGCGGTTCGTCGCGGCGAGCAGCACGATCCCGCTCGCCGGGTCGAAGCCGTCGAGCTCCGAGAGGAGCTGGTTCAGCGTCTGCTCCTTCTCGTCGTGCCCCCCGAACGGAGACAGGGCCCCGCGGGCGCGGCCGAGGGCGTCGAGCTCGTCGATGAAGATGATGCAGGGGGCCTTGCTGCGGGCCTGCTCGAAGAGATCGCGCACGCGCGCGGCGCCCACGCCGACGAACATCTCGACGAACTCGGAGCCGCTGATCGAGAAGAAGGGCACGCCGGCCTCGCCGGCCACCGCGCGCGCGAGCAGCGTCTTGCCCGTACCGGGAGGGCCGACCAGCAGCACGCCCTTGGGCATGCGCGCGCCGAGGCGGCCGTAGGACTTCGGGTCGCGCAGGAACGCCACGATCTCCTGGAGCTCGGCCTTCGCCTCGTCGACACCGGCCACGTCCTGGAAGGTGACCTTCGTGTCCGCCTCGACGTAGACCTTCGCCTTGCTCTTGCCGACGGCGAGGAAGCCCCCGCCGGGGCCCATGCGGGTCGCCATGCGCCGCATCAGGAACATCCACAGGCCGAAGAAGAGGAGGACCGGGACGACCCACGAGAGCAGCGTCGGCAGCAGCTGGTCCTGGGTCTCGCCGGAGAACTCGATGCCCTTGCCCTCGAGCCGGCTCGCGAGCTCCGCATCGACCCGGTTGGTGACGAAGTGGTGCTTGCCGTCGACCGGCTCGAGGAGCTCGCCGCGGATCCGGTCCGCGGAGATCACGACCTCCTTGATCTGCCCCTCCTCGAGGAGGCGCTCGAAGCGGCTGTAGGGCAGGAAGGTCACGTCCCGCCAGCTGCTCCAGAGGTCGTGGAGCAGCATCACGCCGAGCAGGGCGATCGCGAGGTAGGCGATGTTGAAGCGGGTCGTCTTCTCCACGCATCGCTCCGCGGGCGGCTCGGACGCAAGCTTAGTCCAGCTTCGGGCCGGGCGGGCCGGGCTCCGGTAGGATCGGCGGCCCCGATGCCGGCGCGCAGCAGCCAGCTCGTCCGCGGGGTCCGCTGCCGGTGGCGGCGCGCCGCGGCGCTCGCGCTCGCGTCGCTCGTCGCAGCGGCCTGCGAGCGCGCGCAGGCGCCGCCGCCGGATCGCTCGCCGGTGCGCTTCCAGCCGGCGCCCGCCGCGCCGGCGATCGACCCCGGGGACGCCTCGCTGCTCGAGCGGCTCGGCTACCTGACCGGCTACCGGCCCGCGTCGGGCGCGGGCGGCGTCTCGATCCACGATCCGGCTCGCGCCTTCGCGGGGCTCAACCTGTACACGTCGGGTCACGCTCCGATCGCCCTGCTCGTCGACATGCGCGGAGAGCTCGTGCACCGCTGGGAGATCGCCTACCGCGACGCCTTCCCGGACGCTCCGGCCGACTCGCTCGCGCGCGACGGCACGCGCTACCTCCGGCGCGTGCACCTCTTCGACAACGGGGATCTGCTCGGCGTCTTCGACTACTTCGGCCTCGTGAAGCTCGACCGCGACTCGCGCCTGCTGTGGGCGCGCGCGATCCCCGTCCACCACGACGTCTTCGTCGTGGCGGATCGGATCTTCGCGCTCGCGGAGGAGATCCACGAGATCCCGAGGCTCCGGGCGGGGCGCCGCGTGCGCGAGGACGAGGTCCGCATCCTCGACGCCGAGGGCAGGGAGCTCCGCCGCGTCTCGATCCTGCGCGCGCTCGAGCGCTCGCGCTTCGCGCACCTGCTCGCGCGGGTGCCTGCGCACGACGACCTCCTCCACACCAACACGATCGAGATCCTCGACGGCTCGCACGCGGAGCGGATGCCCGCGTTCCGGCGCGGGAACGCCCTGCTCTCGATCCGCAACCTCGATCTCGTGGCGGTCCTGGACCTCGACCGCGAGGAGATCGTCTGGGCGATGCAGGGCGCCTTCCGGCTCCAGCACGAGCCGTCGCTGCTGCCGAGCGGCGGGCTCCTGCTCTTCGACAACTTCGGGCTGCGGCGACGCTCGCGCGCGCTCGAGCTCGATCCCGCCTCCGGGCGGGTGCTCTGGAGCTGGGCGGGCCCTGGCGCGGGCTTCGTCTCCGAGGGCATGGGCGCGGCCCAGCGGCTGCACAACGGCAACACGATCGTCACCGATTCGTTCGGCGGGCGCGCCTTCGAGGTCGAGCCGGGCGGCGCCGTGGTGTGGCGCTTCGACAACCCCGCGCGCGCGGGCGAGCGCGGAGAGCTCGTGGCCGTGATCCCCGAGCTCTTGCGCGTCGATCCCGCGTCCCACGCGGGCTGGCTCGGCCCCCCGCGCACGCGCTGAGGCGAACCTGGGGGCGTTCTCGAAAGCGAAGGTGTGGACGGTGCAGCCGCCGCACGCCCACGCGCATCTGGTGCACCCCTTCGACGTCGCGGCCGAGGTGCGCCGGCGACAGGTTGCCGAGGACGTGCGCGAGACAGCTCTCGAGCGTCGCGGCGACGACCTGGTCGAGCGTCGCGTCGGGAGCGAGCTCGGGCGCCTGCGCCCTGCGCGGCGCCGGGGAATCGCCCGTGAGGCAGGCGTAGCCGAGCTCCGCCTTGGAGACGGTGGAGACGCGCAGGGGCACGACGTCGAGCAGCGCGAGCGCCACGTCGTAGAGGGCGGCCGCCTCGCCCTCGCGCAGCTCGAGCTCGACCTCGGAGAGGGGCTGGCTCTCCCCGGCCGTGCGCACCTCGCCGACGTGCGCGCACCTCCGGGTCCGGGACGAGGCCCAGGCCGGGCTCCTCCGCGGAGGCGACGGCCTCGTATTCAATCCGGTCGAAGTGCGCGCCCCGCTGCGGCCCCCGGGCCTCGAGCGTCTGCATCCGCCTCCGACCGTCGCGCGCTGAGCGGCGGGGCGACGGCGTGGGACGAGGCTACTCGCGGCCGTTGCCGTCCGCCGCCGCCGGCGGCGACGCCGAGGGGGCCGGCCTCGTGGGTACCGCGGCCGGCGCGACCGCCGCGAGAATCGCCGGTGTCGCACGGACGACGGGCGGAGCGAGCGCGGACGGCTCCCGCCCCGCGGCGAGCGTCGGCGCGGCCCCCCGCGCCGCCGGCCGCCGGGCGGGAGGCTTCCTGACCGCGCGCTTGCGGGCCGGATCCACCTTGCGGGCCGGAGCCGCCTTCTTCGGACGCGCCGCGGCCTTCTTGCGGCGCGCCCTGCGCGTCGGCCGCCCGCGGCTCTTTCGCTTCTGCGCCTTCGTCGCCCTCGCGCGCCGGCGCGCCGCGCGCTGCGCCTTCGCGAGCTGCTTCATTCGCTCCGCCGCCTTGCGGCGCTTCTTCTCGAGCTTCTTCCGGTGCTTCTTGTCCTTCTTCTTCTTCTTCTTCTTTTTCTTCTCTTCCTGCTTTCGCGATGCCACGGCACCACCTCCGTTTAGTTAGGGCACCTCGAACACCGGCTCCGGCGCGGCGGTGCCCGACGACGCCCGCAACGTAGCTCGGCCGCGTGGCTGCTGGCGGGCCTGATCGCCGTCATCGTCCGGGAAGGGTCACCTCCCCCCGGGGTTCGACGGTTCGGCACCTAACCGACATGAGAACCCGCTTGATTGTCCTGGCCGCGACGACGATACGTCCGTCCAGGTGGCTTGCTCCGCGAAGGCGACGCCCGCCAGCCAGGTGAACGTCCGGCAACGGAAGCTGTCCGACGCCCGCGCGGTCGAGCGCAAGCGCGCCTATCGGAGCGAGCGGGTCGAGCGCCGCCGCCGTTCGCTGGAGAGCAGGGGACTGAGCCGCCACGCGGCAACCGGCCCCGGAGGACGAGGAACATGCCCACCGCGAGCCGCCCCGAGATCGAAGCGAAGTACATCGCCCAGGACGGTTCGACGTTCGAGAAGCTTCTGTCGCTCGACGCCGAGCCCACCGCACCCGAGATCCTGCCCAAACGCAGGATGAGGCGTCCGGGCGTGCTCCCCGCTGATCCCGTGTCCGAGGCAGGTCGCAAGATCCTGCGCTTGCACTTCGAGGAGATGATCGCGAAGGAAGCCGGCACGCTTGCCGGGGAAGATCCCGAGGAGTTGCACGACATGCGCGTCGCAACCCGCAGGCAACGCGCCGCGCTGCGCATCGTCGGACCCCATTTCCGCCGGAAGGCGATCCGGCCGGTGCGCGACGGGCTGCGCACGCTCGGCGGCGTCCTGGGAGCGGTGCGCGACCTCGACGTCCTGCTCGACGCTGCGCGCGCCTATCGATCGAGCCTCCCCGCCGAGGAGGCCCGCGCTCTCCAGGTCCTCGTCGACTCATGGACGCGACGGCGCGACGCGGCCCGCCTGCAGTTGCTGGCGCATCTGGATGGGCAGGCGTACGCGGACTTCAAGGAGGAGTACGCGCGCTTCCTCGACACCCCGGGCGCTGGCGCGCGCGTCCTGACGGCGGGCGAGGCCCCGCGCCCCACTCTGGTCACGCATGTCGTCCCGGCCGAGATCTGGGCGCACTACGCCGCGGTCTGCGCCTTCGGGACCGTGCTCCCGTGGGGGTCCGTCGAGATGCTGCACGCCTTGCGCATCGAGAGCAAGGGACTGCGTTACCTCCTCGAGTTCTTCCGCGAGGGGCTCGATCCGTGCGTCGAGGAGGCGATCGAGGCAGTCGTCGTGGTGCAGGACCATCTGGGAGAGCTGCAGGACGCCGTCGTCACAATCGGGCTCGTGCGCGATTTCCTCGCTGCGCCCGAAGCCGCCGCGAGCCCCGAGGCCGCGACGGCCGCCGGCCGGTACCTCGAGTCGCGCCAGTCAAGGATCGAGGAACTGCGCGGCGGTGTCGATCGCCCGTGGATGGGAGTATCCGACCCCGCGTTCAAGTCGTGCCTGGCCCGCGCCGCCGCGGCGCTGTGAAGGAGTAGAGGAACGCCGCTGCGCGGTCTGCGCCCGCTCGTGGAACGGCGGGCACCTCGCGGAGGGCCGCCCGCCGGGACCTGGTTGACCCACCTCGAAGTCCCGAGTCGTTTGCGCGGCTCAGCGAGCTTGCGAATCGAAGAGGAGAAGCTCGTGGCGTCGTGTCACACGCCACCAGGCCCAGGCCGATAGGACCGCCAGCCCCGAACCAGCGACCGCGACGGCGACCCACACCCACTCGAACGTTGGCGAGCCCGTTCGCCTCTCGAAGGAGATCGGGAGCGCGAAGGAGAACGCGAGCAGACCGAGCGCGGCCCAGACCACCGGAGCTGCCGCCAGGTCCGCCGCGAGCCTCCACGCGTACTCGCCCTTCGACCGCTCCCCGCGAAGCAGGCCCCGCCGTTTGGCGTAGGCCCGCACCGCCCTGGTGTCACCGGAGCCGCGCGGGCTCCTCCAGCGAAGGACCCCGAGCGTGCCAGCGGCCGTCACGGCGTAGGCCACGGGAATCAGCGCCGGCCACCATTCTTCCCCCCGCAGCCTCGCGCCGAGCTGGATCCCCGCCGCCGTCACCCCAGGAAACAACACTGTCAGGACCGCAGCTGCCCGGGCCCGCGATCGCAGCCGCCTCGCGGTCTTCTCGTCCCGCGATCGCAGCCGGACGAGCACCGCGTCGGCCCCGAAGAGGTCCTCGACCTCGAGCACGCCACGTGTCTTCTCCAGGACAAGGCGGAGGCGGAGGTGACGCTCCACGGGCGCGAGCAGCGTCTCCGCCACGCGGGCGAATAGAACTCCGAGGGGGTGCGCCAACAGGATCGCCGCAGCCGCGACCCCGACCGCGACGCCGGGCCTCGATCTCAGCGGGAGCGCGAGCTCCGGGGCGAAGGGCAGCACCGCGATCAGGATCGCCAGGACTCCGAGTGGAACCGTCGCGACGACGGCGCGCATCGCCCGTGCCGCTGCCCTGCCCGGGCGCGGCGGGCCGAGTGCCGCGGTCACGAACTCGTTCGCCCGGCGCAGTAAGCGGATCGCCTCTGCATCGTCGAGCGCCTCGATGGCCTGCTCGAAACGGCACCAGCGGACGTCTCGCGACTCGAACGGTTTCGCATCGCGGACGTACTCCATCAGGAAGAACTCCACCCGGATGCGGTCCCCGCCCTTCTCCAGCCGGGCCCTCCCCAACGCCTGGACGGACCGCGCCCGGACGGCGGCCTCCTCCGCGACCTCGCGCACGGCGGCCTGCTCGGCCGACTCCCTCCTGCCGATGCCACCCTTGGGGAAGACCCAGCGTCCCTTCGATCTGCTCGCCTCGACGAGGAGGTAGAGGGGTCCCGAGTCCCCCGGCCTGAACACCACGCCGCCGCCGTGTGTCGCACCTGCCATCTTGTGTCCCGCTCGATCGTCTCGCGCAACATCTCGCGCTGGCTTCCCTTCGGCATCTCGGCCCTCGACCTCGAGGCGCGCGGAGGACTCGCCGGTCCCGATTTCGATCCGGCCCGCCATGGAACCCGAGGTCGAGGGCGGCGGGGCGCCGGCGACTCGCGGCGGCTGATTGGGGCGGCGGCCCCTGCGTCGCGTTGTGCAGCCTCTCGGATCAGGAGCTCGACCATCGGAGCTCGACCATCGCCGGCCTCGAGATCCCCCGGGCGCTCCGCCATCGCCTGGAGGAGCCGACGCGCGCCACGCCACGACTCGCGGCGCGCGGACATTCCGATGCCCCCCAGCAGCGGGAACCTGCGGCTTGGGCAGGAGGGCGAGGGGCTGCGCAGCGGGGGAACCACCACTTCGTCTTCAAGAACGTCCCCCAGGTTCTTCGGTCCAGAACGGGCGGGCGTGCGCGAAGTGCTGCCACACCCTGCCGAGCCGCCGGGTCGCCCGCGCCACGTCCGCGGCCGCCCATCCCTCGACGAAGCCGGCGGCGCGAGCGCAGGCGGGGCGGGCGTCGGGGTCGATGCGCTCGAGCAGGCCGGCGAGCAGACCCTGCGCCGTCGCGAGGTCCGCGAGGCGCCCGAGCCGGTCCTGGAGCTCCGGGAGGCGCTCGAGATAGCGGTCCCGTCGCCGGCCTGGGTAGAGGCCGCCGAGGAGCTCGCCCGCGTAGCGCAGCCGCTTGAGCTGGATCCGCAGGCGATGCAGCTCGGGGAGCGAGAGCTCGTCGATGCGATCGCCGAGGCGGCGCGCCTTGCGGTCGCGCGCCTCGAAGAGCTCGGCCGCGCGCCCGTGCGCCGGCGCGAAGAGCCGGGCCGACGCTTCGTCGAGCGGCTGGTCGCGCCACGCGCGCCGCGCCACGAAACGCCCGAGCTCGAGGACGAGGCGCGTGAGCCGGGTCGAGTCGAGCGTGCGGCGCAGCTGCTCGTGGCGCTCGGCGCGCAGCGCCAGCGCGGCCTCGCGCAGGCGCTCCAGGCCCTTGTCGCCGGGGCGGCCGGCGAAGAGCGGGTCGAGCCGCTCGACGACGAAGACGTCGAGGTCGCGCACCGCGCCGAGCTCGCGGCCGAGCCAGCGCAGCTCCGTCTCCAGCGGGCGCAGCGCGCCGGCGGGAAGGGCCGGGCCGAAGAGGCGGAGCGCCGAGCGCAGCCGCCGCACGCCCACGCGCATCTGGTGCACCCCTTCGACGTCGCGGCCGAGGTGCGCCGGCGCGAGGTTTCCGAGCACGTGCGCGAGACAGCTCTCGAGCGTCGCGGCGACGACCTCGTCGAGCGTCGCGTCGGGAGCGAGCTCGGGCGCCTGCGCCCTGCGCGGCGCCGGGGGATTCCCCGTGAGGCAGGCGTAGCCGAGCTCCGCCTTGGAGACGGTCGAGATGCGCAGGGGCACGACGTCGAGCAGCGCGAGCGCCACGGCGTAGAGGGCGGCCGCCTCGCCCTCGCGCAGCTCGAGCTCGACCTCGGAGAGGGGCTGGCTCTCCCCGGCCGCGCGCACCTCGCCGACGTCGACGGCGAGCTCGAGGCTCGTCTCGCCCCGGCGCAGGAGGCGCCGGGTCCTGCGGATCCGCGTCTCGATCACGGGCCCGAGCGGCGCTCCCGCGATCGCCACCTCGACCTGCGCGCGCACATCGGGGTCCGGGATGAGGCCCAGGTCGGGCTCCTCCGCGGAGGCGACGGCCTCGTATTCGATCCGGTCGAAGTGCGCGCCCCGCTGCGGCCCCCGGGCCTTCAGCGTCTGCACCCGCTTCCGGCCGTCGCGCCGCACGCGCAGCGCCATGCCGTGGCGCGCGAGGCCGAGCTCCGGGGTGTCGAAGTAGACCGAGTGGAGGCTGCGCGTCTGGCCCCGGCCGGCGGCGAGCTCGCGCAGCTCCTCGCTGCGGAGCAGGCGCGGCACGTCCTCGGGGCGGATCTCGAGCTTGAGCTCGATCTCCCTCATCGCGCTATCCGCCTCGGCCCGCGAGCTCTCTCGGGGTCAGGAAGGCCGAGAGCATACCGCTCCCCGGCGCGAGGTCGCGCCAGCGGGGCGTGCGGGTCCGGATCTCGGCGAGCGCTCCCGTCGGGAACTTCTCGCGCAGGCGCGCGAGGGCGGAGGCTTCTCCCTCCGCGACGAGGAGCTCCGCGAGCTCCGCGATGCCGGGGTTGTGGCCCACGACCAGGAGCGTCCGCACCCGGTTGTCCACTTCGGCGATGCGAGCGAGGATCTGGTCCGGGCCCGCGAGGTAGAGCTCGCGGTCGATCGCGACGGCGAGCCCTGCGGGCAGGTGGGGGAGGATCCGATCCAGCGTCTCGCGCGTGCGCCGAGACGAGGAGCAGAGGACCTGCTCGGGCGCGGGCCTGAGCTCGGCGATCGCCTCGCCCATCCGCTTCGCGTCCTGCCGCCCGCGCCGCGCGAGCGGGCGCTCGGGGTCGGCGAGGTCCGGGCCGCGTTCCGCCTTCGCGTGGCGCAAGAGGAGCAGGCGCCGCTCCGAACTTGCGGGGGCCCGCGCTTCGCTCGGCTTCGCCTCGCTGCGCGGCCCGGCCTCAGCGGGGGCCCGCCTTCGCTCGGCTCCGCCTCGCTGCGCGCTTCGCTTGCTGCGGCCTTGTCTCGAGGGGGCCCTCACTTCGCTCGGCTTCGCCTCGCTGCGCGGCCCGGCCTCAGCGGGGGCCCGCCTTCGCTCGGCTTCGCCTCGCTGCGCGCTTCGCTTGCTGCGGCGGCTCACGTCGCGCCCAGCGCCTCGAGGAGAACGCCCTCGCGCAGGCCCCAGTCGGTGATCGTGTAGCCGTCGAGGTCGAAAAGCTCGGCCGCCGCGGTCAGCACCAGGGCGCCGGTTGGAAGCAGGTCGGCGCGCCGCCGTCGCATGCCCGGCATGCGCAGCCGCTCGGCGTGGCTCGATCGGACGAGCCGTTCGTCGATTTCGCGCAGCTCCGCCAGCGGGATCTCGAGGTGGTTCACGCTGCGTGCCGGGCGCAGGCCGCGCAAGCCCGTCGCCAGCCAGCCGAGCGCGCGGGCCGTGCCGCCGGCGACGACGCAGGCCACGGGCGCCTGGGCGGCGACCTGACGCAGCTTCGGAGCGAGCAGGGCGCGCACGCGCTCGCGGATCTGCGTCGCCTCGCCCGCCGTCATCGGGTCCGAGCGCACGATCTGCGAGTGCAGGCGCGCGACTCCGAGCGCGAGCGTCGTCTCGTAGAAGACGTCGTGGTCGTCGCCGACCGCGAGCTCGAGGCTCCCCCCACCGAGGTCCACGCCGAGGAGCCGGCCGCGTGGCATCCAGACGCGCCGGCGGAAGGCGGAGAAGATCAGTCGCGCCTCCTCCTCTCCGCTCAGCATGCGCACCGGGGTGCCGAGCGCGCGGCCGATCTCGCGGGTCAGGGCCGTGCCGTTGGCGGACTCGCGGAGGGCCGCCGTTCCGACTGCGAGCACCCGCTCCGCCTGGTGGCGGCGCGCCGCCTCGCCGAGCGCCCGGGCCGCCTCGACGGCGCGCTCGGCTACGTCCTCGGGAATTCGCCCACCGGGAAGGGCCGCGCCGAGCCGCAGCATCACGCGTTCCGAATGCACGGGCGCGAGACGCCCGGCCGCCGTCGCGTCTGCCACGAGCAGGTGGAAGGAGGTGCTGCCGAGGTCGATCACGGCGAGCCGATGCGCGGGGAGCTCGTCGCCTTCGGCCGCGCCGCGGTCCACGATCTGTACGTCGACGCCGAGCTCGGCGAGCTCGCTCGCGAGCTCGCCGTGGAGCGCCCGGTGGGAGAAGCACGCTACGACGGAGGCCGTCTGCTCGCGCAAGAGCTCGAGCGCCTTCGCCAACGGCTCACCGTCGGCGAGCCGCTCGTCCACCCCGACGCGCAGGCCGAGCCGCGCCGCGAGGGGAGCCGCGGTCTGCCGGCAGCGCAGGAAGGGGCTCGCCACGACGCGGCGCACGCCGGAGTCGGCCAGCGATTCCGCGAGCTGCTGGGCCTGGCGCAGGCCCCGCGGCGTGAGCGGGCGGAGCGGCTCGGGACCGTCCCAGGCCGAGAGCTTCTCGGCCTTGGCGTGCCGGATCAGGTACACCTTGCGGACCAGCGTAGACCCCCTTTCGCCCTGCGTGCCGCGTGATCCGGGGGGCGGATCAGCGGCGCAGCTCCGCGGATTCCTCGCCCTGCAGCGCGCGCTGCCGTGCCAGCTCGAGCAGCCGCTCCTGGAGGCGCGGCCCGGCGCCGCGGCCCCGCGTCCAACGCCCCTCCGCATCGAGCGTCCAGGTGGCTTCGTCGGCGAGCGCGAACGCGAGGATCTCCTCCAGGCGGGCGCACAGCGCGGGCTCCTCGACCGGAACGACGAGCTCGACCCGGCTCTCGAGCTTGCTGCGCATCAGGTCGGTCGAGCCGATGAAGTAGCGCCGCCCGCGCGCCTCGCTCCCGAAGCGGAAGATCCGCGAGTGCTCGAGGAAGCGCCCCAGGATCGAGCGCACGCGGATCCGCTCCGACAGCTCCGGCACACCGGGGCGCAGCGTGCAGATGCCGCGCACGACGAGGTCGATCTCGGTTCCCGCCTGCGCGGCGGCATAGAGCGCGTCGATCACCGCGGGATCGGAGAGGTGGTTCAGCTTGAGGACGATCGTGCCGTCGGGCTCCGCGGCCTCGGCGCGGATCAGCTCGAGCAGCGCCGGCTTCAGCGTCTCGGGGGCGACGAGGATCCGCCGGTAGTGGTGCTGGCGCGAGAAGCCCGTCAGGTTGTTGAAGAGCTCGGCGAGATCGGCGCAGAGCTCCGCGGAGGCGGAGAGGATCCCGAGGTCCTCGTAGATCTTGGCGGTCGCCGGGTTGTAGTTGCCGGTGCCGACGTGGCAGTAGCGCCGGATCCCGTCGGCCTCGCGGCGGATCACGAGGGCGACCTTCGCGTGGGTCTTGAGCCCGACCAGGCCGTACACCACGTGCGCCCCGGCGCGTTCCAGCTTGCGCGCCCAGACGATGTTCGCCTCTTCGTCGAAGCGGGCCTTGATCTCGACCAGGACGACCACCTGCTTGCCGCGCTCGGCAGCGCGGATCAGCGACTGGACGATCGGCGAATCACCCGACGTGCGGTAGAGGGTCTGCTTGATGGTCAGCACGTCCGGGTCGTCGGCGGCCTGGGTGATGAACCGCTCGACCGACGCCGCGAACGATTCGTACGGGTGGTGGACCAGGATGTCGCCGGCACGGATCGCCGCGAAGACGTCGGCCGGTTCATCCTCGTCGGGCGGGATCAGCCGCGGCGGCGTGACCGGGACCCATGGGACGGGCTTGAGATCGGGGCGGTCCAGTTCGGCGATCGCCCACAGGCCGGTCAGGTCGAGCATGCCGCTCACGTCGTAGCAGTCGGCCTCCCCTAGGCCCAGACCGCGCAGCAGGAGGGCGCGTGTCGCGGCCGGCATCGAGCGCTCCACCTCGAGTCGAACGGCCGCCCCGAACCGCCGCCGCCGAAGCTCCTCCTCGATCGCGAGGAGCAGGTCGTCAGCCTCGTCCTCATCGATCTCGAAGTCTGCGTTGCGGGTGACCCGGAAGAGGTGATGCTCTTCGACCTCCATCCCGG
>CAZUYC010000124.1:0-3660 GCA_964624475.1 uncultured Spirochaetales bacterium | reverse complement strand
TCCGTGTGCTCGCAAGCAGACCTGAACCGCACCGCTCGCCAACTGAACCAGCGTCCCCGAAAGACGCTCGCCTTCCGTTCCCCAGTAGAGGTACTCAACGAGAGTGTTGCGTTGACCGGTTGAGCCCGAGGCGCGAACCGTTAAATCTCCGGGGGAGATGGACACTCTCCCTGCTCCTCACCCCCCGGTGGCGGCGCTTTCCCATCGGCATGCCGCAGCCCGCGGCGCCGAAGCACAGCGCTACACACAACGCCGCCCCGACGAGGGCGTGCTGTACCAGGCGGTGCAGGCGGAGCTCGAAACGTTCCTCGCAAGGGCACACGCTCGCGAGCGGCCCGTGCCGCGCTTCGTCGAGCGCGAGCTCCGGGCCTTCCTGCGCTGCGGAATCCCCGCCTTCGGCTTTTTGCGCGTTCACTGCGACGCGTGCGGGCTCGACCGCGTCGTCGCATTCTCCTGCAAGGGCCGTGGGTTCTGTCCATCTTGCGGAGGCCGCCGCATGGCAGATACGGCGGCGCACCTGGTCGATCGCGTCCTCCCGGTGGTCCCCGTCCGCCAATGGGTGCTCTCACTCCCCTTCGCCCTCCGCTATCGCCTGGCCTATGACGCCCAGCTCACGAGCGCCGTCCTCGCAATCTTCGTGCATACGGTCTTCGCTTCGCTCCGGCGCCGTGCACGGAAGCATTGGGGCGTCCCGCGTGGACAATGCGGAGCGGTCACGTTCGTGCAGCGTTTCGGAGATGCCCTCAACCTGAACGTCCACTTCCACTCGCTCGTGCTCGACGGCGTCTACGCGGCAGGGCCGAGCGGGGCCCTGCGCTTCCACGCGCTCCCGCCCCCCGACGACGCCGAGGTCGGCGGTGTGGCAGGCCAGGTGGCGCGGCGGATCGTCCGGCTGCTCGAGCGAAGCGGCCTCGCGCCCGATGCCGATCCGGCCGAGGCCGACCCGCTGCCGGACGAGGAGCCGCTGCTCGCCCTGCTCTATGCAGCCTCGGTGGCGGGCCGCATCGCCACGGGCCCCCGCGCGGGCCAGCGCGTGCTGCGCGTTGGCGACCGCATCGACGTGGACGATGTCTCGGTGCTCGAGGGCGAGCGCTGCGCGAGCGTGGGTGGCGTGAGCCTGCACGCGAACGTCGCCGTCCCCGCACGGGACCGCCGCCGCCTCGAGCGCCTGGCCCGCTACGTGGCGCGGCCACCCGTCGCTACGCGGCGACTGTCGCGGCTCAACGATGGCCGGCTCCTCTACCGGCTGAAGCATCGCTGGCGCGACGGCACCACCCACGTCATTTTCGAGCCGCAAGAGCTGCTCGAGAAGCTCGCGGCCATGGTGCCTCCGCCCCGCTTCCACCTCGTCCGCTACCACGGGATCCTCGGGCCGTGCGCTGGCGAGCGCGACCGCGTCGTGCCGGGCGGTCAGGCAGCGGTGGGTGAGGCGCCTTCCTGCGACGTCCTGGATCCATCGTCGCCCGACGCTGCCGGCTCGGCCGCGAGCGTCCGTGCCCCGCCCACTACGGGTCTGCCGTCGGATTCATCGGACAGCGAGCCGGCCGAGGCCGTCCCCGCTCCTCTTCGTCAATCTTCGCCGGAGGCGCCACGCTCGGATCGCCCGCGACGACTGGCGTGGGCCGATCTCCTGCGCCGCGTCTTTGCTGTCGACGTTCTGGAATGCCCTCGCTGCGGCAGCCGCACGCGTATCCTCGCAGCGATCCATCCCCCGGACACAACGAGGGCAATTCTCGAATGCCTCTCGCTGCCCTCTCGCGCCCCACCCGCTGCCGCGGCGCGGCCCGACGACGACGAGGAGGGAGGGCCGCGCTCATGAGAGAGGTTGCGCTCGAGACCGGAGCACGACGGGCCGAGCAGTGAGGACCCACCTCCCGAAGCCACCCGTCCACCTTGGCGGCGCGGCCGCCGGCGGGAGCCGGCCACCCGAGGGCTGCGAAGCGAGCCGCGGCCGGCGTGCGAGGGCTTGAATCCCCCGCAGTACGGTCGGTGTAGCCGATCATCCCCAGGGGATTTGTCAGTTCGATGCTTATCGGACGTCAATTCGCCCGCTTGTACGGCTTACCCGCTCGGGCGCTTCGTCTTCATGCTCTACAACTACGGTCACGACCTCGATCCGCAGGCGCCGATCCGGCTTGACGCCTTCATGCCACCCATCCTCGGCAGCAAGCAGATGGCGAACTTCATGGTCGAGAGCTGGCCGGAGCTCGGAACGGTGATGATGGGCCTCTACGGAGTCGTGGTCGTGGGCTTCGCCTTCTGGCACACCGTGAGGCCGCGCTACGCGCAAGCCGGCCTGCGCACGTCCTAGAGATGTGCTCTAGCGCGGGAAGGCCCGCTGCCGGACGACCCGCTCCTCGAGCAGCGGCTCACCAGCGTGCTCGTAGTCGGCCGCGAACGGCAGGAGGCGATCGTCGACGATGCGAAAATCCGAGAAGCGTACCCGAACGGCTCCACCTCCGATCGCCGGGATCGCGAGCGGACCCTCGACGAGCACGAGGCGAAGCTCGTCGTCGAAGTGCAGCCGGTAGTGCATCTCTGGTTGCTGCAGCGTGCGGACCGCGAGCACGCGAGGATCGCCACCCGATGCCTCGTCCGGCGCGAGCGCCCGCGTAGCGAACCGCTCCGGGTCGAGCAGCGCGCCGAGCTGGACGACCGCGAGGAAGCGCACGATCGAGAGCACGTCCGACGTGGCGAGGGGCTCGTGCGTGACCACGCTGCCTGCGAGCACGGCCGAGGAGCTCCCGCCGTCGATGATCCAGTGCTGGTCCTCGCCAGCGGTTTGCAGCGCGAAGTGAAGCCTCTCCGGGGGCTCGAACTCGAGCTGCCACTGCCAATCGCCCGGTATGCCGGCGTGGACGACTGCCTCGGAGTCCCGCGCGATCCGGGGCATAGGGAATATTGCCTGGGTTTCCGCCTTGCGACCGAGAAGCGGCGTTAGGGCAAGTTCCCTCGGGGCCCCGTGGGCAGACGCGGAACAGGAAGCGCCCACCCGACAGCCATGTCGAGGCTCGCGACCTGCTTCGCGGTCTGGATGGGGTCGCGCTGGATCACCAGACAGATGCCCGTGCCGACCTTGAGTCTCGTGGTAGCGGCCGCCGCCATCGAGAGCGCGACGAAGGGATCCACCACGTCGTAGTACATCTTCGGCAGCTCGGCGCCGCCAAGGGGTCTTCCGCGACACGGGGATGTGCGAGTGCTCGTCCACCCAGAGCGACTCGAAGCCGCGTTCCTCCGCAGCGCGGCCGCGGTCGGCGGGATGGATCGAGTTGTCGGTCGGGATGATCGCGCATTCCTATGCCACCGACGCTTCCCGTGAACCGAAGGCTCTCCCCGTCCATGAACCGCGGGACTCGCGGCGCCGTGAGCACATCGTGGGGCGCGCCCAGGCCTGGCACGCCGATCGCACCGGTCCGCGTGCACGATGCCCGGCCCCGGCCGCTCCGACCCGCGCGCTGCCGAGCGCGCTCCGGCCCTCACAGGGCCCGACTCCCATCCCGCGATCCTCCTGGCAGCTGACGGCTACACGCCGCGATCTCCCGAGCAGACGCTCCTGCACCGGGTCGTCCGCGAGCAGCTCGAGACCTTCCTGGCCCACGCGCGATCGCGAGACCAGCCAGCCCCCCGCTTCGTCGAGCAGGAGTTTCGGGCCTACCTTCG
>CAZUYC010000123.1:0-70662 GCA_964624475.1 uncultured Spirochaetales bacterium | reverse complement strand
CACACGCCCCAAGCCGCCTTCCAGACGGTGCTGGGCCTCGGAACCAGCCGCGGCCCGACCACCTACGAGCAGATACGCCACGGCGGTGACCACCAACCCCAACCTGTAGCGGTAGGCTGAAACAACCGGATAAGCAGGAGCCCGCATGTCTCACTAGGGCGCGTAGCGAGGCGGCGCAGATGCCTGTCCTGGCACGAGATCGCGACCGAGGGAAGCGGAGGCGTAGCCGGCGCTACGTCGAGCACCCGCAGGGAGCGATCTCGTGCCAGGGC
Source organism: uncultured Spirochaetales bacterium (assembly GCA_964624475.1). Taxonomy (GTDB): domain Bacteria; phylum Myxococcota_A; class UBA9160; order UBA9160; family SMWR01; genus CAZUYC01. Next base: position 70,390 of record CAZUYC010000123.1, on the reverse strand, counting down.
GGGCAGATGCGTCGCCGCAGTAGCGCCCTGGTGAGACATGCGGGCTAGGCGCGGCTACGGGCCGAAGAGCTGCGCCTCGACGTCCTCGAGCGTGCAGACGAGGTAGCCGCGGGCGCGGGCGTGACGGACCTCACGTTCGCCGTTGTAGCCCCAGGCCGCGAGCGCACAGCGCACGCCGAGGGGGGCCACGGCGTCGAGGTGGTTCACCTTGTCCTCGACGAAGGCCATCTCCGGGTACGGAATGCCGAAGCGCGCCTGCAGGTGCGCGAGGTGATCGGCCTTGCTGACCCCGGTCTCCTTGTCGAGCACGCGGCCTTCCGGGAAGAGGTCGTCGAGCCCGTAGCTGCGCAGGCACCTCCCCACGGAACGGCGGTCCTTGGCCGTGGCGATGGCGAGCAGCACCGAGGCCCCCCGGGCGCGCAGGATCTCCGCAAGCCCCGGGTAGGGCTGCATGAGGCCGCTCCAACCCGCGGGATCGGACTCCGAGAGCGCCGCGCGGACGCGATAGAAGCCCTTGTGGAAGCCCCGCAGCCACTCGCGGTCGAGCCGATCGCGCCAGGCGTCGTAGGCGGCCTGGTCGGGGAGACGAGCCTCCGCCTCGATCGCGTCGAGCATCACCCCGTAGTCGTCGGCGCGGTTCCCGAGCGGCATCAGCTCGAGGAACTCCGGATAGAGGGGGTGCGCGAGCACCTCGGCGCGCGCCGGCGCGCGATCGCCGCGGCCGCAGCCGAGCTCTGCCGCGAGGCGGCTTCCCGGACGCAGCTCGCGGAAGGTCCGCGCGGCCACGAGGAAGGCCTCGGGAGCGCTGTCGGAGATCACGCCGTCGAAGTCGAGCGCGAGCAGGCGCAGCACGTGCCGGGCGAGCGTAGCGCGGGACCCGCTCGGCTAAGCTGCCCGCGATGTCGTGGAAGCCCGAGCTCGAGGAGCTCGCGCGCCGCTCCGAGCTCGCGAGGCGGATGGGCGGCAGCGAACGGATCGCGCGAGCGCGCGAGGCCGGGCGGCTCACGGTGCGCGAACGGATCGACCGGCTCCTCGATCCGGGCTCGTTCCACGAGACCGGGGTCCTCGCGGGTCGCCCCCACTACGACGCGAAGGGGCGCCTCGTCGACTTCACCCCGTCGAACTTCGTGTGCGGTCGGGGCCGCGTCGCGGGCCGACCCGTGGTCGTCGGCGGCGACGACTTCACGGTGCGCGGCGGCGCGGCGGACGGCGCGATCGGCAACAAGATGGGCTGGGCGGAGAAGGCGGCGCGCGAGCTGCGCGTCCCGATCGTGCGCCTCGTCGACGGCACCGGGGGCGGCGGCTCGGTCCGCACCCAGGCCACCACCCGGCGCTCCTACGTCCCCTTCATTCCCGACTGGGACGTCTCCGTGGAGCTCCTCTCGCTCGTTCCCGTGGTCGCGGCGGCGCTCGGGCCCGTGGCGGGCCTCGGCGCGGCGCGGGTCGCCGCGTCGCACTTCTCGGTCATGGTGCGCGCAACGAGCCAGCTCTTCGTCGCCGGCCCGCCGGTGGTGAAGCGGGCCCTCGGAAAGGAGATCGACAAGGAGTCGCTCGGCGGATCCCGGATCCACGCGCGCGGCAGCGGCGCGGTCGACAACGAGGCGGAGAGCGAGGAAGCGGCCTTCGTGCAGATCCGCCGCTTCCTCGCCTACCTGCCGGACTCGGTCTACCAGGCCCCCCCGCGCTCCCCGCGCGACGACGAGCCCGATCGCCGCGAGGAGGATCTCCTCGCCCTCGTGCCGCGCGACCGGCGCCAGCCCTACGACGTGCGCCGGCTGCTCGCCCTCGTCCTCGACCGCGGCTCCCTCTTCGAGATCGGACGCCACTTCGGGCGCCCGCTCGTGACCGCCCTGGCGCGGCTCGACGGATTCGCCGTCGGGGTGCTGGCGAACGACCCGCGCCAGCTCGCGGGCGCGCTCGACGCCGCCGCCTGCGACAAGCTCACGCGCTTCGTCGATCTCTGCGACACCTTCCACCTGCCGGTGGTGAACTTCGTCGACAACCCGGGCTTCCTGATCGGCGTCGAGGCGGAGCGGCGCGGGACGATCCGCCACGGCGTGCGCGCGCTCGCCGCCGTGTACCAGGCGAGCGTGCCGTGGGTCTCGGTGATCGTGCGCCGCGTCTACGGCGTGGCGGGCGCCGGGCACGGCCCGCATCACCGGCTGAACCTGCGTTACGCGTGGCCCTCCGGCGAGTGGGGCTCGCTCCCGATCGAGGGCGGCGTCGAGGCCGCGTACAAGCGCGACCTCGAGGCCGCCGCCGACCCCGAGGCCCTGCGCGCCGAGCTCGAGGCCGGGCTCTCGGCGCTCCGCTCGCCCTTCCCCACGGCCGAGGTCTTCGGCATCGAGGAGATCATCGACCCGCGCGACACGCGCCCGCTGCTCGTCGACTGGGCCCTGCGCGCCTACGAGATCGTCCCGACCCTGCTCGGCCCCCGGGCGCGCGGCACGCGCCCCTGAGCCCGGGCGAGCAGGCCGACTCGAGGGTCGGCCGCCGCACAGCCCGCGCAAGCGGAGCGCGCAGCGAGCCGAAGGCGAGCGCAGTCGATCAGGACTCGATCTCGAGCACGGCCGAGCCGCGGACGCGATCGCGCTTCAAGTCGATCAGCGCCTCGTTCGCGGCCTCGAGCGCGTACGCCTGCGTGCGCGTGCGGATCGGGATCGCGGCGGCGAGCTCGAGGAGCTCGCGCGCGTCCTCGCGGGTGTTCGCGGTCACGCTCTGCACGCAGCGCTCCTGGAAGAGATGGCGCTGGTACTCGAGCCGCGGAACGTCGGAGAGGTGGATCCCGGCGATCGCGAGCGTGCCGCCGCGGTCGAGCGCCGCGAGGGCCGGCGGCACGAGCTCGCCGGCCGGGGCGAAGAGGATCGCGCCATCGAGCGGTCGCGGCGGCGGCTCGCGGCTCTCGCCCACCCAGGCGGCGCCGAGCTCGAGCGCGAGGTCGCGGTGCTCGCCGCCGCGGCTCATCACGTAGACCTCGCAGCCGAAGTGGCGCGCGACCTGGATCGCGATGTGCGCCGACCCGCCGAAGCCGAAGAGCCCGAGGCGCCCGCCCGGCCGCACGCGCGAGCGCCGGTACGCGCGGTAGCCGATGATGCCCGCGCAGAGCAGCGGAGCGAGCTCGCGGCCGCTCGGCCCGGGGGGCAGGGCGTGCGCGAACTCCTCCGGCACCACGGCCTCCTCCGCGTAGCCGCCATCGGCGTCCCAGCCGGTGAAGCGCGGGTCGAGGCAGAGGTTCTCGTCGCCGCGGGCGCAGAAGCGGCAGGCGCCGCAGGTCTGCCGCAGCCAGGCGATGCCGACCCGCTCGCCCACGCGGAAGCGCCGCGCCGCGGCGCCGAGGGCGGCGACCCTTCCCACCGCCTGATGCCCCGGGACGAGGCCCGGACGGCGCAGCGGCAGGTCGCCCTCGATCACGTGCAGGTCGGTCCGGCAGACGGCGCAGACCTCGACGCGCACCAGGATCTCGCGCGGCGCCGGCCGCGGGGACTCGCGCGCGACGAGCTCGAGCGGCCGCGACTCGACGGGCGCCTGCGCGCGCACGCTCATCGCGCGCACGCGTGGCTCCCCTGCGGATCGCACGCAGCGGAGCGCGCGCTCACGACGCTCCCGCGCGCTGGTACATGCCGATCAGGATCAGCAGCGCCGTGACCCAGCCGGCGGCCGCGGCCACGACCGCGGTCCAGCCGGCTCGCCGGTGCCAGCGAGCGAGCGACGCCGGCGCCGGCGGGTCGGCGGGATCGAGCGTCGCGTTGCGGGTGCGGCGCAGGCGCCAGGCGCGCAGGCCCGCGACCGCTCCCGCGGAGAGCATCACCGCGATGCAGGTCTCGTGGACGTAGAGCACGCGGCGGTCGCCCGCGCTCCATTCGGCGACGCGCTCGTGCCCGAGCCAGACGACCTTGAGCGCGTAGGCGACCAGGAAGACCCCCACGAGCGCGGCCGCGCCGAGCATGGCGCGCCGGTGCCCGGGGATGTCGCCGCGCCGACGCCGGAGCACACCCGCGATCGCGATGCCGACGACCCCCGCCATGAGGCCGAGGGCGCCCGTCCAGAAGAGGACCCTGGGATCCATCGAGCGCTCGAAGCTACCCGATCGCGGGACGCGGCGGGGACGCGCGCGCGGAGCGGAGAGCCGCTAGGAGTGTGACCCAAGACTGGCCCGTCGTCCGGCCGCCGATGCATCGCCGCTGGCTGCGTTGCGCTCCCTGCGCCGTAGCTCCGCTACGGCTCGGTCGCGCGCCTTGCCAGCGACGCGCCTCGGCGCCCGGGCCTTTCCGGGCCAGTCTTGGGTCACACTCCTAGGCCGCCGGAGGCGGCGGCTCGGCCGGCCGCCGGACGATCGCGAGGGAGACGGCGCCGCCGAGGAGCATCCCGAGCAGGGTCGGGTTGAAGAGCAGCATGACGTAGGCGCCGGACGACTCCACGCCTCCGGTCGAGGCGCCGTAGAGCGCGAGGATCAGCCACGCCGCGAGCGCGACGAGCCCGAGATGGGCGAAGCGCCGGCGCGGGCGGAGGCAGCCGGCGATGCAGAAGCCCACGACGAACACGCCGAGCACGAAGGCACTCGTGGTCGGATCGGAGACCTCCGCGCCGAGGGCGACCGCCCGGACCAGGGCGCTCGCGATCACGATCGCGAGGGCGTCGCGCAGGACGTCGAGCCAGCGGATCTGCATGCTTCCCCCCACCCCGATGATTAGCGCAGCACGCGCACCGGATCCTTCTGGCCGAGCACCGCGCGCAGGCGCGCGAAGCAGTCGAGCACGTCCGCGTGGAGCTCGGCGGGCCGCATCGAGCGCGCGATCGCGGCCGGCGGCAGCGCGGCGCCGAGAGCGCGCGGCAGCACTCCGCCCGGTGCGAGCAGGCGCTTCGCATCGAGCTCGCGCCAGCCGGCCTCGTCGGCCTCCGCCGGGACGAGGCCGCGCAACGCGCGCTCCACCCGGCGGTCCCGCTCCGGAAGGCGCAGGCTGCGGCCGATCGCGGCGGCGACGAGGAGGTAGCTCTCGATGTGGCGCCGGCCCCAGGTGAAGAACTCGAGCGCCGGCTCCTCGGCCGGCGCACGGGACGGCGCCCCGTCGTCGCGGTCGAGGACGCACAGGGCCCGCAGGCCTGCGCCGCTCCCGCCGAGGCGCTGGAAGTGGTCGAGCGCACGCGCCGGCTGGCGTCCGCCGAGGATCACCGACGCCTCGAAGAGGCGGCGCCCGTCCGCCGGGAGCAGCCGCTTCGCCCAGGCCTGGAGGATCCCGCGGTCGCGGGGCCCCTCCAGGTAGAGGACGAACCCCCCTGGTCGGGGAGCCGAGAGCCCTGCCGCGCCGGGGTCGACACGCACCATCGTCGGATCCGGGAACCTTAGCCCGCGGTTCGCGTCACGGCGCCCCCGGGCCCTCCTCGCGCTCCAGCAACGCGAGCGCCTCCACGTGGGGAGTCTGCGGGAAGAGGTCGATGGCCTCCACCGCCCGAAGCGCCTGGCCCCGAGCGCAGAGCTCGGCGAGGTCGCGTGCCAGCGTGGCGGGATCGCAGGACAGATAGACGATGCGCCGCGCCTCCACTGCGACGAGCTCGCTGCTCGAGCCTCGCGGGAGCCCGCTGCGCGGCGGGTCGAGCACCAGCGCCTCCGGGCGCAGGCCGGCGAGGCGCGGGAGCGCTCGCTCGACGCGCTCGCCCACGATCTCGACCCGACCGGGCCCGGCCTGCGCGAGGTTGGCGCGCAGGTCGCGGACGGCGACGCGGTCGCCCTCCACGGCGACCACCCGCTCGAAGCGCTGCGCGAGCCCGAGCGTGAAAAGACCGGCTCCGGCGAAGAGCTCGACCGCGAGCGCGCCGCGCCCCGCCGCCGCCGCCACGCGCGACGCGAGCTCCTCGAGCAGGAGCGCATTCGACTGCGCGAAGACTCCGTGCGAGACCTCGATCCGCCGCCCGCCGACCTCGAGCAGGGTCCGCGGCGCGTGGCTCGACGCGATCGGCGCCGCGCGAACCTCGCCCGAGCCGACCGCGAGCTCCCACTCGCCCTGCTCGGCCGGAGGATGCGCTGCGAGCTCGTGCAGGCGCTCTTCGAGCGCCGGCACGAGGACGGGGCAGCGACTCACGGCGCACAAGGCGTGGGAGCGGCGGCGCAGGTAGCCGACGCGACCGCCCTCGACCCGGATGCGGGTGCGAGCGCGGTAGCCGTATTCGCTCGGGGACGGCAGGACGGGCCCCACCTCCGTTTCGAGCCCCCCGATCCGGCGCAGCGCCTCGGCGAGGATGGCGCGCTTGGCCTCGAGCTGCGCCGCGTAGTCGACGTGCTGCCACGCGCAACCGCCGCAGGTCCCGAAGGCCGGGCAGACGGGGTCGACGCGCGCGGGCCCCGCCTCGAGGAGCTCCTCGACCTGCGCGCGAGCGAAGCGCGCGCGGCTCTCGACGAGGCGCACGCGCACCCGATCTCCCGGCGCCGAGAACGGGACGAAGACGATCCGCCCGTCGGGCAGACGCGCGACACCGTCCCCGCCGGCGGCGAGCGAGTCGATGCGCACCTCGGCCTGGTGACCTTCGCTCGGCTTCGCCTCGCTGCGCGCTCCGCTTGTCATGATCTTCGCTCGGCTTCGCCTCGCTGCGCGCTTCGCTTGCCATCACCTTCGCTCGGCTTCGCCTCGCTGCGCGCTCCGCTTGCCCCATGACCTTCGCTCGGCTTCGCCTCGCTGCGCGCTCCGCTTGCCCCATGACCTTCGCTCGGCTTCGCCTCGCTGCGCGCTCCGCTTGCCCCTTCGCTCGGCTTCGCCTGGCGAGAGGCGTCAGCGCGGCTCGGCGGGGATCGGCTCGAGGAGGACGGGAACGGCCCGGTCGTCGTCGCGGATGGCGGCGACGAGGCGATCGACGAGACCGTACTTCTCGGCCATCGCGCGGCCCACGGCGTCGCGCAGCGCCGGGTCGTCGAACGGCACGGCCCGGACGCGCTCCTGCGTGCCGTCGCGCCGCAGCTCCGCCTCGGGGTTCGCGCGCAGCCGGTCGAGCCAATCCGCGCCCGGCAGGTCGGCGCGCAGGTAGCTCCGACCGTCGATGTCGACGATCCAGAGGTCGGTCTCGTGCCCGTGGGCGCGGGCGTCGTAGGTCGTGAGGCCCACGACCTCGCCCTCGTCGAGCCACCCGGAGCCGATCGCGACCCCCGCGAGCAGGAGCCCGAGGAAGAGCGTCAGCTGGCGCATTCCCCGCCCCCCAAGGAGGTTCCCCGCCGACTATGCTGACATGCCGCTCGACCGGAGGCCACGTGTCCCGGATCCCCAGCCTCGCACTCCGCCCGCCCTGCGGGGCGGGGCCCCTGGCCCTGGCCCTGCTGTCGCTCTCGCTGCTCGCGGCGGGCGGCGGAACGGGGGAGCTCCTGGTCGGCGCGGCCGCGAGCCTGGCGGAGCCGATGGGCGCGATCGCCTCGAGCTACGAGGCCTCTCATCCCGGCGTGCGCGTGCGCGTCGTCCTCGGCGCCTCGAACGTGCTGGCCGAGCAGATGCGCTCGGGGGCGCCGCTCGGGCTCCTCGTCTCCGCGGATCCCGGGATCGTCGACCGGCTCTCCGCCGAGGGCCTCGTGGCCCCCGACGGGAGGCGCCGCGTCGCGGGCAATCGCCTCGTCGTCCTGGTGCGGGGGGATCTCGCCGGCCGGGTCGGTTTCGCCTCCGACCTCGCGCGCGCGGAGATCCGCCGGATCGCCGTTCCCGACGCGGCGGTCCCCGTGGGCCGCTACGGGCGCGAGTGGCTCGCCGCCCGCGGGCTCCTCGAGAGCCTGGCCTCCCGCCTCGTCGCGACCGGGGACGCCCGCGCGACGCTGGCGGCGGTGGACGCGGGAAACGCCGACGCCGCGATCGTCTACGCGACCGAGGCAAAGCTCGCGCGCTCCGCGCGCGTCGCCTTCGAGATCCCCGCCGCCGAGCAGCCGGAGATCGCCTACGAGGCCGCGCTGCGCTCGGACGCCGGCGCCGAGGCCCGCGCCTTCTTCGCCTTCCTCGCGGGCGCGCAGGCGCGACGCGCGTTCGCGGCGAGCGGCTTCTCTCCTCCTCCCGGCGCGCCGTGAGCGCGAGCGAGCTCGCCGCGATCGGCGGACTCACCCTGCGCGTCTCGGCGCTCGCGACGCTGCTCTGCCTTCCCCCCGCCGTCGGCCTCGCCTGGCTGCTCGCGCGCCATCGCTTCCGCGGCCGGTCGCTCGTGCAGGCCTGCGTCGCGCTTCCGATGGTGCTCCCGCCGGTGGCGGTGGGCCTCGCGCTCCTGCTGCTCCTCGGACGCCGCGGCCCGCTCGCGCCGCTCCTCTCGGCGCTCGGGGTCGAGGTCGTGTTCACCTGGGTCGCGGCCGCGCTCGCCGCCGCCGTGGTCGGCTTCCCGCTCCTCGTCCGGGCCTGCGAGCAGTCCTTCGCCGAGATCGATCCGCGCTACGAGCGCCTCGCGCGTTCGCTCGGGCTCGGACCGCTCGCGACCTTCTTCCGTGTGAGCCTGCCGCTCGCCCGGCGCGGGGTAGCCTACGGGGCGCTGCTCGCCTTCACCCGCGCGCTCGGCGAGTTCGGGGCCACGGCGGTCGTGGCGGGGATCATCCCGGGGCGCACGGAGACGCTCGCGCTCGGAATCTGGTCGCGCGTGCAGCGCGGCGACGACGCCGGTGCGCTCGCGCTCTGCGCGGCATCCTTCGCGCTCGCGCTCGCGGCGCTCTGGGCCGCCGAGGGCGGGCTCGGGCGGCGCCCGCGATGAGCGCGGCAACGCGCATCCGCGCGCGTCTCGAGCGGAAGGCCTTCCGCCTCGAGGTCGACCTGGCCTGGGACGAGCGCGTGGCGGTCGTCTTCGGCCCGAGCGGGTCGGGCAAGTCGACGCTCTTCGAGGTGCTGCTCGGCTTCCACCCGGCGGCGGCGCTCGAGGTCGGGCTCGGCGGCGTCCAGCTCGACGACTCCGCTCGCGGCCTCCACCTCCCGCCCGAGGCCCGCGGCCTCGGCTGGGTGCCGCAGGATCCGCTGCTCCTGCCGCACCTCCCGGTGCGCGAGAATCTCCGCCTGGGCAGGGCCCGCGCCGGCGCGGAGGGTGCGGCGGCCCTGGCGCGCGCGCTCGAGGTGCTCGAGATCGGGGAGCTCCTCGACCGGCTCCCCCGCGAGCTCTCGGGCGGCGAGCAGCAGCGCGTCGCGATCGCGCGCGCCGTGGCGTCGGGCCCGCGCGCCCTGCTGCTCGACGAGCCCCTCGCATCGCTCGACCTGGCGCTGCGCGCCCGCGCGCTGCGCCTGCTCTTGCGCCTGCGCGACGAGCTCCGGCTCGCGATCCTCTGGGTGACCCACGATCCGGACGAGGCGCTGCTCGCCGGCGAGCGCGTGGTCGTGCTCGACGCGGGCCGGGTCGTCGCGACCGGCCCGCCGCGCGAGGTGCTGTGGAGCCGCGCGGTCTTGCCGCTCGCCGAGCGCCTCGGCGTCGAGAACGCCTTCGACGCGCGCGTGGTCGAGACCGCGGGCGGGAGCTCGATCGCCGAGACGCCGCGCGGGCTCCGGCTCGCGCTCCCCTTCGCGCTCGGCGTCGGGGAATCGGTCTGCGTAGGGCTCCGGGCCGAGGACGTGCTGCTCTCGGTCGACCCGCCGGGCCGCATCTCGGCGCGCAACGTGATCGCCGCGACCGTCTCGCGCTGCGAGCGCAGCGGGCCCGACGCGCTGGTGCACCTCGACGCGCGCGAGCCCCTGGTCGCGAAGGTCACCGCGGGCGCCGCCGCGAGCCTCGGGCTCGCCCCGGGCGTGGCCGTCTACGCCGTCGTCAAGGCCCAGGCGATCCGCCGCCTGGCGTGAGGGGCGCGACCGCGCCGGCAGTGCCGGCTCATTCGCGCGGCGGCTCCGGCTCGACCTCGATCTCGAGATCCTTGCGCTGCTCGTAGACCTTGCGCAGCCGGCGCTCCTTCTCCATCTCGATCCGCAGCTCGCGCAGCACCGTCTCGTCCGAGATCTCGCGCTCGCGCACGTCGAGCGCGAGGTCGTGGCAGGCGTCCTTCAGGTACGGGCCGCAGGCGGGGCTCGCGCAGCAGTAGCCGGCGAAGTCCTCGAAGCGGCGAGGCGCCTCGGGAAGGCGCGCCATGTTGATGGTGCGGAGGATCTCCGGGTCGCTCTCGCGCAGCTCCGCGAAGCGGCGGCGGGCCTCGCCGAGATCGCCCTCCCTCCAGCTGATCAGCATGTCGTTGAAGATCGCGACGCCGTACGGAGCCCCCTTGTGCAGGCCCAGGTCGTTCCAGCGCCGGGCCTTGTGGAGGTGCCCGAGGTAGACGTAGAGCTCCGCGATGTTCGTGTAGGCGACCCCCGAGGGCTCGAGCCGACGTACGTTTTCGAGGCCGCGCAGCGCCTTCCGGGGCTCGCCGCGGTAGGTGTCCATCACGGCCAGGAAGAAGTGGGGGCGATCGTCCCGCGGGTCGAGCTCGAGCGCCGTCACGAACTCGGCGACCGAGCGCTCGAGGAAGGCCAGGTAGCGGGTTTCGTCTTTCTCGCGGTCGAGCGCGTCCCGCGCGATCCGGTAGTACGCCTCGCCGAGGGCGACCCGCACGTCGACCGAGTCCGGCCGGCGCTCGCGCTCGCGCTCGAGCTCGGCGCGCGCGCCGTCGAGATCGCCGGACTCGGCCTGCGCGCGCGCCCGGCCGACCGTTCCGCCCGGCGCGCAGGCGGCGGCCGTGGCGAGGATCGCGAGCGCCGAGAGCCCGATCGAAAGCCGGCGCACCTAGCTCCCCGGACCCGCGGGCGCGAGGCTCGGCGGGCTCGCGGCGGGCGCACCCCCAACGAAGCGGCCGCGATCCCACCAGAGCAGCAGGGCGAATGCCGCGCACAGGGCCAGCATCTGGTTCACGCCCGCGAGGAGCCTCATCACGTCGTTCTCGACGAATCGGTCCAGGGGAGCCCGGAACGCCAGCAACGGCAACAGGGTGCCGAGCAGCATGACCAGCGCCTGCCGCCCGGGGCTCTTCCGGCGCAGCAGGTAGAAGAGGGGCACCAGCGCGTAGACGAAGGAGTACGGCTTGAAGCGGGGGAGCAGCAGACAGACGACCAGCACGCCGTAGCTCCACACCGTCAGCGCGTCCGGCTCGCGGCGCCAGAGCCCGAGAAGCAACAGCACCCCGGCGAGCAGCAAGGCGCCGTAGAGGGCATGGCCCAGCGCGGCCGGGCCCCCGAGCAGGGCGACCCCATCCTGGAGGATCAGGGGCAGGGCCGGGTTGATCCAGCCCGCCCGCATCTCGTCCAGGGCGCCGATCTGACCCGGAAGGGCGCCGCTGAGCGCGCGGAACATGGAGACTTCGTAGCGCGGGTCGATCAGCACGGTCAGGCCATGCACGATGGCGAAGCCCAGGGCGACCCCGAGCCCGAGCTGCACGGCGGCCCGCGGCCCGCGCTCCCGCCACGCGACCGCCGCGAAGACGGCGGCGAACGCCAGGGGGGTCAGCTTGATGGCGGCGATGATCCCGAGCCACGTTCCGGCACTCCTCTGGCGCCCCGCCATCGAGGCCGCGAGGGCGGCGACGAACGCCACGAGCTCGAGGATGCCGGTGTTTCCGGTGAGGTAGTTGTAGGGCGCGGCCACCAGTCCGCCGACCCACAGCGCCGCCAGCAGCAGGGGCTGCTCGGGCCACAGCCTCCACACCCCGAAGGCAGCCACGCCCAGCAGCAGCGTGTAGAACGCCGGATAGAGGGTCCGCGGCTTCAGGCACGGCGGACTCAGGAGCACCAGGGCCCCGGCCGGATAGGGCAGGACCCAGTTGTTGCCGAGGAATCGCCGGGTGTTCTCCGCGAGGTAGGGGTCCTGCCCCGCCTGCACCGCCATGATGCTGCCGCAGTACACGTCGTAGTCCCACCCGTACGGTCCGACGCGCAGCGTCAAGTAGACGGCGCTCACGCCCGAGAGCAGGCACACGACGAGGAGTGCGTTGCGCAAGATCCTCATGTCACGCGCCTCCTGGTCGAGCTCGCGCCGTCCCGAACGGCCGGAGGCTACCGCGACGCCCGGCTCCGGCCCGCGAAGGCGCCCGCGCGGTGCTCGTGGCGGCCGCACCAGGGGCAGAAGCGCAGGAAGGCGTGCGAGGTCGGCCAGCGGCAGCGCGGGCAGCGGTCGGGCAGGTCCGCGAGCGTCCAGGGCCGGCGCGTGCGCCACTTGCAGAGCGGGCAGTAGCGCATGAACGGGCGCAGCTCGCCCGCGCAGCCGCGCCGGCCGCAGCGGCGTGCGGCGCGCGGGTCGTGCGGCGGGCGGCGCCCGTTCGGGACGAAGCGTCCCGCGTAGCACCAGGGGCAGAAGCTCCACTCGGGGCGGACGCCCTTCTCGCAGTCGGGACACACGAGCGCGTAGCGCGTGAGCTCGCGGAAGGAGTTGTCCGAGGTACCGCACCACGGGCAGAAGCGCATCGCCTCGCCGATCGGGCCCGAGCAGCGCCGGCAGCGGTAGCGCAGCTCGAGCGCGCGACCGGGGCCGCGCCGGAAGACCGCGGCCTGGAGCGCGAGCGGCGAGGGTCCCGGCTCGCGCTTGCGCCGGCGGGCGCGCTTCCCGCGCCCGGGCTCCTCGCGCGCCTGCTCGAGCGCGCGCCGCAGCGCCGCGGAGAGCACCCCGGCGTCCGGGTAGCGCCGCCGCGGGTCGAACTCGGCCGCGCGGCGCAGCACGGGCCGCAGCGGCTCCGGCACCTTGGCCACGAAGCGGTCGTGGCTCGCGAACGGCCACTCGAAGGGCCAGGTCGGGAGGTAGCCGGTCAGGATCTCGTAGGCGATGAGCCCGAGCGAGAAGACGTCGGAGGCGAAGCCGGCGCGCCCGTAGGCCTGCTCCGGGGCGAGGTAGCCGAGCGTCCCGGCCTCGGTCACGGTGCCGGGGTTGTTCGTCGCGAAGCGCGAGGCGCCGAAATCGGTGAGGGCGGCACGGCCGTCGGCGAAGATCAGGATGTTCTCGGGCTTCACGTCGCGGTGGAGCACGCGCTGCTCGTGCGCGTGGGCGAGCCCGGCCGCGACGTCGCAGACGACCCCGAGCGCGGTGGCGGCGGAGCGCCGCGCGCGCGGGTAGCGCGCCAGGCTCGTCTGCGCCAGGTCCGTGACCAGCACGAAGTGCCCGTCGATCCAGTCGGCGTTGCGCACCGACACGATGTTCGGGTGGCGCAGGCGGCTCGCGATCCGCGCCTCCTGCTCGAGCTCGCCGCGGCCCCACTCGCGCACCGCGGCGGCGCCGGTGATCTTGAGCGCGACCACCCGGTTCTCGACGGTGTCGCGCGCCTTCCACACGTCCCCGAAAGCGCCGCTCCCGATGCGCCGATCGAGGCGGTACTTCCCGAGCCGCGATCCCTTGCGCAGCTGCATAAGTCCGCTCCAGGGCCAGCGAAGCTAGCCCGAGAAGCCGAGATCCGGATGCACGAAGCGCGTTCGCGCGACGATCCCTTCCGCGGGGTGCGGGAGGGCGAGGGCGTAGAGGATGAACTCGCGCGGGCCGCTCACGGGGTTCACCGCGCAGGCGGCGAGCGACGCGAGCGCGAGGATCGAGGTCGCGGGACCTTCCCGGGCCTCCGACGGGGCAGGCCCGTTTTCCGGCGGAGCGCTCCCGCGACGGATCCGGCTTCCGGCGCCGCGTTGGACGCCGACTCGCGCCGGTCGCCGCGAAAACTCGGCGGAGGTCGGCTGCGCGGAGGGACGCCGGCGATCCCCGTACGCACGGTACGGGTCATTCCTCCCCACCGCGCCGCTCGCGTGTTCCCCGCCTCGGGCTCCGCGCGTCAGGTGGAAGCTCCCGGGTCCGGGAAGGCTTCCCGCGCGCCGCGATCCGTCGTGCGGATCGCCCGCCCGCTCCCCCCGACATCCAATCCTGTACGCGGCGATGACGGCGCCCTGTTGAGTCGACGGGAGCGAGACCTCGTTCTCCTCACGCCGCCTGCCGTCGTACATCCCGATCCTACCCCCGTCGGCGCGAGTCAGCAACAGGAATCTTTGCGTCACGCGATCGCATCGCGATGCGCGTAGTACGCGCGCCGCGCGGGCACCTGCCAGAAGCGCTCGTCGGGCACTTCGAACGGCGCGTCGTCGTCGGGATCGGGGAGCCACGCGGTGAGCATCCCCGCGCGACCGCGGCCGTGGTGCACGCAGCCCGTGTCGAGTCCGCGCAGCCACGCTGCGACGTGGAGCCCCTGGAGCGACCAGTGGCCGTACACCACGCCGAAGCGGTGGCCGCGAGCGGACCAGCGCTCGTGCCACGCCACCTCGCCCGCGACGTCGCCGGGAGGCTCGGTCGACCAGGCGTCCCCGGCGCCGACGCTGCGACAGCTCGTGAGCCGCCCGAGCAGGTCGCGATCGGCGTCGCGGCTGCGGTCCGCGGCGAGCAGCCGCTCGAGCTCGCGCGGGTCGCGGTCGCCGAGACGCGCCTCCACGCGCCGCGCGCGTTCGCAGAGCTCGGCGAGGCCCCATTCCGGGTGCACCGCCGCGTGCGCCATCGCGAAGCGCTGGCGCCCGAGGCATCCCGCCACGACGAGCGGCCGGCGCCGTAGCCACTCGAGCCATTCCGCCGCATCCGGCCGGGCGAGGACGTCGGCGAAGCTGTCGAGGGGCGAGAGGGGGCGGAGCCCGGTCGCCACGCGCAGGAGCGCCATCTCGTGGTTCCCGAGCACGTAGGTGCCGCGCCCCGAGTCCACGAGCGCGCGCACGAGCTCGAGCGCGCGCACGTTGTCGGGACCCCGGTTCACGACGTCGCCCACGATCCAGAGCTCGAAGCGGTCGCCGAAGTCGCCGCGGGCGCGCGCGAGCAGCTCGTCGAGCTCGTCGGCGCATCCCTGCACGTCGCCCACGAAGATGAGCTGCACCCCGTTCCCCCGTGCCGGTTTGATAGCGGATCCGCGAGCCTCCGGGCCGATCGGGCCGGGGCTGCCCCCTGGGGGAATCGCCCGGGGGCGTCCCGGTTACAATCTGCCCCTCCCTCGACTCCTGTCCCTCTGCGGCCTGCGCGGGGGGCGGCGGGCCGGAAGCGCGAGGATCGGGAGCCGGGAAGCGAGCTTGGGTCGCCACTTCATCATCTGCGACGGGGCGGAGCTGGCTCGGCTCTGGGGTCGGATCGGAGCCGGCAAGGACGAGGTCCTGACCTGGGTTCCGCGCGAGGGCGAGTCGCGCGCGCGGCCGGCGGGGTTCCACGCGCTCGCGGGCGGCCTCGCGCCCGAGTCGCTCGCGAAGCTCGCCCCGCGGCCCGGCGACGAGTTCGCGGTCGTGAGCGAGGACCCCGCCTTCGCGCGCAACGCCGTGGTGGCGATCGACCGGGCGGCTCCGCAGGCGCCCGTGCTCGTGCTCTCCGACCGCGTGGACGCCGAGGAGATTCCGGCCCACCCCTGCCTGCTCCGGGCCGGCCTGCGCTCGCTGATCCGGGACGACATCGACCAGCAGTTCCGACACCTCGAGAACCTGCGGCGCGTGGTCGACCTGCGGGCGCTCGTGGCCCCGCGCGAGCGGCTCGCGATCCTGCTCCAGCCCGATCCAGACCCCGACGGGATCGCCTGCGGCTTCGCCTTGCGGGCGCTGCTCGGCCGCAAGCGCACCACCGCTCCGCTCGTCGCCTTCGGCGAGGTCAGGCGCGCCGAGAACCGGGCGATGGTGCAGGCGCTCGGCATCGAGGTCCGCACGATCGGGCCCGAGGAGCTCGACGAGTTCGACGCCATCGCCCTCGTCGACGTGCAGCCGACGGTCTTCGGCGAGAGCCCGCCGGCGCGCCTGCAGAGGCCCGACGTGGTGATCGATCACCACCCGGAGCGAGGCGGCTACGAGGCCGCGTTCGAGGACATCCGCACGGGATACGGCGCCACCTCGACGATCCTGACCGAGTACATCCGCGCCGCGGACCTCGAGCTCTCCCCCCGCCTCGCCACCGCGCTCGTCTACGGCATCAAGAGCGACACGCAGCTGCTCGGGCGGGAGACGAGCCGCGAGGACATCGACGCCTTCGCCTATCTCCACGCCCTGCACAGCCCGGCGCTCCTGCGGCGCATCGAGCGCCCCGCGCTTCCCGAGCCGGCGCTGCGAGCGCTCGGGCGGGCGCTCGCGACGACGCGCGTCGAGGCGGGGGTCCACGTCGTCGTGCTCGGCCGCGTCCGCGAGGACGTGATCGCCCAGGTCGCCGACCTCGGCCTCCAGGCCGAGGGCGCGGAGTGGGCGATCGCGGCCGGGATCGTGGGTTCCGACCTCGTCTTCTCGGTGCGCAACGTGGGCTACGTGCGCGCCGCGGGCGAGGTCGTGCGCGCCGTCGTGGACGGGCTCGGAGCCGGCGGCGGGCATCGCTCGATGGCGAAGGGGACGATCCCGCTCAAGGCCTTCCGCAAGACCTTCGGAACCCCGAGCCGCGCCCGCATCCGCGAGGCGCTCCACGCCGCCTTCGCGAGCGCGATCGCCGGCGACGAGGGCAGCGCCCCGGAGTAGTTCGCGCGCCGACCGCGTGCGGGGCGACGTGCCGCCCGCCGCCAGGAGTCAGCCATGGCGCAGACCACCACGCTGCGCGGGCCGGGCTGGAGCGCGCCGCTGCTCGCGGCGCTCGCGCTCACGCTCGCCAACACCGCCAAGCCCCTCGTCATCGACGACGCCGCCTACGTCGCCTACGCGCGGCAGATCCTCGCCCATCCCGCGGATCCCTACGGCTTCGAGATCCTCTGGTTCGAGGGTCCCGAGCCCGCCTTCCACGTGCTGGCTCCGCCGGTCCTACCCTACTGGCTGGCCGCCGCGATGGCGCTCTTCGGTGACGAGCCCGTGCATTGGAAGCTCGCGCTCCTCCCGTTCGCGTTGGCGCTCGCGTTCTCCCTGCGCTCGCTCTTCGCGCGCTTCGCAGCGGGGCTCGAGACACCACTGCTGTGGCTGGCGATGCTCTCGCCCAGCGTGCTGCCGTTCGTGAATCTGATGCTGGACGTGCCTTCGCTCGCGCTCGGGCTCTCCGCTCTCGCGCTCTTCCTCGCCGCGAGCGAACGCGGGCGTCCATCCGTCGCCGTGGCCGCCGGCTGCCTCGCGGGCCTCGCGGCGCAGACGAAGTACACCGCCGCCACGACCGTGGCGGCGATGCTGCTCTACGGGGCGCTCTACGCGAGGTGGCGCCTCGCGCTGCTCGCGGCCGCGTCGGCGCTCGCTGTCTTCGGCGGCTGGGAGGCCCTGATGACGCTCCGCTACGGGCAGCCGCACCTGCTCGCCATCGTCGAGCGCCTCGCGACCGATGGCCGAGGTCCCTGGTTCGCGTCGGCGCTCCTCTGGGCGACGGGCCTGCTGGCTCTACTCGGTGCCCTGGCTCTTCCGGCCGGCCTGACCGGGCTGGTCGGACTCGGGATGGGGCCCGGGCGCGTCGGCGCTTTCGGCCTCGCCGCCGCGCTCGCGCTCGCCGCGATCGCGAACCTCCCGATCCGGCCGCTCCGCCCTCCGCCGCTCTGGCCGCGCCTCCACCATCCCCCTCCCGAGCTGGTGCTGCTGACCGGTCTCGGACTCGGGACCGCGCTCGTGGTGGCGGCCGTCGCCGTGCGGAGGCTGCGCAGCGCCCCGAGCCGCGAGGACGTGTTCCTCACGGCCTGGCTCGCCGTGGAGGTGGCGGCCTTTTTTGTGCTCTCCCCGTTCCTGGCAGGGCGGCGCGTGATCGGCATCTCGCTGACCTCGCTGCTGCTCTGCGGCCGCGCGGCCGCGTCGACCCTCGCGGCCGGCGGGTCGCGCGGCGCGCTTCGGGTTGGCGTCGCCGCAGGCGCCGCGCTCGGGCTCTTCCTCTTCGCCAGCGAGGTCGCGGACGCGAGGGCAGGCCGGGACGCCGTGCGCCGGACCACGGAGCGCCTCGCGGAACTCGGGGCCGATCCGAGCCGCGAGACCCTGTGGTTCGTCGGACACTGGGGCTTCCAGTTCTACGCCGCGCGCGGCGGCTGGAGCCCCATCCTTCCGGGGCGCTCGCTCCTGCGAGCGGGCGACTGGGTGATCGTGCCGGAGGGCGTCCCCCGCCAGTCGCTGGATCTGGCCCCGCTCCCGCCCGCGCTCGCCGAGGTCGCCGCGCGCAGCCCGCTGCCCTGGTCGACGATTCCCTGGTCGTACATCGGACCGACGGCGCTGAGGCGGCGGGCGGAGGCCCTGATCCGGGTGCGCATCCATCGCGTCGCGAAGGACGTCGTGCTGCTACCGCCCGGGCCCAGCTAACGCCGCTTCGTGAGCTCCTTGACCGAGAGCATCCGCCGCACCTCGCCGTCCTCGAGCGGCGTCGAGACCATCTCGAAGGACTCGCGCCGCCAGCCCCCGCCCTGCTCGATGTGGGCGAAGGAGGCGCCGACGGGGTCGATCACGCGGATCGGGCGCTCCGCATCGTCGGGCCAGCGCGGATAGTCCGCGCGCTCCTCGCTCCAGCGCCCGGCGTACATCCCGACGTCGATCGCCTCGGCGCGCGAGCCCCACGACGCGTAGTAGAGCGGCACGAGCGTCTGGAGATCGACGTAGAGCAGGAGCCGCGCCACCTGGTCGCCGCCGCGCTCGGCCCGGGCGCGCCCCTCGAGCACGAGCGCGCGGCGCAGGTCCCAGCGGTCGCTCGCGAACGAGAGGCCGAAGGGCCCGAAGTCGCGCTCGGCGTCCGTGGGGAACGCGGGCGTCCTCGCATCGATCGGCGTCAGCACGTCCTGCACGCCCAGCACCCGGAACTCGTGGAGGAGCGGACGCAGCTCGAGCCCCTCGAAGCCGCTGCGCTTGGTCGCGATCGCGCCGGTGGGCGCGGCCGCTGCCCCGATGCCCCCCCCGCCGCCGTCCGTCCCGCCGGCGAGCCCCGAGAGCACCTGCGGCTTCATCACGCCGACGCTGAAGGACGGCATGTAGAGCCCCTCCAGGTCCGCGGCGGGAATGCGGCGCGTCCGCCGGTGATCGGGCAGGTACGCGTGCAGGTCGTCGGAGCGGCCGGGCTCCTCGAGGTGGGCGACGTCGCGGTACTGCCGCCAGGCGTGGTGGCGCGCGTCGAAGGGCTCGCTGAGCACGCCGCCGGCGACCCAGTGCTTGCCCTTCGCGCCCGGGGCCTGGTAGCCGGGCCGGTCCGCGCGGAAGGCCGTCTGGTGCTTGAAGATCTCGCCGACGAAGGGCTCCGCTCGCCCGTCGCGCCCCACCATGTCGGAGGTGCGAAAGCGGCCGCGGAAGCCCGCGCCCTGGTAGCGCAGCTCCACGTTCCAGGCCCAGCGCAGGCCTGCCTCGGGATCGTCCGGGGCGATGCGGTCGGGCGGGAAGGGCTGCCCCGCCGTGTACTCGAGGAGCCCGCCCTGCGGGCCGAGGCGCGGCTCTCCGGCGTGCTCCGCGCTGGCCCGGAGGTAGAAATCGGGGGGGCCGTAGTCGGCGAAGCAGCTGCCGATCTCGAGGCGCATGCCCTCGAAGAAGAAGCGCTCGCGCTGCTCCCAGAGGAAGCTCGGCAGGTAGTCGCGCAGCACGTCGAGCCGGTCGAGGCCGAAGCTCTCGCCCGGCTGGAAGGGCAGCGGGGGCGCGTCTCCGCCGAGCGGAGGGCCGCGCAGGCCACCCGTGGGCGCGCACGAGCCCACCGCGGGGATCGTCCACGGCACCGGGACGAGGCGCGCGTCCTCGTGCACCGGGCCGGGCGGCCTCTCCTCGGCGGCGAGCGCCAGCGACGCGGTGCAGCACGCGAACGCGAGCAGGGTCCGCTTCATCGCGCCCGCGCCGCTCAGGAGAGCGAAAGGAGCTCGTGGGCCCCGACCATGCGTGGCTGGATCGGGACGCCGAGCGGGCACGACCCGAGGCAGGGCGCCGGGCAGGACGCGCACACCGAGGCGTTCTTCGCGAGGCGCGCGTACTGGAGCATGCCCTCCTTCTCCCAGCCGTAGTCCTCGAAGTACATGCGCTGGCGCAGCACGTCGTGGATCGGGAGCCCCTCCGGGCACGTGCCGAGGCAGGCGCCGCAGTGCGGGGCGCAGTAGGTCCCGGCGATCAGCCGGTCGTATCGCTCGAGGATCGCCGCGTCCTGCGCGCCGAGCGTGCGGCCCGAGGCGTACAGGTACTCGTCCACGTGCTGGAGCTCGAAGAAGGAGATCACGGCGCAGGAGACGTCCGGGTTCGAGAGCGCCCACTGGAGCGCCGCCTGGGAGTAGGCGTCCGCCTGCTCGCGGAACCCGGCGAGGCCGTGGTGCTTCGCGCCCTTGAGCGTCTTCATCGCCACCACGCCCATGTCCTGCTCGCGGCGCGCCCGCGAGATCAGCTCGCCGATGCGCGGCCAGAGCCCGTGGTGGTAGGCGAGCATCATCACGTCGAAGCGCCCGGACCCGATTGCCGTGCGGGCGACCTCCTCGAGGTTCGGCGTGTGCGAGGAGAAGCCGAGGAAGCGGACCTTGCCCTGATCGCGGAGGCGGTCGAAGGCCTCGTGAACGTTCGGGTCCATGAGCCGCTCGACCTCGTCGCAGGAGTGGATGTGGCAGAGATCGACGTAGTCGGTGCCGAGCCGCCGGAGGCTTCCTTCCACGGCCTCGACGTACTTCGCCACCGGCGTCCCCGGCGGCAGGTGGCCCGTCGGCGTGCAGAACTTGGTCGCGATGAAGAGCCGGTCGCGCACGCCGCGGATGGCGCGGCCCATCGCCTGCTCGCTCCCGGCGCCCGAGTAGTCGGGCGAGGTGTCGAAGTAGTTGACACCGCGCTCGATCGCCTGGCGCGCGATCTGCTCGCCGTCTTCGCCGCGGATCCTGCCCGTCCCGAGCACGACGTCCGAGACCTCGTAGCCGGTGCGGCCGAGCCGGCGATGCGCTCGGACACGGCTCCCCTTCCACTCCTCCCGCCACTCGGAGTGGGTCTTCACCACGCCTTCGTCGCTGCTGATGTTCCGCCCGACCGGGGCCCAGCCGTCGTGGCCGGTGCCGACGCCGAAGAGGCCGCGGAGGGCTCCGGTCGCTCCCGCGACCAGCATCGAGAGCAGCGCCATCCCGGCGCCGGAGCCGGCGCCGAGGAGCAGGCTGCGCCGCCCCGGATCGAGCGAGGACGCCTTCGCGCGCACGGCGGCCCGCGTGGCCAGGAAGGCCGACGCGCCGATCGCGACGAGCCCGAGGAGCAGCAGGATGCCGCCCGACGCGGCGTGCTGGAGCTCGGGCGCGGCCCACTTCGCGAGGCGCTGGAGGGGCTCTCCCCACAGGAACGCGCTCTCGTCGAGCCCGATCGGGAGCCTGTAGAGGAGGTGCCCGATCGCGACCCAGCCCGCGACGACGGCGAGGACGAGACACGCGGCGGCGACGGCGAGCGGCTTGCGCAGCGTGGGACCTCCTCTCGCGCCCTCGTAGGGGCGCCCCGCGCATCATACATCGCTGCCCGTGGCGGGGCTCCGCTCCCGCGGCGGCTGCTAAGCTCGGGCGAGTGGCGGCCCGCACCGTGATCCCGAGCCCCGCGGCGGCCAGCGGTTTCGTCGGCGCCGCCCTCGGGCCCTCCGAGTGGACGACGCTGGGGCAGGAGCGCATCGACGCCTTCGCCGATCTGACCGGCGACCGGCAGTGGATCCACTGCGACGTCGCGCGGGCGCGAAGCGAGAGCCCCTGGAAGTCGACGATCGCGCACGGCTACCTGAGCCTCGCGCTCGTGCCCGCGCTGCTCGCCGGCGTGGTCGAGATCCGGGGCGCTTCGAGCGTGGTGAACACGGGCCTCGACAAGCTCCGCCTCTCCGCCCCCGTCCCCGCCGGATCGAAGCTGCGCCTGCGCGCCGAGATCAAGGACGTGCGCCCGCTGCCCCGCGCCGGCGCGAGGATCACCTTCGCCGTGCGGCTCGAGGTGGAGGGCTCCGAGAAGCCCGCTCTGCTGGCTTCGGTGAACTACGCCTACCTCACCTGACCGGGTACTCTCTTCGGGGTGCGGGTCGCGATCGCGCAGGTGAATCCCACCGTCGGGGACCTCCAGGGCAACCGCAAGCTCGTGGAGGAGGCGGCCGCGCGCGCCGCCGGGCGGGCCGACCTCGTCGTGCTCCCCGAGCTCGTGCTCACCGGCTACCCGCCGATGGACCTGCTCGAGCGCGACGGTTTCGTGCGCGACCAGCTCGCCGAGCTCGACGCCCTGCGCGCCGCGTCGCGGCGCATCCCGATCGCGCTCGGCGCGGTCGTGCCGGCCGAGGCGCGGGGCCCGCGGCGGCTGCACAACGCGGCGGTGCTGCTCGCGGGCGGTGAGATCGCCGCGGTGCGCCCCAAGTCGCTGCTCCCCACCTACGACGTCTTCGACGAGCAGCGCTACTTCCGGGGCAGCGAGCGCCGCGAGGTGGTGAGGCTCGCGCCCGGGAGCGAGCCCTTCGGGCTCACGGTCTGCGAGGACGCGTGGGCCCGCGAGCTCGGCTATCCGATCGACCCCGTGGGCGAGCTGCGCGCGGCCGGGGCCGCGGTCGTGCTCAACCTCTCGGCATCGCCCTGGCACGCCGGCAAGCCCGCCGAGCGCCGGCGCCTCGTCGGCGAGCTCGCGGCGCGCCACGGCGTGCCGATCGTCTTCGTGAACCAGCTCGGGGGCGACGACGAGCTCGTCTTCGACGGCGCTTCGTTCGCGGTCGACGCGGCCGGGCGCACGATCGCGGCGCTCCCGCTCTTCGAGCCGGCGCTCGAGCTCGTCGAGGTCGGGGCGGGCGCCGTGCCCGTCGCGGCCGCGGACCCCGACCGGGTCGCGCAGCTCGAGGCCGGGCTCGTGCTCGGGATCCGCGACTACTTCCGCAAGCAGGGCCTTCCCCCCGACGCGGTGGTCGGCCTGTCGGGCGGCATCGACTCGGCGCTGACCGCCCACCTCGCGGCGCGCGCGCTCGGACCCGAGCGGGTGCTGGGCGTCGCGATGCCGGGGCCCTTCTCGTCCGAGCACAGCGTGCGGGACGCGCTCGAGCTCGGACGCAACCTCGGCATCGAGGTGCGCCGCGTCGAGATCACGCCGATCTACGCCGCCTACCGCGCGGTCTTCGAAAAGCTCTTCGGTGCCCGGGAGGACTACGGCGTCGCGCAGCAGAACGTCCAGGCGCGCATCCGCGGCTCGATCCTGATGTCGATCTCGAACGCCGAGGGGCGCCTCGTGCTCGCGACGGGCAACAAGAGCGAGCTCTCGGTCGGCTACTGCACGCTCTACGGCGACACGGTGGGCGGCCTCGCCGTGATCGGCGACGTGTACAAGCGCGACGTCTACGCGCTGGCGCGGCGCGCCAACGCCTCGGCCGAGCGGATCCCCTGGAGCAGCATCGAGAAGCCGCCCTCCGCGGAGCTCGCCCCCGGCCAACGCGACTGCGACGACCTCCCCGAGTATCCCGTCCTCGACGCGATCCTGGAGCAGGCGGTCGAGGGGAGCCTCGGAGCCGCCTCGATCGAGCCGCCGCCGGGAGCCGACCGGAAGCTCGTGCACTGGGTGCTGGAGCGGATCGACCGCAACGAGTACAAGCGCCGCCAAGCGCCGCTCGTGCTGCGGGTCTCGCCCAAGTCCTTCGGGTCGGGGAGGCGGCTCCCGATCGTGCACCGCTACCGCGGCGCGAACGGGTGAGGCGTCAGGCAAGCGCGCGGAGCGCGCGCGCAGCGAGGCGGAGCCGAGCGGAGTGCCGGACGGCCGGCTCTTCGCCGGCCGTCCGCCCGCTCAGGCCGGATCGCCCGTGACGGCGCGGACGTTCTCGGCGCGCGCTCCGCGGGGCCCTTCCTGGACGACGTACTCGACGACGTCGCCCTCGGCGAGCGAGTCGTAGTCGGTGGCGGCGAGGCCCGAGCGGTGGAAGAAGACCTCCTTGCCGTCGTCGCCGCGCACGAAGCCGAAGCCGCGGTCGCGCACGAGTTTCTTGATCTTGCCCCGCACCTTCGGACCGCTCGGCGCCGTGCGCGTCGCCGGGCGCCGGGCGCGCCCGCGGCCGCGGCCCGGGCTGAAGCGATCGCTGAGCGCGAACTCCTGCTGGAAGAGGCGGATCGGCACCACCAGATCCTGGAGCTCCTCGGACTCGGCGGAGAGCAGGACCTCGTCGTCGCCGGTCTCCACCACCGAGTAGCGGAGACCCGTGTTCTTGTGCGTGACACGGCAGCCGGACTGGACCTCGTCCATGGACAGCATGGCGCGGGACCTCGCTAGCCCCCTGCTCGAAGGCCGCGCGACCCTCGGGGCGGGCCGGCGGCCGCGGGGCCAGAAATTCAGCGGAGGCGCGAGGTTAGGGAATGGACGCCGCCCGGTCAAACCCCCCGCGCGAGGCGCCGGGCGGGGCGCCCCGGCGACCCGCGTCGCGGCAGCCCTCGCGGCCGCGGGCCTCGCCGTCGCGTCGGCGGCCGCGGCGGCGGCGCCGGCGAAGCTGCGCGTCGGGACCTCGGGCGACTATGCCCCCTTCAGCGTCGGCCAAGGGGCTCGCGCGCGCGGCTTCGACCTCGAGGTGGCGCGCGCCTTCGCGGCGGAGCGCGGCCTCGACCTCGAGGTCGTGACCTTCCGCTGGCCGCGCCTCGAGAGCGACCTCGCCTCGGGCCGCTTCGACGTCGCCATGTCCGGGGTGACCGTGCGCCCGGAACGATCCCTGGCCGGTCGCTTCAGCGTCGCCGTCGCGGAGTCGGGCGCCGTGGCGCTCGTGCGCGACCCCGCGCTCCACGCGAGCCTGGACGCGCTCGACGACCCGGAGCTGCGGATCGGTGTGAACGCGGGAGGCCACCTCGAGAGGGTCGCGCGCGCCCGGTTCCCGCGCGCGACCCTGGTGGCGATCGCCTCCAACTCCGCGGTGGCGAAGGCGCTCTCGCAGGGGCTCGTGGACGCCGTCGTGAGCGACACGCTCGAGGCGCCCGGCTGGCTCGCGGCGGCGCCGGGCAGCGAGGCGCTCGGCCCCTTCACCCGTGACCGCAAGGCCTACCTGGTGCGCGCCGAGCGCGCCGACCTGGCCGCCGGGATCGACGCGTGGCTGCTCGCGCGCGAGGCGGACGGGACGCTGGCGCGGCTGCGCGAGTCGCACTTCGGGGTCGCCGCTCCGCGCACCGCGACGCCGCTCGCCGCGCTCGTCGCGGCGATCGACGAGCGCCTCGCGCTGATGCCGCTCGTCGCGGCCGCCAAGCGCCTCGCGGGGCTCCCGCTCGAGGCGCCCGCGCGCGAGCGCGAAGTGCAGGAGCGCGGCGTCGCCGCGGCGCGCGAGGCCGCGCGGGCCGCGGGCGTAGCAGCGCCTGCGGACGAGTCCGTCCGCACCCTCTTCGAGGCGCTCGTCACGGCGGCCAAGCAGGTGCAGCGCGCGCCGCGTGGCGCGGATCCGGGCGACGCGCCGGCGGATCTCGAGCGCGAGCTGCGACCCGCCCTGCTGCGGATCGGCGAGCGCATCGCGTGGCTCGCGGTGCGGCTGCCCGAGGGCCTGCGCGAAGCCGAGGTCGCGATGGCGCTGCGGGATGGCGTGCGGGCGCCCGGGCTCGGGGAAGGCGCGCTGCGCCCGCTCGCGGCGGCGATCGCGGAGCTGGCGAAGCCCCGGAAGGACAGAGCGCACGGCGGGTTGCGACGACCCTTGCGCATTTCGCCCGAGCCCGTCCGGCCAGGGTGACACCACCGGGCGTGAGGCCCGATTCTTCGAGGCTCGCCGGAGGTGTAGAATGTGCAGATCACCGGCAGCCGGATCTCCCGGCGGCCGGCGCCATCGTGAAGGCGCGACGCGATCGAAGGCTCGAATACCCAATGCGCCCCGCGCCCGATGCGCCTCGCGGGGCATGCAGAGCGGAGGAAGGATCGATGCGTGGATCACGGACTCTCCTCATCGCCCTCGGGGCCGTCGTCTCGGCGGGTCTGATCGTGGAGTTCGCGCCCTCGGCCGCGGGCTTCGGCCTGTCGCAGTCGTCGACGTCGACGGGCACGACCACCGGCACTACCACCACCACCAGCGCAACGACCAGCACGCCGTCGGGACTGACCGGCGACGCCGTCACCGCAGCCCTCTTCGCGCTCGCCGCTGGCGGGAAGACGATCGGCGGGCCCGGCACCTTCCTGGCCGGCGTCGACGGCGAAGCCCGCATCTACGAGGTACTGACCGGCGGCCCGGTCAACGCCTGCCTCACGCTGCGCAATCTCTCGCAAGGCCAGATCCGCGTCAGCGTGAACACCGCGATGTCGACCGACGTGAACGCGGGCGAGACGCGCACCTCGTGCTACACGATGCCGGCCATGATCGATCTGCGCTGTCGCCAGGGCACCTCGTGCGAAGGCGTGTGGCGGATCGACCGCCAGTAGGTTCGTTTCGAACGCCACGCTCGATCGACGGGATGCCGAGGAGCCGGCAGATCACCTGCAGGGGAAGGCGCTGTGCGAAGGCGTCGTAGAGGTCGACCTCGCCTCCGCGCGCCCGCTTCGCAGGCGCGCTAGCCCATGAAGAACGCGTTCAGCTTGTTGCCGTCCAGATCGCGGAAGTAGCCCGCGTAGAAGCCGTCGCCGCGCGGCCCCGGCGCGCCTTCGTCCTTGGCGCCGAGCTCGAGCGCCTTGCGGTGGATCGCGTCGACCTGGGCTCGGCTCCCGGCCGCCAGCGCGAGCATCACGCCCATCAGCGCGTGACCGCCCGCGCGAGCAGCCCTGCGATCGGCGGGAGCGCGATGCAGGTCACATAGCGCAGCGTCGCGAAGCGCCAGCCGAGCATCGGCACCTCCCAGGCGAGGAAACGGTGGAGCGCGAGGAGCGACCAGCCGGCGAGGAAGGCGACGACCGGCCCGGCCGTGGCTCCGGAGCGGAGCATCACGGCCGCGATCGGGATCGAGACGAAGGGGCCCGCCGGAGTCACGACGCCCATCGCCGTGGCCAGCAGGATGCCGCGCAGGCCCGACTCGGCGCCGAAGCTGCGCTGCACCCACTGCTCGGGCAGGATCGCGCTCGCGAGCCCCGCGGCGAGGAACGAGACGACGATCAGCAGGGCGTAGCGGTAGAGGAGCACGCCGCCGTCGGCGAGTCCCCGGCGCAGGAGCTCCTCGCCGCCTCGCGCGTACGCGACCCAGGCGAGCGCGGCGACGACCGCGGTCAGCACGAGCAGGGTTCCGTCGAACACGCGCGGTCTCCCGGCCATGCAGGTCAGTAGTACACCGAGCGCGTGCGGTGGCGCGGATGGGCCTTGAACTCTTGGCCCTGGCCGCGGTTCCAGAGCGCCTGGTCGAGGGCCTGCGCCGTCGCCTCGCCGCCGCGGCGCGCGATCTCCTCGACGCAGCGCTCGACGGCGTGCACGGCGCACGCGCGGATCTCCACCTCCTCGCGCGAGCCGGAGGCGATCGGCTCCTGCGCGTCGATGCTCCGCGCCAGCGACTCCGCGTACACGAGCACGCCCTCCCGCCGCAGCACGTGCGGGACCAGGTTGTCCGCGAAGAGCGTGAGCCGATCGAGGTCGTGGAAGCGGCCGGGGCCCTCGCCGCGGAAGGCGGCGGCGAGGTCCGCGGCGGTGAGCTGGGCCCGCTTGTAGAAGGGGACGGAGAGCTCCTCGTAGCGGGCCACGTCGCGGTAGAAGGGCATGCGGGCCAGGATCGGGACGAGCCGCTCCGCCGAACCCCCGGCCTCCTCCAGCGGACCCGCGAAGCGACCGGCGTAGCCGCTGGCGAGGAAGTCCCCGAGGTCGGCGAGCGCGCGGGCGAAGAGCCCCATCAGCTCCGCCGCCTCCGGCACGCGCAGGTCCTGAGCGAAGGTCTCCGCGCATTCGGCCGCGCACAGGCCGCGCAGCTCCTGCGCGCTCCACGGCCCCTTGCGCTCGAAGCGCTCGCGCAGCCCGGTCGCCAGCGTGAAGTAGCCCGAGAGGCCCGGCCGCTTCGCGAGGTACGGGAAGAAGCCCGAGCCGAAGTTGATCGCGTCGAGCGTGATCACGTAGGCGAGCGTCGCCTCCGCGGAGCCGAGGTCCTGGTGCGCGGGATCGAGGTGCGAGGGGACCGGTGGCGTGCGCGCGAACTCGGCGGCGAGCGCGGGCAGGCGCGCGCCGTCGATGCGGACGCTGCGCGCGCGCCGGCTCACCAGGGCGGTGGCTTCGCGGATCTGGTCGAGCACCCCGCGGTTCACGTCGGGGGGCCGATCAGCATGAGTGCGGCCGGCAGCGCCTCGAAGCGCGCGGGCAGGCGCCCCAGCGGCTCGCCGTCGAGCTCGACGGGAACGGGCGCGCCCAGCGCCTCGGCCTCCACGAGGCGCGCCTGCCATGCGTGCACCGCCGCGTCGCCGAGGTGAGCGCCGCGGTAGATGAGCGGGAGCTTGCGCAGGAGCTGCGCCCTGCCGAGGGCCCCGACCGCGACCAGGTCGAAGAGGCCGTCGTCGGTGCGCGCCTCGGGGGCTATGCACATGCCGGCGCCGAAGAAGCGCCCATTCGCCGCCGCGGCGAGCACGAGCGGCCCCTCGTGCACCAGCGCGCCGTCGACGCGGATCCTGACCGGCTGCGAGCGATGGCGAGCGATCGCCCGCAACGCTCCCAGCAGGAAGGCCGCCCGCCCGCCGAGGGGCTTGCGGCTCTGGTTCACGAGCTCGACGACGCGGCCGCTCACGCCGAAGCTGGCGACGTTCACGAAGTGCGCGCGCACGGGTCGCCCGGCCGCATCGACGAAGCTGGCGCGGCCGGCGTCGAGCGGCCGCGGCTTCCCCTCGCGCAGGCAGTCGATGGCGCGGCCGAGCTCGCGCGGCACGCCGAGGGTCCGCAGGAAGTCGCCGCCCGTGCCGAGCGGGAGCGCGCCGATCGTGGCGTATCCGCCGAGGCCGGCCTCGAGGAGCCCCGTCGCCACTTCGGAGAGCGTTCCGTCGCCGCCCGCGACGAGCAGCCGGTCGCACCCCGCCCGGACGGCCTCGCGGGCGATCCGCTCCGCGTCGCGCGGGCCGCGCGTGCGCTCCACCTCGAGCGGACCGAGGGCCTCCCGCAGCCGGCGGACGAGGGACTCCGCGCGCCGCCCGGTGGCTCCGTTGCGGCTCTCGGGGTTCACGATCAGGAGGGTGCGACGCGGCACGGCCCGCGCATGGTACACGCGGGCCGCCCTCAATCGAGGGTCGCGTCCGGTCGATGCTGGCCCCCGGGGAGCCCTCGCCGATGACCCTGTTCGAGGTCGCGCTCGAGCTCAACATCGCCCTCGCGCTCTGGCTCTGCCTGGGCGTGAGCCAGGCCGATCGCTCCACGCCCGGCCGCGCGACCTTCGGAGCCCTCTGCCTCTCGGCGATGGTCTGGTGCACCGGCGAGCTGGTGGACCAGCGGCAGCTCGCCGACGAGTGGATCGGCGACCGCATCAAGTACCTGGGGGTCCTGACCCTCCCGCCGCTCTGGGCGGGCTTTGCCGCCCATGCGGCCCGCCTCGACCTGGCTCGGCGCGCCCCTTGGTTCCCGCTCGGGCTGCTCCTGCCCCAGGCGATCCTCTTCTGCCTGCTCTTCGCCGGCGGATGGAGCTCCCTCTACCTCACCACCATCGTGGGCGGCAATGACCGCTACGGCGCGCTCTGGTGGGTCTCGATGGGCTACTCCTACCTGCTCGTGACCGGCGGCTCCACGGTGATGATCTTCTCGGCCCTGCGCGACTCGCATCCGGAGAGCTGGCGGCGCCAGCTCGCGGTGGGCTTCGCGGCGCTCGTTCCGCTGGCGGGAAACGCGGTCTACGTCGTGAACGGGCTGAGCTGGCCGCATCCCCCCGCGCCGATCCTCTTCTGCGTGGCCCTGATCGCGCTGCGCCAGGTGCTCTTCAGCGGCGGCCTGCTCCAGACGCTCCCCGTGAGCCACGCGGAGCTCGTGACGCAGATGCCGATCCCGATCGTGCTCACCGACCGCCGCGGTGTGGTGGTGCAGCTCAACCCCACCGCCGAGCGCCGGCTCGGGATCGCCGAGGAGCGCGCGCTCGGCCGCTCGCGCGACGCCGTCCTCGCCGAGTGCGCGGACCCGCTCGAATGGGAGACCACGCCGGTGCGCTGCCGCTCCCGCGAGATCGGTCAGATCGCGCTGCTCGATCCGGCCAGGAAGCGGCGCGACCTACCGGGCGAGGCACCCTGATCGCGCGACAAGTTCAGCGCCGAGCCGGCGCGGAACCAGCGGATCTGCTCGTCGTTGAGCGTGTGGCTCGCGCGAACTTCGTCGCGGCTACCGTCGGCGTGGTGCAGGACCACGCCGATCGCGCTTCCGGGGGCGAGCCGCCCGAGGCCCGTGATGCTCACCCGGTCGGTCTCGCCCACCCTCTCGTAGTCGGCCGGATCGGCGAAGGTGAGCGGGAGCACGCCCTGCTTCTTCAGGTTCGACTCGTGGATGCGCGCGAAGCTCCGGACCAGCACCGCCGCGCAGCCGAGCAGCCGCGGCGACATGGCCGCGTGCTCGCGGCTCGAGCCCTCGCCGTAGTTCTCGTCGCCGACCACGACCCAGCGCAGTCCCTCGGCCTCGTAGTGGCGGGCGATGGCGGCGAACGGGGCGCCGGACTCGCCGGAGAGCTGATCCAGGCCCTTGCCGGTGGCGCCCGTGAAGGCGTTCGTGGCACCCGTGAACAGGTTGTCGCTGATGCGCTCGAGGTGGCCGCGGTAGCGCAGCCAGGGCCCCGCGGGCGAGATGTGGTCCGTCGTGCACTTTCCCTTGGCCTTGAGGAGCAGCGGCACCTGCTCGAAATCGCGCCCTTCCCAGGCGGGGAAGGGCTGCAGCAGCTGGAGCCGCTCGCTCCCCGGATCCACCTCCACGGCGACGCCGTGCCGATCGGCCGGCGGCGGCACGTAACCCTCGTGGCTTCGGACGAAGCCCTGGCGGGGCACCTCGGGGGCCGGAGCCGGAGGCCGGAGCCGGAAGCGCACGCCGCCCTCGCCCTCGAGCTCGTCGCGCAGCGGATCGAAGGAGAGCCTGCCCGCGAGCGCGTAGGCGACGACGATCTCGGGGCTCCCGATGAAGGCCTGGGTCGAGGCGGAGCCGTCGTTACGACTGCGGAAGTTTCGGTTGTAGGAGGTCAGGATCGAGTTCTCTTCGCCGGAGGGCACGTCGTCGCGCTTCCACTGTCCGATGCACGGCCCGCAGGCGTTGGCGAGCACGGTCGCGCCGATCGCCTCGAGGTCGGCGAGCTGGCCGTCGCGCCGGATCGTGCGATGGATCTGTTCGGATCCCGGCGTCGCAAGGAGCACGGTTCTGGCCCGCAGGCCGTGCGCGCGCGCCTGGCGCGCCACGTCGGCCGCGCGCTCCAGGTCCTCGTAGGAGGAGTTGGTGCAGCTCCCGATCAGCGCCGCGGAGAGCCGGTCGGGGTAGCGCTGCTCGGCGACGTCCGCCGCCATGCGCGAGACGGGCCGCGCGAGGTCCGGCGTGTGGGGCCCGACGATGTGGGGCTCGAGGCCTGAGAGGTCGATCTCGATCACCTCGTCGAAGAAGCGCTCGGGGTGGCGCTCGACCTCGGGGTCGGCGCACAGCAGCTCGGCGTGGGCGGTGGCGAGGTCGGCGAGCTCCTCGCGGCCGGTGCCCTTCAGGTAGACGGCCATGCGCTCGTCGTACGGGAAGATCGAGGTCGTGGCGCCGAGCTCGGCGCCCATGTTCGTGATGGTCGCCTTCCCGGTGCAGGAGATCGCGCGCGCTCCCGGACCGAAGTACTCGATCACGCGGTTCGTGCCGCCCTTCACCGTGAGGAGCTCGCACACCTTGAGGATCACGTCCTTCGGCGCGGTCCACCCCGAGAGCGCGCCGGCGAGCCGGACGCCGACGAGCTTCGGCTGGAGCACCTCCCAGGAGAAGCCCGCCATCACGTCGACGGCATCGGCGCCGCCCACGCCGCAGGCAAACATGCCGAGCCCGCCCGCGTTCGGCGTGTGCGAGTCGGTGCCGATCATCATTCCGCCCGGGAAGGCGTACTGCTCGAGCACCACCTGGTGGATGATCCCGGCTCCCGGCCCCCAGAAGCCGATCCCGTAGCGCGCCGAGGCCGAGCGCAGGAACTCGTAGACCTCGCGGTTCTGCTGGCCGGCCGCGGCCAGATCGGGGCCGGCGCCGACGCGCGCCTGGATCAGGTGGTCGCAGTGGACGGTGGTGGGGACGGCGGTCTCGTCGCGTCCCGCGAGCATGAACTGGAGCAGCGCCATCTGCGCCGTCGCGTCCTGCATCGCGACGCGGTCGGGGCGCGTCTCGAGGTAGCTAGCACCCGGCTCGAGCTCCGCGCGCTCCGCGTCCGCGAGGTGCCCGAGGAAGATCTTCTCCGCACCGGTGAGCGCGCGCCCGAAGCGGCGCCGGATCGTCGCCACGTTGCGCGCGAGCGTCGCGTAGACGCCGCGCACCAGGCCCGGTGTCGTCTCGATGGCCGGCATGCCCTCCTCCCGGTGTCGCGAACGTAGCAGGTTCAGGCGCGCGCGGCGGAGAGCTCGGCGAGCAGGTGCGCGGAGGCGCGCGCGGCGGAGCGGAAGTCGGCGAGATCGAGGCTTTCGTTCTCGCCGTGCGCGTTGCAGGGCGGGTCCTCGAGGCCGAGCAGCAGCACCGGGATTCCGCCCATCACCTCGGCGAAGGGCCCGACGAAGGGGATCGTGCCGCCGCAGCCGATCTCGACGGGGTCGCGCCCGAAGCCCGCGGCCAGCGCGCGGCGCGCCGCCGCGAAGGCCGGGCCCTGCGGGCGCGTGCGCCATCCGGGCACGACGGCGATCGGCGTGGCCACGACCTCGGTCCCGAGCGGCGGATCGCCCGTCAGGAAGTCGACGACGCGGCGCGCCACGCGATCCGCATCCTGGCCGGGCGCGACGCGCACGCCGACACGGGCCGCCGCCTCCGCGACGAGCTGGTTCGATGCCTGTGCGAGCGGGATCGCCTCGAGCGCCAACACGGCGATCGCGGGGCGGAACCACAGCCGCTCGTACACCGAGAAGCGTCCATCTCCTGCGAGGGCGAGCCCCGGGAGCATCCCCGCCTCGGCGCGGAAGCGCGCCTCGTCGAAGGGGAGCGCCGCGAGCCGCGCGCGATCCTCCGCGGCGAGCGCCGGGACGTCGTCCGCGAGCCCCGGCACGGCCGGCGCGCCGGCCGCGTCGACGAGCCGCGCGAGGAGCTTCGCGAGCGCGGTCGCGGCGTCCGGAACCGGACCTCCCCACATCCCGCTGTGGATCGGGTGGTCGAGCGCGCGGAGCCGGACGTCGATGTTCACGATCCCGCGCAGGCTCGTGGTGAGCGACGGCACGCCCGTCGCGAGGTTCTGCGTGTCCGAGAGCACGAGCACCTCCGCCGCCAGACGCTCGCGGTGCGCGCGCAGGAACTCCGCGAGGTGGCCGGAGCCGATCTCCTCCTCGCCCTCGACGATCATCTTCACGTTGATCGGGAGGCGCCCCTCGGCCTCGAGCCAGGCGCGGAGCGCCGCGGCGTGGAGCAGGATCCCGGCCTTGTCGTCGACGACGCCGCGGCCGTAGAGGCGGCCGTCGGGGCGCAGCGTCGGCTCGAAGGCCGGTGTCGTCCAGCACGCCTCGCGGCCCGGCGGCTGCACGTCGTGATGCGCGTAGACGAGCGCAGTCGGTGCCTCCGGACCGGCGTGGCAGTGTTGGCCTACGACGTACGGGTGCGCGCCCGGGAGCCGCAACACCTCGACCCCTTCGAGGCCGACGTCGCGCAAGAGCTCCGCCACCGCGTCGGCCGAGCGCACGAGCTCGGCGGGGTCGAAGCCCGGCGCCGAGACACCCGGGATCCTCGCCAGGGCGACGAGGTCGCCGAGCGTCCGGTCGAAACGCCGCTCGACCGCCTCGATCACCCTTCGGGGAGCCACCACGGGGGTTCGAGGCTAGCATCGCGCATCGGCTAGGAAGCATCGGGCATCGGCTAGGATTGCCGGCGGCCATGCTGCCCCGCTCGCGACGCGTTCCCGGCTTCTCCGGCCTCGACCTCCACCTGCTCGAGTGGAGCGAGCACGGCGTGCCGCTCCTCTGCCTGCACGGCTTCGGCAACGAAGCTCACATCTGGGAGGACTTCGCGCCGGCGGTCGCGCCCTACTACCGCACGCTCGCCCTCGACCACCGCGGCCACGGCGACTCGGCCTGGGATGCCGAGCGGCGCTACGACCACGAGACGATGGTCGAGGACGTCGAGCGCGCCAGCGCAGCCCTCGGCATCGAGCGCCTCGTGATCGTGGGCCACTCGCTCGGCGGGCGGATCGCGACGCTCTTCGCGGGACGTCACCCGCAGCGCATGGCGGGGCTCGTGCTCGTCGACATCGGCCCCGAGCTCGACGCCCGCGGCGTGCTGCGCATCCGCACGGAGGTCGAGTCGAGCCAGGAGCCCGTCTTCGCGAGCGTCGAGGAGTACGGGCGCCTGCTCTCGCTGCACTATCCGGCCGCGCAGCCGCAGGCGCTCCTGCGCATGGCCCGCCACGGAGTGCGCCAGCGCGAGGACGGGCGATTCGTGCTGAAGATGGACCCCGCGCTGCGCGGCGCGGGCTTCGCCGGCTCGCCCGAAGACGCGGCGGAGCGCGAGCGGCAGATGTCGCAGGCGCAGTGGGAGGCGCTGCGCCGCCTGCCGTGCCCGACGCTCGTCGTGCGCGGCGCGGCGTCCGACGTCTTCTCGGCGGAGACCGCCGACCGCATGGTCGACGAGGTCCTCGCGAAGGGCCGGCTGGCCGTCGTTCCGCGCGCCGGCCACTCGGTGATGACCGACAACCCCGACGCCTTCCGCGACGCCGTCGCGGCCTTCGTGCTGACGGAGTAGCGCCGGCCGGTGCCGGGAGGTGCCAGCGCCGGGCGCCTGCCTTCCCGACGCCGATCTCCCCGCAGGGGCCCGAATCAAGCCGCCCGCGACGCCGTCCGATGGGTGCTAGACTTTGGCCTTCGTTCCGGCGCCCCGGCCGAGCCTGGCCATCGCGCCGCGGAGAGAACCAGCGTGCCCCAGCATCGGAGCCCCGCCCTGCTCCTCGCCGCCGTGGCGTTCCTGCTCCCTTCGCGCGCGCCCGCCGAGCCGGCGGCCGCCGAGCCCGCGGCCGCCACGGCCGCCGCGACCGCGCCGGTCGTCTCCGACGACGCCGCGGGGCGCGTGGTCGAACGCCTGCACGAGGCGCTCCTCGGCGTGATGCGGGACGCGACTTCGCTCGGCTACGAGGGCCGCTACCAGCGCCTCTCGCCCGTGATCCACGACCTCTTCGATCTTCCGTTCATGGCCGAGAAGTCGGTGGGACGGCACTGGAAGGCCGCGAGCGAGCAGAACCAGCAGGCGCTGGTCGAGACCTTCTCGCGCTTCACCGTCGCGAACTTCGCGGGCCGCTTCGACGGCTTCTCCGGGCAGTCCTTCCGCACCCTCGGCGTCGAGCCTTCGACGCACGGCACGGTGCTGGTGCGCACGCACCTCGACGAGCCCGACGACGAGGGCGTCGCGCTCGACTACCGGCTCCGCCCGGTCGATGGCTCCTTCCGCATCGTCGACATCTACCTGAACGGGACGGTGAGCGAGCTCGCGCTGCGCCGTTCGGAGTACTCGACGTTGATCCAGCGCGAGGGCTTCCAGGCGCTCCTCGTGAGGCTCGACGAGAAGATCCACGACCTCGCGGGACCGAAGGCGACTCAGTCCTGAGGCGCTCGCTCCGCACGCTCCCCGCAGCGCCAGGATTCCGGCACGATGGCGGCGAGGCCGGCGTTGCGTCGGCTGCGCGCTTCCTCGACCTCCTTCTCCCGGTTCTGCAGATAGGCGCTCCGCATCACGGCGTAGAAGTCGACGGAGGACTTCTCGAGCGCCTCGAGCTGGTCGGACGACTCCTCGCGCAGCGAGAGCCCGGCGCCGCCTCCCCACAAGAGCTGGATCGGCACGATCGGGATCACGTAACTGAGCGGCTGGAAGAAACGGTCGACCGCGCTGCCGACGCCGTCGCGCACCGTGGTCGGCCCCAGGATCGGCACCACCACGTAGGGTCCGCTCCCGACGCCCACGAGACCGAGCGTCTGCCCGAAGTCGGCGGTGCGCGCCTCCCAGCCGGCCTCCTTGCTCGGCTCGAGCACGCCGAGGATGCCGAGGGTCGAGTTCAATGCGAACGCCCCGAGAGTCTCGCCTGCGTCGCGCAGGCGCAGCTGGAGCAGGTTGTTCACGAAGAAGATCGGCGTGTTCAGATTCCGGAACGCGCGGCGGATGCCGCGGCGCGCGGGCTCGGGGGTGACGAAGCGGTAGGCGCGGGTGAGGGGCGACCAGAACCATTCGTCGAGCTTGCGGTTGAAGCCGAAAGAGGCGCGGTTGACGGGTTCGAGGGGATCCGGGACCGGCGCGGCCGGCTCGTACTCCGCCGGCTCGGGATCCTTGAAGAGGGGATCCGGCCCCGGGTGCTGCGGCTGCCCCTCGGGGGACGCGACGGGCTCGTCTCCGGCCTCGTCGGCGCCGGACGGCCCTGCGGCGCAAGCCAGCGCCACAGCGAGACAAGCCGCCGCCCGACACCGCATCGTGCGCATCCGCGCTCTCCGTGCTCGGGGGTTCCGGCGGCGGGGAAGGTACGGGCCGATGGGGCCTCAATCCGAATCGGATCGACGCCGATCAGTATACGGGTGCCGGAGAGCCGGCTGCAAACGCCGGTCGACGTGGTAAGCTCCGGCCCTCGCGGTAAAGTCCGCGTCGCGACGAGCTCCCTGCTCGAATCCGGCGACCCGGCGATCTCCCCCCCACAGCGAGATCCGATCCGAAGCGTGAGGGAGGCCAGGCCATGGACGTCTTCGACAAGTGCTCCGAATCGGCCCGGCGAACCGATCCGATCCGGGAGGCGGGGGTATATCCCTACTACCGCGTGATCTCCTCGGCCCAGGATCCCGTGGTGACGCACGACGGCCGCGAGCTCGTGATGCTCGGCTCGAACAACTACCTCGGCCTCACGAACGACCCGGAGGTGAAGGAAGCCGCCGCGATGGCGCTCGCCCTCTACGGCACCGGCTGCGCCGGGTCGCGGCTGCTCAACGGCACGCTCGACGTGCACGTGCTTCTCGAGGCGCGCCTCGCCGAGTTCATGCGGCGCGAGGCGGCGCTCACCTTCGCGACCGGCTTCCAGGTGAACCTCGGCGTCCTCTCGTGCCTGCTCGACCGCTCGGACATCGCCTATCTCGACGCGCTCGACCACGCCTGCATCATCGACGGCTGCCGGCTGGGTTTCGGGAAGAGGCACACGTTCCGGCACAACGACATGGACGACCTCGAGCGCAAGCTCGAGAACGCGCCGGCCGGCCGCGGCAAGCTCATCGTCGTCGACGGCGTCTTCTCGATGGAGGGGGACCTGGCGAACCTGCCGCGCATCGTCGAGCTCAAGCAGCGCTACGGCGCGCGGCTCATGGTGGACGACGCGCACGGTCTCGGGGTCTTCGGCGAGAACGGGCGGGGCACGCCCGAGCACTTCGGCGTGGAGCCCGAGGTCGACCTGGTGATGGGCACCTTCTCGAAATCCCTCGCTGCGGTGGGCGGCTTCGTCGCGGGCGATCGCCGCGTGATCGAGCACATCAAGCACACCGCCCGCGCCGAGATCTTCTCGGCGGCGCCCCCGCCGGCCTCGGTCGCCGCGGCGCTGAAGGCGCTCGAGATCGTCGAGCGCGAGCCCGAGCGGCGCAAGCGGCTGTGGGAGAACACCGAGTACATGCAGCGCGAGCTCGTGGCGCTCGGCTTCGACACCGGTCACTCGGCGTCGCCGGTGATCCCGATCGTGGTCGGCGAGGACATCACCTCCTACACGATGACGACTCGCCTCGGCCAGGAGGGCATCTTCGTGAACCCGGTCGTCTCGCCGGCGGTGCCCCCGGGCCGCGCCATGATCCGCACCTCCTACATGGCGACGCACACGCTGGAGCACCTCGACCGCGCGCTCGAGGCCTTGGCGCTGGTGGGCCGCGAGCTGGGGGTGATCGCGGGCTAGCGCATCGATCTGCGCTAGCGCATCTACTCCGCTCGGCTTCGCCTCGCTGCGCGCGCCCTACGGGCGCTTGCGTTCCCCCGGCCGCCGGAATATCAACCGGCCGTGCCTCCCGATTTCCATGAACCCGTCTTGAGCCGCCGCGAAGTGCTGGCTGGGGGCGCGGCCGGCGCTCTGGCCTGGAGCTGTGGCGGGAGCCCGCCGCCGCTCGCGAGCGTGCCGGCGGAGATCCAGGCGTTCCACCAGGAGAGCCGGGTCTTCGACCTGCACGTCGACACGTTGCTCTGGATACGCGCGCTGGGCTACGACGTGGCGAAGCGGCACCGGCCGGTCTTTCCCGCCGCGGCCTTCGCCTGGCAGATGGACCTGCCCCGCGCCCGGGAGGGCGGCCTCGACGGGGCGGTCCTCGGCATCGTGGTCACGCCGGACGAGGAGCTCCCCGAGCAGATCCTGCCGCTCCGGATCCTGGCGCGCCTCGAGGGTGGGAGCGGCCTGCCGCAGACCCTCGAGACTCTCGACCTGCTCGCCGCCACGGCCCGCGCGCAGCCCGGCCAGCTCGCCTTCGCCCGCAGCGGCAGCGAGCTGCTTTCCGCCATCGTGGCGGGGCGCTTCGCGGCGCTCGCGGGTCTCGAGGGCGCGCACGGCATCGGCGACCGCCTCGAGAACGTGCGCACGGCCTGGGAGCGGGGCCTGCGCATGATCGGCCTCGCGCACTTCCAGGCGAGCGCCGCCGCCTACCCGATGACGGAGCCCTCGCACGCGAAGCGCGGCCTCACCCCCTTCGGATTCGAGCTCGTCGCCGAGATGGAGTCGCTCGGCATGGTGGTCGACCTCGCGCACGTGAACGCGCGCGGCGTGGACGACGCGCTCGGCGCGACGAAGCGCCCCTGCGTCGTGAGCCACTCCGGCTGCCGGTCCGTCCACGACCACCCGCGCAACCTCGACGACGCGCAGATCCGCCGGATCGCGGAGGGCGGCGGCGTCATCGGCCTCGCCGTCGGCCGCGAGTTCCTCGGCCCCGGCGGCCTCGACGCCCTGCTCGCGCACGCCGAGCGCGCCCGCGAGCAGGGCGGCCTGGACTGCGTCGCGATCGGCAGCGACTGGGACGGCGCGATCGTCCCCGCCCCCGGCCTCGAGGACGTCCGGGCGCTCCCCTTCGTGACGCAGGGCCTGCTCGCGCGCGGCTGGTCGCCGGAGGCGGTGCGCAAGCTCCTCGGCGAGAACGCGCTGCGCGTGATCACGGAGGTCTGCGGCTAGCGCTAGCAAGCGCCCGGCAAGGCCGCGAAGCGGCCGCGCAGCGAGCCGCAGGCGAGCGAAGTGCGGGCCCCCCGCAAGGCCCGGAGCAAGCGCCCGGAGGGCGAGCGAAGTTCATCGGGCCGGCCCCTCGCCCGCGAGCATCTCCCGGCCCGCAAAGTCGTCGACGAAGTGGCGCGCCGTGCGGCCGGAGCGGCTCCCGCGGTCGAGGGCGAAGCGCAGGGCCTCGCGGTGGAGCGCCTTCGGCTCCGCGCGCACGCCGGCCTTGCGGGCGTAGCGGTCGACGATGGCGAGGTAGGTGGCCTGGTCGAAGCCGTAGAAGCCGAGCACCAGGCCGAAGCGGTCGGAGACGGCGAGCTTCTCCTCGAGAGCCTCGCCGAGGTGGAGCTCGCCCGCGTCGTCGAGCCGCGCGGCGCGGTTCTCGGCCGCGCTCTCGGGGAGGAGATGGCGGCGGTTGCTCGTGGCGATGATGCGGACGTTCCCGGGCGGGGCGACGAGGCTGCCTTCGAGCGCGGCCTTGAGCTCGCGGGAGCGGGGATCGCCCACGTCGAAGGCGAGGTCGTCGCAGAAGAGCAGGAAGCGCTGCGGCGCGCCGCGCAGCGCCGCCAACACGCTCGGGAGATCGACGAGGTCCTCCTTGTGGACCTCGACGATGCGGAGCCCGCGGCCTCCGAAGCGCGGGAGCAGCCCGCGCACCGCCGACGACTTGCCCGTCCCGCGCTCACCGAAGAGCAGCACGTGGTTCGCCGGCAGACCGCTCACGAAGAGCTCCACGTTCGCGACGAGGCGCGCGACCGCCCGCTCGACGCCCACGAGGTCGTCGAGATCGAAGAGCGCGGGCGCCTCGATCGGCACGAGGCGCCCCGCTCCGCGTCGCGCGTCCCAGCGAAAGGCGAGGTGGCGCTCGAAGATCGCCGGGTCGGGCGGCGCCCCCAGGTGTTCCATGAGCGCCCGCTCGGCGAACGCGAGCACCCGTTCGAGCCGCGCGGCGATCGCGGAGAGACGTCCCACCCCGCCGATTGTAGACTGCGGGCGTGGCGGCGTCCGTCGGGCTCTGCGCGCGCTGCGCCTTCTCTCGGCTCCAGGCCGGCGCAGGCGGGAGCCGCTTCTGGCGCTGCCGGCGTGCCGACGCGGACCCGGCGTGGCCTCGCTACCCCGCGCTCCCCGTGCTGCGCTGTCCCGGCTTCGAGGAGGGCGGTAAGCTCGCGTGCTACGAGCTCGAGCCGGGCGCCGCGGCGCCTGCGGGGGCGGCGCCGCGCAAACGCGACCGAGGAGGGCGATGAGGCGCTGGTTCAGCGCCTCATCGATTTTTCGAGCCTGAGTGTAACTCACCACCGCGAGCGCCTCACCGCTTCGGCAGCGGCCGCAGCCGCACCCCGACCGCCTCGGCGGCCCTCTCAAGCTGCGCCCGGTGCAACTGTGAGAGGGCCCGGTCCAGCTCGGCCTCGACGTGGGCCAGGGCGTCCGGACCATCGACGCCGGCTTCGACTTCGAGGACCGCAGCCGCGAACAGCACGTCGGCCACGCGGCATCGTCGGGCTCCGCGCGATAGGCGCGCAGTCGAGACTCGTGGAGCGCGTCTTCCCGCTGCTCCGGCGCGAGCGCGTCCCCTCTGGGTCTTCTTGGAGAACGTCTCCTTCATGCTCGCGGCTCGCGCGCGGCGGGGCTTCGCTCACCTCTCGCGCGAAGTCCCCACGGGATCTTTCACTTCCGGTCCTTGGGAGGAGACGGCCACATCCCACCAACGCTTCTTGATTTACACTCTTCCCCGCCGAGGCGTAGTATTCGAGTCTCAGCGAGCCGTTGGGAGACTGCCATGAAGGTAATGATCGTCTTCGTCCTCGTTCTGACGGGAGTCACGGTCGCTTTCGCACAAGAAGGCGATTTGATTCCGAATCTTGGTGCATCCACCGAAGCCGCCCAATCTCAAGAGGCGCCACCGGCCCCGCCGCCGAATCCAAACCCGTGTCACTTTGGGCCGATCACTAAACGAATCAGCAGGGATGACTTCGGGGCGATCATTGCGGCGTCGCCGACCCGCCGAGCGGCGTGGTACGCAATCCTAGCTCGGGAGGACGATGAAGAGGCTGAGCCGTTCGGATTCATCCTGCATGCGCCCGACGACGGCCTCGGGGACGGGTTGGTGTGTCCCGAGGAGTCACCGTGAACCGGAGCCCTCTCCTCTTCCTGCTCCCGGGCTGTCTCTTGGGCTCGGCTCCAGCGTTCGGGCAGCACTGCGGCGACTACCCACTTCCCAAGATCGACATCATGACGTTTTCCAGCACGATCCCCGGTTATCCGAGCAGCACGATGCAGATCGGAATGGAGGGAATCATCAAAGATCAATTCCACGGAGACCAAGATGGCCCCCTCGTCGACACCGCTTGTTGCTATGAGCCAGAGATCCTGATCACAGAAGACATCTCACTTCCCGGTTGCGACGTCATCCATTCCCAGAACCTCTTCTCGTGCTTTGATGCGCTCGGCCCCGCCAAGGTTGCAATCGTGGAACAGATTCAGTGGTGCGGATACCCTTCGCCAACGATGAGCTGCACTCGTGGATCGTCGAACTCCAGCTTTCTCGCTCGGACGAATCCATTCGGTCTGCCGGACGATCCCGCCTACTGGTCCACGATCTACTTCCGAGCGTACCTCATCACGGC
Source organism: uncultured Spirochaetales bacterium (assembly GCA_964624475.1). GTDB lineage: Bacteria > Myxococcota_A > UBA9160 > UBA9160 > SMWR01 > CAZUYC01. The sequence continues at coordinate 28,873 of CAZUYC010000123.1, read as the reverse complement.
GCTAGGCTGGACAGCTGCCACCCAAGTCAATGGCAACCTCTTCAATCAGGGGATCACCTGGGACGGAAGGCTAGCGCTGAACGAGTGCTCCACGACGCTGAACCTCGCAGAGGCGTCTTCAACCGGCCAAGAGTGCCTCTGCCACAACGCGAACCCGTCTGGCCTCCCGGAACTAACATCGATAGCCTCGGCTCTCCCCAACGGCGGAGCCTGCAAAGACCTTCCCGACCCAACCGACAGATCCTGTCAGAATGGTCTTTGCACCGGGCCGCCCGTCGATAGCTGTCAATTTAAAGACTGTGACTCCGACGGCGACACCATCTGTGATAATGGTGGCGGTGGATTGATCGGTGATAACAGATGCACAGGAGGGGACGTTACGGATTGCGACGACAACTGTCCTGACCCGGGGGGATTCAATCCCGATCAGGCGGACGGCGATTTCGACAGCCGCGGTAACGTCTGCGACAACTGCCCGGCCGTTTTTAACGATCTTCAGACCGATTCGGAAGCACCCAACGGAGATGGCGTCGGGGACTTGTGCGACAACTGCGATTACGTCCACAACCCCGGGCAGGAAGACGCGGACACCGACTTCGTCGGGGACGCTTGTGATGATGATGATGACGGCGACGACCTGCCTGACCTCGTTGAGACCGGCACCGGGATCTTCGTCGGTCCAAACAACACCGGTACGAACCCTCTGATCGCGGACACGGATGGCGACGGCTTCTCGGATGGCCTCGAGGTTCTCGCTGGCAGCAATCCGAACAACAGTGGCAACACTCCTCCGGACACCGATGCGGACGGTAGGGTCAACGTGCAGGACAACTGCACCCTGGTCGCGAACCCGACTCAGCTCGACGTGAACAGCGAAGGATTCGGGAACATTTGCGACCCAGACGTCACCGACGACGGCATAGTCGGTGGTCCGGACTGGATCATGTTCCACGGGGGCTGCTTCGGAAAGATGGTGGGGCCTGGAGCGTGTGGCTGTGGCGCGTGTGGTTGCGTCCACGATCCGACCTGCGCTGAGTCCGATGTCACGGGAGACGGTGTCGTAGGAGGACCCGACTTAACAATCTTCGGAATGTCTTGGGCTCAGCCGCCGGGGCCATCTGGGCTCGCATGTGCTGGTACCATTCCCTGCCCCTAGATTGCTTGGGATTGGAGGGACGTCGGCATGAAGATGATCGGCGTGTGGACGATCGCGGTGCTTCTTTCAATGGTGAATAGCGCATCAGCTATCGAGAGAGAGGCGCTGACGAATTATGAGGGAGAGGTTGCGGCGATTGTCACTCGGGACGATAGGGGAAGAGTGATCCGGATGGAGCATCCAGACGGATCCTCACCGGATTTGCGTCTGTATTACGACTCTGACGGGTGCCTTGACCGTATCGTCCACGGCGATGGGACGGTCGACGAGTTTGATTGCGACGAAGATGGTAAGTCGATACCGAGGTCTTTCGGGCAGAGGCTCGATTAGAACGAACCGGTTGGAGGTGCGTACAAGGTGAGAAGATGGTTCATCCTGTCCGCGATCGGAACGGACCGCCCCGGGCTCGTGGCCGAGCTCGCGCAGCTGGTCTACGACTGCGACGCGAACCTCGAGGACTCGCGCATGACGATCCTCGGCAGCGACTTCGCGGTGATCCTGCTCTGCTCGTCCGGCGCCGGCGACGCCGGCGACCGGCTCGCGATCGGAGCGAAGCGCCTCGAGCGCGACCACGGGCTCACCATCCTCTTGCGCTCGCTCGAAGCGGGCCGCCGGCCCTCCGTCCCCGCGCCCGGGACGAAGCTCTACCGCGTCGAGGCCGTGGGCGAGGACCGCGCCGGGATCGTCGCGGGCCTCTGCCGGGTGCTCGCCGACCAGGGCGTCAACATCTGCGAGCTCACGACGCGAAACCGCCCCGGCCCGGGCGGCTCGCCGCACTACGAGCTCCGCGTGCTCGCCGAGGTGCCCGAGAGCGCGGACGTCCGGGCGCTGCGCGAGGAGCTCGCAGCGGTCGCCGACCGCCTCGTGATCGACGTAGCGCTGCTCCCGGCCTGAGGGCCGCGTCGCGCGTGGAAAGGCCGCCCACTTCGCGGAAGTTGCTGATCGTGCGCATCTCCGGGAGCGCCACCACCCTAGCCCGGCAGGGGCCCGCCTCCGCTCGGCTTCGCCTCGCTGCGCGCGCCTTCGGCGCTTGCTCCACCGCTCGACACCCCGCGCCACTCGGGCGGGACGTGGACCGGGCGCTCCGGAAGCGGGCAACCGACGGCGGCGAAGAAGACCTCGAGGAAGCGGTAGGTGAGACCCCACACGACGTGGCGGCCGGGGTCCCCGACGAGGATCCCGGGGTAGCGCCCCTCGCTCCCCGGGCCGAAGCGGTACTCGACGTGGCGCCGCGGATCGAGGAGCTCCGCGAGCGGGAACCAGAAGGCGTGCTCGACCTCGTCGGAGAGCACGAGGGCCGGCGGCTTCTCGACGCGGTAGACGAATCCGGAGATGACGAGCGCGGGATGCCCGGCGGCGTGGTGACCGCGCAGGTCGTCGAGCCGGCCGAGGCGCTCGGCGCCGAGCAGGCTCACGCCCACCTCCTCGAGGGTCTCGCGCTCGGCGGCCCGACGCGACGAGCCGTCGCCCCGATCCACGCGGCCGCCGGGGAAGGCCATGTGCCCGGACCAGGGGTCGCCCTCGCGGCGGGCGCGCTCGATGAAGAGCACCTCGGCCGCCGCGCCTCGCTCGCGCAGGCACATCGCGACCGCCGCTCGGCGCGCGCTGGCGTCGGGCGCGACCTCGGGGGCGTGGGCGGCGAGCGCGCGGCGGATCTCTTCGAGGGAAGGCATTCGCTCGGGATGATACCGTCTCGACCATGCCCGAGCGCCGGCTCCCGATCGACCGGGCCCGCGACCTCCGCGAGCTCGCGCGCCGCGACCGGGTGGCCGCGGCCAAGGCGATGGCGGAGCTCCCGGTCGAAGCGCAGCTCGCGCTCGTCTGCGAGGCGCCGGTCGCGCGACGCCGGAAGATCCTGGACCTCCTCCCCGCGCCCGAGCAGGTGATCCCGCTCCTGCCCGAGGCCGAGTTCGTCTTCACGCTGAAGGCGATCGGCCAGGGCGAGGCGGCGTGGATCCTCGAGCTCGCGACGCCCGAGCAGATCACCGCGTGCCTCGACCTCGACGTCTGGCGCGGCACCGCGCTCGATCGCGCCGCACTCGACGCGTGGCTGGCGGCGCTGGCCGAGGTCGAGGACGAGGCGCTGCTCCGCCACCTCCACGCGATCGACCCCGAGCTCTGCGTGCTCTGGGTGCAGCAGCACGCCCTGGTCTCGATGAAGCCCTCCGACTCGGAGGATCCCGACTTCCAGCCGCCGGAGGGAGCGCGGACCCTCGACGGGAGCTTCTACCTGGTGGCGCGGCAGGAGAACGACGACCTCGCGCCGCTCCTGCGCGTGCTCCACGCGCTCTTCCAGGGCGACTACTGGGCGTACTTCCGCCTGCTGCAGGGCGCGATCTGGGAGATCCCGACGGAGACCGAGGAGTGGGCGCTGCGCTGGCGCACCGGGCGCCTCGAGGACCTCGGCTTCCCGCCCTGGGACGAGGCGATGGCCATCTACCGCCACCTGCGGGCCGGCGAGCGCGAGCGGCTCCCCGAGGAAGCGGGCGTGCTCGAGGCCGACGCGTGGCGCCTTCCAGTCTGGGTCCCGTCGCTCCCGGTCGGTCGCGACGCGCGGCATCTCGTCTTCCGTGCGATCGCAGAGCTCGGCGAGGAGGAGCGGCGCACCGCGTTCCATCGCTTCATCGCGCTCGCCAACAAGGTGGCCGTCGCCGACCGCATGGACCTCGCGGACGCCGCATCGACGCCGCGGGCGATCGAGAAGGCCGCGGTCTGGGTGAGCCGCGGCATCGAGCACGTTGCGGGGGCGAACGCGGTGGGCGCCGCCGAGGTGCTGCGCCGGCTGCCGATGGAGCGGCTCTTCCGCGTCGGGGCGAGCCTCGATCCGAAGCAGGCGAAGGGCCCGCCGGAGGACTCCGGCGGGCCCCTCGATCCGGACGGCTCCTAGAGGTCGACCGCTCTCAGCGTCTTGCGCTTGTTGCCGATCGCGCGGTCTTCCGCCGCGGCGATCAGCTTGCGGACGACGGCATCGAGGGCGCCGTAGAACTCGCCGCCCACGTTGCACTTCCTCGCGGCGGCCTTGGTGCGCGACTTCGAGATGATGAGATCTCCGCCGCTCGCCTTCTTGGGTGCCGCCTTGCCCTTCTTTCGCGCTGCCATGCTCCCTCCAGCTCGCCGGATCCACCCGGCGCTTTCCGGGGGCGGATCATAGGAGCTTTCGCGCGCAGTTCCAATCGAAATCTGTCGAATTCCGCGCGGAATCGCCTCGGGGAGGGCATTCGGGAGGCCGGAAGGCCCGGCGGCCTATACTCCGGCCGCCCGTGGCGCGCTCCGAACGCTTCACCACGCCCTCGCTCGACGGCGTCGCGCTGCACGCCATCCACCACGGCGACCCCGCCCGGCCGAAGCTCGTCCTGCTCCACGGCGGCGGCGCCAACGCCCACTGGTGGGACGAGGTGGCCCCGGCGCTGGCCGAGCGCTTCCACGTGCTGGCGCTCGATTTCCGCGGCCACGGCGATTCCGACGCTCCCGAGCCGCGGCCGGGCGCCTTCCAGCGCGACCTCGTGGGCCTGCTCGAGCACATCGGCGCGCCCGACGCCGCGCTGCTCGGGCACTCGATGGGGGGCCACGTCGCGCTCGAGCACGCGGCCCGTCACGCAGGCGCCCGCCGGCCGCGCGCGCTCGTCGTGGTCGACGTGGCCCGCGGCGCCGGCACGCGGACCCGCCGCATGATGCGCCTCGCGCTCGCCGCGCGGCGCAGCTACCGCAGCCGCGAGGAGGCGATCGCCCGCTTCCGCTTCCTCCCGCCGGCGCCCGGGGCTCCCGAGGCGCTGCGGGCGCGCATCGCGAGCGCCTCGGTGGGCGAGGAGCCGGGTGGCCGCTTCGGATTCAAGTTCGATCCGCGCTGGTTCGCGCTCCCACCCGAGCGGGGCCCGGAGCTCGAGCACGTGGCGGCGCCGACCCTGCTCGTGCGCGGCGCCGAGAGCCCGCTGCTCTCGCGCGAGGGAGTCCTGGCCCTGGCCGCAGAGATCCGCGGCGCCCGCCTCGTCGAGATCGCGGGCGCCGGGCACAACGTCCACCTCGAGCAGCCCGGGCGCTTCCTCTCCGCCGTGCTCGCGTTCCTCACCGAGGTGCACGCCTCCGAGGTACACTCGCCCCGGTGAAGCGAATCGACCTGCGCAGCGACACCGTGACGCGTCCCACCCCCGCCATGCGCGAGGCCATGGCGGGGGCCGAGGTCGGCGACGACGTCTACGGCGAGGACCCGAGCGTGAACCGCCTCCAGGAGCTCTCGGCGCGGCTCCTCGGCAAGCAGGCGGCGCTCTTCGTGCCCTCGGGCACGATGGGAAACCAGGCCTCGCTGCGCGCGCTCACGCGTCCGGGCGACGTGGTGCTCGCGGGCGAGGGTGCGCACCTGCTCGTCTACGAGTCGGGGGCCGCGGCGGGGCTCTCGGGGCTCCAGATCCAGACGATCGGCCGCGGCGGTCTCTTCGACGGCGCCGACGTCGCCGCCGCGATCCAGCCGGACGAGCTGCACCACGCGCCGACCCGGGTGGTGACGGTCGAGAATACGCACACGCGCGGCGGCGGCCGGGTCTTCCCGCTCGAGAAGATCGAGGGCATCGCGGCCGTGGCGAAGGAGCGGGGACTTCGCCTCCACCTCGACGGCGCGCGGCTCTGGAACGCCGTCGTCGCGACCGGCATCCCGGCCGCGCGCTGGGCAGCCCCCTTCGACACCGCGACCTTCTGCCTCTCGAAGGGGCTCGGCGCTCCGGTCGGCTCGGTCGTCTGCGCCTCGGCGGAGCGGATCGGGCGCGTGCTGCGCGCGCGCAAGATGATGGGCGGAGGCATGCGCCAGGCCGGGATCCTCGCCGCGGCCGGGATCTTCGCGCTCGAGCACCACGTGGAGCGGCTGGCCCGGGACCACCACAACGCCCGCCGTCTCGCGGCCGGGCTCGAGCGCCTGGGCGCGCGCGTGAGCCCGCCGCCCGAGACCAACATGGTGTTCTTCGAGCTCCCGACCCGGGCCGATCCTGCGGGCTTCGAGCGCGCGGCGGCCGCGCGCGAGCTCCTGATCGATGCGATCGTGCCCGGTCGCTTCCGCGCCGTGACGCACCTCGACGTCTCGGAGTCGGACGTGGACGACGCGCTCGGGCGCATCGAGGAGGTCATGAAGGAGGGCCTCGCGTGAGCCAGACGAACGTTCCTGCGGCCCGGCGGGGAGCCTACCCCCTGCGGTCCGGCAACGCCGTGCGCCCGCTCGTCGACGGCGAGCCGGCGTTCCAGCGCATCTGCGAGGCCGTGGAGGCCGCACGCGAGAGCGTCTGGCTCACGGTCGCGTACGTCGACCGCGACGTCGCGATGCCGGACGGGCGGGGCGGCCTCTTCGACGTCCTCGAGCGCGCCGCGCGGCGCCGGATCGACGTGCGCGTGCTCTTCTGGCGCGAGCCCCGGCTCGGCGAGCTCGAGCCCGAATCCACCCACTTCCCGGGCGACGCCGCCGACCGCGCCTTCCTCGCCGAGCGCGCGCCCAACGTGAAGGCGCGCTGGGACCGCCACCCCGGCGAGTTCTGCCACCACCAGAAGAGCTGGATCGTGGACGCCGGGCGCGTGGGCGAGGTCGCCTTCGTCGGCGGGATCAACCTGCTGCACGCGTCGGTGTGCCGCCCCGGACACCCGCCCCACCCCGGCGGCCAGGACCACGACCTCTACGTCGAGGTGCGCGGCCCCGCGGCGGCGGACGTCCACCACAACTTCGCGCAGCGCTGGAACGAGGCGAGCGAGCGAGCGCGCCCGGACGGGGCGTGGCCCGACGCCGCGCGCGCCGGCGACCTCGAGTTCCCGGCCTTCCTCTCGCCCGCGGCCGGCGAGGTGCCGGTGCAGATGACGCGCACGGTCGCGCCCGGGCTGTACACCGCCGATGTCGCGCCGCCCGGCGGCAAGCCCTTCCCGATCGCGCACGGCGAGCAGAGCGTCCTCGAGCACTACCTCGCCGCGATCGCGGCCGCTTGCAGCTCGATCTACGTCGAGGACCAGGCGATCGGCTCACCGGCGATCGTCGACGCGCTCCAGGGGGCCTTGGACCGCGGCGTGGAGGTCGCCTTCCTCGTCCCCGGCAACGCGCACCCGGCCTTCGTCGCGGCGCGCAGCGACCCGCGGGCGGGCTTCTTCTTCGAGAAGCTCGCGCAGCTCGGCGCGCACCCGTGCTTCACGCTGGCCGCGATCGCGGCGAGCCGTCCGGGTGGGCGCTACGACGAGATCTACGTCCACGCGAAGATCATGCTGGTGGACGACGCCTGGGGCACGATCGGCTCGACGAACGTGGCCGACCGCTCCTTCCACCACGACACGGAGCTCAACGCCTCGTTCTGGCACCCGCCCACGGTGCGGGCGCTGCGCGAGGCGCTGCTCGCCGAGCACCTCGGCATCGACACCTCGGGCTGGGACGACCTGCGGGGGCTACGCCTCTTCCGCGAGATCGCGCTCGCCAACCGGGCGCGCCGCACGCGGCGCGCGCCGCTCGCCGGGCTCGCCTACGCCGTCGACGCCACGACCTACGGCGTCACTCGTCCGTGACGCAGCCCTCGGACGCCGACCGAACGTTCTTGATGTACCGGTAGAGCACGCCGCGCGTGGCCTTGAGCGGCGGCGGCGAGAAGGCGGCGCGGCGGCGCGCGAGCTCGGCCGCGTCCACGCGGAGCTCGACGCTGTGGCGCTTCGCGTCGATCTCGATCGGGTCGCCGTCGCGCACGAGCGCGATCGGACCGCCTGCCTGCGCCTCGGGCGTCACGTGGCCGATCAGGAAGCCGTGGGAGCCGCCGGAGAAGCGGCCGTCGGTGACCAGGGCCACCGCGTCGCCGAGGCCGGCTCCCACGATCGCGGAGGTCGGGGTCAGCATCTCGGGCATGCCCGGGCCGCCCTTCGGGCCCTCGTAGCGGATCACGACCACCATGCCGCGCCGGATCCGGCCCTGCTCGAGCGCGGCGAGCATCGCCTCCTCGCCGTCGAAGACCGCCGCCGGGCCGGAGAAGGTGAGCCCCTCCTTGCCGGTGAGCTTCGCGACGGCACCCTCGGGCGCGAGGCTCCCGCGCAGGATCTGGATGTGCCCCGTCGCCTGGATCGGGTCGTCCCAGGGGCGGATCACCTGCTGGCCGGGCGAGAGGCCGGGCAGCTCCGCCAGGTTCTCGGCCAGGGTCCGCCCGGTCGCGGTCAGGCACTCGCCGTGGAGCGCCCCGCGCTCGAGCAGGAGCCGGAGCACCGCCGGGGTGCCGCCGGCGCGGTGCAGGTCCTCCATCACGAAGCGGCCGGAGGGCTTCATGTCCGCGAGATAGGGGACGCGGTCGCTCACGCGCTGGAAGTCGTCGAGCGCGAGCTCTACCTCGACCGCGCGCGCCATCGCGATCAGGTGCAGCACGGCGTTGGTCGACCCGCCGAGCACGGTCACGACCGCCATGGCGTTCTCGAAGGCCTCGCGCGTCATGATGTCGCGGGGACGGAGATCCCGCTCCAGCAGGTTCCGGATCGCGGCGCCGGCGCGCCGGCACTCGTCCAGCTTCGCCGGGTCCTCGGCCGGCGTCGAGGAGCTCCCGGGGAGCGACATGCCGAGCGCCTCGATCGCCGAGGCCATCGTGTTCGCGGTGTACATCCCGCCGCAGGCCCCCGCGCCGGGGCAGGCGAAGCGCACGATCTCGCTGCGCGTCTCCTCGTCGATCCGCCCCGCCACGAACTCGCCGTAGGACTGGAAGGCCGAGATGACGTCGAGCTTCTCGAAGCGCCGGCTCCGCCCGGCGCGGATCGTGCCGCCGTAGACCATGAGCGACGGGACGTTCACGCGGCCCATCGCGATCAGGCAGCCCGGCATGTTCTTGTCGCAGCCGGGGATCGAGACGTTCGCGTCGTACCACTGGGCGCGCATCACGGTCTCGATCGAGTCGGCGATGAGATCTCGCGACGGGAGCGAGTAGCTCATGCCCTCGGTTCCCATCGAGATCGCGTCCGAGACGCCGATCGTGTTGAAGCGCATGCCGACGAGCCCCGCCGCGACGACTCCCTCCTTCACGCGGGCGCCGAGCTCGAGCAGGTGCATGTTGCAGGGGTTGCCCTCGAACCAGCAGGAGGCGATCCCGACCTGCGCCTTTTCCAGGTCGGCCTCGGAGAGGCCCGTGGCGAAGAGCATGGCCTGCGAGGCGCCCTGCGACTTCGGGCGCGTGACCCGCTCGCTCGTGCGGTTGAGCTTCGCCATGCTCACTCCTTCGGATGCAGGCGCATCATCTTCGGCCGGGAGCCGCGCATCCACGAGACGATCTGGTCGAAGAAGCCGTACTTCTCGCGGAAGGCATCCCGGATCCGCTGGCGCAGGGCGTCGTCCTCGACGAACTCGACGCGCAGCGGGTAGGAGGCCTCGCCGGCGCGCAGCTCGAGCTCGGGGCTGCGCACGAGGTTCTCGCCCCAGCGCGTGCCGCCGGTGCGCACGATTCCCGCGCCGTCGACCACCACGAGCCACACCGTGGTCTCGCGGGACTCGCCGTCCTCGTCCGCGGTCACGACCACGACGGTCTCGACCTCGCGCAGGCTCTCCCAGTCCGGCGCCTCGGCCCGGGCGAGGGGAGGGGCGAGGAACGCGAGCGCGATCACGAGCCGAGGGAGCAGGCGTCGGGGCATCGAATCCTCCCTGCGGGTCCGGTTGACGATAGCCCAGGGCTCCGGCGTAGAGTGTGCGAAAAGAGGTCCGGCGGGGACCGGGGGAGGGGGCCGTGACAGAGGAGCACGAGGCAGGTGAGGAGCTGGGCGAGGCGACCGGGGCCGAGGCCCGGGTCGAGCGGCTCGAGCGATCGGTGCGCCGCCTCTGGCTGGCGCTCGCGGCGGTCGCGGTCGGCGCCGGAGCGCTCGCGTCGGCGGGCATCGGCGAACGCGAGCGGCTCGAGGCGCGGGAGCTCGCGCTCTCCGACCCGGAGGGCCGCGTACGCCTCGCGCTCTCGGCCGCGAAGGACGGGGGCTCGATCGAGCACTACGACGCGGAGGGGCGGCTGCGGATCTCGCAGGGCATCGACGCGCAGGGCAAGGCGGGGCTCACGCTCCTCGACCCGCAGGGAGCGAGGCGGATCGCCGCGGCCGCGTTCGCGGACGGCGACGCGGGCATCGCGCTGCTCGACGCCGGCGGCAAGGTGCGCATCCAGCTCCTCTCGGAGTCGGAGGGCGTGATCGGGACGCTCCATCTCGATGCGCAGGGCCGCAAACGCATCGAGACGCTCGCCGCCGCGGACGGGACGGCCGTGCAGTCGTTCATGGACCCGTCGGGAAAAGTCCGCGTCCAGCTCGGGACGCGCCCCGACGGCGCTCCGGTCTTCTCGCTCGAGGACCGCGGGGAGGGGGACGAGGGCGAAGCGGCAGTCGAGGAGAAGGCCGCCGACTGATCGCGCTCAGAGCCCCCGCGGCCGCAGGCCCGCCTTGCGGTAGATCGCGTCGATCACCGTCATGTTGGCGACGCCGTGCGCGGCGTCCGTGGGGACGCGCTCCCCCCCGCGCACGGCGCCCACGAAGGCGCGGAGCTGGTGAACGTAGCTGGCCTCGCCCGGGACGCGCTCCGTGGTGCTTCGCGCCCGCGTGCGCACGCGCAGCCGGTGGAAGAAGTGCGGGGCGATCGGGTTCAGCACGCGCATCTCCCCCTCGTCGCCGACCGCGCGCGCCTCGACCCGAAGCAGCGACGCCGAGAAGAGCGAACAGGTGATGCGCCCCGTGCGGCCGTCCGCGAAGCGCAGCTCGGCGCGCATCCAGCGGTCGACCTCGGGCGAGGCGAGCCGCGCCGTGGCCGAGACGACCTCGGGCTCGGCTCCCGCGAGGTGGCGCACGATGCTGACCGGGTAGCAGCCGGCGTCCATCAGCGCGCCGCCCGCGAGGTCGAGGCGGTAGCGGATGTCGCCCGGGAGGAGCAGCGGGAAGCAGCAGCTCGCCTCGAGGTGGCGCACGCGGCCGAGCGCGCCGGATTCGACGATCGCCTTCATGCGCTCCGCCAGCGGGTGGTAGCGCCAGTGGAAGGCCTCGACGAGCACGCGATCGGCGCGCGAGGCCGCTTCGGCCATGCGGCGGGCCTCGTCGGCGTTCGACGCGAGGGGCTTCTCGCAGAGCACGTGCTTCCCGGCCTCGAGGGCGCGGATCGTCCACTCGCAGTGCAGGCCGTTCGGGAGCGGGTTGTAGACGGCATCGATCCCGGGGTCGGCGAGGAGCTCCGCGTAGCTGCGGTGGACGCGCGGGATGCCGTGGCGCGCGGCGAAGCGCCGCGCGCGCGCCTCGTCGCGGGCCGCCACGGCCGCCACCGCGGCCCCGGGGACGCTCCGCGCGGGGCGGACGAGCGCCATCGGCGCGATGCGCGCGGCCCCGAGGATGCCGATGCGAAGCGGCTCGTTCCCCGCCACGCGCCCTTCCTAGCAGAAACGGGGACGGAAAAGGGGACGGTGTTCAGATCTTTCGAATTTTCAGATTCGCCCTCGGGGGCGAATCTGAAAATTCGAAAGATCTGAACACCGTCCCGCTACCAGCCGGCGCGCCGGCCCTCGGGCGAGAGCACGAGCACCGCGAGCGCGAGGGCGAGGCAGGCGGCGGAAACGGCGAAGACGGGCGGGTAGCCCTCGCGCTCGGCGAGCAGGCCGAGGGCGAGCGGTCCGACCGCGCCGCCCAGCTGGAAGGCGGCCTGGTAGAGCGCCATCACCTTGCCCCGCTCGCGGGGGCCGCAGCGCTCGACGGCGACGGCGTTGAACGCGGGGTAGAAGATGCCGTGGGCGAGGCCGAGCGCGCCCCCGAGCGGCGCGAGACCCGTGTGGGGGATCTCGGTCGCGAGGAGCGCGACGGCGACGTAGAGCGCGAGGGAGGCGATGGACGAACGCCGGCGCCCGAAGCGATCGATGAAGGCGCCGAAGGCGACGCGCACGGCGATCGCGGCGATCGCGTAGGCGACGAAGAAGTCGCGCAGGCGCGCGATCCCGGATTCGATCGCGAAGGGCTGATGGAAGATGAAGAGCGAGCTGAAGGCGGCCCCGACGAGCGCGACCACGATGCTCACGCGCAGCTGGCTCGGGCGGGTGGCCACCTCGAGGAGCCCCGTCAGGGGCTCCTCCTCGGACCGCGCCCCGGGGCGCTCGCGCAGGCGCAGCGAGAGGAGCGCGCTGGCCAGCGCTCCGACGGCCGCGAGCGCGAAGGTCGCGGGCCAGCCGGCGCGCGCGGATACCTCCTCGACGACCGCCGGTCCGACCGCGTTCATCGAGAGGAAGGCGAGCCCGAAGAGGCCGATGGCCTGGGCCACCCGCTCGGGCGGCGCCTCGTCGACGGCGAGGGCGGAGCCGGCGGCGAAGGCCATCGCGAAGGCGAGCGCCTGCAGCGCGCGCAGGGCGAAGATCGCCGGGCCGAAGGAGTCGACGGTCGTGAACGCGAGCGAAGCTGCGGCCATGAGCAGCGCTCCCGCGGTGAGGAAGCGCCGGCGCCCGAAGCGATCGACGAGCGCGCCCATCGGCGGCATCAGGAGCACGACGGCGGCGTTGTGCGCCGCGGTCAGGAGCCCGATCTCGCGCGGCCCCGCCTGGAGCGCGACCACGAGGAACTTCGGCAGCAGGAAGTAGCTCGAGAACGCGTACCCGAAGCCGGCCTGCGCGAGGAGGAGCGACGCAAAGCCCCGCGTGAGGAGCCGATCCGGGGGGCGCGGGACCATCAACAGAAGGAGGCTACCCCGAGTGGGGCGGTCGGGCCCGGCCCGCTGGAGCGAGACGATCCTCACCCCCGGGGGCTCCCTCGGGCAGGGCCTGCGGGAACCCCGCGCCGGGGCCGAGTGTCGAACTTGGTGATCGGGCGCCGGTGCACAGCTTTCGACCTGCGCCGGCGTGGGTCCGCCAGGAACCACACGAGGCATCCGATCGGGACGCAAGATCGTACTGGAGACGGGGGGATCCGCGGCACCGATCCGCCCGGCTGGAGCTCACTTGGACACGAATCTCTTCGATCTCCCCAGCGATTCCGGCGCGGGTGTCACGGACGCCGACGGTTCCGGCGACTCGGCGCGCAGCGCGCTCGACCGCTACATCCGATCGATCGGGCACATCCGCGTGCTCACGCGCGAGGAGACGGCGCAGCTCGCGAGCATCCTCGAGTCGGAGGAGGCCGAGATCCGGGCCGCGATCCTCTCGATCCCGGCCACCGCCGACTGCCTGCTCGAGCGCTGGCACGAGCTGCGCCGGGCGGGGCGCGTGACCGCCGCCCTCGCCGCCGGCCACCGCGATGGGAGCAGCACCGACTGGGGCCGGCGTATCGACACCTGCTTCACGGCGGTCGCGCGCCTCGTCGCCGAGCGCCAGGCGATCCGACCGCGCGCGGCCGACGCGCCGGCGCGCCGCAAGGGGATCGACGACCGGATCGCGGGGCGGCTCGCCCGGGTCCGCATCGAGGTGCGCGAGCTGCTGGCGATCCTGGAGCGCTTCCGGGCGCTCACGGCTTCGGAAGATCCGCTCGCGGAGCCCGAGGCCGAGACCGAGCGCCTCGGCCTCGATACGCCGCGCGCGCGCGGCCAGATCGAGCGCGCGGACGCCGCCCTCGCCCGACTGCACACCGCCAAGCAGACCTTCGTGCGCCACAACCTGCGCCTCGTGGTGAAGATCGCCAAGCGCTACCGGAACCTCGGCGTCCCGTATCTGGACCTGATCCAGGAGGGAAACCTCGGCCTGATCCGGGCCGTCGAGAAGTTCGAGCACCGGCGCGGCTTCCACTTCTCGACCTACGCCGTGTGGTGGATCGCGCAGGCGATGGTGCGCGCGATCCAGAACCACTCGCGAACGGTGCGCGTCCCGTCGCACATGTACGACCACCAGCTCCGCTACAAGCGCGTGGATCGCGACCTCCGCCAGCGGCTCGGCGGCGAGCCCGCCCGCGACGATCTCGCGCGGGCGCTCGACATCCCGATCGAGATCGTCGACCAGGTCGAGTCGACCCTGCGGCCGAACGTCTCGATGGGGAACCCGCTCCCCGGCACGGAGAACCTGACGCTCGAGAACGCCCTCAGCGACGAGGACGCGGAGGATCCGGCCGAGGGGCTCGTGCGGGACGAGCTCCGCGCGACCCTCGCGGGGGCGCTGGGCGAGCTGCCGGAGCGCGAGCGGCAGATCCTGGCCTGGCGCTTCGGGATCGGCGGCGTCGAGCCCCAGAGCTACGCCGCCATCGGCCTGCGCCTCGCCCTCTCGCGGGAGCGGGTGCGCCAGCTCGCCGAGCGCGGGCTGCGCCAGCTCTCCGCCCAGGCTCCGGTCCGTCGCCTGGCGCCCGTCGCTGCCGCTCCGTCCTGAGCAGGGGTGGCTTGCGGGGCGGGGGCCGCACTCGGCTGCGCCTACGCCGCGCGCGCCGCGCCGGCTTGCGGTCGGCGCGGGCCGGACTATTTTAGAAACGGACTGGTCAGTTTCATAAATCCGCCACCTCGATCCGGCGCCCCGCCGCGCGCGGCAGCGAGCGGAGGGTCCCACGCGCCACGCCGCCCCCACCCCTTCCCGCGTCACGCCCATCCGGCCTCGCGGCAGGCCGCCGACGGCCGGGCTCCGCGAGCGCATCCTCCGGGCCGCCGAGTCCGTCTTCCTGCGCCGCGACTTCCACGAGGTCCACATGGACGACGTGGCCCGCGCGAGCGGCGTCGGCAAGGGCACGGTCTACCGCTACTTCCCGGGCAAGGGGAAGCTGTACACGGCTCTCATGTTCGAGGGCATGGACGAGCTCCGCTCGGACCTCGCCGAGGCTGTGGAGGGGCAGGGCGAGCCGATCGAGAAGCTCGAGCGCGTGGTCCGCCGCTCCCTCGAGCACATGTGGCCGCGGCGCTTCGTCCTCGCCCTGCTCCACCGCAAGGAGCACAAGCGCAGCCGCGCCGACGCCCGGGAATGGCAGCGCCACCGCGCTCGCCTCTCGAGCGTGATCGAGGGCGCGATCGAGGAGGCGATCGCGGCGGGCCAGGTCCGACCGATGGACGCCGCGCTCTGCAGCGAGATGCTGCTCGGCATGCTGCGCGGGGCCGACCGCCACCGCGGCCCCGCCGACGGGCTCGACGCCGTACAGGGCGCCGTCTTCGAGCTCTTCCTCGGCGGCGCGGCCACCCCCGAGGGCCGCCGCGCCTACCAGGGAGCTCGGCGCCGGAGGTCGCGGTGAGGCCGGGGCGCCGGATCGCGGCGTGGGCGCTCCTCACCGCCGCACTCGACCCCGCGCGCTCCGGCGGGGGCGAGGCGCCGCGCGAGCTCCGGACCCTCGCGCAGTGCGTCGAGATCGCGCTCGCGAGCCACCCGAACCTGGGCTCGGCCGAGGCCCGGACGCTCTCCGGGCACGAGCGCGTGAACGCGACCCGGGCGGGCTACCTGCCGCAGATCGAGGCCGGCTACACGACCAACCGCGGCACCTCCGGCTTCCGCCGCGCGGACGCCGGGCTCGGGGACACCGACCTCGGCGGGTCGCGGAGCTCGTGGTTCCACAACACCGGCTTCTCCTTCTCGCAGCTCCTCTTCGACTTCGGCCAGAACCTCGACGCGATCCGCGCCGCGCGCGCCCGCGAGGAGTCGCTCGACGCGGACGCGGCGACGGCGCGCGAGGCCGTCGTCTTCGACGTGAAGCGCTCGTACTTCGACCTGCTCGCGGCGCGGCGGCTCCTCGCCGTCGCGCTCGAGACCGTGCGCAGCAACCGGCAGCAGCTCGAGCTCGCGCAGGGGCGCTACGACGTCGGCCTCGCCGCGCGGATCGACGTCACGCGCTCCGAGGTGCAGCTCGCGACCGCAGAGCTCGATCGCATCACCGCCGAGAACAACGTCGCGGTGGCGGAGGATGCGCTCCGCAATGCGCTCGGCCTCTCCGAGCCGATCGCCTTCGACGTCGCGGACATCCTCGAGGCGGAGCGGGTGACGCTGCCCGAGGCCGCGGCGCTCGAGACCGCCTACCTCGCGCGGCCGGAGCTCGCCCGCATCGAGGCGGAGGAGCGCGCGCTCGAGCGCGAGATCGAGGTGCGCCAGAAGGACCACCTCCCGATCGTCACCGCCGACGGCGGCTACGACTGGTCGGGCGACAGCTATCCGCTCGACTCGGGCTGGTCCGTGGGCGCGAGCGTGCGCTTCCCGCTCTTCACGGGCGGCCGCACCCGCGCGCAGGTGGCGGAGGCGAAGGCGGATCTGCTGGCCCTGCGCTTCGACAGTGAGGCGCTGCGCCAGGACATCGCCCTCGAGGTCCGCCGCGCCCTCCTCGATCTCGCGCGCGCTTCGCAGAGCATCGACGTCGCGCAGCGCGCCGCCGGGCAGGCTCGCGAGAACCTCGCGCTCGCCGAAGGCCGCTACTCGACGGGGGTCGGCAGCATCATCGAGCTCGTCGACGCCCAGGCCCAGCGGGCCCGGGCCGAGGCCGAGCACGTGCGAGCGCTCTACTCCCACCAGCTCGCGATCGCCGGCCTCGAGCGCGCGATCGGCCAGCCGGTCGCCCGGCCGTGAGTCGCCTGCGGACGCGGTGGCTCCTCGCCGCGGCGGCTGCGCTCGTCGCCGGCGCGAGCGGCTTCACGCTCTGCTCGGCGGGCGGCGGGGACGGCGAGCGCGGCTACGTCACCGAGACCGTCGACCGCGGGGAGATCGCGGCGGCCGTCACCGCGACCGGCGTCGTGAACCCCGTGACGACGGTGCAGGTCGGGACCTACGTCTCGGGGCCGATCCGCGAGATCGACGTCGACTTCAACTCGCCGGTCGCCAAGGGGCAGCGCGTCGCGAAGATCGATCCGGCGCCGTTCCAGCTGCGCGTCGACCAGGCCGTGGCCAACCTCGAGAACACGCGCGCCCGCGTGCGCAGGGCGCGAGCCGACCTGGCGCTGAAGCGCCTCACCCGCGATCGGAACCAGGAGCTCCGCGGGCGGAACCTGATCTCGCAGAGCGAGCTCGACGCGGCGGAGAGCAGCCACGACCAGGCCCTGGCGGAGCTCGCGCTCGAGGAGGCCGGGGTGCGCCAGGCCGAGTCGGCGCTCGCCGAGGCGCGCGTGAACCTCGACTACACGGAGATCCGCTCGCCGGTGGACGGCGTGGTGGTCTCGCGCAACGTCGACGTCGGCCAGACCGTGGCGGCGAGCTTCCAGACGCCGACGCTCTTCCTGATCGCGGAGGACCTGGCGCGGATGCAGGTCGGGGCGAAGGTGAGCGAGTCGGACATCGGCGGCGTGCGCGAGGGCCAGGTCGCGTCGTTCAGCGTGGACGCCTACCCCGCGCGCACCTTCCACGGCGAGGTCGTGCAGGTGCGCAACGCGCCGACGACGGTCCAGAACGTCGTCACCTACGACGTAGTGGTCCGCGTCGACAACGCCGCGCTCGAGCTCAAGCCCGGGATGACGGCCGCGGTGACCATCACGACTGACCGCCGCGACGACGCGATCCGCCTCCCGGCGCGGGCGCTGCGCTTCCGGCCCGAGCCGGAGGACGGCGCCCCGCCGCCCGCCGCCACCCCCGCCGCCGGCGAGACGGCTGAACCGGCCGTCTTCGTGCTCGACGCGTCGGGCGAGCTACGGCGGGTCCCCGTGCAGACCGGCCTCGCGAACGACCGCTTCGCCGAGCTCCTCTCGGACGGCGTCGAGCCGGGCGACGCCGTCGTCGTCTCGTACGAGCGGACGGACCGGCCCGAGCCGGTGGCGAGCTCGCCGCTCGTCCCCCGCGGGCCCCGGCGCTGAGCCGTGGCCGAGCCGCTCATCGAGGTTCGCGACCTCTGGCGGGTCTACGAGCTCGAGGGCTCCAGCGTGACGGCGCTGCGCGACGTGAGCCTCGACGTGGCCCGCGGCGAGAGCGTCGCGATCATGGGCGCCTCCGGATCGGGGAAGTCCACGTTCATGAACGTGCTCGGCTGCCTCGACCGGCCGACGCGCGGCGTCTATCGCCTCGCCGGCCGCGACGTGGCGGAGACCTCGCCCGACGAGCGCGCCGAGATCCGCAATCGGGAGCTCGGCTTCGTGTTCCAGAGCTTCAACCTGCTGCCGCGCACGAGCGCGCTCGAGAACGTGGAGCTCCCGCTCGTGTATGCCGGCGTGACGCCGGATCAGAGCCGGGAGCGGGCGCGCGAGGCGCTGCGCGCGGTGGGGCTCGAGGGACGCGAGCACCACCTGCCGAACCAGCTCTCCGGCGGGCAGCAGCAGCGGGTCGCGATCGCGCGCGCGCTCGTGAACGGGCCCTCGCTGCTCCTGGCGGACGAGCCGACCGGGAACCTCGACTCGCGCTCGAGCCAGGAGATCATGGAGATCTTCCAGCGCACGGCGCGCGAGCAGGGGGTCACGCTCGTGATCGTCACCCACGAGGCCGAGATCGCGGCGTTCGCCGAGCGCGTGATCACCTTCCGCGACGGCTCGGTCGTCTCGGACGTCGCGCGATGATGCAGGTGCTCGTCATGACCGTGCGCGCCGCGCTCCGCGCGCTGCGCCGCCACAAGCTCCGCTCGGCGCTCACGATGCTCGGGATCGTGATCGGCGTCGGGGCCGTGATCGCGATGGTGAGCATCGGGCAGGGGGCCGACGCGGCCGTCCAGAGCCAGATCCAGGCCCTCGGCAGGAACCTCCTGATGGTGGTTCCCGGCGCCACGACGAGCGCCGGCGTGCGCTCGGGCTCGGGCGGCGTCTCGACGCTCACGGTCCAGGACGCCCGCGCGATCGTGGCCGAGTGCCCTTCCGTCGCCGAGGTGGCCTGGGTCAAGCGGAAGATCGCCCAGGTGATCTACGCCGAGCGCAACTGGTCGACGCAGGCCCAGGGCACCCCGCCGAGCTACGCGACCGTGCGCGACTGGCGGCTCGCCGCGGGCGAGTTCTTCACGCAGCGCGACGAGGACTCGGCCGCGCGCGTCGCCGTGCTGGGGCAGACCGTCGTCGACCAGCTCTTCGCCCCGGGCGAGGACCCGGTCGGCGCGCTGATCCGGGTGAAGGACGTCCCGTTCCGGGTCGTCGGCGTGCTCCAGAAGATGGGGCAGACCTCCTGGGGCCAGGACCAGGACGACGTCGTGATCATGCCCTTCTCGACCGCGGAGCGCCGGGTCCTCGGCACGGAGTTCCTGGGCAGCGCCGACATGATCTTCGGCCGCTCGAAGGGGGCCGCGCTGGTGGACGAGGCGTCGCAGGAGATCGCGGCGCTCCTGCGCGAGCGCCACCGCATCCGGCCCGGCGAGGACGACGACTTCACCGTGCGCAACCTGAACGAGATGGCGCGCGCCTCGGAGGAGGCGAGCCGCGTGATGACCCTCCTGCTGCTCTGCGTCGCCTCGATCTCGCTCCTCGTCGGGGGGATCGGCATCATGAACATCCTGCTCGTCTCGGTGACCGAGCGCACGCGCGAGATCGGGATCCGCATGGCGGTCGGCGCCAAGGGCAGCCACATCCTTCTCCAGTTCCTGGTCGAGGCGATCGCCCTCTCGGTCGCCGGAGGTGTCGTCGGCGCGGCTCTCGGCATCGCCGCCGCCCGCATCGTGTCGGCCGTGGCCGGCTGGCCCACGCTGATCTCGCCCGGGGCGGTGGTGGTCGGGATCCTCTTCTCGGCCGCGGTCGGGATCTTCTTCGGCTTCTACCCCGCCCGCCGCGCCGCCCGCCTCGACCCGATCGCGGCGCTGCGATACGAGTGAGGGCGCGTTGATCGTCGCACCCGGCGACGAGAGGGAAATCGACGTTGGGCGGCAGAAGAAGGCCCATATCTACGGGAAGCGCGTGAAGACCCTGGAGGCCACCGAACATGGCCGATCAAAGCGCGCGCCGAGCTCGGGCTGCGGTGAACGGGAGCTTCGATGGCACTCGAGCTGATC
Organism: uncultured Spirochaetales bacterium; assembly: GCA_964624475.1. Lineage (GTDB taxonomy): Bacteria > Myxococcota_A > UBA9160 > UBA9160 > SMWR01 > CAZUYC01. The sequence goes on along the minus strand of CAZUYC010000123.1, from coordinate 8,985 downwards.
GGCGCCGGTCTGGGGCGCACCGGAACGCTCTCCCTCAAGGCCGCGCTGGAGCGGATCGGTTACGGGCCCTGCTACCACATGATTGAGGTCCTCGCCACACCGGAGCGGGGGCGGCACTGGCTCCAGCAGACGCGGAGCGGCTCCCACGCCTGGGACGCGATCTTCCACGGGTATCGGGCCACGGTCGACTGGCCGGCAGCGGCCTTCTGGCGCGAGCTGGTCGAACGCTACCCCGATGCGAAGGTCCTGCTGTCGCTGCGCGACGCCGGCCGCTGGTACGACAGCGTGATGAACACCATCTACCCCGTGATGGCGCAGGGGCCCCCGGAGCGTGCGCCCGAGACCCTCCACGACTTCCACGAGATGGTGTACGCGCTGATCTTCGAGCGGACCTTCGAGGGTCGCCTCGAAGATCGCGCCCATGCCAAGCGCGTATTCGAGGAGCACAACCAGGCCGTCATCGATGCGATTCCGGCGTCGAGACTGCTCGTCTACCAGCCGGGCGATGGCTGGGAGCCCATCTGCCGCTTCCTCGACGTGCCCGTGCCGGACGAGGACTTCCCGCACCTGAACGACACGGCGTGGTACCGTGCACGCACGGGGCTCCCGGCGATCGATCCTCATCGCTGAGGCAGGAACCGTCGCGGGCAGGCCATCTCCTGCGACTGCGCGTCCGACCCCGAGGCCCAGGAGCCGGACCCAAGACTGCCGCGGCGCCCGGGGCTCAGCTCGCCTGCACGTCGAGATAGGCGAGCAGCAGGCGGGTCAGCTCGGTGGCAAGGTCGTCGTCCGAGGGCGCGAGCGCGCCGGAGCGGAGGCGGTCGAAGAGCACGGCGCCCTCGACGGCGCTCCAGACCACCGCGAGCCCGAAAGCGGCTGCCCGTTCGGGGTGGTGGTGGCCGATCTCGCGCGCGCGCCCGCGCAGGACCTCCGCGATGCGGTTCCCGCCGTGCTGGAAGAGCCGCTCGCGGCGCGCCTGGACGGCGGGATCCCGCTGCCCCTCGACCGCGAAGGCGCGCAGGAGCCCGCGCCGCCGCCGGTGCAGCTCCACGAGAGCGCGCACGAGCCCTTGCAGGGAGCTCGGGAGGGGCTCCGCGGACCGGCGCGCGGCGTCGAAGGCCGCGTCGAGGCGTGCGACCGCCTCGGCGTGCAAGCGGTCGTAGAGGGCGAGCAGCAGTCCCTGCTTGTCCCGGAAGCGGGAATAGCAGGCGCCGACCGAGCAGCCGGCGCGCGCCACCACCTCGGCCACGCCGGCCGCCTCGCAGCCCTTCGCCGCGACGATCGCCTCGGCGGCGTCGAGGAGGCGCTCGTGGTTCGCGCGGCTGCGGGCCTGGCGCGAGGGTCGCGACGGCGCGGGAGGGCTCACGGGACACGAATCGGAATTCGGGTTCGTGGCTTTAGGCCCCGCGCGGGCTCGTCCTCAGCCCGGAACGAGCGCGGCCTCGCCGGCGGCGTCGACCCGGACGCGCGGGGCCGGCGGGAGGCGCAGCCGGTGCCCGTCGGGGCTCACGCCCGCGCCCGTGCGCAGGTCGAAGCGGTAGCCGTGCCACGGGCAGCGCAGGCAGCCGTCGTCCTCGAGCGGCGCGTCCTCGAGCGGGCCGAGCCAATGGGGGCAGCGCGTCGCGTGGGCGAGCAGCTCGCCGCCGAGCTCCACCACCCGCCAGCGCTCGCCGCCGAGCTCCACGACGAGCGGAAGCCTCCGCCGCAGCTCCAGCACGGGCCCGAGCGCGACGGGTACGCTCGTCGAGGCCGCGGGCTCGGCGCGCCGGGCGAGTTCGCGCGCGCGACGCCGCATCATCCCTTCGTCCTCGTCCCACAGCCGCGCGTACAGGCGCTCGAAGGCCGCGCCGACGCCGGCGGCGCGTTCGGGGGGGAGCGCCGGCACGTGGAACTCGACCTCGATCCCCGTGCGCGCGCCGCGTGGGGCGAGCTGCGTCCAGATCTCCGTCCCGGCGCCGGGACCCTCGAGGGTGCGCGAGACGTAGCGGCCCGCGTCGCGCAGGGTCCGCAGCTCGAGCAGGATCATCTGCCCGGCGTCCGGCGCGAGCCCGACGCGCGCGCGCCAGCCGAGGGCACCCGACTCGAGCAGCTCGATCCGCGAGAAGGTCGTCCGGTGCAGCCACGGGAGGTGCTCCCAGTCGCGCACGTTCTCCCACACGCGCGCGGTGTCCGCGTCCACGTCGCGGCGGTAGGTCGCGACGCGCGTCCTTCCCGGGAGCTCCACGGCGGTAGGATACCCCGCCGGGAGCGCGAGCCCGCGGGCGACCCGGGCTATGCTGCGGCGCGGGAGGATGCGAGATGAGCGAGGTCCTGGTCGAGCGCGAGGGTCCGGTCGCCATCGTCACCCTGAACCGCCCCGAGCGCCTGAACGCCATCTCGGGTCCGAGGCTCGCGCAGCTCTCCCTGGAGCTCGTCGCCCTCGACCGCGACGCCGACGTCCGGGCCGTCGTGCTGACGGGCGCCGGGCGCGGCTTCTGCGCCGGGCTCGACCTCCAGGACGCCGCCGCGGGCTCGGGTATCGGAGGCGGCGGGCCGCACGCTCTCCGCGTCGCAGTGCCTGGAGCTCGGCCTCGTGAGCCGCGTGGTGCCGGCGGAAGCGCTCCGCGACGAGGCTCTCGCGCTCGCCCGGGAGATCGCGCGCAACGCTCCCCTCGCGGTGCAGGCGAGCAAGCGCATGATGCGCATGGGTCTCGCGGAGGGGTTCCCCGAGCACGTGCACCACGTCTACCTCCAGCTCCTCCCGCTCTTCCGCACCAAGGACTTCCGCGAGGGCATGGCCGCGTTCCTCCAGAAGCGCGACCCGAGCTTCGAAGGCCAGTAGCGCGCCCCGGAGTAGGGCCGGAGCTGCGTGCCCGCTGCGGCCGGCTTGCCGTGATCCAGCGCACACACGGAGAACGCCGGGACTCCGACGTGCAGACGTCGGGCGGCCTCGTGCGTCGCCGGGAGGGTCCCCGCATGGAATCGATCTACCTCTGGCCGGAGAGCCCGGCGCTCTCGTTGCTGCTGCTGTGGGTGCTCAGCATGCTCTTCCTCTGGGCCGCGCGGGAGCCGATGCTCCAGCTGCTGCGCGGGGTCGGCCGGAGCCTCGAGAGCGGCCTCTCGGGGGTGGCGCAGCGCTGCCGCGACGCCGCGGGGCGCCTGGCGCGACGCAGCCGGGAGGCGCTCCTCACCGAAGGGGAGCTCGAGCTGCGCGCGCGCATGGAGCGCGAGCTGCACCGCATCGACGCGAGCTTCTCCGAGAAGCTCGGCCACTACGCGACCCTCCACCGCCGCCTCGACGACCTCTCGCTCCGCCTCGACGGCGACTACCAGCACTGCGGCGACTCGCCGCCCGAGGTGCCGGGCTGGACCTCCGCGGTCGAGGCAGTCTCGGCGATCCCCACCGCCGCGGATCCGAACGTGCAGAAGGTCCTCGACGGCATCCGCGAGTCCCTCGCCGAGTCGGCGAAGCGCGCGCTCGGCCTCTACCGCGACCAGACCCGCGAGCGCCATCGGCTGCTCGGGCGCATGCGCCCCGCCTGGAAGGAGGTGCGGGGGCTGCTCTCGCGCATGAAGGAGATCGCCGCGCAGAGCCTGCGGGTGACGGCACGGATCGATCGCTGCGTCGACGAGTTCCAGGCACTCACGGCGGCCCGCCAGTCGCAGGCGGCGGACCCGACCTGGTCGCCGATGAAGCCCTTCCTGGTCTCGCTGCTGGTGCTCGCGGTGGCGTTCGGCGGCGCCTTCATCAACTTCCAGCTGATCGCGCTGCCGATGTCCGAGCTGGTGCCGGCCGGCTCGCGCATCGGCGGGGTCCCGGTCGCGACCGTCTCGGCGCTCGTGATCGTGCTGATGGAGACGGCGCTCGGGATCTTCGTGATGGACATGCTCGGGATCACCGATCTCTTCCCGAAGCTCGCGAGCGCGTCCGCCGGCCGCCGCCGGCTGATCCTCGGCGTCGGGCTCGCGGGCCTCTTCTTCCTCGCCGCCGTCGAGAGCTCGCTCGCCGTCCTGCGCGAGCAGATCGTGGAGGCCGACGCGACGCTCAAGCTCGCGCTCGCCGGCGCCACGGAGACCGTGGTCTCGGCGCCGGCGCGCTCGTCGATCCCCGTGATCGGGCAGGCCGTGCTCGGCTTCGTGCTGCCCTGGATCCTGGCGATGGTGGCGATCCCGCTCGAGAGCTTCCTGGACAGCGGGAGGCACGTCGCGGCGAAGCTCGGCGTCGGCCTCCTCCACGGGCTGGGCCATCTCTGCAGCGCGCTGGCGCACGGCGCGCGCATGCTCGCAGTCGCGGGGCCGAGCCTCTACGACGTCTACGTGAGCATCCCGCTGCGCGTCGAGCGGATGCTGCGCGGCGAGGAGGTGCCGGGCCGCGTCGCCGGCGCCCTCTCGACCTCGGCCGAGCGGCGCGCCGAGACGGGGGTCGCGTGATGAGGCGCCGGCTCGCGACCCTCCGCCTTCTCTGCGCGGGCGCGCTGCTGGCGGCGTGCAGCGACGCGCGCCGCTACGACCAGGCGATCGGCGTCCTGATCGACGTCTCGGGCACCTACGCCGACGAGCGCGAGGAGACGGTGCGCGTGATCAAGCGGGAGATCCTCCCGCATCTGATCCCGGGCGACACGCTCCTGGTCGCGCGCATCGACAGCGAGAGCTACGACCGCGCGAACCTCGAGGCCCTGCTGACGCTCGACCGGCGTCCCTCGCACGCCAACGCCCAGAAGCTCGAGGTGTCGCGACTCCTCGACGAGTTCGCCGCGCGGCCCATGAGCTCCGCGCACACCGACATCCCGGGCGCGATCATGCTCGCGTCGGAGTACCTCGGGGAGACGGAGGCCGGGAGCCGCGTGCTTTTGATCTTCAGCGACATGCAGGAGGACCTGCCGCGCGGCTCGGTCCGACACCTCGACGCAGGCGAGCTCGCCGGCACGCACGTGGTGGCGATGAACGTGAAGCGCCTGGAGCGCGATCAGGCCGACCCCGCCGTCTTCCGCGGGCGGCTCGAGGGCTGGGGCGAGCGCGTGGCGGCGGCGGGGGCCGCGGAGTGGCGCAGCCTCATGGACCCGACCAAGCTCCCCGAGTATCTCGAGGATGTCCGCTGACGCGAGGCGTGCCTCCGGGTCTCTTTCGCCTCGAGTTCCGCTCCCAGCCGCGTTGACAGCACGCCACCGCAAGGTCACACTCCGCGGTCCTAAAAGTGACTATTGGTCACTTTCTTGATCGTACCCGTTCGCCTCGCTGCCGGGGGGTGGGTCGCCTACCCTCGGCGCGGCGCGCGTTTGGCCCGTGGGAGTATCCGATCGATGCTGTGGCTCCACTCTCTCGGGCACTTCCATCCCGAGAACGAGATCACCAACCGCTTCCTCGAGGAGCTCGACATCGGGACGAGCGACGCCTGGATCCTCGAGCGGGTGGGCATCCGCTCGCGCCGCACCTGCCTGCCCCTCGACTACCTGCGCGCGACCCGCAACCGCGACCTGCGCGCCGCCGGCGAGGCCACGCTCTACACCACGGCGGAGCTCGGCGCTCGCGCGGCGGCGCTCGCGATCGCGCGGGCGGGAATCGAGCCCGCGCAGATCGGGCTCGTGATCTGCGGGAGCTCCGCGCCGGACTTCCTCTCGCCCGCCGACGCCTGCAACGTCGCGCGCCTGCTCGGCCTCGAGGTGCCGGCCTTCGACGTGAACTCGGCCTGCACGAGCTTCCTCGCGCAGATGCACCTCGTCTTCCAGATGGACCCGGCGAAGCTCCCGGACTTCGTGCTGCTCGTCGCGCCGGACAGCCTCACCAAGACCGTCGACTACGCCGATCGCTCGGCCGCGGTGCTCTGGAGCGACGCCGGCGCCGCGGCGGTCGTCTCGACGAAGGTTCCCGGCCGCGCCCGTGTGCTCGACACGAGCCTCGAGAGCCGGCCCTCGGGCGGCGAGAGCGTCGTGGTGCCTCGCACCGGCTTCTTCGCGCAGGAGGGCCGCGCGGTGCAGGCCTTCGCCATCCGCCAGACCATCGCCTGCTTCGAGCGGCTGCGCACCGCCCACGCGCGCGAGGACCGCCCGCTCCACTTCGTCGGCCACCAGGCGAACCTGCGCATGCTCGAGAACGTCTGTCGCCGCTGCGAGATCCCCCCCGAGCGCCATCATTCGAACGTCGAGTGGTACGGCAACACGGGCGCCGCGAGCTCCGCCTCGGTCCTCTCGATGGGCTGGGAGAAGTGGCAGGCGCAGGACGACGTCGCCGTGGTCGGCGTCGGGGCCGGCCTCACCTGGGCGAGCTACTGGCTGCGCTTCGGAGAGGCGCCGTGAAGTACGCGGAGTTCCGCGCCCGCGAGCGCTTCGACCGGCTCGAGCTGCTGGCCTTCGCGCACGGCACGCTCGTCGACGACCCGCCGGAGGAGTTCAGCGCGCGGCTCCCGCTGCCGCCGATGCTGATGCTCGACCGGGTGGTCGAGATCTCCCGCCAGGGCAACCGCGGCCGCGTCGTCGGCGAGCGCGACGTGCGCCTCGACGACTGGTTCTTCCAGTGCCACTTCCTCGGCGATCCGGTGCAGCCGGGCTGCCTCGGGGTCGACGCGGTCTGGCAGCTGCTCGGCTTCTTCTGCAACTGGGCGGGCGGGCTCGGCTCGGGCCGGGCGCTCGGCTGCGGCGAGATCGAGTTCTTCGGCCAGATCCGCCCGCACGATCGCGTGGTGCGGGTCGAGGTGGACGTGCGCCGCTACGCGGAGCTCCCGGAGTCGGGCTCGGCGATCGCGATCGGCGACGCACGGCTCCTCGTCGACGGCGAGCCGATCTACAGCCTGAAGCGCGCGAAGACGGGCCTCTTCCGCGACATCGCCTACCGCGGCTACCCGAACGCGGGCGAGCGGGCGCGCGGCGGGAGGATGGAGCGATGAGCGCCGCGCTCTCGCCCGCGGAGGTGCTGGCGCGCATCCCGCAGCAGGAGCCCTTCCGCTTCGTCGACGAGATCCTCGAGATCGACGACGAGCACGTGGTCGCAAGCTACCGCTGGCGAGCGGACTCCGACTTCTACCGCGGCCACTTCCCCGGCAACCCGGTGACGCCGGGTGCCCTGCTCGTCGAATCGATGGCGCAGGCGGCGGTGGTGGCGCTCGGGATCTACCTGCTCGAGAGGGAGTCGCCCGAGGCGAGCGGGAAGCTGATCACGCTCTTCACCGACGTGAACGTCGAGTTCAGCGGGATGGTGCGGCCGGGGCAGCGGGTGCTGATCCGGGGCCGCAAGCTCTTCTTCCGCCGGCGCAAGCTGCGCTCGGAGTCGGAGATGCGCCTCGAGGACGGGACGCTCGTGTGCTCGGGGACGCTCTCCGGCATGGGGGTGGCGCGATGACCCGACGCGTGGTCGTAACCGGTCTCGGTGTGGTGGCCCCGAACGGAAACGGGGTCGCCGACTTCGAGCTCGCCCTGCGCAAGGGCCGCTCCGGGATCCGCAAGAACGCCGAGATGGAGCGCTGCGGCTTCGGCTGCCGCGTCGCGGGCGTCCCGCAGGGGACCGACGCGCTCGCGGAAGCCGCCTTCGATCCCGACGAGCTCCTCGCCATGAACTCGAGCCACCGCTACTGCAGCCTCGCGGCGATCGAGGCCTGGCGCGACGCGGGCCTGCCGCGGCCCGAGCGCGGCGACGACCGCGTCGACTGGGAGACCGGCGCCATCCTCGGCACCGGCATCGGCGGCATGGACACGGTCGCCGAGCGGATCGTCCCGTTCGTGAACGAGGGGAAGGTGCGCCGTCTCGGGAGCACCGCCGTCGAGCAGTGCATGGCGAGCGGCATCTCGGCCCGCGTCTCGGGGCAGCTCGCCCTCGGCAACCAGGTCACCACCAACTCCAGCGCGTGCAGCACGGGCGTCGAGGCGATCGCGATGGGCGCCGAGCGGATCCGGCGCGGCTTCGCCTCGCGCATGCTCTGCGGCGGAGCCGAGGGCGCGAGCCACTACATCTGGGCCGGCTTCGACTCGATGCGCGTCCTCTGTCGCGGCTTCAACGACGAGCCCGAGAAGGCGTCGCGGCCGCTCTCGGCCAGCGCCGGCGGCTTCGTGCCGGGCGCGGGGGCGGGCGTGCTCGTGCTCGAGAGCCTGGAGAGCGCGCAGGCGCGCGGCGTGCGCATCCACGCCGAGCTGCTCGGCTCGGCGATCAACTGCGGCGGGCACCGCGGCGGGGGGAGCATGACGGCCCCGAACCCGACCGCCGTGCGCCGCTGCGTCCGCGCTGCGCTCGCCGACGCGGGCATCGACGGGGCGGCGGTCGACCTCGTGAACGGCCACCTGACCGCCACCGGCGCCGACCCCTCCGAGGTGCACTCCTGGTCGGTCGCCCTCGGCCGCGGGCCCGACGCCTTCCCGACGCTCACGGCGACCAAGTCGCTGATCGGCCACACCCTCGGCGCCGCCGGCGCGATCGAGTGCGTCGCCACGGTGCTGATGCTCGCGGGGTGCTTCGCGCACCCCTGCCGGAACTGCGAGGACCTGCACCCCGAGATCGAGCCCTTCGCGGCCTCGATCCCGCGGGAGGAGCGCGAGCTCCCCGAGGCGCGCATCGGCGTGAAGGCCGGCTTCGGCTTCGGGGACGTGAACGCCTGCGTCGTGTTCCGCCGCTGGAACGCTTGAGCGGCAATGCCGCGGAAGGAGTCGAGATGCAACGCAAGGAAGTCTTCGAGAAGGTGGTGAAGATCCTGACGCCGCACGTGAAGAACCAGTCCGCGCTGGCCCAGCTCTCCGACGCCACGAACATCCTCGACGACCTCAAGGTGAACTCGGCGCGCCTCGTCGACGTGGTGCTCGCGTTCGAGGACGAGTTCGACGTCGAGATCCCGGACGAGGACGTCGACTCGGTGAACACGATCGGCGACTGCGTGAGCCTCGTGCTGGCCAAGCTGGGCTAGCGCGATGGGCTTCGCTCGCCTGCGGCTCGCTGCGCGGAGGCCGACTCGAGAGTCGGCCTCGGGCCCGATGGGCTCCGCTCGCCTGCGGCTCGCTGCGCGGAGGCCGACTCGAGAGTCGGCCTCGG
>CAZUYC010000122.1:0-2022 GCA_964624475.1 uncultured Spirochaetales bacterium | reverse complement strand
GCTGCTCTGGAGCAGCGGGCCGGGCGCCGACCTGATGAAGCGGATCGCGGCGCCGATGGTCGGGGGCCTGGCCAGCTCCTTCGCGCTCGAGCTCCTCGTCTACCCGGCGCTCTTCGCGATCTGGAAGCGCCGCGAGCTGCGGCGCAACCCGGTCGACAGGGCGGTGCTCGGCTTCCGCTAGCGCGATGCGCCGGGCAGCTTGGCGAGCTGCGCGTGGGCCTTCCCGCGCGCGTAGATCGTGAACCCGACGGCGCCGTGTGTGAGCTCGACCGCGAACGCCGGGTCGAGGCGGCTGTAGAGCCCTTGCTGCAGGTAGTGCGAGTCCCAGCGTCTCACCTCGCGGTAGGGGGTCTCGTTCGCCGCGATCTTCGCGAGGGCGAGGGCCGCGGCGCCTCCGGGCTCGTCGCGTCGCATCGCGATCTCGTACCAGTGGGGGATCGCGATCACCTCGGTGGGCGCCGTGAGCCATCCGTCGTTCGCGATCGGCGCGCAGCGGAATCCCACCTTGTGGAGCGGCTCGCAGAGGCGGTACCAGCCCTGGAGGAAGTGCGGGACGCCGACGATGCGCGCTTTGTGCTGGAGCCCGGAGGCGAGCCATCGCGCCACGTCGATCTGCTGATCGTAGGAGGTCCGCGCGACCTGCGACCCGGCGAGGAGGACCGAGTAGACCCAGGCCGCCGCGAGAGCAGCGGCGCGCAGGCGCGGCAGCGGGAGCGCGCCCGCCCCGGCGCGCGCGGCCAGGATCAGGAGCCCCGGACAGAGCGGGAGGAGGTAGCGCGGGTAGGTCAGGTTGGACGAGCCGATCACGAGGAACGCGGGGAGGGTCCCCGCGAGGAGCACGCGATCCGCGAGGTCCCGCCGGCGGACCGCGACCGCGAGCCCGAGCAGCGCCAGCAGGTAGGCGGGCCAGCCGAGCGAGTAGGGCAGCGAAGCGACGATCTGGTAGAGCCAGGGTCGCCCGTACCAGCCGAGCGTCGGTGCGAGGTGGGCGTTCGGGACCGAGGCGAAGCCATAAGCGTCGATGTAGTGCAACATCTGGAGCGAGCCGATCAGGAGATCGCTGCGCAGCACGCAGGCAGGGCAACCGAGCAGGACGGCGGTCGCGAATCCGGCCAGCGCGGCGGCGCCGCGTTGGAGCAAGCGCCGGGTCGAGCGATCGCGCCACGTCGCCTCGGCGAGCGCCCATACCACCGGCGCCAGCATCACCGCGCCGGTGTACTTGGCCGCAAGCGAAAGCCCCGCCGCCGTGCCGGCCAGGGCCGCGTCCAGCACCCGGCCCCGCCTCGCCAGCTCGAAGCTCGCGAGCAGCGTGAGCGAGCAGGCGAGCGCGAGCACCACGTCCACCGAGGCGTAGTGCACCTGCACGACCTCGAGCGGGAAGACCGCCCAGAACGCGGCGGCCGCGATCCCGACCCGCGGGCCGTAGGCCCGCCAGGCCAGCGCTCCGACCACGATCGACGTCGCGACTCCGGCCGCGGCCGATACGATGCGCGCGATCCATACGCCTTCGATCTGCGAGGGCGTCGCCGCCTCGAGCATGCCGAGCGCGTGAGCGAGCGCGGTCGCGATCCCCGCGATGGAGCGATAGAGCGTCGGATAGGGGAGGATCTCGACGACTGTGAAGGAATCCCAGGAGAGGGGCACGAAGCGCGCCGCCGAGACACCCCAGTGCATCTGCTCGTCGGGGAAGCAGAGGTCCTGGTCGAGCCCCCACGAGAGGCGCCAGAAGCGAAGCGCGATCGCCGTGAGCCCGACGAGGAGCATGGCGAGCGCGGGGCGTGGCAGGCTGGGGGAAGAGGGCGCCAGGAAGGCCCCTCCGGCACCCTGTCGCTCTCGCGTGTTGGCCTCTCTCGCCCGGCGCCCGTCGCTCAGGATGCCGGCTCGCTCCACGGGTCGTAGGTGCCGAAGTTCCAGAGGTGCCCCTCCGGGTCCCGGCACGAGTAGCCGCGGCCGCCGTAGTCCTCGTCCTTGAGCGGGTAGACGATCTCGGCGCCCGCGGCGACGGCGCGGGCGTGGTGGGCG
>CAZUYC010000121.1:0-10081 GCA_964624475.1 uncultured Spirochaetales bacterium | reverse complement strand
GACGGGCGGCAGACGCCACACCCGCGCCGTGCTTCGCGCCGATCCGGTGGACATGGGAGGCTCCTGGCGCCGAAGCTACCACCGGTGGCGAGGGGGTCAACGGCTCGACGACGCGATCGCGGAAAGGGGGCTACGTTCCCGCGGATGCTGCGGTGGATCGCAATCCTGGCCGCGGTCGCCGCGGCCGCGGGCTGCGACCGGAATGTCGAGCCCTTCGATCCGAACGAGGAGCCGGTGCAGCCCGATCTCGCGCGGATCTTCCCGGCGGGCGCCGAAGAGGTGCAGGAAGGCCCGCCGAGCCTTCCGCCGCCGCCGGGGCGCGCGGCTCCTCCGCTCGCCGCGGAGCTCGCCATGGGGGACGACGCGCCGCCGATCCGCGGCACGGTCTCGCTGGCCGAAGAGCTCGCCGGGCGCGTGCCCGAGGGAGCGGTGCTCTTCCTGATCGCCCGCCGCGACGGCGCGGGGCCGCCCGTCGCCGTCGAGCGCATCGCGGCGCCGAGCTTCCCGCTCGACTTCTCGCTCGGGCCGGAGGACCGCATGATCCAGACGCTCCCCTTCGCGGGCGAGCTCCAGCTCTCCGCGCGGCTCGACGCGGACGGCAACGCGCTCTCGCGGCAGCCCGGCGACCTCGAGGGACGCGCCGCGGGCGTGGCGGCGCCCGGCACGAGCGGCGTCGCGATCGTGCTCGACGAGGTGCTGGGGGAGTAGGCCTTGCCGATGAGATCGCGCATGCGGCTCGGCGACTTCCTCGTCGCCTACCTGCGCCGGGCCGGCGTCACGCACATCTTCGGCCTCCCGGGCGACCTCGTGCTCGGGCTCTTCCACCGCTTCGGCAGGAGCCGCGGCCTCGAGATCGTGACCTTCTCCCACGAGCCTTCGGTGGGCTTCGCCGCCGACGGCTACGCGCGCAGCACGCGCCGCCTCGGCGTCGTCTGCGTCACCTATGGCGCCGGCGGCCACAACGTCGTGAACCCCGTCGCCGGGGCGTTCGCCGAGCAGGTGCCGCTGCTCGTCGTCTCCGGCGGGCCCGGCGAGGCGGAGCAGAAGCTCGGCGGCGTCCACCACCAGGTGAAGGACGTGGAGGGCCAGTACCGGATCTTCCGCGAGGTGACCTGCGACGCGCGCATCCTGCGCCATCCCGACAGGGCCGCCGCCGAGGTGCACGAGGTGGTGACGCGCATCCTCTCGGAGCACCGGCCCGGCTACCTCGAGATCCACCGCGACGCCGTGGACGTCGTGATCCCGGTGCCGAAGGAGATCGCCGAGTGGGACGGGAGCTTCCCGCGGCCCCGCTCCGACCCACGCAAGCTCGCGGAGGCGGTGGCCGACGCGGCCGGGCGGCTGCAGCGCGCGAAGCGGCCGATCCTGATCGGCGGCGTCGAGCTCTTCCGCGAAGGGGCCGAGCGCGACTTCCTGGCCCTTGCGGAGAAGCTCGCCGCGCCGGTCGTGACGACGATGCTCGCGAAGGGCGTCTTTCCGATGGACCACGAGCTGCACATGGGCATCCACGTCGGGCCCTTCAGCCCGCCGCAGATCCAGCGCCGCGTGCGCGGAGCGGACCTCGTGCTCGCGCTCGGAAGCCAGCTCACGGACATGGACCTCGGGGGGGCCCCGCCCCAGGTGCGCCGCGACCGCTCGGTGTGGGCGGTGAACGAGCGCGTGAACGTGTCGTTCCACACCTACACCGAGGTACAACTCCGGGACTTCGTCGGGCGCCTCGCCCGCGAGCGGCTCCCGCGCTTCCACGAGCGCGTGCGCTACCACGACAACCTGCGCGCGGCGCGCTTCGTTCCGGGAGGCGCGGCGCCGCTCTCGATCAACGATCTCCTGCTCGAGGTGAACCACTTCCTCGCCGGACACGCGGGCTACGACGTCCTCGCCGAGTCCGGCGACATGCTCTTCGGGGGGCTCGAGGTCCGGCAGCGCGGCGGGGGGCTCTACTTCGCGCAGGGCTACTACGCGTCGATGGGTTTCGCCGTGCCGGCGGCGCTGGGCGCGCAGATCGGTACCGGGCGGCGCGGGCTCGTGCTCTGCGGGGACGGCGGCTTCCAGATGACGGGCCCCGAGATCTCCCACGCGCCGCGCCGCGGGCTCTCGCCGATCGTGGTGCTGGTGAACAACTCGGGCTGGGGGATCTTCCGCCCCGTCTCGCCGCGGCAGGACCTGCTCGAGATCCCGCCCTGGCCCTACGCCGAGCTCGCCCAGAGCTTCGGCGGGGTCGGGATCCGCGCACAGACGCGCCAGGAGCTGCGCGAAGCCCTGCGCGCGGCGCACGAGGTTCGCGACTTCGTGATCGTCGAATGCCTCGTCCCGAAGCACGACGCCTCGCCGATCAGCCGGCGCTACATCCGCGCGAGCGCGCGCAAGGCAAGCCCGAAGGGCGCGCAGCGAGCCGCAGGCGAGCGGAGTGCCCAGCGGCCGGCTCATCGCCGGCCGCTGGCTCGCAAGGCCAAAGTCCAGCAGCGATGAGCTTCGAGCTCGCGCCGCGGGCGCGCGCTGGCCGGCCGCCCCCGCTTCCCGCTGGGCTCGTCGTCCGCGCGGCCGCGACCGCGCTCGCCGCCGCGGCGCTCTTCTGGAGCCCGCTGCTGCTGGGCGGCGCGCTGCGCGCCGGGGACTGGAGCTCGCACCACTTCCATTACTTCGATTGGGTGCGGATCGCGTTCGTCGAGCACGGGACCCTCCCGCTCTACATGGCGGACGCGTGGGTCACGCCGAACTTCCTGGCGAACGCCGAGTCGCCTTCGCTCGGTCCCGTCGTGTGGCTGCTCGCGGTCCTCCCGACCGGCGCCTACCTCAAGGGGTTGATCGTCGTGCACACGGCCGTGGGGCTCCTCGGCGCCTTCCTGCTGCTCCGCGACCTCGGCGTCGCACGCCTCCCGGCGCTGACGCTCACGGCGAGCTTCGCCTTCGGCGGCTTCTTCGTCTCGCACCTCGCGATGGGGCACCACTGGGCGATGGGGGGGATGTGGCTGCCTCTGCTGCTGCTGCTCTTCCGGCGCGCCGCGCTCGGCTCGGGCGCGGCCCTGGTCGGGGCCGCCGCCGTCGACGCCGCCGCGCTCCTCTCCGGCCAGCACCAGCCCTTCGTCTGGCAGAACCTGCTCCTCGGCGCGTTCGCGGCGCTCTGGACCCTGCGCGCGCGGGCTCTCTTCCCGCTGGCGTGCCTCGCGGCGGTCGCGGTGCTCGCCGCCGGGCTCGGCGCCGTGAAGCTCCTGCCGATGCTCGCCGAGTTCTCCGGCTACGCGCCTGCGGCACGCATCATGGCGCTCCCGCCCTCGCTGCTCCTCGCGAGCCTCGCGGCGCCCGGACAGGGTCCTGGCCTCGCGCCCGCCGCGATCCGCTACGCGCACGGCGCAGGCTGGTGGGAGTACGCCTTCTATCTGGGCGCGCCGGCGCTCGCGGCCATCGGGGCGGGCCTTGCCGCCGCGCGCGGCGTGTGGCCGCTCGTCGTGCCGGGCCTCCTCTTCCTCGCGCTCGGCCTCCAGTGGGGCGGCGGCAGCGACGCGTCGGGCCCGTGGCGGCTCCTCCAGGACCTCCCGATCTGGCGCACGCAGCGGAGCCCGGGGCGCTTCCTCTTCCTCGCGCTCTTCTGCTTCGCGGTGGCCGCGGGGCCTGGGCTCGGGCGGCTCTTCGACGCCGCGCGCGCGCGCTTCGGGAGCGCGGTGGGGGTCGCGGGCGCGCTCGTCGTGGGCCTCGTCGTCGGCGACCTCTTCGCGGCGAGCCTGCCGTGGCAGCGCGCCGCCGTGGGCGAGCCGATCGCGTCGCGCGACCACCGCCCGCGGCCCCTCGTCGTGCGCCTTCCCGGCGCGGCCGAGGCCCGGCTGGCCGCGTTCGCGCCGAACCGCCTCGTCTACGAGGTCGTCGCGGAGCGGGCCGCGAGGGTCGTGCTCCCGCTCCGCTTCGGGGTGCGCGGCGCCGAGTGGGACGCCGGGCCCTTCGTCGCGCTCGCGGAGGACGGGAAGGTCGCGATCGAGGTGCCGGCCGGCGCGCACGAGATCGCGCTCTCCTACCGGCCGCCGTGGCTCCGCGAGGGGCTCGCCGTGAGCGCCGCGACGGTCGCGCTCCTCGTCGCTCTCTGCGTGCGCGCCCGGCGGGCGGCGCCCTGATGCAGGCCCGAGGGCCCGCCGGCCGGGGGCTTCGGGCGCTGCAGCGCCCGGGCGCGTGGTTCTGGCTGGCGCTCGCCGCGGGCGCGGCGCTCCGCGTCTGGCTGGTCACGGCGACGGATGGGACCTTCGACGTCGCGATCAAGGGCGTGCACGGCCACTCGGTCGGGAGCTTCGGCGTCCTCGGTACCTACGCGCGCTCGGAGATCATGAACCACCCGCCGCTCATGGCGCGCTTCTTCGCGGCGGTGGCGTCGCTCGCGGAGTGGAGCGGCGTTCCCTTCCGCGTGTGGCTGCGCGCCCCCTTCGCGGCCCTCGATCTCGGCACGGCCTACCTGCTGCTGCAGCTGCTGCGCCCCTCGCGCTGGCGTTTCGCCGCGGCCGCGGCCTACTGGCTGCACCCGCTCGCCCTCCTCTTCTCGGCCTATCACGGCAACACGGACTCCGCGGTGGCGTTCTTCGCCCTGCTCTCGATGGCGGGGGCCGTCGCCGGACGCCCCGCGCTCGCCGGCTGCGCACTCGGCATAGGCCTCGCCGTGAAGCTCCCGGCCCTGGTCGCCGCCCCCGGCCTCTGCCTCGCCTTCGCGACGTGGCGCGAGCGGGCGCTCTTCGCGGCGAGCGCGTTCGGGGTGGGCGCGGTGCTGGCGCTCCCCGAGCTCGCGCAGGACCCCGCGCTCCTCTACCAGCGCATCGTCGCCTACCCCGGGACGGGCGTCGTGACTCCTCGCGGTGTCGCCGTATGGGGGATCTGGTACGCGCTGCGCCTCGCGGGAACCCCGCTCGCGGAAGCGGCCGAGGCGTGGAACACCCCGGTCTGCTTTGCCCCGATCGCAGCGCTCGCCTGGCTCCGGCGCGGCCGGCGCGAGCCTCGCGCGCTCGGGACGACGCTGTGCGCGAGCTTCGCCCTGCTGTACGGGACGACGAGCTTCTTCGCCTTCCAGTATCTCGCGTGGTCCCTCCCCTTCTGGTTCTTCCTGGACGCGCGGATCGCCGCCGCGGCGACCGGGCTCCTCGCCGCCTACGTCTACGGGGTCTACGCGCTCTTCACCGGGAGCCCGCTCCTGCTCGGCCGCTGGGACTTCGTCCGCCACGCGGCCTGGCCCCCGCTGCTGACCTGGCTGCGCGACGCCGGGGTCGTCGCGTGCTTCCTCGTCGGCTGGGGCACCCTGGCGCGCACGGTCCTCCGGCGGCCGGAGCGCGCCGGCGGGCAACCAGGGTAGGGACGGGCGTGCCGCATCAGCAGACACACGATTGCGACGGGATCCTGGCGGCGCTCCCGATCGCCGCCGCGGCGACGCTGCTCGCGGCGCGCTGGCTGCCGCTGCGCTTCGAGTACCGGCCGAACGAGCTCGGGATCGTGAGCGTCGCGACGGAGAGCCGCTATCCGCAAGAGCAGGAGGCCTTCTGGGCCGTCTTCGCGCTCGGGCTCGGGACGCTTGCAGTGCTCGCCGTCGCGCGCTGGCTGGCGCGCGACGGGCTCCCGCTGGGGCGCGCGGTGCTCGTCGAGGCCTGCGCTGCCGCGAGCCTCGCCTCGGTGCTCTTCCTGCCGACGCCGCTCGCCGTCGCGACGGCGCTCGCGAGCGCGGCCGGAGCGCGCGCGGCGGCGGGGCCCCGGCGCGGGCCAGCGGCCGGCCCCGATCGCGCGGCTGCGGTCCGCCCTGCCCGCGCGCGGAGCGCCTGGCGCGCGCTGGCCTGGGGCGCGGCGCTGCTCGCGCTCGCCGTGCTCCTCACCGAAGGCCTCTTCGCGAACGCCTGGAACGTGGCGCACGGCGTCGCGGACGAGCAGCGCACGCAGGACGCCTTCACCTTCCACGGCGAGATCGGCCAGCATCTCGCCTGGGCCGACGCGTTGCGCCGGGGCGGCTTCCACGGCAAGGACTTCTTCTGCCTCTACGGCCCCCTCTACGACCTCGGCGCCGCGGGTTTCTGGGCGCTGGTCGGCCGCTCGATCGCGGCGTGGGAGCTCTACTTCTCGATCACCCGCGCGCTCGGGCTCGCGGCGCTCTTGTGGCTCGCGGCCTCGCTCGCGTCGCGTCGCGCCGTCGCTCTCGCGATCCCCTTCCTGGTGCCCTGGGTGAACCTGCGGATCGGGCTCGCGCTGCTGGGCCTCGTCCTGCTCTTCGCCTGGCTGCGCTCGGGCTCGCGCACGCTCGCGGCGCTCGCCGGGGGCGTCGCCGGGATCGCGCTGCTCTACAGCCAGGAGTTCGGGCTCGCCTTCGCGCTCGTGAGCGCGCTCGCCTTCGCACTCTACCGCGACGCGCGCGCGGCCCTCGCCTTCCTCGGCGCCGGGGCCGCGACGGCGGCGCCTGTCCTCGGCTGGTACGCGGCGAACGGCGCGCTCGGCCCGATGCTGCGCGACCTCGTCGTCTATCCCGGCTACATGCTCGCGGGCTTCGGAAAGCTCCCCTTCCCGTCGCTCGCGGCGAACCTCCCGATCGACGTCGGCGGGCTCGGGACGCCGCGCTCGCTGCTGCTGCGCCTCGGCTACGCCGTGCCGGCCGTCGCCTGGGCGGCGCTCCTGCTCGCCTTCCCGATCGCGCGGCTCGAGCTCCGGCGCCCGCTCGCGAGCGCGGGAGAGGCGCTCGAGATCCTGCGCCGCGACGCCGGCCGCGCCGCCGGCTGCCTGTGCGGCGTCTTCGGGATCCTCTGCTTCCGCAGCGCGCTAGGGCGGAGCGACCTCGTCCACTTCGTGGCGGCGCTCCCGCCGGCGGCGCTCCTGGTCGCGCTCGCCGGCGATCGCCTCCTCGCCGGCTGGCGCGAGGGCCGCGCGGCCGGCGGCCTCGCCGCCTGGCGCGCGGCCGCGCTCGCGCTCTTCGTCCTCGCCGCCGGGTTCGGCGAGGCGCCGCGGCCGCTGCGCGAGCTCGCGCGATCCGCCTCCGACCTGGCGGGGCTCGTCCGCGAGGGGAGCCATCCAGTGGGGAGCCGCGAGGTGATGCGGGTGGTGCGCTGGATCCAGCTCCACTCCGACCCCGCGGACAGGCTCCTCTTCCTGCCGAACAACGCGGCCTACTACTATCTCCTCGATCGGCCGAGCCCGATCCGCTTCGTCATGGGCCACCAGATCGCGACCGAAGCCCAGCGCGCGGAGGTCCTCGCGGCGCTCCGCCGCGAGCCGCCGCGCTTCGTGGTCTTCGACCACGGGGCGCTGCGCGTCGACGGCCTCCCCGACGAGCGCGTCCTCGGCCCGGAGCTCCTGGGCTGGATCGAGGCCAGCTACACCGAGACGGCTCGCCTGGGCGACGTGGCGGTGCTCGAGCGCCGCGGCGCCGAGCCGCTAGGGCGATGAGCGACCGCAAGGCGGCGGAGCCGCCGCGCAGCGAGCGCAAGCGGAGCGCGCAGCGAGCCGAAGGCGAGCGAAGGCAGGCCCCTGCCGGGCCTGCGAGCGAAGGAAGAAGGTTTGACTACGAGGCCGCTCTCTGGGGCGCGGACGTCCTGCGCCCCGGGGAACGGAGCATCGCGGGCTACCGCCTGGCCGAGGCGCTCGTGCACCTGCCCGCGCGCGGGCGCCTGCTCGAGGTTGGCTGCGGCGCGGGGCGCTATCTCCGCGCGCTGCGCGAGCTGCGGCCGGAGCTCGTGCTGGTCGGCGCCGACCTGAGCCGCGCGGCGCTGGCGCGGCTCGCGGCGCTCGCGCCCGAGGTCGAGGCGCGCCTCGTGACGGGCGACGCGCTCCCCGCCGCCGACGGCGAGTTCGCCGCCGTCCTCGCGATCGACGTCCTCGAGCACGTCCCCGATCCCGACCGTCTGCTCGCCGAGATCCACCGCGTGCTCGCGCCGGGGGGCGTCTTCCACCTGCACGTCCCGTGCGAGGGCGATCCGCGCAGCCTCTGGCGCTGGCTCCCGGGCCAGGCGGGCCTGCGCGGCTGGAAGCGCCGCTTCGGCGGCCACCTGCACCGTTTCCGGCGCGACGAGGTCCTGCGCCGCGTCGAGGCGGCCGGCTTCTCGCTCGTGCGCGTGCGCAACAGCCTCCACGCGCTCGGCAACGCCGCCGACGTCGCCGTCTTCGCGGGCCTCGCGCTCGCGAACCGCCGCGCGCGCGAGGGCGGGCCCGCCACGACCGGCGACGTCGTCGCGAGCCGCCACCCGCTCGTGCGCGCCGTCGACGCGCTGCTCCACGCCGAGGCGCGCCTGCTCGCGCGCATCCCCTCGTGGTCGATTCACGCGAGCGCCGTGCGCGACGGCGAGTCGAGTTCGCCCTCGGCGGCCGGCGGGCGGCCCGGCGGCGGGAGCACGAGCGGGACGAGCGCGCCGAGTACCAGCGCGCCGAGGCCGCCCGCGACGTAGGGGGCGTCGGGCCCGACGCGCTCGAGGCTCGCGCCCGTCAGATCGCGGCGATCCGCTCGAGGAGCACGTCGACGAGCTTCTCGTCGAGGCCGAGCGGCGCCGCGCAGGCGATGCGCAGGTCCGGGTGGCGCCGCGCGGCCTCCGCCGCGAGGCGCGGCAGGTCTCGCGCCGTGTGCGCGCCGGGCGAGAGGAAGAACGGCGCCACGACGATCTCGCGCGCGCCCTCGGCGGCGCAGGCGTCGATCGCGGCCGGGATGCGCGGCTCCGCGAGATCGAGGTGGGCGGTCCGCACCAGGCGATCGGGCAGGCGCTCGCGCACGCGCGCCGCCACCGCCTCGAGCAGCTCGCCCGCCTCCGGGAGCCGGCTTCCGTGGTCGACGATCAGGACCGCGCGCTTCACGGTCCCTGCGCGGCGCGCTCGAGAGCCTGGGCCAGGTCCGCGCACAGATCGTCGACGTGCTCGATCCCGACGGAGAGGCGCACGGTGGCCTCGCTGATCCCCTTGCGGAGCTTCTGCTCGGGCGGGAAGGCCGCGTGGCTCATCGTCCACGGGTATCCGACCAGCGACTCGACCCCGCCCAGGCTCTCGGCGAGGGCGAAGAGCCGCGTCGACTCGCAGAAGACGCGCGCCGCCGCGGCGCCACCCGCGAGGTCGATCGTCACCATGCCGCCGAAGCCGCGCATCTGGCGCTTCGCGAGTTCAAACCCGGGGTGCTCCGGGAGCCCCGGGTAGTGGACGCGCGCGACCTCCGGCCGCTCGCGCAGGAAGCGCGCCACGCGCCCTGCGTTGCCCTCGTGCTCGCGCATGCGCAGCGCGAGCGTCCTGGCGCCCCGCAGCGTGAGCCACGCGTCCCAGGGGCCCGGGACGCCGCCGGTCGCGTTGCGCGCGAAGCGCAGGCGCTGATGGACCTCCTCGTCGTCGACGACGATCGCCCCGCCGACCACGTCCGAGTGGCCGCCCAGGTACTTGCTGGTCGAGTGCACGACGATCCCGGCGCCCTGCGCGAGCGGATTCTGGAGGTACGGCGTCGCGAAGGTGTTGTCCACCACGAGCTGGGCCCCCTGGCGGCGCGCGATCTCGGCGCAGGCGGGAATGTCGACGAGGCGCAGCATCGGGTTCGTCGGGCTCTCGATCCACACGAAGCGGGTCGCGGGCTCCATCGCCTTCGCGACCTCCTCGGGCCGCGTCGCATCGACGTAGGAGAAGCGCACGCCGAAGCGCGGCATCACCTTCGTGAAGAGCCGATAGCTCCCGCCGTAGAGGTCGTCGGCCACCACCACGTGGTCGCCCGCCGAGAGCAGCTGGGTGACACCGCTGATCGCGGCCATACCCGAGCCGTAGGCCAGCCCGAAGCGGCCGCCCTCGAGCGAGGCCAGCGCCACCTCCAGGGCCTCGCGGGTGGGGTTTCCGCTGCGCGAATACTCGTAGCCGCGGTGCTGACCGACGGCCTCCTGCGTGAAGGTCACCGTCTGGTAGACCGGCACGATGGTGGCGCCGGTGGCCGGGTCGGGCTGCTGGCCCACGTGCAGGGCGCGGGTCTCGAAGTGGTCCTCGGGAGGCGTGCTGCGCGACACGCCGCAGAGCTTACATCGGTTGCTCGGATCCCGGGCGTTCGAGTATTCTGACCCGGTGGCCAGCGCCGGAATCCTCGTGATCGGGAACGAGATCCTCTCGGGCAAGGTCGTCGATACGAACTCAC
>CAZUYC010000120.1:0-21255 GCA_964624475.1 uncultured Spirochaetales bacterium | reverse complement strand
AACGGCACGAACTCCGCCATCCCCTTCTTGCTCTGCCGCTGCGTGATCGCCGCCGTCAAGGTCGTCTTGCCGTGGTCCACGTGACCGATCGTCCCCACGTTCACGTGCGGCTTCGTCCGCTCGAACTTGCCCTTCGCCATGCGATCTCCCCGATGTCCGGCCCCTCGCCGGGGGGCCACCTTCGCTCGCGCCGGCTCGCCGCTCCCATGCGTCGCGGGGCCCGGGCACGCCGCTCCACAATGCCGCCATCCCGCCGGCTGGAGCCCACGAGCGGGATCGAACCGCTGACCTCGTCCTTACCAAGGACGTGCTCTACCAACTGAGCTACGTGGGCCCACCTCGAACCCGGATGGAGCGGGAAACGGGATTCGAACCCGCGACCCCGAGCTTGGAAGGCTCGTGCTCTAGCCAGCTGAGCTATTCCCGCCCTCGATGTCCGACCCAAGAAACCTCGACGCCAAGAAACCTCGACGCGGCTTCGCCTCGTCTGGGTGGAGAGGGGAGGATTCGAACCTCCGAAGGCTAAGCCAGCAGATTTACAGTCTGCCCCGTTTGACCGCTTCGGTACCTCTCCGTCGGGCTCACGACCGGCACGGGCGACACGCGCCCCCTGCCCCCGTGACGCGCTCGCGCAGCTCCACGTCCGCGCGCGCACGGAAACCCTTTTCGATCTCGTCGTTGTCCTCGGGCGCGCCTCGCCCGAACGCCGCGCCTCTCGCCCGTCTTCCGATCCGCACTAGGCGGCCCGCGCACCGCCTGGAGCTGGCGATGGGACTCGAACCCGTAACCTGCTGATTACAAATCAGCTGCTCTACCAGTTGAGCTACGCCAGCCGGGGGAAGACGAGAACGCGGGGACTATACGCCTCGCGTCACCCCTCAGCAACGCGCGGCGCTCCCGGGATCATGCACATGGATAGGGCACCCGGAGCCGATCTGCCACTCACCCCTCGGCCCCGCTGGCCCGGGCCAGCTCGAAGAGGACGACGGCGGCCGCCGCCGAGACGTTGAGCGATCCGACTCGGCCGGCCATGGGGATTCTCACCCGGTGGTCGACGACTCGATCGATCCCGGTTCGGATTCCCCGCCCCTCAGCGCCGAGGACGAGGACGCGATCTCCCCTCAGCACCCTCGAATCGAGGCGGAACAGATCGTCGGCGGCGTCCGGCGACGCACCGAACACCCAGAAGCCCAGCCCCTTGAGCTCCTCCAGAGCCCGGGAGAGATTCACCACACGAGCCACGGGCAACCACTCGATCGCTCCGGCGCTGGCGCGCGCCACGGTCGGTCCCAGGGGTGGGGCGCGGCGGCGGGTCACGAGCAGGCCGGTCGCCCCGGCCGCCTCCGCCACGCGGGCGATGGCCCCGAGATTCTGCGGATCCTCGACGCCGTCGAGCGCCACCAGAGTCCGAGGCGGGTCGCCCCGGCCCGCCAGGGCCGCCAGCGACACCTCGGGAAGCGGTCCCGCCGCGAGCACCACCCCCTGGTGGGGAACGCCGGGGCCCGCGAGCCGACCGAGCTCCTCGACCTCCACCTCCTCGACCGGGACGGCCGCCGCGGCGGCGAGGGCGACGAGCTCGGCGATCGCCGGGCGCCGGTCTCCCGCGCGGACCCGGAGCCGGTGGAGGCGGCGCCGGCGGGCCCGCAGGGCCTCGCGCACCGCGTGGTGTCCCGCGAGTTGGTGGTCGTCTGAGGGGGTTCGCTCGTGCAGAGCAAATGCCTTCGCAGGGAGGGGGACGTCCCGATCCTACTCCGCTCGCCTGCGGCTCGCTGCGCGCTCCGCGCTGCCGCGCTCCGCTTGCAAAGAGCCCGGCCGGAAGCTGATCCGGGCAGTGCGAGGCTTTGCCTATGCCCGGGTCGTGCCGTAGGCAATCTCCGCACCACCGTGGCCAGCGTTCCGGCGCTTTTCTTCGCAAGCGGAGCGCGGCAGCGCGGAGCGCGCAGCGAGCCGCAGGCGAGCGGAGTAAATCGGGAGGTCCCCTTCCCTACGAAGGCAACCTCTCCGCGCTTCGATGCGTCCCAGGGATCGGCCGCCCTCGCTCAGAGCCCTGCGCGCAACGGCTCCAAGGCCTCCAGGAACTCCCCGGGGTCCGGGATGCGGGGGTGGTTCACCAGCTCGAACTCGAGGTAGGCGACGAGCTCTCCGAGCGCGAGTCGGATCTCCCGTTCGCGGTCGCCGGGAAAACGCAGGGCCCGCTCCGCGACGACCTCGGGATCGAGCCCCCCGCCGCGTCCCAGCTCGACGCCGCCGAGGATCTCCGGATAGCGGCGCGAGACCTCCTCCAGCACGCGCTGGAGGCGCCTGCGCAGGACCTCGCCGCCCTCGACGGCGACGATCGGCGCGGCGAGCTCCGCGAGGAGCTTCGCATGGGCGCGCACGCTCTCGCGAACCGCGTCGATCTCGGCGCTGCGCGCGTCGCCGACGCCCGCCGGCGGGGCGTCCGCGCGTTCCACGAGGCGGACCGCGCCGATCAGCCGCAGGTGATGGAGGATGCGCGCGCCGGAGAGCGGATCCACCGCGGCCCGCTGGCACATCTGCGCAAAGGTTCCGCGCGGCGCGATCGCCGCGTGGATCGCGCGCTCGGTGCCCGAGAGGTCGCCTGCGGCGGCGGAGTCGACCTCGAGCTCGACGCGCGCGCTCTCGACGTGGGCGAGGAAGCGCAGGAGCTCGTCGCGGCGGCGCAGCCCCTCCGCAACGAGACGGCGGGTCGGGAGCGAGAGGCGCACCACGTTGTCCGGCTTCACCTCGCCTTCGAAGAAGAGCACGCTCCCGGCGTCGTAGGAGAAGAGCGAGCGGACGATCTCCTCCACCTGCGCCTTCACGCCATTCCACAGCTCGCGCGGCGTGAGCACGCCGCGCTCGACGAGCACCCGGCCGAAGAGCCCCGGGGGCGAGTAGTCGCGGCGCGCCTCGCGGAGCTGCTCCATGCGGATCGCACCCATCCGCAGCAGGGATTCGCCGAGGCGGTCGACGCTCTGGTTCGACGTCGCGAAGACGACCTCGCCGCGATGCAGGTAGACCGACTTCTCGTGATCGCCGTCCTGGAAGGAGAGGAAGCCCGACTTCCCCGCCCCGTGCACGAGGCCCAGCACGTCCGCGATCGAGAACGCGCGCACGTCGGCGGCGAGCACGAGGTCGCGATCCCACGGAAGCGCGGTGAACGTGCCGGGCGCCGACCGCTCGAGCACGATCGTCCGGGCGTTCGTCGCGAGCACCCGGACCGACTCGTCGGGCGCGAGGCCGAGCCACGCCCGTTGCTCGGTGTCGAGCGGCGCCTGCAGGCGCGGGACCGCTTCCGCTCGCCTCCGGCTGGCCGCGCGCTCCTCTGCCATCGCGAAGCTCCTCGCCGGCCCGTGCGGCCAGGGGCATCGCCGGGCGGCTGGCCGGAGTCGTCTTCGACGCGCCGCGGGCGGCGCTTGAGGCGGGGCGCGGCTTCACAGCTCCCTCGTTTCCCAATCGGCCTGCTATGCTGACGAGCGTCGTTGCTCAAGCGCTGCCGGCGTCGTGCCGAGGATCCGGGCGGGGGGATCGAGCGATGGACCAGCACTCGGGCCGGCGCCGTCACCGGCGCATCGACGCCATGATTCCCGTCCGCATCTCGACGATCGAGCCGGAGCGCGACCCGTGGACGGGGCGCCCGTTCTTTCGAGCCTCGCAGGAGACCTGCGCCAACGTCTCGCGCGGCGGAGCGTTCGTGCGCACGGCGGAGCCGCTCACGCCCGGGCGACGCATCCTGCTCGAGTTCGAGCTCCCGGGCGGCCAGCCCCTCGAGGCCATCGGACGTGTGGCGTGGACGCGGCGCGTGCTCGCCCCGCTCGAGCGCGACAGCGAGGCGGGAATCGGGATCGAGTTCCTCGGTGGACCGTCGGAGCAGTTCTCCGCGCTCGACGACCTGATCGAGAAGCTCTCCGGATCTGCTTGAACCCGACCCGCGCTTCCGGGTATCCTGTGCAGCGATGAAGGTCCGGGGCGCGTACAAGATCTCGAGGCGCGGCCGCTCCGTCGATGCGTACCCGGATCCCCTCGTGCGCAGCGAGATGCGCTCCCAGCGCATCCTGGAGTCGCTGCGCAGCGAGATCGTCGCAGGTGCCGGGAGCTCACTCCGCATCCGCCAGGTCTTCCAGTCGCCGCGCGAGATCTACCGACTGGAGCTCGAGTTGCCGGAGTACTGCTACCAGCGCACGACCCTGCTCGATCGCGACGCGCTCGAGGAGCTGCTCGAAGCCGACGACGTCCGCCGCGCCGTCGGCGCCTCCACCGCGGAGGGCTAAGGCAGTTCTCCCGATTTACTCCGCTCGCCTGCGGCTCGCTGCGCGCTCCGCGCTGCCGCGCTCCGCTTGCGAAGAGCCCGTCCGGAAGGTGATCGGGGTGGTGCGGGGCCGGCCCTCCCCCCGGGGCGTGTCGTAGGCAATCCCCGCATTCGCCGCGGCCAGGGTTTCGGCGCTTTTCTTCGCAAGCGAAGGCGCGGCAGCGCGGAGCGCGCAGCGAGCCGCAGGCGAGCGGAGTACAAGATCGGGAGTGACTCCTGACTCCCCTGCCCCCCTGCGAAGGCAACCGGTCTGCGCGAGCCAGGGGGGCTCAAACGACGACGACCCCGCGAATCCTGGTGCCCGGGGCAGGATTCGAACCTGCACGGCCTCCAGCCAGGCGATTTTAAGTCGCCCGCGTCTACCTTTTCGCCACCCGGGCGGGGATGCGCGCGGAGCTCACCCGTTCCAGTTTATACTCGGGAAGCGGAGAACGGGAGGGGTTCCGACGTGTTCCACGGCAAGCGGATCCTGGTGGTGATGCCGGCCTACAACGCCGCGCGGACCATCGAGCGCACCTATCGCGAGATCCCGCTCGACCTCGTGGACGACGTCATCGTGACCGACGACGCGAGCCACGACGAGACCGTCGAGATCGCGCGCCGGCTCGGCCTGCGGACGCTCGTCCACGTCGAGAACCGCGGCTACGGCGGGAACCAGAAGACCTGCTACACCGAGGCCCTCCGCCTCGGGGCGGACGTCGTCGTGATGCTCCACCCCGACTACCAGTACACCCCGAAGCTGCTCCCGGCGATGATCGGCCTCGTCAGCGACGGCCCCTTCGACGTCGTGCTCGGATCCCGAGTGCTCGGCGGCCGCGCGCTCTCCGGCGGCATGCCCCCCTACAAGTACGTGGCCAACCGGCTCTTGACCGCGGCCCAGAACCTGCTCTGCGGGGCCAAGCTCTCCGAGTATCACACCGGCTACCGCGCCTTCCGCCGCGAGGTGCTCGAGTCGCTGCCGCTGCTCGAGAACTCCGACGACTTCGTCTTCGACAACCAGATGCTCGCCCAGATCCTGCTCGGCGGTTACGAGATCGGCGAGGTGAGCTGCCCGGCCGCCTACTTCGAGGAGGCCTCGTCGATCGACTTCCGCCGCTCGGTCCGCTATGGCCTCGGCGTGCTCCTCACGTCGCTGCAGGCCTTCCTGCAGCGCAAGGGCCTCGCGCGCTTCCGGATCTTCGATCCCAACGGGCGCCGCCTCGACCCGGACGTGACCCAGGAACACGTCTCGCTCGCCTCCGCGGGCTGAGCCCGGGGGCTTCGGCTGCCGGTCGCGACCTCCGCCGCGGGCCGGTCCCCGACGTGGGCGGTCTGCGCGGGCTGGCTCTTCATCCTGGCCCCGGCGCTGGCCCTCGGCGCGCTCCTCGCGCGCGCGGCCGTCGACGTTCCGGCCTTCGACGACTACGACGCGGTCGTCGACTTCCTGAACCGCTGGGTCGAGAGCCGCTCGGGCGCGGCGAAGCTGCGCCTGCTCTTCTCGCAGCACATCGAGCATCGCCCGGCCCTGCTGCGCGCGGCCGCGGCGGCTGCGTTCGGCGCGCAGGGATATCTCGACCTGCGCGTGCTCCAGGTCTTCGGCGCGCTCGCGCTGGTGCTGCTCGCGCTGGCCCTCTTCGCGAGCTTCCGCCCCGGCGCCCCCGCGCGCGAGCGCATCCTGCCCTTCGCGCCGGCCGCGCTGCTGCTCTTCCACCCGCAGTTCTGGAGCGCCTACCTCTGGCCGACCTGCTCCGCCACGAACTTCTACTCGGTGGCGCTCGCGCTCGCGGCGTTCCGGGCGCTCGGCGGGAGCCGCTGGCGTTCGTTCGCCCTGGCGGCGGCCGCGGCCGCCGCCGCGACCTTCGCGCAGGGCAACGGCGTGCTGGCGCTCCCCCTCGGCTTCGTCGCGCTCGCCGGCGCGCCGCGCGCGCGGCGCCTGGCCTGGCTCGGCCTGACCCTGCTGCTCGGGGGCACCGCCGTCGCCACCTTCGAGCGCCCGTTCGATACCTGGGACGCGCTCGCAAACCTCGCGAGCCCCGGGAGCGCGGCTCGCGCCGGCGGCTACGTGCTGAACTTCCTGGGCTCGGCGCCGGCGTTCTCCCAGCGGGGCATGGCACTCGCCGCGGGCGCGGCGCTGCTCTCGAGCCTCGCGGCCCTGCTCCAGCGCGGGGCCTGGCGGCGCAGCCCGGCGCTCGTCGCCCTGCTCCTCTTCCTGCTGGCGAGCGCCGCGGGGAACGCCCTGGTGCGCGCCCAGCAGGGAATGGCGGCGCCCCTCGCCCAGGACCGCTATCGCTTCTACGCCTCGGCCTTCCTCGCGACCAGCTGGCTCGCGTGGGCCGCGGAGCTCGCCGCGACGCGCTGGATGAAGCTCGCGCTCGCGGGCGGGGTCGCCGCCTCGGCCGCGTTCTCGGCCGCCTCGCACGCACTCTACCGCGGCGAGCTGCTCGACCTGTCCCGACGGCTCGAGGCCGGGCTCGAGCGCTGGTGGACCACCGGCGAAGGCGGACTCTTCTACCCTCGCTTCGAGAAGGCGAGCCTGGTGCTGCTCTCCGCCTACGAGCGCGGCGTGCTCCGCGTCCCGCCGGCGTGGATCGCCGCGCACGCTGCGGCGCCGATCGAGATCGAGCTGCCGGAGCCCGGCCCCGCGGTGAGCTTCCAGCTCGGGACCGTCCGCCGCGACGCCGCCGCGCTCGTGGTCGACGGCTGGGCGCACGTCGGCGGAACGGCCCGCGGGCAGCGCGTCTTCCTCGTGCTGCGCGCCGCACAACACACTCGGGTGTTCCCAGCGCGCGGCGTGCCGCGCCTCGATCTGCCCGCCGGCCGCGGCCCGGCGACGCGCGAGCTCGGCCGATCGGGATTCCGGCTGCTCGTCCCCGCGGAGCTCCTTCCCGCGGGCCCACAGCGCATCGGTGTGCTCGTGCAGCGCGACGGCGGCGCCTGGCTCTCCTTCCGCGGGGACGCCCTCCGGGCTCCCTGACGCCACGTCCTTCGACTCCGCTCGCCTGCGGCTCGCTGCGCGGCCGCTTCGCGGGAGCCCTCCGGGCTCCCTGACGCCACGTCCTTCGACTCCGCTCGCCTGCGGCTCGCTGCGCGGCCGCTTCGCGGCCTTGCGTTCAAGAGGCGGGCACGGGACTCCGAGGGAAGCCTTCGTGGACAGCCCCGCCGCCGCCGCGCGCCCGCGCATCGACGCCTGGCTGCGACCCGGCCGCCTGCGCGCGCACGCGGCCCTGCTCGCGTTCTGTCTCTGGGGGGTCTTCGCGGCGGGGATCTCGACGCCGGGGCTCCGCGACCGCAGCGGGTTGCTCAAGGGCAGCGACTTCCTGCAGTTCTACGTGTCCGGATCGCTGGTCCGCGACGGCCGCACGCACGCGCTCTACGACTACTCCGCCCACGTCGCCGAGGCGGTGCGCCGCGTCCCGGAGTCGCGCGGCACCAGCTTCCTGCCGGTCTACGGCCCGCAGGTGGCGCTCCTCTTCGCGCCGCTCTCGGCGCTCCCCTACGGTCCCGCGCTCGCGGCCTGGCTGCTCGCGAGCGGGCTCCTCTACGCGCTCTGCACCGCCGCGGTCTTCCGCACCTGTCCGCGGCTCGCCGCGCACGGGCGGACGACGGCGCTGCTCGCGGTCGCCTACCCGCCGTTCTTCAGCCTGATCGGCCACGGGCAGAGCTCCGCGCTGGCCCTCGCGTGCTTCAGCGCGGCCTGGCTCGGGCTGCACGCCGGCCGGCCGTTCGCCGCCGGTCTCGCGCTCGGCGGCCTCGCCTACAAGCCGCAGCTCGCGCTCGGTGCCGTCCTCGTCCTGCTCGCCGCCGGCGAGCTGCGGATCCTCGCCGGAGCCGCCGCCGCCGCCGCGGCGCAGCTCGCCTGGGCGGCCTTCCGGCTCGGCGGCGGCGCGCTCGAGAGCTACGCGGGCGTCGTGGGGCGACTCGGGGAGCTCGCCCCGACGCTCGGCTTCAAGCTCCACCAGATGCATTGCCTGCGGGCCTTCTTCGACCTCCTGGCGCCGGTACCCGTCGCGAGGGCCGCCTGGGCGATCTGCGCCCTGGCCGCGCTGGTGCTGGCCCATCGGGTCTGGCGCTCCGGGCTGCCGCTCTCCGCGCGTTTCGCGGCGCTCCTGCTCGCGACCACTCTCGTGAACCCGCACCAGTACATGTACGACCTCGTCGTCCTGGCCCCCGCCTGGCTCCTGCTCGCGGACCTCTCCCTGGCCCGCCCGGAGGCGGCCTGGACCCCGCCGCTCCGCGTCCTGATCTACGCGGCCTTCGTGCTCCCGGTGCTCGGTCCCCTCTCGCGGCTCACCCACGTGCAGCTCTCGGTCCTCGCCCTGGCGGGCCTGCTCGCCCTGCTCGGCCTGCGGGCGGCCGAGGCGGTCCCTCGAGCGCTTCCCCGCGGGGGAGAGGGACCCTCCCCATCCGGCCTGGGACCGGTCACACTCTTCGGCCGGGAGGGGGGTCCTGCCGATCCGACGAGGGTCGGCGGGAGCGCCAGCGGCGCTGGGGGGTGAGCCGTGGATCCGATCGAGCGCGCGAGGTCGTCTTCGCCGGAGGAGCCCATCGCACCACTGGCCGACCCGGTGGAGCAGTGGCTCCGCTGGGAGGAGCAGGCGAACCTCGTCGGCTTCCGCACGAGCACCAAGCCGGTGGAGCTCGCTGTGGCGGCGGTGGCGCCTGGGCTCGTGTCGATCGAGGCCTCCTCGGAGGCGCCGAGCGACGTCTTGCAGCGTTTCGTGCGCGGGGACTCGCTCCTCTTCCCGCGCCATCCGCTCAACCGGGACCCGTCCGTCTGCTTCTTCGACGAACCGGTGGCGGAGCGCTGGTGGTGCCGCTTCACCTCCTCGCGGACGCTCGTCGTGCCGGTCGGGCCGGGCGAGTCGCTCTTCTCGCTCAAGCTCGCGACCGACCACCCGCACCCCGACTTCCGCCAGCCGGAGAAGACCCGCCTGCGCGAGGAGGCCGACTGGTCCATGGACTGGTGCGGCCCGGTGGACCGCATCGACGCGCTCCTCGGTCCGGACCCCGGGGTCCGCATGGTCCGCGAGGTCGTGGCCCTCGTCGTGCGCGGGAGCGAGACCGCCTGCCTGGTGCGCGACCTGCGGCTCTTCCAGGACGGGCACCACTATCTCCCGGCACTGAGCCTGCCGTGGGTGGGACGCCAGGTCGCGCGGCGCTTCGACGAGCCCTTCGCCGAGTTCTGGGGGCGCCACTACGCCGAGGCGGTCGGCCGCGCGAAGGCCCGGATCTTCGCTCGCTACGGCCTCTGGTACGAGACGCCGAACCCGCAGAACGTGCTGGTCCAGCTCGATGGGGGGCTGCGGCCGACGGGCGTGCTCGTCTTCCGCGACCTCGGGGACACCTACTGCGCGACCGACGCCTTCGAGGCGCGCGACCTCCCGTGGACCCGGCTGCGCACGGAGGTCCGCCCCGAGACGCGGACCTCGTTCTGGGCGTTCGGCGAGGCGGCGGAGCGCTCCGTCGACGCCGACGTGCTCGCCGACTGGTACGCGCGCCACGACCGCGCGTACTTCGCCGAGCTCGTGGACCACTTCCCCGAGGCGGCGCCTGCACGGACGGAGCCCGCGGAGCTCGCGCTCGCCTGGAGCCGCGCGCTGCGCGGACCCGAGGGCGAGCGCGCCGTCGCGTCCGGCTTCGAACGCCGCATCAGCGCGGCGCGCCGCGAGGCGAAGCCGAGCGAAGGCAGGCCCCCGCCAGAGCGCAAGCAGAGCGCGCAGCGAGCCGCAGGCGAGCGGAGTTGACTCACCACCTCCCGGATCGACATCCCGTCCCAGACTAGGCGTGAATCGGGGGGAGGCGGTCGCGCCAGGGGCGCGCGGCCTCGAGCTGCGCGGCGACCCGCAGCAGGAGCCCTTCGCGCCCGAGCGCGGCGACGAGCTGGACGCCGACCGGGAGACCGTCCGGCGTCCAGTGCAGCGGAAGCGTGATCGCCGGCTGGCCGGTCGCGTTGAAGGGCTCGGTGAACGCCATGTGGGCTCCCATGCGGTCGAGGAGCGCCGCGGGGCCGATCCGCGTGGCGTCGAGCTCCTCGAGCGCGACCGCCGGCTCGGAGACCGCCGGCGTCACGAGCAGATCGAAGCCCTGCGCCCACCAGTCGGCCAGGCGCGCCGCCCAGGCCTGCTGCACCTCCGCCGCGCGCAGGTACTGATCGGCCGAGACCGGAGGCGAGCCGAGGTCGGCGAGCTCCCAGAGGTACGGCTCGACATCCTCGCGTTCGACGCGGCGCCCGAGCATCTGCTCGAGGTCGGCGAGGCAGGCGCGATACTCGATCGGACCGAAGACGAGCCCGAGCAGCGCGCGATCCTCCGTCGCGAAGAGCGCCGACGGCCACGACTCCTCCACCGCGTGCCCGAGCGAGGCGAGCAGCCGACCCGCCGCCTCGACGGCCGCGGCGCTCTGCGGGTGGACGCCGACCTCCGGCGCCTGCGCCAGGATGCCGATCCGGAGCTTTTCCACCGGCGCCCCGATCTCGGCGAGGTAGGGCCGCCGCGGTGGAGCCAGGGTGAAGAGCGCACCGGGATGGCTCCCCTGGAGCAGGTCGAGCAGGATCGCGGTGTCGCGCAGCGAGCGGGAAACGACGAACTCCACGGAGGTCGGGCGGATCCGCCGGGGATCGCTGGCGATACGACCGCGCGAGGGCTTGAGCCCGACGATTCCGCACCACGCGGCCGGGATGCGGATGGAGCCCCCGCCGTCGCTCGCGTGGGCCACCGGCACGAGGCCCGCCGCGACGGCGGCGCAGGCGCCTCCCGACGACCCCCCGGCGGAGCGCGTGGGGTCCCAGGGGTTGCGCGTCGGCCCGAAGGCGAGGGGCTGCGTCGTCGACTGCAGGCCGAACTCGGAGGTGCTGGACTTGCCCACGGTGACGAGGCCGATCTCCCGGAAGCGGGCTCCGACGGGCGTGTCCTCCCTTGCGCGATGGCCGGCATCGCGCAGCGCCCGGTTCCCGGCGAAGTAGGGCTGTCCGGCCTGTCGGGCGCCGAGGTCCTTCAGGAGGAACGGCACGCCCGCCAGGGGGCCGGTGGCCGCGGCCGCGTGGCGGCGGGCCTCCGCGTAGAGCTTCACCACGACGGCGTTCAGGTGCGGACCGATGCGTTCGATGCGCTCGACCGCCGCCTCGACGAGGTCGCGCTGCGAGAGCTCGCCGCGCGCGACGGCCTCGGCCTGCGCCACAGCGTCCATCCGGGCGAGCTCGTCCAAGCGGACCTCCCGAGCCGAGACATCCTACCTCGCCCGGCGCGGGGTTCGGAGTCTTGAGGCATCCTTGCGCGATGGTGCGGCCGCTCGCGCTCTGGATCACCGCGGCCACCGGCTTCTCCGGGCTCGTCTACGAGGTGACCTGGCAGAAGTACCTGGCGACGCTGCTCGGCTCGCACAGCGAGGCGACCGCCGCGGTGATCGGGCTCTTCCTCGGCGGCCTGGCGCTCGGCTATGCGCTCTTCGGCGCGCTGACGCGCCGCCTGACAGCCCGCGCCGCCGGGCCCGACGCGCCTTCGCTCGCGGCCGGCTCGCTGCGCGGCCCGGCCTCAGCGGGGACCCGCACTCCGCTCGGCGACGCCTCGCTGCGCGCTCCGCTTGCTGCGGCCTCGGAGCGGCGGCCCGCGCGTCTACTCGTCGTCTACGGCGGGGTCGAGGCCGCAATCGGCGTCTACGCCTTCGCCTTCCCCTGGCTCTTCGAGCTCGCGCGCGCCGTCTCCCCGCACCTGCCCGGCAGCGCGGGCGGCCTCGGCTTCGCCGGGGACGTCGTCCTCTCGGCTCTCTTGATCGGGCCGCCGGCCGTGCTGATGGGCGCCACCATCCCGTTCCTCACCCAGGCCCTCGCCCGCGACCTCGCCGACGCCACCCGCATCCACGCCCTCGTCTACGCCTCGAACACCGCCGGCGCCTTCGCCGGAGCGCTCGCCGCCGGGTTCTGGCTCGTGCCCGCCCTCGGCCTCGTCGGCGTGCTCGTCGCCATGGGGCTCGTGAACCTCGCCGCCGGGGCCGCCCTCGCCTCCCTCAACGCGCGCGCCCGCGCCGAGGGGCTCGGCGCACTCGCCGCTGCGCGCAGCGAGGCACCGCCGAGCGAAGTTCGGCCGGGCGGGTTCCGAGCCTATCTGGCGGTCGCCCTGCTCGTCGGCTTCGCCATGGCGACACTCCAGACGGTGTTCATCCGCCTCGGCGGGCTCGCCTTCGGCGCCTCGCAGTTCACCTTCTCCATGGTCGTCGCCGTCTTCGTGCTCTGCATCGCCCTCGGCGCCTTCGCCGTCTCGGCGCTCCCCCGCATCCCCGAAGCCGCGCTCGCCGGGTCGCTCTGGGCGCTCGTCGCCCTGCTCGCCCTGCTCTACCCGGCGCTCGGCGACGCGACCTACTGGGCCCACGTCCTGCGCAGCCTCTTCGCCGACGACCCCGCCCACTTCTATCCCTACCACCTGGCCGCCTTCGCGGGGCTCCTCGCCGCGATCGGACCCGCCGTCGTCCTCTCGGGGGCCAGCCTGCCCCTCGTCTTCCACGGGCTGCGCCGCGAGGTCGGCGAGCTCGGCGCACTGGCCGGACGCCTGTACAGCGCCAACACGATCGGCTCGTTCCTCGGCGCCCTGGTCGGCGGCTACGCGCTCTTCTTCTGGCTCGACCTGCACTCCGTCTACCGGCTCGCCGTCGCCGCCGCCGCGGCGGCCGCCGCCGCCGCGAGCGCTCGCCTCGCGCGGGGGCGATCTCTCGCGCTGCCCGCCGCGGCGCTCGCCGCCGCGCTCGCCCTGCTCGCCCTCCTCCCCGCCTGGTCCCCGGACCGCCTCGCGGCGGGGCTCTTCCGCACCCGCCGGCCGCAGCCCGACACCACCGCGGGGCCCGACGCCTTCTTCGCCGCCCGCAGCGGCAACGACATCCTCTTCTACGACGACGACCCGACGGCTTCGGTCGCCGTGCGCGAGCAGCGCATGCCGGACGGTGTCCGGAACCGCTCCATCGCGACGAACGGAAAATCCGACGGAGCCATGGTCGGCGACTACGCGACGATGGCATTGGCGGGGCTCCTGCCGGCGCTGCTCGCCGACGATCCATCGCGCGCGTTCGTGATCGGCTGGGGCACGGGAGTGACCGCTGGCGAGCTCGCCGCGCTCGACTCCGTGCGCGAGGTGGTCGTCGCCGAGATCTCGCCCGCGGTCCTGCGAGCCGCCCCCTTCTTCGACTACGGCAACCAGGACGCCTCGCGGAGCCGCGAGGTGCGCGCGATCCGCTCCGATGCCTACCGCGCGCTGTTGCGCGCGCAGGGGCGCTTCGGCGTGATCGTCTCCGAGCCGAGCAACCCGTGGGTCACGGGCGTCGAGATGCTCTTCTCGCGCGAGTTCCTCGCGGCCGCGCGCGACCGGCTCGCCCCGGGCGGCGTCTATGCCCAGTGGTTCCACGTCTACGAGACCGATCCGGCGACGGTCGCCCTCGTGCTGCGCACCTACGCCTCGGCCTTCGATCGGGTCGCCGTCTGGTATGCGACCGGCAACGACCTCCTGCTGCTCGGCTTCGAGGCGGCGGATCCCGAGCTCGACCTCGGCCGGCTCGAGCAGCGCATGTCCCAGCCGGACTTTCGGGCCGGGCTCGCCCGTTGCGGGATCGACTCGCTCCCGGCGCTCCTCGCGCACGAGCTCCTCCCGCTCGGGGTCGTCCACGCCGCGAAGCTCGAGGGCCCGATCCACACGCTGCTCCACCCGCGGCTCTCGTACACCGCGGCGCGCGCCTTCTTCGCCGGCCGCTTCGGCGCCCTTCCGTCCACCGCCGCATCCCTCGAGGCGGCGCGCGTCGGCGCCGAGAGCTCCCTGGCCCGGCGCCACGCCGGGCGCAGCGCAGGAGGGCCGTCGGCCGCCGAGCGGGCCGAGATGGTGGAAGAGGCCTGCAAGTACCGGGGAGACGAGTGCATCGCGCTGCTCGCCCGCTGGCGCCAAGACGTGCCGGACTCGCCGCTGCGGACCGATCTCGAGCGGAGGCTCTCCGCCCGGCCGCAGCTCGCCGCCCACCTCCAGCGCCTCGACGAGGTCGCCCGGCTCTACGGCAGCCCTCTCCCCGACGGAAACGACGCCTTCGCCAGCGCGCAGCTCGCCGCGGCGCTCTTCCTCGCCTACTACCACCACGCCGCACCCTTCCCGCGCGCGGCCCTCGCGGCTCTCTGGGATCGTTGCGAGTCCGATCCGGCGAAGCGCGAGCGCTGCCGGGCCGCGCGCCTCGAGATCGAGCGCCAGCTCGGGAGCCTCGCCGCCCCGAACGCCGACGCCGCCGCCCGGTCGCCGGCGGGCGCGATGGAGTAGGAGTCCCGCGCCAGCGGGGGTCGCGACGCTGGCACGGGAGCTCGCCAACGAGGGGTCGAAGGCTGCCGTTCGGACGTGTTGGTGTGCTTCTCGTCCGTGCGCGGGCGTTTCCAGAACATCGCGAGATTCAAGTTCGCAGGTCATGACCG
Source organism: uncultured Spirochaetales bacterium (assembly GCA_964624475.1). Lineage (GTDB taxonomy): Bacteria > Myxococcota_A > UBA9160 > UBA9160 > SMWR01 > CAZUYC01. Next base: position 6,541 of record CAZUYC010000120.1, on the reverse strand, counting down.
CATCTGTCACAACAGCGTGTCAGGCTTCGAACGATGTCGAGGCGACCGCGCCAGCTCGCTCTCGACCTGCGCTTCGCTCCCCGCTGGGGCGGGCGACGGGACGGCGCAGGCCGCAAGCCCGGGCTGCGTCCCCGCGATCCCCATCGTCGCCGCCCGGCCCTCGCGGCGCGCTTCCCGTGCCACGTGACGCTCAAGATGCGCCGCGAGATCCCGTCCCTGCGCTCGGCGCGCCTCGTCCACGAGCTCGAGCGCAGCTTCGCTGCGGCCTGCGAGCGCGGTCGCTTTCGCGTCGTCCACTACTCGGTCCAGGCGGACCACGTCCACCTGATCGTCGAGGCCACGAGTTCCCGCGATCTGGCCGCGGGCATGAAGTCGATCGACGCGCGCCTGGCGCGCGCCGTGAACCGTGTCTTCGCCCGCCGCGGCCCGGTCCTCGCGGACCGCTACCACCTCCACGTCCTCCGCACCCCGCGTGAGGTCCGCCACGCGATCGCCTACGTGCTGTTGAATGCGCGCCGGCATCTCGCGAAGCGGGGGCGACCGCTTCCGCGCCCGGCCGCCGTCGATCCGGCCTCCTCCGGGCGCTGGTTCGACGGCTGGCAGCGCGACGCGCGGACCTCGCGCCCGCCCGGACCCGCTCCGGTGGCGAGGCCCCGCACCTGGCTGCTCGCATCCGGCTGGCGCCGCCACGGCCTGCTCGTCCCCGAGGAGGTGCCGGGATGTCGAGCGCCGACTCTGGAAGGCCGGGCTCGCTCGGCGTGACGAGGCTCTCGGAGCGCCCAGGCGGTCGATGAGCGGAACCGGATCGACAGCCAGTTGGAGGCGGCGCCCGGATTCGAACCGGGGATCAGGGCTTTGCAGGCCCGTGCCTTACCACTTGGCTACGCCGCCGGACGGAAGTCGGCTTCGCGAGGAGAGCGGGAACGGGTACCGCGAGGGCGCCGCGGCGTCAAATCGGTGCGGCTCCGGCGCCCAGCGCTGCGAGGACGGACGCCGGCAGCGCGACGCTCCGCTCCGCCAGGCGGAGGCGGGGCGCGTCGTCGGGGCCCTCGAGGCCGGCGGCGAGCTCGGCCCAGGCGGCGTGGGTGAAGCGCGCGAGCAGGCCCGCCGGTGCCAGCGAGCGCTTGACCCGGCAGAGGCCCGCTCCGTCGCGGCTCGAGACGCGCAGCGTCGCCGGGTCGAGGGGCTCCGAGCTGCCGTCGGAGAGGCGGATCGCACCCGTCGCCGCATCGAAGTCGCGCACGAAGAAGGCCGCCTCCTCCACCTCGATCTCGCCGCGGAAGCGGCCGAGCTGGACGACGAATTCACCTTCTTCGGGCAGGAAGCGCACCGCGCGGTCGAAGGCCGCGCGCAGGCGCGCGTTGCGGATCGGGATGCCCTCGTGGGTCCAGCGGCCGTCGTGGTGCAGGACCAGGCCGAACGGGTGCAGCGGCGGCGGGCCCCCGGCCGGCTCGATGGGCTCCGCTCGCCTGCGGCTCGCTGCGCGCTCCGCTTGCATCGATGGGCTCCGCTCGCCTGCGGCTCGCTGCGCGCTCCGCTTGCATCGCTACTCGGAGTCCAGCTTCTCCGGCTCGACCGACCCGTCGGGATGGACGTGGAACACGCCGGTCAGGTCGTAGCGGTGCCAGAACACGATGCGCTCGACCGAGCGGCCGTCCTCGCCGCGGTAGATCCACTTCTCGTTCCAGCGCACGCCGTGCTCCACCCGCGTGCGGGGATCGTTGACGCTGCCCTCCTGGTCGGTGGGCGCGCCGAGCCGCTCCCAGAGCTCGCCGCGACCCTGGCTCACCGGTCGCACTCACCGCCGACCATGTTGATGAAGTCGAAGGTCGGGATGATGTCGGCGAGCAGCGCGCCCCGGAGCATCAGCGGCATGGGCTGGAGGTTGATCAGGCTCGGCGGGCGGCAGCGGACCTTCACCGGCACGGCGCTGCCGTCGGAGACGAGATAGAAGCCGAGCTCCCCGTTCGCCGACTCGATCGCCAGGTAGCCCTCGCCGGCGGGCACGCGTGGCCCCTCGGTCACCGACTTGAAGTGCTGGATCATCTCCTCCATGCGGTTGAAGACGCGCTCCTTCGCCGGCCAGCGCACGCGCGGATCGAGGCTGTTCACCGGGCCGGGGCCGAGCTTCTCGAGGCGCGCCAGGCACTGCTCGACGATCCGCAGGCTCTGCTGCATCTCCTCGACGCAGACGAGGTAGCGGTCGTAGTTGTCGCCGACCTCTCCGATCGGGACGTCGAAGTCGAGCTCGGCGTAGGTCAGGTAGGGCTCGGCCTTGCGCAGGTCGAGCGGCACGCCCGCCGAGCGCAGGATCGGCCCGGTCACGGCGTAGCGCAGGCAGTCCTCGCGCGAGATCACGCCGGTGCCCTTCAGGCGATCGACGAAGATCCGGTTGCTCGTCACGATCTCGTCGAAGTCGCGCAAGAGCTCGCGGATGCGGGCGATGTTCGTACGGCAGGCGGCGGGGAAGCTCGCCGGCATCTCGTGCTTCACGCCGCCGATGCGCACGTAGTTGCTGGTGACCCGCGCGCCGCAGAGGATCTCCATCAGGTCCCAGCAGAGCTCGCGCGCCTCGATGCCGTAGAGGAAGGGCGTCATCGCCTGGAGCTCGAGGCAGGCCGCGCCGCAGCGGGTCAGGTGGTCGCCCAGCCGCGAGAGCTCACCCGCGAGCACGCGCAGCCACTGGCAGCGCTCCGGCGTCTCGAGCCCGAGGAGCTTCTCCACGGCCATGCAGTAGCCGACGTTGGCGAGGATCGCGGAGTTGTAGTTCAGGCGGTCGGTGTAGGGGATCGCCTGGTACCAGGTCCCCGCCTCGCACTCCTTCTCGAAGCCGCGGTGCAGGTACCCCACCTGGATGTCGAGGTCGACGATGCTCTCGCCGTCGAGCTCGATCAGGAACTTGACCGTGCCGTGGGTCGCCGGGTGCGACGGCCCCATGTTGAGGATCTGGTGCTCGGTGTGGAGATCGCGCTCGAAGTCGTCCTCGAGCGGCTCCGCGCGTCGCCCGGAGAGGCCCGCCATCGCCGTCAGTTCCTCGGCCCGACCAGGGGCTGCCGCTTCTCCTTCGGGTAGTCCTTGCGCAGCGGGTGGCCCTCGAAGCCGTCGTAGAGCAGCAGCCGCCGCAGGTCCGGATGGCCGCGGAAACGCACCCCGTAGAGGTCGAAGACCTCGCGCTCCATCCAGTCCGCCGAGGCGTAGAGCGGGACGGCGCTCGGAAGCTCCGGCGCGGCCTCGGCGACGCGCACCTTGAGGCGCACGCGGTGGTTCTTCGCCACCGAGTAGAGGTGGTAGACCACCTCGAAGCGCGGCTGCTCGCCCAGGTAGTCGACGCAGGTCAGGTCGGTCAGCATCTCGAAGGCGAGCTCGGGATCGTCGCGCAGCAGGCGCAGCACCTCGGGGAGCCGCTCCGCGGCCACCACGGCGGTCGCGTCCCCGTGCTGCGCGTGCGTGCCCTGCACCGCCTCCGGAACGCGCGCGAGCAGCTGCCGCAGGGCCGGCGATCCGTGGTCCTCCATCATTTTCGCCCCTCGGGGCGCGCGTCCTCGCGGTCGTACTCGCCGCGCAGGAACTCGAGGCGGCGCTTCAGCAGCGCCTCCGGGACGAGGAGCCGCTCCTTGTCGTAGATCATCGAGGGGCGGTCGTAGGTCGCGAGCTCGACCTCGCGGCTCATCACGATCGCCTCTTCCGGGCAGGCCTCCTCGCAGAGGCCGCAGAACATGCAGCGCGACATGTCGATGTCGAAGGTCTCGGGGTAGCGCTCGATGCGGGCGCCGGGGAGCTCGCCCGGGACGATGCTGATGCAGTCGGTCGGGCAGGCGAACTCGCAGAGCCCGCAGGCGACGCACTTGGGCTGGCCGTTGTCGAGCTGCACCAGGACGGGCATGCCCCGGAAGGCGTCGGGGAAGTCGACGCGCTCCTCGGGGTACTGGACGACGAAGTCCGTGCGGTTCCTCCCCGTCACGAAGCCGCGCAGGTTGCGGAAGAAGTGACGGCTCGTGACGACGAGGCCCTTGACGATCATCGGGACGTAGAGGCGCTCGAGCCAGCCGAGGCGCTCCTGGCGCCGCACCTTGACGACCCGACCGGGCATGCGCAGCACTATAGGGAAAGGCCGCTCGTGCAGCGAGGCGCGGCCTGCCGTGCGGCGGCCGCGCCGAAGGCCCGCTCGAAGGCCCGGGCCACCTCGGCCTGCGCGCGCTCCGGCAGGTCCGCGCGGGCCGCGCCGCCGAGCTCCCACGCGACGCTCGTCATGGCCACGTCGCGCAGGCCGCACGGCACGATCACCGCGAACTCGGCGGGATCGAGCGTCACGTTGAGCGCGAAGCCGTGATAGCTGACCCAGCCGCGCAGGCCCACGCCGATCGAGGCGATCTTGCGCGCCGGCGTGGGCCGGAGCCGGTCGTCCACGAAGACCCCGGTCTTCCCGGGGAGAGTGCGCGGCGCCACTCCGAGCCGCGCGAGCGCCCGTGCGAGCGCGGATTCGAGGCGGCGCAGGAAGCGGTGGACGTCGGGTTCGCCGCGCGCGGCGAGGTCGGCGATCAGGTAGCCGACGAGCTGCCCCGGCCCGTGGTAGGTCGCGTCTCCGCCCCGCGCGGCCTCGAAGAGCCCGATCCCGCGCCGCGCCAGCTCCTCGGGACGGACGAGCAGGCTCTCGCTGCGGGAGCTTCGGCCGAGCGTCACGACGCGCGGGTGCTCGAGCAGCAGCAGGCGGTCGGGCGCGGCGCCGCGGCGGCGCTCCTCGACCAGACGTGCCTGCAGGCGCAGGGCGTCGGCATAGGGAACGCAGCCGAGGCGCTCCACCACGAGCGAGGTCATGGGGCCCCGCTCAGGCAAGGCCGCGAAGCGGCTGCGCAGCGAGGCGCAGCCGAGCGAAGTGCGGGCCCCCGCTCAGAGGTCGAACTCCGCCTCCTCCAGGAGCTCCCGGATGCGGTGGAGGAAGCCGTTGGCGGGCGCTCCGTCCACGGCGCGGTGGTCGTAGGAGAGTGCCAGGTGCATGATCGGCCGGATCACGATCGCGTCCTCGCCGTCGAGCGTGCGGACCACCGGGCGCTTCACCACCTCGCCCATGCGCAGGATCCCGACCTGGGGCTGGTTGATGATCGCGAAGCCGTAGAGATTTCCGTGGCGCCCGGGATTGCTGATCGTGAAGGTCCCGCCCTTGAGCTCGTCGGGCGAGAGCTTCTTGCTGCGCGCCCGATTCGCGAGGTCCTCGACCGCCTGGGCCAGCCCCGCGAGCGAGAGGCGATCCGCGTGTCGGACCACGGGCACCACGAGGCCCTTCTCGGTCTCGACCGCGATCCCGAGGTGGAGCGCCAGCTTCTCGACGATCGCGTCCTCGACCAGCGAAGCGTTGAGCTGCGGGTACTCGCGCAGCGCGCGCACGGCCGCGTGCACGACGAAGGGCAGATACGTGAGGGAGAAGCCATTCGATTTCTGGAATGCGTGCTTGTGCGCGTCGCGCACCTTCGCGACCCCGGCGAGGTCGATCTCGGCGACGGTATAGGTGTGGGGGCTGGTCGCTTTCGAGTAGACCATGTGCGCTGCGACGAGGCGTCGCAGCGGCGTCAACGGAATCACGCGGTCCCCGGGCTCGAGCTCGGATGCGGCGAATGCGGGCCGGCGCGCCTCCGCGCTGCCGGAGGCAGCGGCGTGCTTCGCTCGGCGCTGCGCCGGTGCCGCGGCCGCCGGGGGGCGCGCGCTCGGCGCCGGGTTCTGGGCCTTCGCGTGGGCGCTGCGCTCGACATCGCCGCGGGTGACGCGGCCGCGCAGACCGCTGCCTGCGACCTCGCCCAGGTCGACGCCCTCGGCCGCGGCCGCGCGCCGCGTGACCGGGGTTGCGCGAGGCATCGAGACCGGCGCCTGCGCCGGCTGCGTCTCGCTCGCGGCGGGGGCTTCGGCGATCCGGCACAGCGCAGCACCGACCGGGACCGTGTCGCCCTCGGCGACGAGCAGCGCTTCGATCACGCCTGCTCGTGGCGCGGGCAGCTCGGTGTCGACTTTCTCGGTCGTCACCTCACACAGCGGTTGATCGACCTCGACGCGGTCTCCGACCTCGACGAGCCAGCGCGAGAGCGTGCCCTCGACGACGCTCTCTCCGAGGGCCGGCAGCTCCACCGTGACGGACATCGCTTTCCCCTCGCGCTCTTGGATCAGGCGATCGGCTTTTCGATCACCGGCAGCACGAGTTCGCGGAGCTCCTTGTGGCGGCCCTCCGCCGGCACGCGCTCGGCCTGCACCCGGGCCTGCAGCTTGATCAGCCCGTCCAACACGGCCTCGGGGCGCGGCGGACAGCCGGGGATGTAGATGTCGACCGGGATCAGGGTGTCGATGCCCTGCACCACGGAGTAGTTGTTGTAGGGCCCGCCCGAACAGGTGCAGGCGCCGAATGCGAGCACCCATTTGGGCTCGGCCATCTGGTCGTAGACCTTCTTCAGGATCGGGGCCTGCCGGTGAGTGATCGTGCCGACGACCATCAGCAGGTCCGACTGGCGCGGCGAGAAGCGCGGCAGCGCGCAGCCGAAGCGATCGAGGTCATAGCGCG
>CAZUYC010000119.1:0-37039 GCA_964624475.1 uncultured Spirochaetales bacterium | reverse complement strand
CGCCACACGCCCCAAGCCGCCTTCCAGACGGTGCTGGGCCTCGGAACCAGCCGCGGCCCGACCACCTACGAGCAGATACGCCACGGCGGTGACCACCAACCCCAACCTGTAGCGGTAGGCTGAAACAACCGGATAAGCAGGTGCGGGCTAGCCGCCCCGGGCAGGCCCGGAAACCGGGCCGGGGAACCGGCGCTCAGGCGTCGAGCAGACGCTCGAGGCGCGGGATCACGTCGAGGAGCGTCTCGAAGCGCTCGAAGGCGACGCCGCGGCGCCCGAGCTCGATCGCGAGCGAGTCCTTCGCGAAGGCCACGTCGGCGGCGAGCGCGCCGCAGAGGTCCGAGACGCGGCCGTTGCCGATGTGGACCAGCGTCGCCCCCGGCGCCGTCTTGCGGAAGGCGTCGATCCGCCCGCGCTTGCAGGTTCCCGTGCCGCAGCCGCAGGCCGGGTTCGGGTGGGCGGCGGAGATCCGCCAGACCCCCGACTCGTAGCGCAGGTAGTTCGCGTCGTAGGCGAAGCGGATCGCGTGGAGCACCTGGAGGCGGTTCAGGTTCCAGTCGAAACCGTCGGAGAGCACGCGGAAGGGGACGCCCTGCGCCTCGCACCACGCGACGAGGGCGCGCGCGCCGCGGTCGAGCTCGATGGTGCGCAGGAAGGCCTCGAGGTCGGCGAGCGGCATGGGCAGGCGATCGAGGATCTCGAGGTTGTACTCCCAGGCGCTGATCTCCCCGCGCTCGTAGCGGGCCCACACCTTCGGGCGCCGGTCGGCGGCGAGGCGCTGCGCGATCGTCGCCCCCACGTCCTGCACGGAGAAGGTGCCGTCGAAGTCGCAGAAGACCGCGACGCGGATCGCGCGGGGAATGCGATAGAGCGCGCTCGCGTGCGGTGCGAGCGCGACCAGCGCCCCGGCGCCGCCGGCAACGCGCGAGGCTCCGCCTTCGGCCCGCGCCGCCCGCGCGGGCGGGGGCGACCCGAGCAGCGCCTCCGGCTCGGCCCCGGCGTACTCCGTCGCCTCGGGCGGGAGGGAGAGCTCAACCGGCGCGTCGCCGGCGTTCACGAGCGCGACGAAGGTGGCCGCCGTCCCCCGCGCGATGAGGCCGCGCGCGAACTCGCCGTCGAGGAGCTCGAGCGCGCGCGCCCGGCCCGGGATCCCGAGCGCGTCGACGCGGCGCGCGAGGGCGAGCGTCTCGCGCGCGAGGTCGAGCCCGTCGACCCCGAGCGCGGCGACGTCGTCGGAGAGGATCGCCACCCCCCCGCTCGCGGCGATCACGGTGGCGAGCGTCCGCCGCTCCTCGGGGGCGAGGCGCGTGTCGCGGCCCCTGGCGATCAGGCAGTCGGGGTCGTTCAGCCAGAGGCGCCGGTGCAGGAAGGCCCGCGCGAGGATGCTGCGCACGGCGCTGCGCGTCGCCGGGAGCGTCGCCTCGATGCCGGGGACGAGCGGGGGCTCCGGGCGCCAGTGGGGCGCCACGTCGGGGCCGATGCGCATGCCGTCGACGATCCCGGCGGCGGCGCCGAGCGGAGCGCCGCAGCCGAGGAGGAACGCCTCCTCGCCCGCCCCCGCGCGGATCGCGACGAGCCCGCGGCGGACCCGCTCGGCGCGGCCCACGCGCGCATCCGCGCTCGCGGCGGCCATCGCCGCGGCGTAGAGGAAGTCGAGCTTCAGATGGCCGAAGCCCATCGACGCGAGCGCCGCGAAGATCTCGCGCAGGTGGCGCGTCACGGCGTCGCGGCTCGGGTCGAGGACGAAGACCTTGCCGTTCGGCGACCAGGTCGGATGCAGGAGGCCCAGGAGCGGAGCGTCGCCGCGGCGCAGCAGCCACTCGGGATGGGCGCGCGCCAGCGCGCTCTCCGGAACGGCGCAGAACGGGGCCGTCCAGAGCCCCGGAACGAAGCCCGCCGCCCGGATCTCGCGCGCGAGCGGCGCGAGCCCGCGCGGGAAGGCGGGGCTCGTCTCGAGCCAGTCGCCGACGGCGCGCTGCCACCCGTCGTCGATCTGCACCACCTCGACCCGGAGCGCCTCGCGCTGCGCTGCCAGCGCGTCGAGGTTGCGCAGCACGTCCGCCTCGGTCACGCGGTGGAAGAAGTGGTACCAGCTGCACCAGCCCGCGATGAAGGGATGGGCGACGCGCGCGCCCGCGAGACGCCCGTGCGCCTCCGCGTGCGATTCGAGCAGCGCGTTCGGGTCGGTGCCGAGCGCCACCCGCACCGGCTCGAGCTCGCGCTCCTCGCCCGGCCCGAGGACCGCATCGAGCCAGAGCTCGACCTCGATGCGCACGGCGGAGCCCTCGCGCCGGGCGAAGAGCACGCCGAAGCAGCCTCCGCGCTCCAGCACGCCGACGCAGCAGGCGGGGCCTGCGGGCGTCGCGCCGATCACGGTGAGGAGCTCCGACTCGTGCCAGCCGGCGCGGTCTGCGGGCGGGGCTCCGAGCGCGTGATGCAGGCCGCGCAGCCAGGGCCCCGACGGGAAGGCCGGCGAGCCGGCCGCGTCGAGTTCGCGCGCTCCGGTGAAGGACCAGGACTGCCAGCCGTGGCGGAGGAAGCGGAGGGAGGACGCCCCGGCCCCGGTCCAGGACAGCCCCACGACCACGCTCTCGCAGTGGACGGCGCGATCGCTCGCGTTGCGCACGGCGAGCTCGAGGCTCGCGGCCTCGCCGTCCGCCCGCACGCGGACGCGCAGCGCGAGCGGTCCCGTGCGCGCGCTCCCCTCCGCGAGCGGAGTCTCTCCCGCGAGCGCGGCCGGCGCGTCCGCAGGCTCGTCGCTCGGCTCGCGGAACCGCGCCGCGAGCCGCACCGGCTCCACGCGACCCGCCATCGGGTGGGTCGCGATCGGGGCGGCGCGTGTCATGGGCGGCGGAGTATAACCCTGGCATGCAAGAAGGGCGCGCGGAGAGCGCGGGGCGGGAGCGCGCGGGCGCCGGGGCGCTGCGCGAGCGGCTGCGCGCCGGCCCTCCGCTCCTCCTCGATGGCGCGCTCGGCACGGAGCTCGAGCGGCGCGGTGCGCCCGCGACGCTCCCGCTCTGGTCGACGCACGCGCTGCTGCGCGACCCCGAGCTCGTCCTGCGCGTCCACGCCGACTACGTCGCGGCGGGCGCCGAGGCCCTGACCGCGAACACCTTCCGCACGCAACGGCGCGTCCTCGCGCGCGCCGGGATCGGCGAGCGGGCGAGCGAGCTCACCGCCCTCGCCGTCACCCTCGCCCGGCGTGCATCCTCGGGGTCGAGCGCGCCGGTCTTCGTGCTGGGCTCCGCGCCGACGCTCGAGGACTGCTACCGGCCCGACCTCGTCCCCGACGCGGAGGCCCTCGCGCGGGAGCACGCGCTGCACGCCGCGAACCTCGCCGCCGCCGGCGTCGACGCGATCCTGATCGAGACGATGAACACGGTCCGCGAGGCCGTGGCTGCCGCTCGCGCAGCGCGGGGCGTCGGCCTGCCCTTCTTCGTGAGCTTCGCGTGCTGGGAACGCGATCGCCTGGTTGGCGGCGAGGCGCTCCCGGAGGCGTTCGCCGCCGTCGCGGTCGAGGGGCCGGACGCGCTGCTCGTGAACTGCCTCCCCTGCTCCAACGTCGCCGAGTGCCTGCCGGCGCTTCGCTCCACCGGCCTCCCCTTCGGCGTCTACGCGAACCTCGGCGCGCCCGGCGTCACGAGCGGCCCGGGTCGAACCGAGCACCACCCCCCCGACGCGTTCGCCTCGCAGGCCGCGCTCTGGGTGCGCGCCGGAGCGCGCATCGTCGGCGGCTGCTGCGGCACCACGCCCGAGCACATCCGCGCGGTCGCCGCGATGCTCGCGGCCCGCTGCTGAGTCCGATCCGGCACGGCCTCCCTCTTCGAAGGACGAAGGAGAAGCGCGAAGGAAACCGGATCCCGCGACGCAAAATGCGTCACCCGCCGGCACCCGCTGCCGGTCCGCTGCCGCCACGCGATGGGGCGTGTGAAGAAGACCACGCTCGTGGCGCGTCCCGAGCGTCCACTCGGCCCTCGCACGGCGGTGGCACGGCGCTTGCTCTTCCATCTTCGCCGAGCGAGTTCGAGCGCTCTGGATTCTCTGCTGCGCCCGGGACGGCTACCCCTCCCATCGCACTGCGTGCGATGAGCCGGCCCGGGCGCACTTTCTTTCGGGGGCGGCTCGGGTCCTGGCGCCTTTACGAGCTCGCGGCGAAGGCCGAGACTCGGGGCCGTGCCGCCGAGCTACCGGAGCTTCGGGGAGCAGGCGCTCCACTACTTCCGCCGGGCGCACGAGGCGGTGGCGCGGGAGCCGATCGCGGGGCCTTCCGCGTGGCGCGGCGCCGAGCTGGGGCGGCGCAGCGACTGGATCGTGGCGCTCGAGAGCGCAGAGATCGAGGAGATCGACCGCGCCCGCGCCGCGGCCCGCGCGAAGGGGCGCCCGCTCGAGGCGCTCCGCCGCGAGGACTTCCCGCTGCCGTCGCTCGAGCCGCGGCTCGCGGAGTGGGCCCGTGAGCTCGCAGACGGGCGCGGCTTCCTGCTCGTGCGCGGGCTCCCGGTGGAGCGCTGGGGCGATGCGGACGCGGCGCTCGTCTTCTGGTGCATGGGCCTCCATCTCGGGAAGCCCGGCGCGCAGAACCCGGAGGGCGACCTACTCGGGCACGTCGTCGACACCGGCGAGGAGGCAACGAACCCGAGCGTGCGCCGCTACCGCACGGCCGGCGACATCGCCTTCCACTGCGACCTCGCGGACGCCGTCGGGCTGCTGTGCCTGCGCGCGGCGCGCCGCGGCGGCGCGAGCCGCATCGCGAGCTCGGTCTCCGTCTACAACGAGCTCCTGCGCCAGCGGCCCGACCTCGCCCCGCGCCTCTACGAGCCCTTCTTGCTCGACGTGCGCGACGAGGGGAAGCCAGCGGAGCGCGCAGCGAGGCGAAGCCGAGCGGAGGGCGGGCCCCTGCCAAGGCCAGCGAAGCGCGCAGCGAGGCGAAGCCGAGCGGAGGCCGGACGGCCGGCTCCTCGCCGGCCGTCCGGCCGCGAGGAGGGGCGCCTCCCGTACGTCCCCGTGCCGCCCTGCCGCTTCGCCGGCGGGCGGCTCTCGACCTTCTACCACAGCGACTACTTCCGGTCGGCGCAGCGCCACGCGAGCGCGCCGCGCCTGACCGAGGCCGAGCGCACCCTCCTCGACCTCTACGAGGAGATCGCCGACTCGCCCGAGCTGCGCCTCGACATGCACTTCGAGCCCGGCGACGTGCAGCTCCTCTCGAACCACCGGGTGCTCCACGCGCGCACCGCGTACGAGGACGCCCCCGACCCGGCGCGCATGCGCCACCTGCTGCGCCTCTGGCTCTCGTTCAGCTGAGTCGCAGCACGCGGCGGGCGATCCCGGCGAGATAGACCGAGCCCGTCACGCAGAGGCAGTCCCCGGGGCCGAGCGACTCGGCGGCGGACCGCAGCGCAAGGTGAGGGTTCGGGACGACCCGCAGCGGGAGCTCCGGCGCGGCGGCGCGCGCGGCGGCGGCGATCTCGGCCGGCTCGAGCGAGCGCCGCGGGTCGGCGCGCGTGAGCGTCGCCTCGCTCGCGAGCGGGAGGCACGCCTCGAGGATCGCCGCGAGGTCCTTCCCCGCCGAGACCGAGAGCACGAGGTGCGTGCGGCGCCGCGGGAGCCCGGCCAGGACCCGCGCCAGCGCGCGTGCGGAGGCCGCGGTGTGCGCCGCGTCGACGATCACCAGCGGCTCGCGGGAGAGGACCTCGATCCGCGCCGGGAGCTCCGCCGCCGGGAAGCCCTGCCGCGCTGCCGCGGTCGCCACCGCTTCGTCGAGCCCGGCCGCACGCCGCGCGCAGGCGAAGGCGAGGGCGGCGTTCGCGGCCTGGTGGGGCCCGAGCGCGGGGAGCCACGCCTCGACCTCGAGGCCGCCGTCGCGCAGCCGCACGCGCTGCCCGTCGCTCGCCTCCGCCACTACAAAGGCCTCGAGCTCCCGCCCGAGCCGGGCGACCGGCGCGCGGAGCTCTCGCGCCCGCTCGAGGACCACGTCGAGGGCCTCGTCGGGGAGGTGGCCTACCACCAGCGGCACCCGCGCCTTCACGATCCCCGCCTTCTCGCCCGCGATCGCCGCGAGCGTCGCGCCGAGCCGGTCCGTGTGCTCGAGCTCGATCGTCGTGATGCAGGCGACGCGCGGCTCCACCGCGTTCGTCGAGTCGAGGCGGCCCCCGAGCCCGACCTCGAGGACCGCGTGATCGACGCGCGCCTCGTGGAAGAGGAGCAGCGCCGCGGCCGTGAGCGCGTCGAAGAAGGTCGGCGCGAGCGACGGGTCCTGTGCGCGGAGCGCCTCGACGTGCGGCCGGAGCCTCGCCACGGCGGCCGCGAGCCGCTCGCCACCGACCTCCTTCCCGTCGACGCGGAACCGCTCCGTCCAGCGCTCGAGGTGCGGCGAGGTGAAGGTGCCGACGCGCAGGCCGGCCGCGCGGAGCAGCGCCTCGGCGAGGAGCGCCGTCGAGCCCTTGCCTTTCGATCCCGCGACGTGGACGGCGGCAAGCCCGTCGGCCGGGAGCGCTAGGCGGGCGAGCAGGGCCCGGACCGGCTCGAGGCCGAGGCGTGCGTACGGAAACTCCGTTTCTTTCTCGACGTCGAGGAGACCCGAGAGCCAGGCTGCGGCCTCGTCTAGCGTGCGGATCACGCGGCCTCCCGGCTAGCGGGCCCTCCCGGGCGGCCGGCGGGCGCCGCTCACTGGACCATGTAGCGCTTCCACTGGCGGTACTCCTTGACCGCCTCGCTCGTGCCCGCGACCGCCGGGAAGTAGAACTTCACCGCGTGGCCGCAGACGGCGCAGATCTTGTAACAGAACTTGAAGCCGTCGACCTCCCGCATCGAGCCGACGACCGCGCGGTTCTCGTCGCTGCAGCAGCTCGAAGGACGTGGGGGGGAGACGATCCGCTTCGGATAGTCGTTGCGCGGGGGCTCGAGGTCCGTGTAGCGGATGATGTTGCGCATGATGCGCTTGGCCTTTGCGTCGGTGCTCTGCTTCCTGATGTTGCTGCCGATCCGTCTCAAGAGACCTTCCTCGCGGCGCTCTCCCCTTCGACGGGTCGCGCCCCTCGCGCGAGCTCGTGAAGGAGGGGGGTGAAAACGCGGTACTCCTGCTGGCAGGGCGGGCCTTCGGCGAAGCGGAAGGCGCTCTCGCCCTCGCGGTCGGCGAGGGCGAGCAGCGCCGAGCTGCGGGTCCCGTAGAGCTCCGTGTGGACGCACGCGCTGCCGAGCGGATCGCCGCTCTCGTGGCCTCGACACAGCTCGGCGAGGCCGGCGAGGGCGTCCGGGAGAGGCCGCTCCGAGAGGCGCTGCGCCTGCGCGTGCAGCCGCGCGAGCTTGCGCGTCGGCGGCGCGTCGAGCGGAGCGTTGCCCACGACGTGGGCACCCGGGCCCAGGCGGCGGCGGCGCGGCTCGCCGCGCCAGCTCACCGCGTACGCCTCGCTCCGGTCGCCCACGACGAGGTTCCAGGGGTTGTAGTCGCCGGACGCCAGCGAGCTCGCCTGCTCCGCCGCTTCGCGCGCGCTCCCGGCCTCGAGCATTTCGAGCACGAGCAACCCCCGCGAGCGCCGGCCCGGATCGGGTTCCGCCCCCGCCACGTTCGTGAGCCCCGCGAAGACTCCCCGCGCGCTCACTCCGAGCCACGTCCCGCCGCACCGCGCATCACGCGGGGCGACCAACGCGACTCCGCCGGGCGTGCGCCGCAGGGCCGGACCCTCCGCGCGACGGGCGAAGAACTCGTCGCGGTTCGCGGCCACCAGGAGCGGCACCCCCGGGATGGCCCGATGCAGGACGACCAGAGTGCACATTGGCGGTCGTTCCCGCTCGCCACCCCCCCGGGCAATGCGCTGGGGAGGGGGAGGAGCAAACGCGATTCTACCGAAGTGGCGGAAAATCGCCACATCGTCCGCACGCAGGCGATGCGTGCGCTTGCACCTAAGATTTCGATCTAGAACAGTTTTTTTTAGATTCCGACGCGGAGACCCCGCGGGGCACCCCGCGGGGGTGCGATCGGAACGGCACGCGGATCAGGCGCTCTCGTTCCCGACCAGACGCAGCGCCTGCCGCTCCTCGCGGTCCGGAGCCGCCTCCGGCTCTCCCCCCCAGCCCTGCGCGGTGCGTGCCCGCTCCGCACGTCCGCGGGCCGTCTCGCGATCCATCTCGAGCCCGTAGTGGGAGAAGACCGCCTGGAGCTGGTCGAAGTTCTGCTCGACCGTCATGCGCACCGATTCGAAGCCGTGCTGGATGGCCTTGTCGCGCTTCCAGAAGGCGAGCGGGTTCATCGCGAAGAACTCGCTCTCCCGCTCGCGGGGCTCGAGCAGCACGATGTCGCCCTGGAAGCGGTCGTCCGCGAGATAGCGCTGGATCCCGAGCTTCATGCGCGAATGCAGCAGGGTCCGGAACACCTGGTTCACGATCACGAGCATTCCGCGGTCCGAGAGGTAGCGGCCGTCGGCGAAGTAGGCGGCCCGGCCGTCCTCGGCGTCGATGCGGTTCAGGAAGGGGCGGAAGGGGTTGTAGCAGATGATGAGATCGGCCCCCTTCTCGATGGCGACGTCGATGTTCGCCGTGTGGCGCACCCCGCCGTCGACGTAGTCGACGCCGTTGATGCGCGCCGGCTTGTAGAAGATCGGGAGGGCGGACGAGGCCTGCACGGCCTGGGAGATCGTGACCTCGCAGTTCTCGTCCGCTCCGAAGATCACGCGCTCCGCGGTATCGAGATCGCAGGCCGAGATGTAGAGCTTGCGCCGAGTCTTGCGCTGGAAGGCGCGGAAGTCGTTGGGCGTGTCGATCCGCTCCAGGTTGCGCCGCAGCCAGCGTTCCATGCTCGAGTTGTCGAAGAACCCGCTCGGGAAGTGGTTGGTGAGCGCCGGCACCTCGCGCTTCGGCGAGATGTGCTCGATCAGCTTGACGGCGAGGGTCTCGAAGCGCGTGTAGGTGGGGTTCTTCGCGAAGCGGCGGAACGCGGGACCCACCGCGTCGGGAAGGCCGGGGAGGCCGCGCGCGAAGTCGAGGGCGATGCTCGGAAGATACGAGAGGAGGTCGTACGCGAGCATTGCCGGCCGGGCCGCGAACTCTGCCAGGTTCGGGTTGTAGAAGTCGATCGGCCGCAGCTGCTCGAAGCGCTGGCTGGTTCCGTCCAGCACCTTGATCATCTCGTCCGGCGTGATCCCGGCGGCGAGCGAGGCCGCGAGGATCGAGCCGGCCGAGAGGCCGACGTAGAGATCGAGGTCGGTGATGCGGCGACCCACGAAGAAGTCGTCGAGCGCCTTGAGCCCGCCCACCTTGAAGGCGCCGCCGGAGACGGCTCCCCCCGCCAGCACGACCGCGACCTTGGGGTTGCGCTTGCGGCGGTTCGGATCGCTCTTGCGGATCAGCGTCAGGCCCATCGATCGGCAGCCTCGTAGAGAGGACATCGGCCACCACGGGGGGGCAGCGTGAGCGGGTGCCCGGGGGGAGGAAGCCCGGCCGGTCGGGTCCCGCTGCAGCGCGTCAAAGCGGAGGGCCGGATCGCGGGCATCCGGGTGAGGGGCGTACCCACGCCCTCCGCATACGCGATAAAGCTCCGCAAGTCAAGCGGATGCGGGGTTGCGGGGGGATCTTGCCGCCCCGGACAGGCGTCGACCCTGGCCCCGGGGCGCGCTCGCCGCGTGCCGCAGCGCGTCGCTCCGGCCCGACGAGCATGGGGGGATTTGTACGCAGCGGGGTCGGCGTGGTATGTAGAAGAGTACACTGCGGCGCGAGAGGTCGATGGCGGCTCGACCGAGGCTCGTCGGACTTTTCCTCATCCTGCCGATGGCGGCCTTCCTCCCGGGCTGCGCGACGGGGGGCGCGGCCCCGGCGGGCGGCACACAGCCGCCCGGCGGAAGCGCGCCCGCGCCGCCCTCCAGCGGAATCTCCGCGACGCAGCGCGCGCAAGGCGCTCTCGAAGGCCTGCTGATGGGAGCCGTGATCGGCGCGCAGGGCGGGCCGATCGGCGCGGCCATCGGCGCCGGGACCATGTTCATCGTGGGCGCGCTCACCGGACGTACGCCCTTCGGCATGGGCGGCGGCGGCATGGGCGGCGGCGGGCCCTACGACCCGGGCCCCGTCGAGGCGGAGCGCGAGGCCGAGATGGAAGAGGAGCTCGAACGCGAGGTGGCCCGCGGCGACGTGCTCGAGGACGAGATCGAATCCGAGCTGCGGCGACAGGAGGAGCTGCTCCAGCAGATCGACCAGCAGGAGAAGACGCAGGCCTCGGCGAACGCGGCGATCTCCGACACCCTCACCGAGCAGCAGCTCTCGGCCCGCGCCGATCCGCGCTCCGCGCCCGAGGTGCCGAAGGACCGCGACCTCCCGCTCTCGATCTTCGACGAGTCGCGCGCGACGATCTCGAAGCAGACCTGGGAGAACGAGCGCGAGCTAGTCGTGGTGAAGCGCAGCCTCGACGCGGACCGCGACGGCAAGGCCGAGGAGGTGCGCTACTTCGACGAGAAGTCGGGGGAGCTCGTGCGCAAGGAGCAGGACCGGGACTACGACGGCCGTTCCGACACCTGGACCGTCTACCAGAAGAACCAGATCGTCTCCCGGAAGGTCGACGGGAACTCCGACGGAAAGGTCGACGCGTGGGAAAGCTACGCGGACGGCCGCATGCTGGAGCGGCAGATCGACCGCGACGGCGACGGCGTGCGGGACGCCTTCTACCGCTACCAGGGCGACTCGCTGGTGGAGGAGAAGCACGATGCGAACAACGACGGCGCGCCCGACCTGATCGTGAGCTACGAGAAGCGCTTGCGCACGCAGAGCCTCGAGGACGCCGACCGCAACGGCAAGATCGACGCCTGGACCACCTATCAGGTCGTGGACCAGGAGGAGGTGGTCTCGCGGATCGAGCGGGACAGCGACGGCAACGGCACCCCGGACGTCTTCGAGACCTACGCCACCCAGAAGGGGCGGCCCGTCCTCGCGCGCCGCGAGGAGGACAAGAACGGCGACGGCACGATCGACGTCACCTCGGTCTACGAGAACGGGAAGCTCGTCCGCCGCGAGATCGCCGACCCCTCCCTGACGCCGCTCTAACGCACCTCGCCCTTCCCGTCCGGCTTCTCCTCCGCCCCCCCGGCTTCGAGCTCGACCACCTTTCGCTGCTGCTCGCGGAAGCGGCGGATGCGCTCCTGCTCCACGAGCAGCAGGAGCTCCCGGTTGTGCTCGCGGATCCGCTCGAGCTCGAGGGCCAGCTCCTTCTCGCTGAGGCCGGACTTCTCGAAGAGCAGGTCGAGGTCGACGCTCCCGCTCGCGCCGTCGGAGGCCAGCGCCGTGACGCGCACCCGGTTGTGCCCCTCCTTCACCGGCACGAAGCCCGAGAAGCTCCCGTCCGGCGAGAGGCGGACGTCGGTCGAGACCTCGCGCGTGGTCAGGTTCGTGAAGACGACATCCTCGATGTTCGCGAAGGTCACGCCCTGGAGGAACGAGATGATGTCCCCGGGGTTCTGGATCGGCAGGAAGGTGCCGAGCGTGATCCGCGCCACCTCGGTGGCGGCGATCGGGTTGGTCAGCGCGCTCGGTCCGAGCGCGTAGGTGTTGACCGTGATGCCCGCCTTGTGGGCGAGGCGCGCGGCGTTGAGCGCCGCCTCGGTGTCGCCGGCGTCGGACAGCGACCCCGATCCGATCGGGAAGGTCGGGAGCCCGTCGGTCAGGAAGAGGATCACCTTCTTCGCGCCCTCCCGCGGCTGGCTGCGCGCGCCCGACAGCCCGGCGAGCTCGGTCACCGAGAGCCGGAGCCCGGCAGCGAAGTTCGTGCCGCCGTAGGGGCCGCGCGCGAGGATGCGGTCGAGCGCGGTCCGGGCCTGGGGGAGGTCCGAGCTCAGCGGGAGCTCGAGCCAGGCGTCCTGCTGGTCGAAGCGCGCGCGCTCGCCGGTCGCGGGGTTCATCTCGCCCGAGAAGGAGACGATCCCGACGCGGATCCGCCCCCCGGACTCGAGCGTCGAGAGGAGCGCCTGCCCCGCAGCGACCTCCGCCGCCAGGATCGTGTCGTCCGGATCGGTCGAGACCACGTCGTCCGGGTAGGTGCCGGGCGCCACGAGCTCGAAGTGCGGGTTGAAGCCGAGTTCGCCGTCGCCGTCCACGTCGGCGCCGCTCGCGACCTTCGTCGAGCCGGAGACGTCGAGCACGAGGATGACGTCGAAGTCGACCGGGCTCTCCGCGTCGGCGATCGCGCTGCCCCGGATCGGTGCCTGGTGCACGCGGTTTCGGAACGCCTGCCCGGGCTTCGGCGACGCGATCACGATGCGGACGCCGTCGGAAGTGGAGGCCGCGGCCTCGTCCGCAGCGCGGGAGGGCGCCGGGGCGGCAGCGAACGCAACGAGGAGTGTCAGGGCGGCCGCGACGCGCATCCGGCGGATCTCCCGGCTCCACCCAGTATAGGGGATCGCTCCACTCGAGCGCCGAGGGCGCCTCGCGGCCTCAGGGTGCGGCGCCAGCGTCCGAGCCGTCCGTGGTCTCGCCGTCCTCTTCGCTCGCTGCGACCGGCGACTCCACGAAGCGATCGATCTTCGCGAGGCGCTCCGAGATGGCGACGAGCGCGTCGAGGCTCACGGCGCCCACGACGCCGAGGCTCTCGCTGGAGCGGTTCGTGCGCTCGCCCGGCTCCGCACCCCGGACACCGACGATCGCCACGGCGCGCCGCATCCCGACGCCGAGGAAGGCGCGCTGCCCTCCGTCCACCGATTCGAAGGCGGCGTCGGGCGGGAAGGCCCGGGTCTGGCCGAGGCGGCGCGCGGCGGCCCAGAACTCCTCGCGCCAGGTGCGGTTCGAGAGCAGGTCGCGGGCCACGCGCAGGTCGGGGTCGGCGACGCGGTCGAAGTAGACCGCGACGCGCACGCGCTGCAGGCGCTCGTCGCCGCCGAGGCCCTCGACCAGGACGCGCGTTCCGACGAGCTCGCTCGCCGGCGCATCGGTCCCGCCTCGGACGAGCGCATCGCCCTCGACGAACGCGAGCCACGTGGTGTAGGGAGGCCGGCGCGCCTGGAGAGCCCGACCGAGCTCGAGCACGAGCGCTGCGCCCGATGAACCGTCGCTCGTCTCCGGCGGCGAGTCGTAGGGAGCCACCAGCAGGATCGCGTCGGGCGAGTCGCCGGGGATCGTGGCGAAGAGGTTGACCGTCTCGAAGACGGCGTCCGGGGAACCCCGCTCGATACGAGCGCGCTGCTCCGCGACCTCGAGTCCGAGCTCGCGCAGCGCCCCGGCGAGGTAGTCGCGGGCGCGCCGGGCTCCGTCGGAGCCGGCGGGGTGAGGACCGATCGAAGCCAGCGCTTCGAGGTGCCCGAAGGCGCGCGCTCCCGAGAAATCCTCCGGGCGCGGCTCGGGGGGCGCCGCCGGCTCGGGGGGGGGCTGCGGCGGCGGCACGCACGCGAGCCAGCACAGAGCGATGGATAGAGCGGCCCGGCTCGAGACGTCGGCACGCATGGATCCCCCGCGGGCAGGATCCTACCTCACGGCGTCGGACACCGTGGGATCCGGATCGGCGCGTGACACGTCGGACGCTGGAAGGCTACATCTCTGATGAAAGTCCCTCCCTGGCGGGGCTTTTCAAGAGTGGAAGGCAGGGTTCCGCTTCGGCGGGGCCCTGCCTTCAACTTGCCGGTGCTCTTCCCCGGTTTCCCCACTCCGGTCCCGGGAGAACGCCCCTGTCGCGGGTGCTCGGCGCCGCCCTCCTCGGGGTCGACGGCGCCTTGGTCGAGGTCGAGGTCCGGATCAGCTCGCAGCTTCCGCGGACCGACATCGTCGGCCTCGCCGACGCGGCCGTGCGGGAGAGCGCCGCGCGCGTACGGGCCGCCATCTCCAGCAGCGGATTCGCCTTCCCGAAGCAGCGGGTCACCGTGAACCTGGCGCCCGCCCACCTGCGCAAGAGCGACCCGGGCCTCGATCTCCCGATCGCGATCGCCATCCTCGCGGCGTCGGGCCAGATCCCGGCCGAGGCGCTCGCGGGCGTAGGCCTCGTCGGCGAGCTCGCCCTCGACGGCCGCGTCCGCGCTGTGCGCGGCGCCCTGGCGTTCTGCCTCGCGCTGCGCGATGCGGGCTGCTCGCGGGTGGTGGTGCCGGCGGGCAACGGGGGAGAGGCCGCGCTGGCTCCCGGCATCGAGGTGCGCACGGCCGCAGATCTGGCGGTCGTGGTACGCCACCTGGCGGGCGGCGCCGCGCTCCCGCGTGCGTTCGCGCCGCCGGAACCGGGCGGGGAGCCCTCCGGCCCGGACCTCGCGGACGTCCGCGGTCAGGCGTTCGCGCGCCGGGCGCTCGAGGTCGCGTGTGCCGGAGGCCACGCGCTCCTCCTGCGCGGAGCTCCGGGCTGCGGGAAGACGATGCTCGCGCGCAGGGTCCCGGGCCTCCTGCCCCCGCTCGGCCTCGAGGAGGCCCTCGAGGTGACCCGGGTGCACGGCGCGGCGGGCCGGCTCTCGGAGGGCGCTCCCATCGTCCGGCAGCGACCCTTCCGCGCTCCGCACCACACGGCCAGCGCCGCCGGGCTCCTCGGCGGCGGGAGCCCGCCGCGCCCGGGCGAGGTCTCGCTCGCGCACCACGGGGTCCTCTTCCTCGACGAGCTCCCCGAGTTCGACCGCCGCTGCCTCGAGGCCCTGCGCCAGGTCCTCGAGGAGCGGCGCATCGTCGTGGCGCGGGCGCGCATGTCCTGCACCTTCCCGGCGCAGTTCCAGCTCATCGCCGCCTCCAACCCCTGCCCGTGCGGCTGGCGCGGCAGCGCCGCGCGCGACTGCCGCTGCGACGACTCCGCGATCGCGCGCTACTCGCGGCGGATCTCGGGGCCGCTGCTCGACCGCTTCGACCTCCAGGTGGAGGTGCGGCCGGTGGCGTGGAGCGAGCTCGACGCTCCGCCGGCGGCGCCGGCGAGCCGCGAGGTGCGGGCGCGCGTGGGCGAGGCGCGCCGGCGACAGGAGCGCCGCGGCAGCGGTCGCTACGGCACCAACGCCGAGATCCCCGACGCCGAGCTCGACGCGGCGGTCGGCGCAACCCCCGAGGCCCGCACGCTCCTCGGGCGGGCGGTCGAACGCCTCGCGCTCTCGGCGAGAGGCGCCCGGCGCACGCTCCGTGTCGCGCGCACCGTCGCGGATCTCGCCGGCGATCTCGACACAGGGGCTCCGGCGATCGCGGAGGCCCTCGCCTACCGGGATCGCCTTACTCCGGGTTGCGGAGTGTGACTTCTCGTCCCGGACCCGGAGAAGGCCAGGTCACGCCGCCAATGGACCCGGGTGGGCCTCATCCGGTAGCCGACCACGGGCCGGTAGACCGGGCTCTCGCCAAAGAGGTCCTCGACGAAGACGTAGGCTTCGCCGAACCCTGGCACGCGACGGGTCCACCCGTCGTCGTGCAGGATCACCGCGTCGAAGCGCAGCGAGCGGATCGCGGTCTGGATCTCCGTCAGCAGGCGCCGCCGCGCGGGGTGGTCTGGCGCCCGGAGCACGTCGTCCGCAGCCATGTCGAGCGCGAAGGAAGTCTTGCCGACGCGCGTCTGGAGGAAGCGATGCTGGGGGATCAGCACCTCGCCCTCGATCTCCCGGACGTAGCGGAGGAGCCGTTCTCCGGCGCGCCGGTCCTCTTCGGTGGGCACGGCGCTACGAGGGTCGTACGCGAGCAGGAGCAGCTGGACGAGCAGGAGCGCGCCGGCGAGCGTGCGCCCGACACCGCCCCAGCGCGTCGGTCGAGACCGCGTGCGGGCGAGCGCCACCGCAAGAGGGAAGGTGATCGCGAGCGCAGCGGCCGCAGGAAGCAGCGAGTTGATCCAGCCTGCGGGACGCACACGCGCGACGAGGCTGCTGCCGACGAATCCGATCCACAGGCCCGTGTAGAAGCCAGCCGTGCCGCGATCCCGCCCGAAGAGCGACAGAAGCGCCAGGATCGAGCCGACCACCGCGATCCATACCCGCAGGAGATCATGCGTCCAGAACGTGATCCAGCGCTCCGGGACGATCCCGTGGTGGCGCGGGAGATCGAAGACGAAGTAGCGGTACCAGCCACCGCTCGCGAGCTCGAATCCCACGCTGGAGACGAGGAGAGCTGCCGCGAGCGCCCCGCCGACCCGGAGGGCTCTGCGCCGTTCGGTGAAGAGCAGCGCCGCGAGCATCGGCACGGCGGCCACGAGAGCCGTCTGCTTGGTGAGGAAGGCGGCGCAGAGGAGGAATCCCGAGGCTACCGCGGAGGCCGGCGAGCGTCCGAAGCGGATCCCATGGCATCCCGCGAGGAGGAGAAACAGCGCGAGGGAGTCGACGCGTGCCAGATGGAACCACTTCCCCGTGAGGTCGAAGGTCGCCAGGAAGAATCCGCCCGAGAGCAGTCCGTAGGTCCAGCTCTCGCCGGGAGCACCCAGGCGCACGAGCTCCTTGCGCACGAAGGCGACGATCAGGGCCGTCGAGCCGAGCGTCGCAAGGAGCGAGAGGAGTCGAGGAGCGAGCAGGTCGAGACCGAGGACTCCCGCGGTGGCGGCCGCGGCGTAGAAGTAGAGCGGCGTGTAGACGTAGGCCACGTACTCGAGCCGAGGCGGCGCATACAGCTGCCGACCGGCGAGCGCGCGCCCGACCTCGTCGACGATCCCTCCCTCGAGCCACTCGAGCTGGTACTCGTAGCCGACCGTGAGCGCAGCGATTCCGAGATAGGTGGCCGCGTAGCCCAGGGCCAGAGCCAGCAACTCACATAGGCGCGCCATCCGAGCGTCCACCTCGCGTCGGAACGCCGAGGCTCCGTCACTATAGGGCTGCGACGGGGGGCTCTTCGGCGACGAGCGGCTCGAGCCGCCAGCGCCGGAGCCCATGGCCTCGTCTCGCGCACCAGCGCGGCACAGGGTCTCCCCGCGGGGGTCTCCTTCGACTGCGAATCGGATTGCGCGCGGCCGCGTCCAATGGGCGCGGCGCGTTTGGAAATGGACACCTGGGGTTCGAGAACCGTCACTCACAAGAGGGGAGGAAAACCCTACGATCCTGGAGACCCTGGTCACAAGTCGCTGAAATCCCGACGGTCCCATCGGAGGATCACCGGCGATCCATTCTGGCATGCTTCGTGCTTTCCAGGGAATCTCGAGGGGGAGAGAGATCATGAGTGCTGCGCTCCGCTTCACTTCGTGCGGGCCCGGCGAGGGCCGGGGAGCCACGCTGCTCGAGCTGGTCTCGGCGATCTGCGAGACGACCGAGGACGACCAGGAGGTCGTGAGCACCGTCCTCCATCTCCTGGAGACGGGTCGCGTGCGCCTGAGCGGAAACTTCCGCGGGACGCCCGTCGACCGGCTCCGCTGATTCCAACCCAGGTCCCACGAATCCGACCCCGAGGGGCGCGACCCCGGGGGGCGCGGCGAGTTGCACGCCGACCGCCCCGCGGCCATCGTCCCGGCCGGGGGTGAACGACCATGGTGGAGCGGGAAGGCCGGGCCGCGCGTCGGCCACTCGGCGATCAGCCGGCGAGGGAGCCCCTGCGGGAGCGCAGCGCCGCGGCGGCGCGGGCCTCCGCCCCGCGCTCCTCGCGCAAGCCGCCGCGGGCGGCCGAGCCGCGCCGCGGGCGCAGCGCCGTCGAGCTCGCCAAGCAGCAGCGCGACATCTCCGTCTCGGAGTTCTTCGCCAAGAACCGCCACCTGCTCGGCTTCGACAACCCCTCGAAGGCGCTCCTCACGACCGTGAAGGAGGGCGTCGACAACTCGCTCGACGCCTGCGAGGAGGCCGGGATCGTCCCGGACGTGCGCGTCGAGATCCGCCAGCTCGCCGAGACCCGCTTCCTGGTCGCGATCGAGGACAACGGGCCGGGGATCGTGCGCGCCCAGGTGCCGAAGATCTTCGCGAGCCTGCTCTACGGCTCGAAGTTCCACCGCCTGCGCCAGAGCCGCGGCCAGCAGGGGATCGGGATCAGCGCCGCCGGAATGTACGGGCTCCTCACGACGGGCAAGCCGATCGCCATCACGACGCGGACGCAGGGCGCCAAGGAGGCGCACCACTTCGAGCTCGTGATCGACACCAAGCGCAACGAGCCCAGGGTGAAGCTCGACGAGGTCGTGCGCTGGGACCGGCCGCACGGAACGCGCGTCGAGATCGAGCTCGAGGGCGCCTACCGCGGAGGCCAGCACTCGGTCGACGCCTACATCCGGCAGATCTCGCTCGCCAACCCGCACGCGCAGATCACCTACGTGCCGCCGAAGGCCGAGGAGCACGGGGCGGAGCACGTGTTCCCGCGCGTCACGCAGGAGCTCCCGCCCGACACCGACGAGATCAAGCCCCATCCCTACGGCGTCGAGCTCGGCGTGCTGATGCAGATGTTCCGCGACACGGCGTCGCGCAACCTGCGCGGCTGCCTGCAGGCGGACTTCTCGCGCGTCTCCGCGCGCACGGCGGACGAGATCTGCGAGAAGGCCCGCGTCGCGCCGAGCCGCCGCCCGAGCGAGATGACGCGCGAGGAGGCCGAGAGGATCCACGCGGCGATCCAGGCCACGAAGATCATGGCGCCTCCGACGGACTGCATCGCGCCGATCGGAGAGGCGCTGATCGAGCGCGCGCTGCGCTCGGAGGTGCAGGCCGACTTCTACGCCGCGGTCTCGCGCCGCCCCACGGTCTATCGTGGGAATCCGTTCCTCGTCGAGGTCGGGCTCGCCTACGGCGGGGGCCTGCCGGCCGAGGATCCGATCACGCTCTACCGCTACGCGAACCGCGTGCCGCTCCAGTACCAGCAGGGCGCCTGCGCCATCACCAAGGCGGTGACGCAGACCGAGTGGAAGACCTACCAGCTCCAGCAGCCGCGCGGCGCGCTGCCCCTCGGTCCGATGCTGCTCATGGTGCACATCGCGAGCGTCTGGGTGCCCTTCACCTCGGAGAGCAAGGAGGCGATCGCCCACTACCCGGAGATCGTGAAGGAGATCCGCCTCGGCCTCCAGGAGTGCGGCCGGAAGGTCGCGATCTGGATCCGCAAGCGCCGACGCGAGGCCGACGAGGCCAAGAAGCGCGCCTACATCGAGAAGTACATCCCGCAGGTCGCCATCGGCCTGCAGAAGATCCTGGCTTTCGACGACGGCGAGCGCGACCGCGTGGTCGCGAGCCTCACCGACGTCCTCGAGCGCAGCCGGAGGATGTGAGCGTGGCCGCGAAGAAGAAGACCGGCGGGCCGCCGCGCAGCAAGGCCGCGGAGCGGCCGCGCAGCGAGGCGAAGCCGAGCGGAGAGAAGAAGACGGACAACGAGGTCGTGCGGCGCAACCAGAAGCTCGACACGCTGACCGTCGACCTGATCCGCAAGACCGCGAGCACCGTGCACCGGGAGATCCTTGACGAGAAGAAGCCCGATCTCGCCTTCCCGGTGCGCTCGCTCAAGAACGTCACCTACTCGCAGAAGACCGGTTACTTCGAGATGGGCCGGCAGAAGAAGGTGCGCACGCTCACCGTCAACACGGTCAAGAGCTTCGCGCAGACGCTGCGCATGATGGGCCTCTCGAAGGAGCTCGTCGAGGGCAACGACTTCGCCACCAAGCGGGACGCCTACTACCAGAGCAAGAACTGGGAGGAGGCCCGCTTCGACGAGCAGACCGAGTCCGACACGGTGATGGACGACATCGAGGCGCTCTTCTCGGTGCAGGGCCTCTCGCGCGAGCAGCTCCGCTTCATCCCCGACGAGCACGGCGGCGCCGTCGCCGGCCGCCTGGTGGTGCTCGACCCCGACCGCGAGACGGGAGCGATCGAGCGCATCGACTGCACGCGCTTCGGCTCGGGCGCCTACTCGATCCCCTCCTCCGTCGAGCAGCTCTCCTTCGAGACCGATGCGAAGTTCATCCTGGCGATCGAGACGGGCGGCATCTTCCAGCGGCTCCAGAGCCACAAGTACTGGCAGACGGCGAACTGCATCCTGGTCTCGATGGCCGGCGTGCCGACGCGCGCCACGCGCCGCTTCATCCGCAAGCTCTCCGACGAGTGCAAGCTCCCCGTCTACGCCTTCGTCGACTGCGACCCCTACGGCATCTCGAACATCTACCGCACGCTCAAGGTGGGCTCCGGCAACGCGGCGCACCTCTCGCAGTTCTTCTGCGTGCCGCAGGCCCGCTACCTCGGCGTGACCCCGCAGGACATCATCGACTACCAGCTCCCGACCCACCCGCTCGTCGACGTCGACGTGAAGCGCGCGCGCGACGCGCTCAAGAACGACCCCTTCTTCAAGACGCACAAACCCTGGCAGAAGGCGATGGACCAGCTGCTCAGGATGGGGGTGCGCGCGGAGCAGCAGGCGCTGGCCAAGTGGGGCCTCAACTACGTGATCGAGGAGTACCTGCCGCGCAAGCTCGAGCAGACGGCCGGCTTCCTGCCGTGAAGACCCGCCGGTGAAGGGGATCCTGCTCGCGGGCGGCTCGGGGACGCGCCTGCACCCGATCACGAAGGGGGTGAGCAAGCAGCTCCTCCCGATCTACGACAAGCCGATGGTCTACTACCCGCTCTCGAGCCTGATGCTCGCCGGGATCCGCGAGATCCTCCTGATCTCGACGCCGGAGGACATCGGCGCCTACGAGCGCCTCCTCGGCAGCGGGCGCGCGATCGGGCTCGAGATCCGCTACGCGGTGCAGCCGCGGCCGGAGGGCCTCGCGCAGGCCTTCCTGATCGGGCGCGAGTTCGTGGGCCGGGACGCTGTGTGCCTGGCGCTCGGCGACAACGTCTTCTACGGGCATGGCTTCCCGGCGCTGCTCGAGCGCGCGACGAGGCGGAGCTCCGGAGCCACGGTCTTCGGCGCCTTCGTGCGCGACCCGCAGCGCTACGGGGTGGTCGAGCTCGCGCCGGACGGGACGCCGCTCTCCATCGAGGAGAAGCCCGCGCAGCCGCGCTCGAGCTACGCGGTGACCGGGATCTACTTCTACGACAACCGGGTGCTCGAGATCGCGGCGGAGCTGCGCCCCTCGGCCCGCGGCGAGCTCGAGATCACCGACGTGAACCTCGCGTATCTGCGGGCGGGCGAGCTCCGCGTCGAGCTCCTGGGCCGCGGCATCGCCTGGCTCGACACCGGCACGCACGAGTCGCTGCTCCAGGCGCAGAACTTCGTCGAGACGGTCCAGGAGCGCCAGGGGCTCGAGATCGCCTGCCTCGAGGAGATCGCCTTCCACAAGGGATGGATCGGCCGCGAGGACCTGCTCCGCCTGGGAGGGGAGATGAAGAGCTCGAAGTACGGCGAGTACCTGCTCCGCCTCGCCCAGGATCGTTAGCCCGATGAGTTTCGCTCGCAGGCCCGGCAGGGGCATGCCTTCGCTCGCCTTCGGCTCGCTGCGCGCTTCGCTTGCGCTCGCTGCGCGGCGGCCGACTCTCGAGTCGGTCTCCTAGCCCGATGGCCTTCGTGGCGACGGAGATCCCGGGCGTGATCGTGATCGAGCCCGCCGTGCACCGGGACGCGCGCGGCTTCTTCGTCGAGGCCTACCACGAGCCGCGCTACCGCGCGCACGGGATCCCCGTCCGCTTCGTGCAGGACAACCACTCGCTCTCGCGGCGCGGAACGCTGCGCGGCCTGCACGGCCAGTCGCCGAAGCCCCAGGGCAAGCTCGTGCGCGTGATCGAAGGCGAGATCTGGGACGTCGCCGTCGACGTGCGCCTCGGCTCGCCGCGCTTCGGGCGGCACGCCGCGGCCGTCCTCTCGGCGGAGAACTTCCGCCAGGTCTACGTCCCACCCGGCGTGCTGCACGGCTTCTGCGTCACGAGCGAGGTGGCGCAGGTCGAGTACAAGTGCACGGAGGTCTACGCCCCCGAGGCCGACTTCAGCGTGCGCTGGAACGACCCGGAGCTCGCGATCCCCTGGCCGATCGCCGAGCCGGTGCTCTCGGAGAAGGACGCGCGCGCTCCGCTCCTGCGCGACGTTCGCCACCGGCTGATCCCGTACGACGGCTAGGCCCTCGACCAGGCCCGCAAGGTGCGAAGCGCCGCGCAGCGAGCCGCAGGCGAGCGGAGTGAATGCGCCAGCTTCCCTGGACCTAGACCTAAAAATCCTCCTCCACCTCGCAGGCCTCGTCTTCCGCGGCCTTCGTGAGGCGGCAGGGCGCACCGCAGTAGGAGCAGTAGACCTCCTCGCCGGCGCGCTCGTCGCCTTGGAGCGGGAAGTCGGCGTTGCAGATCGGGCAGCTCTTGTCGCGGGTCACGGCCCCGGAATCGGCCGCGCCGCGCGCTCCCTTGAGGACGGTCGTGCAGGCCGCGTGCGCTTCGCCGGCAGCGGGGCCGCCGAGTCCGCGACCCGGCTACGATTCGGGAGGGAGGGCCTGCCACGCTACGGCGGCGTCCCAGCCGTGGGTCTTCGCCACGCCGCCCTGCGCGTCGGCGAGCAGGGCCTCGCAGCCCGGCTGCGCCGCCACGAGCTCGAGACCCTCGCGCGGGCCGAGCACGAGGACGGCCTTGCTGAGCGCCTCGGCGAGCGTCGCGTCCGGCGCCACCACGAGGGCCAGGCGCTCCTCCGCGAGCGGCTCGCCGCTGCGCGGGTCGATCACGTGCCCGTAGCGGCGGCCCGCGATCCGGGCGAAGCCCCCGAGGCTTCCCGAGACCGAGAGCGCGCGGTCGCGCAGCGTGAGGATGCCGAGGAAGCCCCCGCCCGGCGCGCGCGCGAGCAGGCGCCAGCCCGCGGCGCCGGGCGGCGCGCCGAGCGCCCAGGCGCTGCTCTGGCCGAAGGAGAGCAGCGCCGCCCGCGCGCCCGCCGCGCGCAGCAGCGGCAGCATGCGGTCGAGCGCGTAGCCCTTGGCGACACCACCCAGGTTCACGGCCGCTCCCGCCGCGAGCTCGACGCGACCGTCGCTCGAAACGCGCAGGCGCGAGGCGCCGACGCGCGCCCGAGCCGCCGCCAGGGCCTCGCGCGATGGCAGCTCGCCGCGCACGCCCGCCTCGCTCCAGAGCGAGACCAGCGGACCCACCGTCACGTCGAAGGTCCCGCGCGTGAGGCTCGAGAGGGCGGCGGAGCGGGCGAGGAGGTCCGCCAGCTCGGGGGCGACCCACGTCGGGCCGCGCCCGGCGGCCGCGTTGAGACGGCTCGCGTCGCTCGCGGCGTCCCACGTGGTCATGAGCCGGTCGAGGCGGGCGACTTCGGCGAAGAGCGGGTCCAGCGCGGCGCGCAGCGCGCGCGCGTCCGGACCGACGAGCGTGATCTCGAGCACGGTCCCCATCGCCGGGCGGCCGTCGCTCGCGGTGGCCAGCGTCCGGTCGGGAGGCGCCGCCCCGGCGCAGGCGCAGGCGAGGAGCGAGAGGGCGGCGCGGCCGGCGCTCCGCCGCCTCACGGCCCCTCGTCGAGCTCGTCGCCGCCCGCGTAGTTCCCGCCCTGTCCCCCGGCGAAGACCGCCCAGAGCGAGGCCACGACGAGCGCGGCGAGGCTCCCCTGGAGCAGCAGGAAGCCCGCGATCTTGAGAACCGCGAAGCCCGGCGCGACGAAGCGCACGAGCCAGCCCGCGCCCTCGTCGAGCAGGGCCGCGACGAAGGGGACGACGACGAGCCCGGCCTTCGCCCGCGGCGAGACGGGCACGAAGAGGGCGAGGTGCGTCAGCACGAGCAGCAGCATGCCCATGGCGAAGAGGTGGAAGTGCGAGACCTCGAGGAGGCCCTGGTAGCTCCGCGGCGTCATGAAGCGCTCCTCCGAGCCCAGGTAGTACTCGACGACGGACGCGGCCGTGAGGCCCATCTTGGAGAAGTAGAGCAGCGCGTTCGTGACCCAGAGCGCCGCCACGTAGACGGCGTAGAGGACGACGATCGTCTGGAGCAGGCGATTGCGCGACCACTCGCCGGTGACGACGAAGCGCACGCTAGCGCCCCTTCTCCAGCAGGACGGCATGCAGGGCGAGGGCGCGGCGCACGCCCCGGGCCGTGGCCTGCGCGGAGAGCGTCGCTCCGACGATCCCGTGGACGTCGCCGCCGACCCGGAGCGCGTCCGCGAGCGACTTCCGCGCGAACTGCTCGTACCAGCGCTCCGGGGGCAGGTACTCGAGCGGCTCGTGGAAGGCGAGGACGCGCAGCGAGCGGATGCTCCCGTCCGGCGCGAGTACGACCAGGAAGGCCTCCGGGTGCGTTCGCACCGTGTGGACGTCGATCATCGCGTAGCCGAGGAGCTCCGGTCCCCGGAACCCTCGCCAGATCCGCACGAGCTTCGTCTCGAGCGGCGCCCGCGAGAGCTCCTCGACCCGTCGCGCCTGCAGGTCGGTGAGGACAAAGGTCTCGACCTCGATCCGCTCGGCCTCCGGGAAGGCGAGCTCGATCGCCTCCTTCTGGCTGTGGAAGACCTCGGCCCGGGCCCGCCCGGCGGCGAGGGCGAACGCCACGACCACGAGCCCGTGAGCGCTAGAACGCGTAGCCGAAGCCCAGGTTGACCTCATCCGGGATCTGACCCTCCTTCGCGCTCCGGTTGCGGTAGTCGAGCTTGAGCACCACGTTGGGGATCGGCTCGAATT
Source organism: uncultured Spirochaetales bacterium (assembly GCA_964624475.1). Lineage (GTDB taxonomy): Bacteria > Myxococcota_A > UBA9160 > UBA9160 > SMWR01 > CAZUYC01. The sequence continues at coordinate 12,693 of CAZUYC010000119.1, read as the reverse complement.
GGAGCCCCAGCGTGTGGACCATGATCTCGCGGCTCTCGTTCGCGCCGAAGCCGGACGGCATGTTCCACTGGGTGTCGTACCACTCGAAGCGATAGAAGGGCGCGAGGAAGCGCTCGCTGCCGGGGAAGAGCAGCGGGAGGACGTCATACGCGACCTCCCCATAGCCGCCGAGGAGACCGCTCGCGACGGCGCCGCTGAAGCCCGGTTCCGACGCCGCGAGGAGGTCCTGCGTGAGAGAGCCCGCATCGCCGATGTGCGTCATCGTGAAGAGCCCGCGCAGGTGCAGCCCGTGCGACTCGTATTGCCCGTGTGCCTCCCAGAGCACGGTCGGCGTCGAGGGCAGCTCCGTCGTGCCGCCGGGAATCGAGACGCGCTGGTCCTGGCCCGAGTCGCCCGCATAGACCGAGGCGCCGAGCAGGAGCTCCGGCATGGGCGTCCAGTCGACGCGCCCCACGAAGGCCAGGTCCTCCGCCAGCGCGCGGTTGCCGTTCTGCCGTCCGCCGCGGATCCCGGTCGAGTTGAACCCCCGCGCGTTCATCCCGTTCACGGCGTAGGCCGTGTACTGCACCGTCTCGCCGAGCCGCCCGAAGATCCCGGCGCCGTTCTCCCGCCAGGTGCTCGGGATCAGCATCCGCTCCACGTCCGGGCGGTTCACGCCGTAGTAGAAGGGCGGCTCGTGCATCAGGTTCAGGAACCCGACCGGCAGCAGCACGAGGCCCGTGCGGAAGTTGAGCGCCGGGCGCCAGAAGAAGTCGAGCGCGGCGAACTCCACCGAGACCGAGCCGCCGCTCGAGCTCTTCGTGGCCTCGGTCGTCGCGTGCTCGAACTCGATCTCCGCGTTGAAGACGATGTTCTCGTTGAAGCGGTAGCCCGTGTAGAGCACGGCGCGCAGCATGTCGGCGCGGTCGAGGGTCTTGCCGGTGGTGGGCGTGCCGTGGCCCTGGTCCGCCACGTAGTTCGTGTAGAAGCCCTCGCCGTAGCCCCCGATCGAGAGGCCGCGGTCGCGGCCGTAGACCTTCGAGGCGGCGGGTCCGAATCCCCAGGCGCTGGTCAGGGAGTCCTCGGGGACGGCCACCTCGACCCGGGCGCGCGCGAGCTCCTCGGAGAGGGCCGCGACCGTCCGCTCGAGCTCGGCGATCCGGTCCTCCTGACTCAGGGCCTCGTTCGGGTCCCGCGTCTCCTGCGCGGCGGAGACCCCAGCCCGGAGCAGGCAGAGCGATGCGATCAGCCACGTCCTGCGCTTCGCCACCTCGCCCATCTCCCTCGCCTCGCGAGCCGACTCGCGAGGGTGATGGGCTCGGGGCTCGGGGCCGCTGGCCGCGGGATCCAAGGCACTCGCGCGCTCACGTCGCCCCTCCGAGCGGAAGGGGCCGTGCCTGCCGCGCGAGCGGGGGCGGGCCTCCCCCGGAGAGGGGAAGCCACACGGTGCGCTTGCAGCGCCGGCACTTGAGCTCGACCCCGCCAGCGACGAGCCGCGCGAGCAGGCTCCCGCAGGCGCAGCGGCACTCGCGGCGCGCGGAGCTCCCGGAGTCGCGTCCGGGGCGTTCCCCGGGCATCAGCAGCGACCGCAGCGGGCGGAGTCGATGAAATTGAAAATCACATTCATTAGGAGGCGCAGACTACCCGCCGCAGCCCTGTCGTGTCAACGGAGGAACCCGCGCTGGACCCCGCGGGGACGATCGCTCTTCCGCTAGCCCGCGCGATCGTCGCGGCACTCCCGGCAGTGGCCGTAGAGCTCGTGGCGGTGGCGCAGCACCCGGAACCCGTAGCGGGCGGCGATCTTGTCCTGGGTCGCCTCGATCATCGCGCACTCGAACTCGATGATCTTGCCGCACTTCACGCACACCAGGTGGTCGTGGTGCTCGTGCTCGATCTCGTAGCGCGTGGCGCCGTCGTCGAAGTGCCGTTCGTTGGCGAGCCCCGCCTCGCAGAGGAGCTTCATCGTGCGGTAGACGGTCGTGTAGCCGATGTTCGGGTACTGCCCCCGGACCGCCTCGTAGATCTGCTCGCTCGTCACGTGGCCCCGCGCGTGCAGGAATACGTCGAGGATCGCCTCGCGCTGCTTGGTGTGCTTGAGGCTGTGCTCCTCGAGGAAGCGGGCGAGCGTGCGCCGTTCGACCTCGTGCGACACCTCTCGACGGTAATCGAGGCCGCAGGCCGCATCAACCAAGGCCCCGGGGGTCGGCGCGACGCGGCCCCGGACGGAGGATCCGTCGGCGAAGGCGGCCCTGCGGGGGCCCGCGCTTCGCTCGGCGTCGCCTGGCTGCGCGGCCGCTTCGCGCGGCCTTGCTCTAGGCGAGCTCCAGGAGCCCCTCGGCGGCGCTCGCGACGGCGTCGTCGGGCGCCTGGGCGAGCATCCGAAGCTGCGTGCGCAGCCCCGGCAGGAGCTCGATCCGGCCCGCGGCGCGCTCGGCGCGCAGCGCCTCGAGACCGGCGATCACCGGCTCGGGGTCCCCGGCGTCGAGGAAGCAGGAGATGAGCGCGGCGCCGGCGGGCGGGCCCACGGCGTCGCGGTAGGCGCGACAGGCCGCCGCGAGCTCCGGCGTGCCGCGAGCGTCGCGCACGGCCTGCGCGAGCCGCTCGCCCTCCGCGCCCCCCTTCGCCTTCGAGAAGATCGCGTCGATCTGCTTCACGTACTGCTTCTTCGCCGACTCGAGGCGCGCGCGCCCTACCGGGCCGGCGCGCCTCGCCTCCCCGGAGCCGCGCCGCTCGCGTCGCAGGCGGTCGAGCTCGCTGAACGACTTCTTGTCGCGGTCGAGGAAGCCGGGGCGGTCGTCGTCGCGGCTCATCGAGGCGTCTCCAGCTCGCCCTGCGCGCGGCGCAGGTTGCGCGCGGCCACCGCGTTCCCGCAGTCGATCTCGAGCGCGCTCCGGAACTCGCGGATCGCGTCCTCGCGCCGGCCCTCGGCCGCGTAGGCGACCCCGAGGCGGTTGTGCAGCTCGGAGGCGTGCGGCACCCGCGCCGCCGCGGCCTCGAGGTCGGCGACCGCGCGCGACGCGTCGCCGCGCTCGAGCGCGCGCGTCCCGCTGCGGTAGAGCCTCGCCCCCTCGACGCTGGCGCAGCCGGCGGCGAGGAGTCCCGCGAAAAGACACGCGAGGGCGCGGCGCATCGGAACCCTTGTTACAGCGCGGAGCCGCCCCGTGCAACACTGCGTTCCCGCCTGGGCGGCGGCAGCTCGACGCGCGCCACGACCGGGAGATGGTCCGAGGCGCGCCGCGCGGCGGCGCTCGTGTGGGCCCCGACCTCGAGGATGCGCACGCCGCGGCTGTAGATGCGGTCGAGCGCCAGCACGGGCCGGGCCGCGGGAAACGAGGGCGGCCAGGGGTCGCCGTGGAAGGCGAGCTCGTCCTCGAGGGCTCGCGTGGCCTTGCAGCGGCGCCACGCGTTCAGGTCGCCGAGCAAGAGCGTGGGCGCACCCTGGAGGCGCGGATGATCGAGCAGCGAGCGCACCTGGCGGTGGCGCGTGCGGTCGCCGAGCGCCAGGTGCGTCGCGACCACGTCGAGGACGCCGCCGGCGGTCGGGAGCTGCGCGGCCATCGCGAGCCTCCGCTCCATCCGCGAGTACGAGAGGTCGAGGACGAAGACACCCCCGATCGGCCAGCGCGAGAGGATCGCGTTGCCGAGCTCGCCGAGGCGGTGCTTGCGCGTCGACGCGAAGGCGACGTGGAGGCCGAGCCGATCCGCGAGCGCCTCGAGCGGGTCCTCGCCGTCGAACGGGCGCAGCACCTCCTGGAGCGCGATCACGTCGGCGTCGAGCTCCGAGATCACGAAGCAGGCGCGCGCCGGGTCGGGTCGCCCGCGGCCGTTGTGGCCCGTCCAGCGGTGGACGTTGTAGGTGGCGACGCAGAGCTCGCGAGCGAGCGGCGGCGCAGGCGCCGCGCGACGGGGCGGGCGCACCAGGAAGAGCTGCGGGAGGCTGGCTCCGGCGGGCAGGCGGACGAGGGCCTGGCGCACCTTGCCCCGCATCACCCGGGCTCGAGCGCGCGCCTTCGTGACCATCGCCTTTCGAGTCCCCGCCATCGAGCCCAGGAGGATAGCGACCCCGGGGCCGCCGACGCCCGGTTCCGCTGCGCAGCGGCGGCGCGCAGTCCCCCGTCGTCACGCGCCTTTGCCAACTTGAGCCCGCGCGCCGGGGCGCCGAAGAGACTACAATCCGCGGGGGCGGCGCGTCGTGCGGCGCGTGTGCGTCCTGCGGCGCGACGTCGCGAAGGAGCGGGGGCTCGCGTGCTGATCCTGCGCCCGGTCGCGCCGGCGGATCTCGACGCGCTGGTCGAGCTCGCCTCGCAGCTCGACTCGGTGAACCTCCCGAGCGACCGCGAGTTCCTGGCCGAGCGCATCGACCGCTCGCAGCGCTCCTTCGGCGGCCGGATCGCCGACTGGCGCGAGGGGATCTACGTCTTCGCGATCGAGGACACCGCGGCGCGCCGCTGCGTCGGCACCTCGACCATCATCGCCAAGCACGGGCGCCCCGGCATGCCCTGCTTCTGGCTCGCGGTCACGACCGAGGAGCGCCACAGCATCGAGCTCGGCAAGCGCTTCGTCCACACCAAGCTCCAGCTCCACTCGACCGAGGACGGTCCGACGGAGATCGGCGGCCTGATCCTCGACCCGACCTACCGCCGCCACCCCGAGAAGGCCGGCAAGGCGCTCTCCGTGGTCCGTTTCGCCTACGTCTCCATGCACCCGAACCGCTTCGAGAGGGAGGTGGTCGCCGAGATGCTCTCGCCCTTCGAGGCGCCCGGGCGCAACCTGCTCTGGGACGCCTTCGGCGCGAAGTTCACCGGCCTTTCTTACCGCGAGGCCGACCATCTCTCCGCGCGCAGCAAGCAGTTCATCGCCGACCTCTTCCCGCGCGACCCGGTCTACGCGACGCTCTTCCCGGAGAACGTGCAGGCCGTGATCGGGCACGCAGCCGAGACGGCGAAGGCGGCGCTGCGCATCCTCGAGAAGGTGGGGTTCCACGAGCTCGGCCAGGTCGACCCCTTCGACGGCGGGCCGTACGTCGGCGCCGCGCGCGACGCGATCTCCTCCGTGCGCGAGCGCCGGCGCCTCGTGCTGCCGGGCCTCGCTCCGGAGCAGGCGCTCCCCGCCGCAGCCCCGCTGGCGCTCTTGTCCGCGGAGGGGCGCCTCGGCTTCCGTGCGATCGTCGTCCCGCTCGACGCCGTCGGCGCGCCGCTCGTCTCGAAGGCCTCTCGCGAGGCTCTGGGCGTCTCCGCGGGCGAGCAGGTGAGCGTGACGCCGCTCCCGTGACGGAGCTGCTGCGAAGCCGCTCGCCCGCCGACCCGCGCGACGAGCTCGGCCGCTTCCCGGTGGCGGACGCGGTGGCGATCGACGCCGCGGTGGCGCGCGCGAGGCAGGCCTTCCCCGCCTGGCGCGACGCCGGCTTCGAGGCCCGCGCCGGCGTGTTGCGCCGCTTTCGCGACCTGGCGCTCCCCGGCCGCGAGGAGCTCGCGCGGCTCGTCGCGCGCGAGATGGGCAAGGCCCTCTGGGACGCGCGCGGCGAGGCCGCCCTCGTGCCGGCGAAGGTCGACGCCACGCTCGAGGAAGGCATGCGCCTGGTCGCGCCCATGGGCGCCGGGAAGGGCGCGCGCACGAGCGTGCACCCGCGGGGCGTCCTCGCCGTGCTCGGCCCCTTCAACTTCCCGGCGCACCTCCCGAACGGCCACATCGTCCCGGCCCTGGCGACGGGCAACGCGGTCGTATTCAAGCCGAGCGAGAAGACGCCCGCCGTCGCCGAGTGGATGGGCGCGCTCTGGCGCCGCGCGGGTCTGCCCGCCGGAGTCCTCGAGATCGCCCACGGAGGAGCCGAGACCGGGCGCGCCTTGGCACTCCACCCGGACGTGGACGGCGTGCTCTTCACGGGATCCTGGGCGGTCGGGCGCGCGTTGGCCCAGGCGACGCTCGACCAGCCCGGAAAGATCCTCGCGCTCGAGATGGGAGGGAGCAACCCGCTACTCGTGCTCGAGGACGCCGACCTCGAGCTCGCCGTCGCGGAGGCGGCGCTCTCGATCTGCGCCACGACGGGGCAGCGCTGCTCGTGCGCGCGCCGACTCTTCGTGCAGCGCGCCGTGATCGATGAGTTCGCGGAGCGCCTCGTGCGCGTGCTGCGCGGCGTGCGCGCGGGTCCGCCCCTCGCGGAGGGCGTCTTCATGGGCCCGCTCGTCTCGGCGGAGGCACGAGAAGCGCTCGCGCGCTGGCGGGCGCTGGCAAAGGAGGCTGGCGGCGAGCGCCTCCTCGAGGTCGACCCCGGGCTCCCGCCTCCCTACGCCGGGCCGGGCCTCGTCCGCTACCCCGACACCCTCCAGCGTCATCCCGTCCAGCGCGAGGAGATCTTCGGCCCCGAGGCGGCGCTCTACGCGGTGGGCGACCTCGAGCACGCGATCGCCGCGGCCAACGACTCCGAGTACGGCCTCGTGGCGAGCGTCTTCACCCGCGACCGCGCGCGCTTCGAGCGCTGCGTCGGGCGCATCGCCACGGGGATCCTGAATTGGAACCGCGGCACGATCGGCGCGAGCGGCCGGCTCCCCTTCGGAGGGCTCCGCCGCAGCGGCAACCACCGCCCGGCGGGCGTCTCCTCCACCCTCTACTGCACCTTCCACCAGGCCCACCTCGAGAGCGAGGAGCCCCTCGACCCCACGAAGCTCCCTCCGGGCCTGCCGCGGCCGTGACAGAGGGAATCCCGCAAGGCCGCAGCAAGCAGAGCGCGCAGCGAGGCGAAGCCGAGCGGAGATGGGTCGTGATGGGGGACCCGGCGCACTTCAGCGTGAAGGGCGGCGCCAACCCGCACACGCGCACGCGCTGGGGAACGCGCCGGCGCGTCGACCGCGCGCTCGCGACCCTGCAGTGGCAGCGCCTGCGCGACCTCCTGCGAGACCTCGGGATCCTCGTACTCGTCGTGCCGCCAGATCCGGCGCAGCCCGGCCTGGCCTACCCCGCCAACGCCGGCTTCATGAGGGACGTGGACGCCGAGCAGCCCCTCGCGGAGCGCCGCTTCACGCTCGCGAACCTCCTGCCGACGCGCGCGGGCGAGAAGCCCCACTACCGCCGCGTCCTCGAGGCCGCGGGGATCCCCTGCTTCGAGCTCGACCCGGCCTACCGCTTCGAGGGCGAGGCCGACTTCTTCCCCGCCGGCGACCTCCTCCTGCTGACGCACGGCCGCGTCCTGCGCCAGCGCTTCCTCCCGGCCCTGGCGATCCCGCCCTGGAAGCGCGTCTACGGCTTCCGCACCGACGCGCGCGTCGAGCCGCTCCTGCGGGCGATCGTCGGATCCGAGCGCGAGATCCTGCGCATCGAGCTCCGCCTCGAGGCCCACTACCACGGCGACACGGCCCTGTGTGCCTTCGGCCCGGGCCGCCGCTTCCTGCTCGCCTACCGCGCCGCCCTCGAGCCCGGCGCCCTGGGCCGCCTGCGCGAGCGCTTCCGCGAGAACCTGATCGAGATCGGCGACGAGGACGCCCGCCGCTACGCCGCGAACTCCTTCCCCTACACGCCGCCCGGCGGCTCCGACTCCTTCCTCGTCGTGCCGGACGGCCTTTCCGACCGCCTCCTCGGCCAGATCCGCGAGCGCGCGGTCACGCCCCTCCCCGTCGACGTCTCCGAGTTCCTGAAGAAGGGCGGCGGCTCGGTCAAGTGCATGGTGGCCGACTTGGGGCCCGTGATCGAGACGTCTTCAGGCTAGCCGCCCCGGCGAGACCTCGCATGCGAAACGGCGTTCTGGATCGTGACGATCCCTCCCGTGGACTCCATGGACGACCATGGCTTGTCGCGGCCGTTGGATCGTCGTAGCGTGCCGGTGTGGCCCGTCGGACTCGATCCGACCGACGACGCAGCCAAAGGACGACGGCACCGCCCGGCTCCGAATGGCTCGGGGGGAGGCTGGCCCCGCCGTTCTTCATCACGGACTGCGAGCAGCCCTACCGCGCACAGATCGCGCTCTGGCTGGAGCTTCCGCAGGGCCTGATCGTCGGCCAGGCGCTGACGGCACCGGCAGACGCCGAGGGTTCGCTGGGGCGGGCCCTGAGCGCGGCGCTGACGCGGCCGCTCATCGGTCCAGTCCGGCGACCGTCGCGCATCCGTGTCGCCGATCAGGATCTGGCGGCGGAGGTGCGAGCCATCGTCGGAGATGGGGTTGCCATCCTCGTGGCCCCCACCCCGGAGCTCGACCAGGTCCTCGAGAGCATGATCGAGGCGATGCCATCGGACTCCGACGAGGAGCCGAGCTACCTCGAGGGCGGACGCATCTCGGAGGAGATCGTCGCCGAACTCTTCGGCGCCGCCGAGTACCTGTACCGCGTCGCACCGTGGCGGGTCGCGACCGACGACCAGGTGGTTCGGGTCGACATTTCCGAGCTCGGCATCCAGGGAGCTTGTCTCTCGATCATCGGGGCTCTCGGCGAGAGCCTGGGCATCGTGCTGTTCCCCTCCCTGGAGGACTACGAAGCCTTCGCGCCGGAGGAGTCAGCGCCGACCGGTCGCCGCGTCGATCTCGGCTCGAGCTGTCTCGCGCTTTCCTTCGAGCGCGGAGCCGACATCCCGATCCGGATGCGTCGCGAGATCGGCGAGCACGGCTGGCCAGTCGCTGCACCGGAGGCGTACCCGTCCCTCCGCCACCTCGAGCGCGAGGGCGCCTCGCGGCCGCTCGCCGAGCGCGACTTCCGCGTCGCTTCCGCCTGCGCTCGCGCGCTGGCGAGTTTCTTCGTCCGGAATCCGCGCAGCTTCGCCCCCGACGAGACGTTGCCCGCCTCCGAGTCCTTCTCCGACGACCTCGGCCCCACGGTGCGGATCACTGCACCCTATGAGGCCTTCTCGCTGTTCGAGGTCGAGAACCAGCGCCCAGCGAGTCCGTCGAGACAGGAAGCGAGTGCCCCCCGCCCCGGGCGCAACGACCCCTGCCACTGCGGAAGCGGAAGGAAGTACAAGAGATGCCACCTCCGAGACGACGAGAGCACGCGAGCTGAGGAGAGCCGCGGCACCGCTCTTCACGCGCTCGACCAAAGACTCGTCAGCGAGATCTCGGCCTTCGCATTCGCCCATTTTGGAGTCGAGGCCCGGGCCTGGGTCGGGGATTTCGACGATCCGATGCTCGCGCTCTCCCTGGCGATGCCCTGGTCCGTCTACCACTTCTGCGTCCGGGGACGACCCGCCTTCGAGTGGTTCCTGGAGGAGGCGAGCCCGCGGCCGAACGCCGAGGAACGCCGCTGGCTGGACGCACAGCGCGCCTCCTGGCTCTCCGTCTGGGAGGTGAGCGAGGTGCGGGCGGGTGAGGGTCTGATCCTGCACGACCTGCTCACGGAGGAAGAGAGGCGCGTGCAGGAGGTCCTGGCCACCGAAACCCTCGTCAAACGCGACTGCATCCTCGCGCGAGTGGTCGAGCTGGACGAGACCAGCGTGCTCGGAGGCACCCATCCGCGGCCGCTTCCTCCCACGGCGGCGGCCGAGATCGTGCGCCGCGCGCGTGGCCGCCTGCGTCGCAAACGAGCCGTCGCCCCGGATCGTCTGCGAGACGAGCAGCTGGGCCGCTACCTGATCCGCCGCTGGGAGGAAGCCGTCGTCGAACTCGATAGGCGTTGGTCGCGGCCGCCGGAGCTGCGCAACACGGACGGCGAGCCCTTCCTGCTCACGACCGATCACTTCGAGATCGCTCCTGGCGCGCGAGGAGACGTCGCGGCGCGGATCGCAGTCCTGGGCGGCGTCCAGCCTCCCGACCGGGACGACGCAGATCCGTCCTACGACTTCCTCCGCGATCCAACGCCCGGCGGCCCGCCAGCTCGGGGCGCCACACTCCTCGGGAGTCTCCGATCATCCGGCGACCGCATCCGGATCGAGACGAACTCGATCGTGCGGGCCGACGCCCTGCGCCAGCGCGTGGAAGAGGTTTGCGGCGACCTGGTTCGGCACCGCGCTCGCGAGCACGCCGACCCCCTGTCGGAACCCCTCCGCAGGGAGCTGGCGGAGCGCCCGCAGCAGACGCCCACGCCGGAGGCCCAGCAGCTCGTTCTCGATTACAAGCGGTCCCACTACGCTGGGTGGCTGGATGAGGCGCTGCCCGCCCTCGGTGGCAAGTCACCCAAGGAGGCCGCTCGCTCCCGAGCCGGACGCGGAGCGGTGGACGTTCTGCTGAAGGACATGGAGAACCTGGAGCAGCGGTTGCCCCCGGGCGAGCGTTTCGACTTCTCGGAACTTCGGCAGCGACTGGAGCTCGACGAATGAAGTGCTCGCGGCCCGATGCGCGACGTTCACGAAGTTCGCAGGAGACGCTCCAGGAGGAGATCCTCGAGATCGCGCCGCCCGTCGACGACGGCGAGCACGGTCACCGTATCCGCCTCGATCCGATACACGACGCGATAGGGCCTCACGACGAGTTCGCGCCAGGTACGCATTCCGAACTGCGCGAGCTCCGGAACTACCCGACCCCGAGCGGGGTTCGACTCAAGTGCGGCCGCACGCTTCTCGAGGTGGTCTAGAACGCGGTTGGCACCCAGCACGGAATCCCCCGCGATGTAGCCCACCAGCTCCTCGAGATCGCGGACGGCGACCTCGGCCCACCGCACCCGGTATCGGCGCCTAGGCATCCGCTGCGGATCGCTCGATCGCCCGCCGTGCCCTCCGGAATACGTCGGCCTGCTTCACCGTTCGACTCGCTTCGACGTCCGCCTCTCCCTGGGCCAGCAGCTTGAGCAGCGCCATCGCCGCGCGCCAGCGGTCGTAGGTGTCCACGTCCATCAACACGGCTCTGGCCTGGCCGTTCTGCGTGATGGTGACCGCGTGACCGCCCTCGGTCACCTCGCGAATCAGATCCGCCGTGCGGTTCTTGAGGTAGGTGATCGGCTTCACGTCGGCTCTCCGGCTCATGTTTCTCCTGCGGACAGAATTCAGACCCATATTCTGACCGACGCAGGAGCGCCAGGCCAGCTCGGGTTGCGCATGATCGTGCTCCAGGTGTGCTTCATGCTAGTGTGGCGCCAAGGCGCAAGTACCCGGAATCGCGAGCGTTTCTTGGCTTGAAAGCACTGAAGTGCAGGATCGGGGATCTGGGGGCGGTGGCGGAAGTGGACCTTCACGGCACGAGCAGGCGCGCCACGAAGTCGGCGTGGGCCTCGACAGCTTGCTCGGTCTCGGGGTCGAGGCCCGTCAGGCGCCGGCACTCGGGGGCGACGGCGAAGATCAGCGAGCCGGCGCCGGCCATCACGTAGTAGGCGTGGGGCAGCACGGCTTCGTCGAATGCGCCGATGCGAGTGCCGCGAAGCCCCATGAACTGGTCGTAGCGCGGCTTCAGGTGGGTATCGACCAGCCACTTCATGCGACGCTCCAAGTTCTTCCCCTCGTCGACCATCAGGCGGAACAGCTCCGGATGCGCCGCCGCGAAGCGCACGTAGATCCGGATCGCCTCTCGTGCACGCTCGCGGGGATCCTCGGACGGGAGGGCAGAGAGCTGCTCGGTCATGCGCTTCGCGAGCAGCCCGAAGATGCGATCGGCCGCCGCCTGCCAGAGCTCGTCCTTGCTGCGGAAGTGGTAGGTGATGAGCCCCTGGTTGGTGCCGGCGCGCCTGGCGATGTCGCGCGTGCTGGCGCCGTGGAAGCCCTTCTCGGCGAAGGCCCCGAGCGCGGCCTCCACGATGCGCTCGCGGGTGGCCTCGCGCTGCTCGGAACGGCTCTTGGGCTTTCGGGGTCGGCGGGTCGACATGGGCCTGATTTTATTCACTTGACAAGCCAGCAGCAACGCCCCTAGAGTGCGCTCCAGTTGGCTTTTCGATTGACAAGCCAAGCCGGAGCCCTGATGCCCTCGCACACCGCCCATCCTCTGAAGCTGCTCGGGGCGCCCGGTTGTTCCACTACCGCTGGGCCTTCGCGGCGGACGTGGAGTTCGCGGCGCGCGTGCTGCCGCGCTGGGGCGCCATCGACAAGCGCGAGGCGGAGATCGCGCTGCGCTCGAAGCTCGTCTCGGAGCGACAGGTCGGCCGGCTCGGCGTGGTCGGCTCGAACCCGACCACGGCGCCCGTGATCGAGGCGAGCTACCGGCGCCTGCTGCACCTGCTCGACGCACGGCTCACCGAATCGACCTTCGTGTTCGGCCAGCGCCCGGCAGCGAGCGACTTCGGCCTCTACGGCCAGCTGACGCAGCTCGTACAGCTCGATCCCACTCCGATGGCGCTCGCGCGCGCCGAGACGCCGCGTATCGTGGCCTGGCTCGACCACGTCGAAGACCTGTCCGGACTCGGCGCCGGCGAGAGGGAGTGGATCGCGCGCAGCCCCTTTCCGGAGACGCTGCGCGCGCTGTTCTGCGAGGTCGGCCGCGTCTACGCGCCCTTCCTGCTCGCCAACGCGCGCGTGCTCGAGACCGGCGCGGCGCGTGTCGAGTGCGAGATCGACGGCAAGCCATGGGTGCAGCAGCCGTTCCCGTACCAGGGGAAGTGCCTGGCGATGTTGCGCGCGGAACGTGAGAAACTCGCGTCGGACGAACGCAGTGCCGTCGATGCGCTCCTTGCGGGCACGGGCTGCGAGAACCTGTTCGCCTCCGGGCGGCAATGACAAGAAAGGAGACGACATGAAGCTCGGTATTGGAGCAGTGGGCTTTGGCCCCAAGGTGATCATCGATCTCGATCGGATCCGGCCTGCGGAGTCGCTCGGCTTCGACTCGGCCTGGACGGCGGAGGCCTACGGCAACGACGCGGTCAGCACCGCACCCTGGGTGCT
>CAZUYC010000118.1:0-89142 GCA_964624475.1 uncultured Spirochaetales bacterium | reverse complement strand
CGTAGGTGAAGCGCACGTCGCTCGCGTCGAAGGCCTCGCCGTCGTGGAAGCGCACTCCGCGGCGCAGATGGAAGGTGATGACCGGGTTGTGCTCCGTGATCGCGAGCAGCTCGGGGAGCCCGGCCGCGAGCGCCTCGGGCGTGAGCTCCTGCTCCGGGTGGACGCGCGCTTCGAGGCCGGCCGGGTCGAGGAACGCCGCGCCCAGCAGCGGAGCGAGGCGCTCGAAGAGATCGGGCACCACGCGCGCCAGCGAGATCTTCACGCGCTCCGGGACGTCCACGCGCACCGGCACGCGCCTCTCGCGCGGCTGCTGCTCGTCGTCCACTTCGACGAGCGAGAGCTCCGTCGTGCGCCCCTCGGCGCCAAGCACCTCGACCGCGCGCACGTCGGGAGCGAGGTCGCTGTCCTCGAGCGCCTTGCTCACGCGCTCGGCCACGCGCGTGGCCGTCGCCGGGGTCCCATCCGGAAGGGCGCGCCCGGGCAGCACGGCCAGGTACGCCTCCTCCGTGGTCTCCCAGCGCTCGGCGAGCTCACCCGTCCACTGCAGCTTCTCGTCGACGGTGATCAGCCCCTCGAAGACGAGCTGCTCGACCTGGCTGCTCACCGAATCGGCCGACAGGATCGGATTGAGGATCTCGGCGTCGCCGCCCCCGGCCTCGATGTACGTGGTGAGGCGCTTCGGATTCCCTGCGGATTGCGTCTCGTAGCGCGGCACCCAGAAGGCCGCCTGCAGCAGCAGCGCCACCACCACGAGCGGGATCGCGATCAGCCAACGCTTCGTGTTCATCGCGCGTGGGTGGCGCGGACGTTCCTCACCGCGGACTCCCCCCGGGGCAGGAGCTTAACCCTCGCCGAGGTGAAGCCAATAGCTCGGGCGCGAGCGCGGGATCGAGCTAAAGCGAAGGCCCCCGGTCCTGACGGGGGAACCGGGGGCCCTCATGCTCCGCACGAAAAATGCTGGGCGCCTCAGCGCTGCCCTTCGCGCAGCCCGCTCGCTTCCCACTCCTTGGAGAGCTGCTGGAGCTTGCGCGCGAACTCGTCGAACTCGTCGTCGAAGGACAGGATGATCTCGGTGGTCCGCGGGATGTCGTCCGAGTTCAGCAGCCCGCGGTAGCGGTTCAGGTTGGCGAGGATCGCCTCGGCCACCTTGAGGGCCCGCTTCTCGGTCTTGATCAGCGGCGACTGGAGCGTGTAGACGTTGTTGCGGCCCCAGAGGCTCTCGTCACGGACGATCGCGATCTCGCGATAGACGGTGTTGATGGGGTCGAAGTTGTACTCGACCCGCACCTCCTTGAAGACGTCGGCGTTTCCGGTGTAGAAGCCGCGCTCCTTCTCGACCTTCCCCAGCTGGCGGCAGCGGGGGCAGTAGAAGGTGTCGCCGTGGTTGAGCAGGAATACGCCCTTCGCGTAGTCCTCGCAGTCGGTGTTCTCGCAGTACCCGACACCGCGCTTCATGCTGGCCATCCTCTCGTGGATCGCCTCCCGGGCCCACCGCCGGGGGTACATACCGCCCGAGATCCCCCCGGGCCCTTGCGGGGGACCTCGCAAACCCCATGCCAGCCGCGTGCCGGGCTGGGGATTTCCCCGACCTGCCCGGTCTGTCGCGGCGGCCGCTGCGCTCTCAGTGCGTGTGGGAGAAGGTCGGTCGACCCGACCCCGGCGCACGGCGGATGGGCTACGGATGGAACCGCGCTTCCGCGAGTTGCCGGTTTCCTCTCAGGCCTGCAAGAACCTTGCAGGCTCGGGGGCTTGGCACCCCCCGAGCGCACACGCTTCCCCCCTGGGGGGATGGGCAAGCGGTCGCCTCCGTCCTCTCGTTGTTCTGTGCCGCCAAAACCCTAGCCGGCACGACTGGTTGGAACAACCAGCTTATACTGCCGACCCCTCCGGGTTGTCAACGGGGATCTTCGCCTCGATCGCTGTTTCAATCCGCCCCGCCGCTGCCGAGCGCGCGGGCGAGCGCCCCGCGCCGGGTCTCGAGGTCGAGGCGCAGGAGCAGCAGGTGGACGAACGCGGCGGCCGCCGCGAGCAGGCCCAGCGCGAAGGGCAGGCCCATTCCGGCGCCGAGGCTCCCGCGCTCGAGGTTCTCGGGGTGCATGGCGGCGCCGCCGAAGAGGCGGATCGCGAAGTAGTTGAGGGGGATCGCGCTCGCCCCGAGCAGGCCGTAGACGGCCGCGAAGCGGGCGCTCCGCTCGCTTCCCTCGGTGAAGGCGCGCAGCAGCAGATAGGCGAGGTAGATGAACCAGAGCAGCAGCGTCAGCGTGAGGCGCGGGTCCCACGCCCACCAGTGCCCCCAGGTTCCTCGCGCCCAGATCGGTCCGCTCGCGAGGGTGAGGCTGCAGAAGACGACGCCGACCTCGGCGGCGGCGATCGCGCAGCGGTCGAAGCGCTCGTCGGCGCTGCGCAGGTAGAGCGCGCCGCAGACCGCGGTGGTGAGGAACCCGAGGTACGCGCCGAGCGCGCAGGGCACGTGCACGTAGAGGATCTTCTGGATGGATCCCTGCATCGAGTCGACCGGCGCTCCGGCCACCGCGAACGCCCAGAGCGCCGCGATCGCCGCCAGGGCGGCGCCGCTCGCGCGAATCAGCCGGTCCTGCGGGCTCGCGGCCTCACTCATCCAGCACGTACTCGAAGCAGAGGAACGAGAGTATCAGATAGCTCGCGTCGGCCACGAGCAGGAGCTGGATCGGCTCGAAGGGCACCTGCCCGGTGGCGAGCAGCTCGGCGGTCGCGCGCACGCATCCCGAGAGCACGGGCCAGAGCAGCGGCAGCACGAGCAGCGGTAGCAGGAGCTCGCGGAAGCGCGTGCGCACGGCGACCGCGGCGGCGAGCGTCCCGATCGCGCAGAGGCCCGCCGAGCCGAGCGCGGCGATGCCGGCGAAGCGGGCCCAGACCGGGAGCAGGTCCACCTCGAAGACGACCGCGAAGATCCCCGCCGTCACCGCCTGGACGACGCCGAGGATCGCGACGTTGGCCGCCCACTTGCCGAGGAAGATCCAACCGCGCTCGGCGGGTGCCAGGGCGAGGCCGGCGAGGGCATCGTTCTCGAGCTCGAGCGCGAACGCGCGGCCGAGGCCGAGGAGCGCCGCGAAGACGTACGCCACCCAGAGGAGGCCCGGCGCGTTCACCCGCGCCTGCGCCGTGGCGCCCCCCGGCAGCGTGAAGTGGAAGACCACGACCACGAGCGCCGAGAAGACGAGCATGGCGATGAGCCGATCGCGGCTGCGCCACTCGCAGAGCAGGTCCTTCCACAGCACGGCGAGGAAGGCGTTCACGGAGAATCCGCCGCGGCGAGCGCGAGATCGAGGGCGGCCGGATCGAGCGCCCCGTCGCTCCGGTACGCGATCCGGCCGCGCGCGAGCACGATCGCGGCATCGGCGAGCCGCGCGGCCGCGGCCACGTCGTGCGTCACGAGGACGAAGGTCCGCCGCTCGCCGCGCAGACCCGCGAGGCGCTCCGCGAGCCGCGCGGCCGCCCGCCGGTCGAGGCCGGTGAAGGGCTCGTCGAGGAGCAGCACCGCCGGGTCGTGGACGAGGCCGCGCGCGATCGCCACGCGCTGGGCCATGCCGCGCGAGAAGGCGCCGACCGCGCGGTCGGCGACGCCTGCGAGGCCCGCCTCGGCGAGGAGCCGGTCGGCGCGCGCCCCGGCGTCGGGGACGCCGTACAGGCGCCCGGCGAAGACGAGGTTCTCGCGGGCCGTGAGCGCCGGGTAGAGGAAGGTCTCGTGCCCGACGAATCCGACCCGCGCGCGGGCGTCGCGCCCGTGGGCCCGGCACCCGGCGATCTCGACCGAGCCGCCGCTCGGACGCGCGAGCCCGGCCAGCAGGCGCAGGAGCGTCGACTTCCCGGCGCCGTTGGGCCCCAGTACGCCGAGCGCCGCGCCCTGCGGGACGACCAGATCGATGCCGGCGAGCGCGACCGCGGGGCCGAAGCGCTTCTCGAGGCCGCGGACGGCGATCGCGGGAACGCTCAACCGGGACCGCCCGGGGCCGGGACCGCGGCGCCGCAGCGGTGGCAGAAGCGCGCGTCGGGGGCGAGCGCCGCCGCACACGCGGCGCAGGCCGCCGCCGCGGGCGCGGCGTCCGCCCCGGCGCCAGGGGTCTGGCCTCGGGTCACGGGGAGCAAAGCTGCGCGCCGGCGCTGGATCAGCTCCGCCACGCGCGCGCGCAGCTCGGCCCGCAGCTCCGCGTGGTCGGCGGCGTCGAGCTTCCCGGTCTCGAAGTCCTCCTCGAGGCTGTGGAGCGCCGCGAGGGCGGCCTCGCGCTCGGTGTCGAGCGCCGCGAGCTCCGGGTCGACGCTCGGCTCCTCGCGCTCCCCGCGCAGCGGCCCGACCAGGAAGCCGATCGCCGCAGCGGCGAGCGCGAGCGAGAAGCCGAACGCGGCGACGCGCGGCACGGGCCGGCGCGGGGCGAGCCGCGCGAGCCGGATCGCGACGCTCTCGCCCGGCTCGATCTGGAAGCCCTCGAGCTGGAGGAAGGTGCGGTCGGCGCTGCGCACCGGCCGGAGGCGATGCAGGCGGGGGCTCTCGGCCGTGATCCCCGTGTCCGCCACGAAGACGCGGAGCGCGCCGACCGCGCGGTCGAAGCGCTGCACGAGCTCGACGGCGTCGCCCTCGACGGGGACGCGGTAGCGCAGCACCAGCGCGGAGTCGCCCGCGGGAATCGGACCGCGCAGGGCGAGCGCGCCCGAAGGGTCCGGCTCCGGGCCCATCGCGAGGGTCTCGGGCGAAAAGCGCAGCGCCTCCGCGCGCGGCGGAAGCGCGACGCAGAGGAGCGGCGCGTCCGACGCGGCCGCGAGCGGCTCCGTCCCGGGCACCGAGAGGCGGTAGCGCTCGTCCACGACGAGCGCCGCGTCGTCGAGCTCGAGCCAGGTCTGCGCCTCGCTCACCGCGAGCGCGGAGGGAGCGACGGCCGGGATCTCGAGGCGCAGCTCCAGCGCTGCGCCGGGCGCGAGCGGACCGGCCGCGCTCGACGCGTAGCTGTGGCCCTCGAGGGTTCGCGGCGCAGCGGGCGCGAGCCCTGCCCCCGTCGCGTGGGGTCCGGCGGCGTCCGTCCACACCTCGAGGCGGCGCACGCCCTGCGGGAATCGCCAGGCGAGCAGGGCCGCGTCGCCCTGCGCCGGGACCGAGTAGGAGAACTCGATCTCGTGGACACCCGGATGCAGCGGGCCGAAGAACGCCACGCGCGCGCCCGCCTGCTCGAGGCGCTGCGCGGCGAAGGGGACGCTCACGGGGCCGGCACCCGCGGGCAGCTCGAGCGCGAGGATGGGCAGGGCGCCCTCGCGGCGCGCCTCGGGAAAGAAGACCACGCGGTCGCCCGGGTTGCGCAGCTCGTGGGTCTCGACGATGCGGAGCCCGCCGCAGCCGCGGTCGATGCGCAGGCGGGCCGCCGCCCGCTCGACGCCGCTCGCGTCCGAGACCGCAGCGGCGATGCGCACCTCGATCTCGCGCAGCGTCTGGCCGGGCTCGAAGCCGACGCGCATGCCGAAGGGCAGGTCCTCCGCGCGCACCCCGACGAGATAGGCGATCCCCGGATCGTTCGAGATCCCCTCGAAGGCGAAGCCGCCGGACGCATCGGAGACGCTGCGCCCGAGCCCCGGGGAGCCCTCGCCCGGCGCCGCGTAGAGGACGACCGGGAGGTCCGCGACCGGGCCGCCGGCCTCGTGCACGATCCGCCCGCGCAGCGTCGCGGGGCCCGGCGGCAGCGCTCCCGGGGCCTCCTGCGCGAGCGCGGGCGCGGCGAGCAAGCATCCGGCGAGCGCGCGGGCGAGGAGCCCGAGGGCGCTGCACGACCTCATGCGGCGCGCGCCCCCGAGCCCCCGCGCGGGCTCGGGTGCGGCCACATCACGAGCGCGGTCCCGAGCACGAAGATCGCGCCGCCGATCCAGATCCAGTTGACGAGCGGGTTGCGGTAGACCTTGAGCGTCGCGGAGCCATCGGGCTCGAGGGCCGTGAGGATCACGTAGAGGTCCTCGCGCAGCGTCGAGTGCACGGACGGGATCGAGGCCGGCTGCTCCTCGAGCCAGTACATGCGCTTCTCCGGGGCCATCACGCCGAGGGGCTCGTCGCCGCGGTAGAGCGCGATCCGCGCCACGGCGCCGCCGTAGTGCTGCGCCGGAAGCGCCTGCGCCGTCAGGTAGCGCAGCCGGTAGTCGGCGATCCGCACCTCGCTCCCGGGGCGCACGTTCTCGAGGCGCTCCTCGTTCAGCACCGAGCCCGCGATCCCCATCAGGATGGAGACGGCGCCGAGGTGCACCACGTAGCCGCCGTAGCGCTGCTGGTTCTTGCGCCAGAGGGCGAAGAGCGCCTGCGCGACGTTCTCGCCGCGGCGGACGCGCACGCGGATCGCACGCGCGTACTCCTGCACGACCGTCGCGATCACGAAGGCGCCGAGGCTCCAGACGAGGAGCCCGTAGATCTCGACGCCCGGGCCGAGCAGTACCACCACCGCGCCCGCCGCCGCGAGGCCTGCCGCCGCGGGCCAGACGAACTGACGGCGGAGCGCCGCGGGAGTCGCGCGCCGCCACGCGACGAGCGGGCCCACGCCGGTCAGGAAGAGCAGGAAGATCGCGAGCGGACCGGCCAGCGTGTTGAAGAAGCGGGGACCGACGGCCACGCGCTCGCCGGTCACGGCCTCGGAGAAGACCGGGAAGAGCGTGCCCCAGAAGACCACCATCAGGATCGCGATGAAGACCCAGTTGTTGAGCAGGAAGCCCGCCTCGCGCGAGACCATCGACTCGAGGCGCTGCGGGCTGCGGATCTCGCCGCGCCGCAGCCAGAGCGCGGTCGCGAAGGCCGCGGCCGTGACCAGCACGTAGCCGAGGAAGACCGAGGTGAAGAGCGGCGTCTGCGCGAACGCGTGGACGGACTGCACGACGCCGCTGCGCGTCAGGAAGGTGCCGAAGAGGCAGAGCGTGTAGGTGAGACCGATGAGCAGCAGGTTCCACGCCTTCAGCATGTTCCGCTTCTCCTGGATCATCACCGAGTGCAGGTACGCCGTCGCGGGGAGCCACGGCATGAAGGACGCGTTCTCGACCGGGTCCCAGGCCCAGTAGCCGCCCCAGCCGAGCACCTCGTAGGCCCAGCGCCCGCCGAGCAGGACCCCGACCGAGAGCGCGAGCCACGGGAAGAGCGTCCAGCGCCGCGTGGTGCGGAACCAGGCGGTGCCGAGCTCTCCCGTCACCAGCGCGGCGAAGGCGAAGGCGAAGGGGACTGCGAAGCCCGTGAGCCCGGTGTAGAGCATGAGCGGGTGGATCATCATCACCGGGTGCTGGAGCAGGGGGTTCAGCCCCGCGCCGTCCGAGGGCACCTGGCCCGCCGCGATCCGCTCGAAGGGGTCCGTGACGAAGCAGACCAGCACGAGGAAGAAGGCCGCGTTCGCGAGCAGCACCGCGACGACCCAGGGCATGAGCGTCCGGTTCTGGCGGCGCTGCGTCCACACGCAGGCGGCGGAGTAGGCCGCGAGCATCCAGAGCCAGAGCAGCAGCGAGCCGGCCTGACCGCCCCAGAGTGCCGCGAGCCGGTAGTGGAGCTCCATGCTGCGCGCGGAGTTCGACACGACGTAGGCGAGAGAGAAGTCCCCGGTCGCGAAGGCGTGGAAGAGTATTGCCATCGCGAGCGTCGTGCAGGCGAAGACGAGGCCCACCGAGCGCTCGGCGACCCGCGTCCAGTCGGCGCGCCGGCGCACCCCCGCGCTGACGGCGGCGCCGAGCCCGAAGAGCGCGAGGGCCAGCGCGAAGCGAAGCGCGTGGGCTCCGAGGTCGGCCATGGGGACTCTCCAGCCGGGGCGGGCGTGCGGGCTCGGTAGCCTCCCGCCTTCGCTCGCCTGTGGCTCGCTGCGCGGCGGCTGCGCCGCCTTGCCTAGGCCCCGGGCTCCCGCCCGGCCCGCACGGTCGCGGGTTCGAACTTCGAGGGGCACTTCGCGAGCACCTTGTCGGCGTGGAAGACGCCGCCCGCGCTCGCGAGCCGCCCCTCGACCACCACCTCCGCGCCGTCCTTGAAGAGGTCCGGCGTCTCGAGGCTCGCGAAGACGACCTCGAGCGGCGCCCCGGCGGCGCCGCCCGCGTGCGGCGGGTCGTTCACGACGCGGAAGCGCACCTGCTTCGCGGGGACGTCGCGCTCGATCGAGCCCGGGGCCACGTAGCCGTGAACGCGCGCGTCGCGCCCGGCGAGCTCCCCGGCGCGCGACTGGAACTGTGCGAGGTGCTGGAAGTAGGCGAACGAGGCGCCGCCCTCGAGGTTCGAGACCGCGTACCAGCCGACGAGGAGGGCCACGAGGGTCGCTCCCGCCGCGATCTGCATGCCCTTCGACACGCGGGGAGTGTACCGCGGGATGGAAACCAGCGGGATGATGCGGGAACGAGCGGGGATGCGAGCCTCCTGCCCCCTGATAGGCTATCGCCATGGGCGGTAGAGATACGCCGCGACCCGTAAGGGCGGCGCCGGAGGCCGACGCAGCACCGGCGCGACCGACCCTGGCCGAGCGAAGCCACTTCTCCGCCATCGCGCGCGCGATGGAGGAGGAAAAGCGCGTCCAGATCGAGCGCGCCGCCCAGGACCCGACCGCGAACGGAATTCGCGTGGGACTCGAGCTCGCTCGACTCGCGGTCGCCTCGCCGGAGATCGAACGGCAAGAGCGCGCTCGCGCGGACGCGCAGGTCGAGCTCCAACGGCGCTGGCTCCGCCTCGGAAGGCCGCGCGATTGACCGAGCCGGGCGGCGCCCCGCTCGATCGGATCCTCCGAGCGCTCGCGGCGGCGCGCGTCCCCTACGCGGTCATCGGCGCCGCGGCCCGCAACGCCTGGGCTCCGCCGCGCCTCACGACCGACCTCGACTTCGCCGTCGTCGCCGACCCGGACGGGTATCGGAGGCTCGTCGCGGGGCTGGCCGATCTCTCCTATTCGCCCGTGCGCTCGCACCGGGCGGAGCCTTCGGACCTCCTGCCGGCGGTCACCATCTTCCGCAACGAGGGCGCGCCGGCGCCGTACCGACAGATCGACGTGCTGGTGGCCGCAACGCCCTTCGAACGCGAGGCCGTCGAGCGCGCGGTCGAGAAGCCGCTCGGAGATGCGAGCGTCCGAGTCGTTACGCGCGAGCACCTGATCGTGTACAAGCTGATCGCCTGGCGTCCCCGCGACCGGCAGGACGTCCGAGACGTGATCGCGACGGCAGAGGCAGCCGGAGCCGCGCTCGGCTGGGACCTGATCCGGCGCTGGGCGACCGTCTGGGAGGTCGAGGATCGCCTCGCCCGGGCGCTCGAGCCCGACGAGCCGTGAGGAAGGAAACCGGGATGGAGCTGCACGTCCCTGGACACGTGCGCCGCGTATCGGCTTCCGGTGGGGACGTAAACCGGGCGCGCCCCGGAAAGTGATCGCAATTCCAAACGGTTGCGCGCCCGGGCCGGTTGACACCCCCGACCCGCGCGGCTACCCGACCCGGATGCCCGAGCGCTTCGCGGCCCGCGTGGACCAGATCCGGCCGTTCCTGGCGATGGAGGTCCTCGAGCGCGCCCAGGCGATGGAGCGCGCGGGCGCGCGCGTGATCCACCTCGAGGTCGGCGAGCCGGACTTCCCGCCGCCGCCCGCCGCGGTGGCCGCCTGCGCGCAGGCCCTCGAGCGCGGCGAGACGCACTACACGGACAGCCGCGGGCTCCTCGATCTGCGCGAGGCGATCGCCGCCGACCACGCGCGGCGCTTCGGCGTCGCCGTCGACCCGGAGCGCGTGCTCGTGACCAACGGCACCTCCTCCGCCATGCTGCTCGTCTTCTCGCTCCTCGTCGGGCCCGGCGACGAGGTGATCCTCGCCGCCCCGCACTACCCCTGCTACCCGAACGCGATCCGCGTCGTCGGGGGCGTCCCGGTCGCGGTGCCGACGCGCGCGCAGGACGGCTTCGCCCTCGACGTGGACGCGGTGCGCCGCGCGCTCTCGCCGCGCACGCGGGCCATCGTGGTGAGCTCGCCCGCGAACCCGACCGGCGCGATCCAGACCCGCGCAACCCTGGCGGCACTGGCGGAGCTCGGGCTCCCGCCCGGCTCCGACGAGAGCTACGACGGGCTCGTCTACGGCGGCGCCCGCGTGACCTCGGCCCTCGAGCTCTGCGACGACGCCTACGTCCTCGACGGCTTCTCGAAGCGATACGCGATGACGGGCTTCCGGCTCGGCTACGCGATCGCCCCCAAGGCCGCGGCGCGCCCGCTCCAGGTGCTGCAGCAGAACCTCTTCATCTCGGCGAACCACTTCGTGCAGCGCGCGGGGATCGCGGCGCTGCGCGACGGTGCGGCGACGGTCGCGGCGATGCGCGCGGCCTACGCCCGCCGGCGCGATCTCCTGGTGGAGGGCCTGCGTCGCCTCGGCTTCGGCGTGCCCGTCCTTCCCGAGGGCGCCTTCTACGTCTTCGCCGACGCCCGCACCTTCGGGGCCGACTCGCTCGCGCTGGCCTTCGAGATCCTGGAGCGCGCCCACGTGGGCACGACCCCCGGCATCGACTTCGGCGCGGAGGGGGAGGGCTTCCTGCGCTTCTGCTACGCCGCCTCCGACGAGTCGCTCCGCGAGGCGTTGGCCCGGCTCGCGGACGTCCTCCCCTCCCTGGCAAAGAGATGAAGATCCTGGGCGCCGAGCTCCTCACGGTGGCGGCGCGCCCGCAGGAGTTCCCGCGCGCGGAGCTCCCCGAGGTCGCGTTCCTCGGCCGCTCGAACGTCGGGAAGTCGAGTCTTTTGAACGCCCTCGTTCACCGCAAGCAGCTCGCGCGCACGAGCACGACACCGGGCAAGACGCGTCTCGTGCACTGGTACCGCGTCGAGCGCAGCGCCGGTGCCCTCTGCCTCGTCGATCTCCCGGGCTACGGCTGGGCGAAGGTCGGCCGGGAGGAGCGCCGGCGCTGGAAGCGCCTCGTCGAGTCCTACCTCGAGGGCCGCGAGCGCCTGCGCGCCGCGGTGCTGCTCCAGGACCTGCGGCGAGACGTCTCGGAGGACGAGCTCCTGCTCCTCGCCTGGCTGGCGGAGCGGAAGATCCCGGCGCTCGTCGCGCTCACCAAGGCCGACAAGCTCGGCCTCGGCGCCCGCGCCGCCCGCGCCCGCGAGCTCGCGAAGCAGCTCGATCTCCCGCCGGACCGCATCCTCGCGACGAGCGCCGAGCGCGGCCTCGGCATCCCCGAGCTCTGGCGGGCGATCGACGCGGAGCTCGGTCGAACCTAGGGGACGTTCTTCGAGCGCGAACTGGGCTTCGGCGTGGGAGTCGCGTGGCTCATCGCGCTGTTTGGATCGTGGTAGTCGGCCCCCCGGATCGCCGCGTGGCCTCAGCGGAAGAGATCCTGCTCGGGGTCGCGCAGGGTCGAGCGCACGGAGCCGTCGCCGGCGGGTGTCAGGCCCTCGATCCAGACCGCGGGGATGCCCGAGTCCTTGGTCATGAGGAGCCCCGCCGCGGCGGCGAGCTGGTCGGCGGTCGCCATCGCGGTCACCTGGAGGATGCGGCCCGCGAGGTCGGGCCGGCCGCGCAGGTCCTCGATCGGGGCGAGGCCGGCGCAGCCGATCGCGACGTCGACGAGGCCCTCGCGCCAGGGGCGGCCGAAGGTGTCGCTCACGATCACGGCGAGCGGGCCGGCGCCGGCCGCGGCGAGCCCGGCGCGAAGGCGCGCCGCGGAGGCGTCCGGATCCTCGGGCAGGAGGACGGCGACGCCCGCCTCGGGCGCATTCGAGAGGTCGACGCCCGCGTTGGCGCACACGAAGCCGTGTCGGGTCTCGCAGACGAGGACCCCGCGCCCGCGGCGCACCACCCGGCTCGACTCGCGCAGCACGATCTCGACGTGGCGCGGGTCCTTGCCGTCCTCCGCGGCGATGCGCACCGCCTCGTCCGACGGCGCGATCCCTGCCAGCGCGACGACGCGCCCTTCGGACTTCGAGACGACCTTCTGGCAGACGACGAGCACACCCCCGGCAAAACGCAGCCCCTGCCGCGCGGCGGCGGCGAGCACGAGTTCCGCCAGATCGTCCCCGGCGCGCACGGCGGGGATCCCGCGCAGGGGGACCAGGCGAAGCTCGTCGGGAGGGGCCGCGGGCGGCGCCGCGAGCGCGTCGAGGAGCGCGCGCGTGCGCCGGCCGGCGGTTCCGGCGCGGCGCAGCACTTCGAGGTCCTCCGCCGAGTCGACGTCGATCGCGAGCGAGGGGAGGGCGAGCTCGCGGAAGGCGACCCCGGCGCGGGCCGCGAGGTCGCGGTGGACCTTCGCGCTCCCGGGCCCGAAGCCGGCCGGGATTGCGCTGCGCGGGACGCGCAGCAAGGCCGAGGTGCCGCCGTCGCGCGAGGGCGCCAGCGCCACCCCCGGCCCGTCGAGCGCGCGCAGCAGCGCCTCGATCTCCTCCGGGCGCGCGCCCGCCACGTCGCCGAGCACGACGAGCAGGCCGTCGGAAGGGCCCGGGGCGAGCTCGGCGGCGGCCGTCTCGACCGCGGCGTTGAGGCCGGGGTCCGGGCGCAGCAGGACCTCGGCGCCCGCCTCGCGCGCCGCGCGCGCCACGGCCGGGTCCGGCGTCGCGACCGCCACGCGGTCGATCCCGCGCGCCGCGCGCAGCGCCTCGACCACGTCGCCGAGCATCGCGAGCGCGAGCCGCTCCGCGACCGCGCGCCCGAGCTGCGGCAGGAGCCGCGACTTCGACGCGCCGAGCGCCTTTACCGGGACGACGGCCGCGATCATCGCAGCCGGTCTGCCAGGCCGAGGGTCGCGCGAGCCAGCGCTTCGGAGGCGGCCGCGTCGCGCATGATCGTGTCGACGGCGAGCGCGCGCAGGCCGAGGGCCTCGACGTCGGCGAGCGAGTCCGCGTCGCGGACGTCGAGCACGAAGCCCCTGGCCAGGTCGCGATAGAGGCGCGCCACGCCGCGCGCCGAGACCTCGGCGCCGGTCCCGCGCAGCAGGTGGTCGGCGGGCCCCTTGACCGGCGCTCCGCCGACGATTGGCGAGATGGCGACGACCGGGGCGCCGGAGGCCGCGATCGCCTCGCGCACGCCCGGGACGGCCAGGATCGGCGCGATCGAGACCACGGGGTTGCTCGGGCAGACGACGATCGTGCGCGCGCCGCGCAGCGCCTCGAGGACGCCGGGGGCGGGCCGCGCCCGGCGCGCCGCCGCGAGGTCGACCGCCTCGACGTCCGAGGGCGCGCCGTCGCGCACGAGGTACTCCTCGAAGTGGAGGCGGCGCCCGCCCGAGAGCTCGACCACCGTCGGGCAGGGATCCTCGGACATCGGCAGGAGGCGCGTCGCCACGCCGAGGGCGCGCCGGATCTCGTCGGTAACGCGCGCGAGCCCCGCGCCCTCCCGCAGGCGGATCGTCCGGTGCAGGCAGGTCGCGAGATCGCGGTCGCCGAGGCGGAACCACGTCTCGTGGCCGAAGGCGCGCAGCGCGTCGACCGCGGCGAAGGCGTCGCCGGCGATCCCCCAGCCGCGCTCGGCGTCGACGCGACCCGCGAGCGTGTAGGTGACGATGTCGAGGTCGGGCGAGACGCAGAGGCCGTAGAAGACGCGGTCGTCGCCGGTATTCACGACGGCGGTCGTGTCCTCGGCGGGGACCGCGCGCACCAGGCCGCGCAGGAAGCGCGCCGCGCCGACGCCCCCGGCGAGCGCCACCACCGGCGTCCGCGAGCGCGTCTCCGGCATGGGCCCGGGCTCGGGCTCAGGGGGCGGCGCTCGGCGCCTCGAGGGCGCGCAGCTCCGCCTGGAGCGCCGGCAGGCGCTCCGCGATCTCGCGCAGCTCCGGCGAGGCGGCGAGCTGGGTGTCGCTCCCCGAGCTCACGTGGTCCTTCAGCGCCTCCTCGTCGTGCGCGATCGCCGCGAGGAGCTCCGCGCGGCGCGCCGCCCGGTCGGGTGCGAGCGGCGCCGGCGGGCCCGCGGCCGGCGCCGGGAGCTCCGCGGCCGGGAACTCGACGACGACCTCGCCCTGGAACTCGGGCGGGCCCGGCGGCGCGGTGGGCGCGGCGACGGCCGGCTCCGCGCGCACAGCCGCCACCGGCGCAGGCCGCGGCTCGGCAACGGCCGGCGCGGGCTGCCGGGCGGCGGGCGGCCCGGGCGCCGAATCGACGGAGCGCGGCGGCTCGGCCGCGCCGGAAGGCGCCTGCGAACCGAGGGGGGACGGAGCCGAGGAAGGGGTCGGGATCTCCACGACGACCTCGCCTTCGCCGGTCTCCCCGTGGATCTCGCCCTCGATGACCTCGCCCTCGACGACCTCGCCGTGGATCTCGCGCGCGCGCTCGGGCTCGTTGAAAGGATCCGCCGCGAGCGCCGGATCGCCGGGAGGAGCGAAGATCGCCGGCGGCTGCGCGACGGCGGGTTCGCGCTGCGGCGCCGCAGCCATCCCCGGCTCGACGCGCTCGAGCGTCGCGCGCCGTGCCGCGGGCACGCGGTCGGGGTCGGGCGTGTAGCGCGGCACGCCGCCCGCATCGATCCAGCGCCAGAGATCGGCCGCGGTAGCCACCGCTCCGGGCGGGGCGGCGAGGGCCGTCGCGAGGAGGAGCAGGCGCGCGACGCCGGAGCGCTTCATCGAATCGATTCTTCTGGACGCGCGGGGCGGCGTCAACTCGGCGCGGTCGCGTCGGCCGCCTTCCTACGACGGGTTCACGGGGGCGTCGCCGGCGGTCCACGCAGCCCGGCTGCACCTCGAGTTCGCTCGGAGAGGAGCCTGCATCGACGCGGGTTTGCGCGAGTCGCACGCGCGGTCGTTCGCTGGCATGCGCGTTGCTGGATACCGCGGCATGGATCGGCTCGCTCTGCTGCTCGCCACCGCGCTGCTCGAGCTCGCCGCTGCTCTGCACCCCGCGCCGGCCGACGCAGACCTACCCCCGCAAGGCAAGGCGGCGCAGCCGCCGCGCAGCGAGCCGCAGGCGAGCGAAGGCGGGCCCCCGCAAAGCCAGGCGGCGCAGCCGCCGCGCAGCGAGCCGCAGGCGAGCGAAGGCGGGCCTCCGCAAGGCCAGGCGGCGCAGCCGCCGCGCAGCGAGGGCGGCGCCTCGCCCATCGGGTGGCGCCGCGTCGCGGATCTGCCGCGCGCCCGGGGCGCCACGGCGCTCGCCGTGCACCCTGGAACCGGGGAAGTCGCCGTGGGCGACGCGTCGGGCGTGCTCCGCGTGAAGCCCGATGGGCGCCTCACGCGCGTGCTGCGGCGCGGGCCCGCGCGCGACCTCGCCTACCTCACCTCGGGAGATCTGCTCGCCGCGACGGAGCAGGGCCTCTACCGGATCGATGCGGCCGGCCGCAGCCGCGAGGTCGCTCCGGCGCCGGGCGCCGCGCGGCGGCCCGTGCGCCTGTCGGCGGCCCGCGCTGCCGTCGCGGTCGCGACGGAGGACGGCGCCTTCCTGTCGCGCGACGGCGAGCGCTGGAGCCGGGTCGGCGGTCTCCCCTCCGGGCCGGTCGCGGCCGTGGCGCTCCGTGCCGCGCCCGGCGGGCTCGAGTGCTTCGCCCTCGTGCGCGGCGACCTGCTCCGCGTCGCGGTCGAGCTCCGCGCCGGCGAGCTCGCCGCCGGCCCGGCGCGTCGCGAGGAGCTCGCGATCGCGTTCCGCGAGGAGCCGGTCGACGTCGTGCCCGGGCTTGCGGGCGCGGATCTCGCGCTGCTCTTTCCGACGGCGCTCGCGCTGCGCGACGTCCGCGACGGTCCCTGGCGGCTCGTGCAGCCCACGCTCCCGCCGGGTGCGCAGGCGCACCGCGTCGCGGAGGGCCACGGGCGCCTCTGGCTCGCGACCGATCATGGGCTGCTCGAAGCCGAGGCCGCAGCCGGGCCGTGGCGGCGCGCGGCCGAGCCGGCCGGTTCCCAGGACGTCGGCGCCCTCGTCGGCGGAGGGGCCTCCCTCCACGCGGCGGTCGCCGGAGCCGTCCTCGTCGCGGAGCCGGCGCGCCGCGTGGCGCCGCGCGCCGTTCTCGCCGAGCTGCCCGAGGATCCTCCGATCGAGCGCGTGCACCGCGAGGCGCTCGCTTTCCTCGACCTCGGGCCCGCGCGCATCGACGAGATGCGCCACGGCGTGCGCCGTCGCGGCTGGCTTCCGGAGCTCTCGCTGATCGGAGCGGCATCCCGCGACCGCGACCGGGGGACGGGCCTCGACGAGAGCTTCGTCTCCGGCGGCCTGCGCCAGCTCGTCGACCGCGACGAGGGTTCCTCCCGGGACAACGCGCTCTCGGTCAACATCACCTGGGAGCTCGCGGACCTCGCCTACCACCCGGAGCAGATCGACATCTCGCGCGAGGCGCGCGAGGTGATCGAGCTCCGCGACGACGTGCTGGACGAGATCACGCAGCTCTACTTCGAGCGCCGTCGCGTCCTCGTCGAGCTCGCCGCCGCGGAGTCTCCCGGAGACGCGCTGCGGCTGCGGCTGCGGGCCGCCGAGCTCGCCGCCGGGATCGATGCCTGGACAGGCGGGTGGTTCTCGCGCGCGCCGCGCACAGGCGCGCCGTGAGCTCCCGGCCCGAGTTGGCGTCCCGACACCCCGCCACGGAGGACACATGCTTCGCCGCCTTTCTCGCCTTCTCCTGCTGCTCGGTCTCGGGACCGGCCTCGCGCCGGCCACGGCCGGCGCCCTGCCCGTGATCTCCGAGTTCCTCTACGACGCCGTCGGCTCCGACGACGGGCGCGGCTTCGTCGAGCTCTACGGCGCGCCCGGGACGCTTCTCGACGGCCTGCGCCTCGAGGGGGTGAACGGATCGGGGGGCGCGATCGGGCCCGCGCTGACGCTCTCCGGCGCGATCCCCGCGGACGGCTTCTTCGTCGTAGCGGACGATCTTTCCGGAGGCCCCACGCTCGTGGCGAACGCGGACCTCGTGCTGAACTTCGACTTCCAGAACGGCCCCGACTCGATCGTCCTGCGCTCGGGCGACAGCGTGCTCGACGCGGTCGGCTACGGGACCTTCGCGGCGGGCGACGTGTTCGCCGGGGAGGGATCGCCCGCGCCCAGCGCGCCGCCGGGCGCGAGCGTGGCGAGGACCTTCGCCGACGTCGATACGGGCGACAACGCGGCGGATTTCGCCGTGCTCGCGACGCCGACGCCCGGCGCGGGCGATCTCGCCCCCGTCCCGGAGCCGGGGACGGCGCTGCTCGTGGGCCTCGGACTCGCGGGGCTCGGTGCCTCGGGGCGACGCCCGCGGGCGCGCGCGTAGATGCCGCGGCGGCGGCCCCCATCCCCCCTTCTCCAAGACCGCCGCCCGGAGCCCCGGTGGGCGCCAGCCCGCCGGGGCTCCCTTCGTCGCGCCGTCGTGCGGGCGGCGGTGCGCCGCGAGGGGCTGCTGGGATAGCCTCGGTCGACCATGGAGGCACCGCTGCTCGAGCTCGACGCCGCCGCAGGGAGCAAGCTCGCCGAGATGCGGGAGGCCGGGCGCTTCGCCGGCTCGGCGCTCCGGATCTCGGTGCGCGAGCACGGGGCCGCGTTCCGCTACGCCCTGGAGCTGGTCGACGCTGGAAGCCGCGGACCGGAGGATGCGCTGGTCGACGCGGAGGGGATCCGCTTGTACGTCGATGCGGCGAGCGCGCCGCTCTTGCGCGGGGCGACGCTCCAGTACGTGGAGAGCCTCTCGGGAGGCGGCTTCCGCTTCGAGAACCCGAACCGCCCGCGCCTCCTCGAGCTCCCGCTCGCCGGGCGCGTGCAGCGCCTGCTCGACGAGCAGATCAACCCGGGGATCGCGGCCCACGGCGGGCGGGTGACGCTGGTCGACGTGCAGGGCGAGCGCGTGGTGGTCGAGTTCGGCGGGGGCTGCCAGGGCTGCGGCATGGCCGACCTGACCCTGCGGGAGGGCGTGACCGCGACCCTCCGGGGTGCCATTCCCGAGATCCGGGAGGTGGTCGACGCGACCGACCACGAGGCGGGCGAGAGCCCCTACCACCCCCGATAGAGGCCGGGCATCGCCCCGATCACCCGGGCCCCGCGGGGCCCTTCGGGTTCAGGCCCCGGCCGGAGTCGCCGATCCTTGGCCTAGCCCGAGAAATGCGGGCTAGGCCCCCCGCGTTAGACTCGCGCCACCCCGTCGCCCGCGGAGAGACCCCGAACCCCGATGATCCTCGGCCAGAACGCCAACGTCCGTCACGGCGGCCGCACCTTCCACGTGCAGACGGAGGACTCGGGGCGCGCCCACCCGCACGTGACCACCCATCTCTACTACGAGGGGACGATCCTCGCCTCGGAGCGCCGCGACTACGCGGAGATCGTCGATGCCCCGGACCTGGCCGTCCGCGTGCGCCGCCTCATGGACGAGCAGCACGCGTCGATGCTGGAGCGCCTGCTCCGGGGCGACCTCGACGGCGCGATCGCCGCGCGCCTCGGCGCGCCGCCCGCGGCCGCGAGCATCGGCTCGGGCGAGATGCACACACCCCCGGCGCCGGAGGCGGTGCTCCCCAGGGCTGCGCGCGCCCCCGCGCCGGCCCGGCCCGCCGCGGCCGCGCCCGCCGCCCGCGCCCCGGCCGCACCCGCCGCGCAAGGCAGCCGGGCGCGCGCCTTCGGCGAGGGCATCGTCTCGGAGCGGCCCCTCGACGACGTGATCCTCGAGTACCTCGTCGCGCAGTCCCGCGAGCGGACGGGCGGCGGGCGCGGCTCCCGATCCGAATGAGCGCGGCGTGAGGCTCCCGGGCCGGAGCGTCGAGAGCGGCCTCCCCGTAGCGCCGGTGGGGCTCTCGCGCTTCGCGTCGCGAGCCGGCGACGCGGCGGTCGCGATCTACCACGTCTCGAAGTCGTACTCGGCGGGGAGCTTCGCCCTGCGCGACGTGAGCCTCCAGCTGCGCAAAGGCGAGTTCGTCTTCCTGACCGGGCCGAGCGGCGCCGGCAAGACGACGCTGCTCCGGCTGCTCTTCGCGGCGGAGCGGCCGAGCGAGGGCCAGATCGTGGTCCTCGGCCGCAACATCGCGCGGCTCGGGCCGCACGCGATCCCGAGGCTTCGCCGCCGCATCGGCGTGGTCTTCCAGGACTTCAAGCTCCTCCCGCGCCGCACGATCGAGGAGAACGTCGCCCTCGCGCTCGAGGTGGTGGGAACGCCGCGGCGCGAGGTGCGCGCCCGGGTCTTCTCGGTGCTGAAGCAGGTCGGCCTCCAGCACCGCCGCCATCACCACCCGCTCTCGCTCTCGGGCGGGGAGCAGCAGCGGGTGTCGATCGCGCGCGCGCTCGTGAACGAGCCCGAGATCCTGCTCGCCGACGAGCCCACGGGAAACCTCGACCCGGACCTGACCGTCGAGGTGATGGACCTGATCGCGAGCGCCGCGACGCGCGGCACGACCGTCGTGGTGGCGACGCACGAGCACGCGCTCGTCGCGCGCTACGGCAAGCGCAGCGTGCACCTCGAGGCGGGGCGGATCGCCGCGGACGGCACGCCCGGCGGACGGGCGCGGTGAGCGGCTCCCTCGCCACTCGCGCGAGCTGCCTCGCGCGCACCGCGGCGCGCGGGCTCGTGACGAGCCCGGTGACCAGCGCCATCGCCGTCGCGACCATCGGCGTCTGCCTCGTGCTGGTCGGAGCCTTCACGCTCCTCGCCTGGAACATGGAGGAGCTCCTGCGCGGGGTCGGCGACGAGCTCCGCGTCACCGCCTTCCTGGAGGAGGGGCTCGCGCCCGCGCGCCAGGAGGAGCTCGCGGCGACGGCGCGCACGGTGGAGGGCGTGGCCGAGGTCCGCGTCGTCTCGAAAGAAGAGGCGCTCGAGCGCTTCCGCAGCGGCGTCGGGCGGGGCGGCGCCTTCCTCGAGGGCCTCGAGGAGAACCCCCTCCCGGCTTCGCTCGAGATCGCGCTCGAGCCCGCGAGCCGCTCGGCCGAGGGCCTGCGGATCGTCGTCGGCTCGCTGGCGGACCTGCCCGGAATCGACGACCTCGCCTCGGGTCAGGAGTGGGTCGAGGGCTACCTGCGCGCGATCGCGCTCGTGCGCGGCGTCGGGATCGGGCTCGGCGCGATCCTCGCGCTCGCGGCGCTGCTCATCGTCGCGAACACGATCCGCCTCGCCGTCCTCGCCCGCCGCGACGAGCTCGAGATCCTGGCGCTCGTCGGCGCGAGCCGGGCCTTCGTCGCGACGCCCTTCCTGCTCGAGGGGGCGGCCCAGGGCGCGGCCGGCGGGCTCGTCGCGCTGGCGCTGCTCGGCGCGATCTTCCGTCTGGTGCTGCCCGAGCTCGAGTTCGGGCTCGCGCTCGTGCTCGGCGGGATCGAACCGCGCTTCTTCGCCCTGCCCGAGGCCGCGGGCCTCGTCGCCGCGGGCGCGGTCCTCGGCCTCTTCGGCTCGGCGGCGGCGCTCTCGGGGAGCTGGCGCGCGTGAGGCCGGCGCCGCGCCGACCGCGCGCAGCGGGGACGCAGCTCGCCTGCGGCCTGGCCGCCGCGCTCCTGGCCGCGCTCCCCGCCGCAGCCTCGCGCGACGAGAACCTGGCGCTCGTGCGCCGCGCGATCGAGGAGAGCCGCACGCGCGTGGAGGCCTACGAGCGCGAGCAGCGCGGATTGCTCCAGGCGCTCGAGGCGATCGAGCGCACCGCGCAGCTGCTCGAGCGCGAGGTGGCGGAGGCCGGGCAGCGGGCGGAGGCGGCCCGCGTGGAGCACGGCCGGCTCGCGGCCGAGGCGGCCGGGCACGAGCGGAAGGTCGCGGCCACGCGGCGCGCGCTCGCCGACCGGGCGGTCGCGCTCTATCGCGCGGGCGAGCTCGGCTCGCTGCGCCTGCTCTTCTCGTCCGGCGGGATCCGCGACTTCCTCGGCCGGATGCAGCTCCTGCGCCGGCTCGTGGCGCGCGACGCGGACCTGCTCGCGCGCCACCGGGCCGCCTCGCAGGCGCGGGCCCTGGCCCGCGAGGCCGCCGCCGGCGCCGCCGCGCGCCTCGAGCGCGTCTCGCGCGAGCTCGCCGAGCGCGGCGCCGAGCTCGCGGCGGAGCGGCGGGCCAAGCGCGGGATCGTCGCGCACCTCTACGGCGACCGCGCCCGCGAGCGGGCGGCGCTCGCGGAGCTCGAGACCGCGGCGCGCGCGCTCGAGGCGACCCTCTCCGGGCTCGGCCCGGCCGAGGGCAGCGCCCCCGCTCCGGAGGGGCCCCCCTTCGTCGCGCTCCGCCGGCGGCTCGACCCGCCGGTCGACGCCCCGATCGGGAGCGACTTCGGGCGGGTGGTGGACCGCGAGTTCCAGACCAAGACCTTCCGCTCGGGCGTCGTCTTCGACGCGCCGGCGGGGCTTCCCGTGCGGGCGGTGGCCGCCGGCCGGGTGCGCTACGCCGGCTGGTTCCAGGGTTACGGCCGCCTCGTGATCCTCGAGCACGGCAGCGGGTACTACACCGTGTCCGGCCATCTCGCGGAGCTCCGGGTGGGCGTGGGCGACGGTGTGGAGCGTGGGGCGCAGATCGGGAGCGTGGGCGACACGGGGTCGCTCTCCGGGCCGCGCCTCTACTTCGAGATCCGGCGGGGCGCCGAGCCGCTCGATCCGCGCGAGTGGCTCGTCCCGCTTCGCAGGGGGTAGACTCTAACGATGCGTCCTCGAGTCCGGCTGCTCTTCACCTTCCTCTCCGGGGTCGTCGCCGCGGGCATCGCGAGCGTCGTCGCCGGGACCGTCGGCAGCGTCGCCGCGACCCGCTACGAGGACCTGAGCCTCTTCACCAGCGTGATGAACCTGGTGCGCCGCAACTACGTCGAGGACATCGACGAGGGCCGGCTGGTGCGGGGAGCCCTGCGCGGGATGCTGGAGGAGCTCGATCCCCACTCGTCGTTCCTCGACAGCGACGCCTATCACGAGATGCAGGTCGACACCAAGGGCGAGTTCCACGGCCTCGGCATCGAGATCACCAAGCGGCGCGACGGCTTCATCGAGGTGGTCTCCCCGATCGAGGGTACGCCCGCCCAGCGGGCCGGCATCCGGGCGCGCGACCAGATCGTCGCGATCTGCCCGACCGAGCGCCCCGCCGACTGGACCGAGGAGTGCCGATCGACCAAGACCATGACGCTCTTCGAGGCCGTGAACCTGATGCGCGGCTCCAAGGGCTCGAAGATCACGATCGAGATCCTGCGCGAGAGCTTCGAGAAGCCGCAGCGCTTCACGATCGCCCGCGACGTCGTGAAGGTGGTCTCGGTGTCGGGGCGCCTGCTCGAGCCCGGCTATGCCTACGTGCGCCTCCGCGCCTTCCAGGAGCGCACCATCCAGGACCTGCAGAAGGTGCTGGAGACCCTCCACCGGGAAGGGGAGGGCCAGCCCTTCCAGGGGCTCGTCCTCGACCTGCGCGACAACCCGGGCGGGCTCCTCGACCAGGCGGTCAAGGTGGCCGACGAGTGGCTCTCGGAGGGGCTCGTCGTCTACACGAAGGGCCGCGTCGACAGCCAGCTGCACGAGTTCCGCGCGCACGCGAAGGGGACGGAGCCGAGCTACCCGATCGTGGTGATCGTGAACGAGGGCACGGCGAGCGCCTCGGAGATCGTGGCGGGCGCCCTCCAGGACCACCGGCGGGCGCTCGTGATCGGCGTGCAGAGCTTCGGCAAGGGCTCCGTGCAGACCGTCTACCCGCTCGAGGCCGGCAACGGCCTGCGCCTCACGACGGCGCTCTACTACACCCCCGGCGGGCGCTCGATCCAGGAGGTCGGCATCGGCCCCGACATCGTGGTGCAGGCGCCGGAGCGGGCGGCGGAGGCCGAGGCGCGCGGGGAGGAAGGCGAGACGCCGGAACGGGTTCGCGAGCGCGACCTCGAGGGTCACTTCACCCAGGAGGATGCGGCTCCGGCCGAGCCGCCGGGCGAGGCCCCGGGCGGCGGATCGGCCGCCCCCGGCTACCCGGACGACGTGCAGCTCGGCCGCGCCGTCGAGGTGCTGAAGAGCTGGACCTACTTCGAGCGGCTCCGGCGCGGGCCGGAGGAGTCGGTCCAGGCGAAGGCGCCCGCACCCGCCCCCGCCGAGGCCCGCTGATCCGCCCCCCGCGCGGCGCCTCGTGAGCGAGGCCGGCACCGCCGCCACCCCGCGCGTCTACGCGGTCTCGGAGGTGCTGCGCGGGCTCGCCGCGCTCCTCGAGGAGCGGGTCGGGCGCCTGTGGATCGCGGGCGAGATCGGCGACCTGCGCCGGCCCGCCTCGGGACACCTCTACTTCACGCTCAAGGACGCCGAGGGGACGCTGCGCGCGGCCCTCTTCCGCGGCGATGCCCGGCGCCTCGCCTTCGACCCCGAGGACGGTCTCGAGGTCCTCGCCTACGGCGATCTCACCGTCTACCCGCTGCGCGGCGACCTCCAGCTCATCGTGCGCCATCTCGAGCCGCGCGGCGCGGGTGCGCTGCGCCTCGCCTTCGAGCAGCTTCGCCGCCGGCTCGACGCCGAGGGCCTCTTCGCCCCCGAGCGGAAGCGGGTGCCGCCGCGCGTCCCGGAGCGCATCGGGATCGTGGCCTCGCTGGAGAGCGCGGCGCTGCGCGACGTGCTCCAGGTGCTCGGGCGGCGCTGCCCCGCGATCCCCGTGCGGATCGCGGGGACGCGCGTGCAGGGTGTCGGCGCGCCGGAGGAGATCGCCGCCGCACTCGAGCTCGCGGGCCGCGCGGGGGTCGACGTGATCCTGCTCGTGCGCGGCGGCGGATCGCTCGAGGACCTCCAGGCCTTCAACACCGAGGCGGTGGCGCGCGCCATCGCCGCCGCGCCCGTCCCGGTCGTGACCGGTGTCGGGCACGAGATCGACCTGACGATCGCGGACCTGGCGGCCGACCTGCGCGCTCCGACCCCTTCGGCCGCCGCGGAGCTCGCCGCCCCGGACCGCGCCGCGCTCGGCGCCCTGCTGCGCCGCGACTGGCGCCGCCTCGAGCAGGCGGCGCGCGCGGTTCTCTCCCGCGCCGGCGCCGGCCTGGCCGCATTCCGCGAGGCGCTCGCGCTCGTGTCACCGGAGGCCCGCCTCGCCGAGCAGCGTGGGCGGCTCGCCGCGGCCGAGCGCGCGCTCCCGCGCCTCGCGGAGGCACTCGTCGAGGCGCGCCGGCGCCGCGTCGCGCAGGCGGGCGCACGCCTCGACGCCCTCTCGCCGCTCGCCGTCCTCGGCCGCGGCTACGCGCTCGCGCGGCGCGCCCGCGACGGCGCCATCGTGCGCCGCGCCGACCAGGTCGAGCGCGGCGAGGCGCTCCGCATCCGGGTCGCGGAGGCGGAGATCGATGCCGTGGTCTCCGCGGCGCGGAGAAGCGGGGACGGTGTTTAGATCTTCGGGATTTTCAGATTCTCCTTCACCACGGGCGCCTCCCGGGGGTTTCTCGGGAGAATCTGAAAATCCCGAAGATCTAAACACCGTCCCCGCCCCGCGGGCGGTCTTGCGCCGCGCGGGTGGGTCCGCTCCGCTCGCGGCTGCTACCCTCGCCCCCGCGATGGCCCGGGCCCGCGGCTCGAACGCTCCTCCCTCCAGCGCCGCGCCGGCCGAGGGGGATGATCCGAGCTTCGAGGCGGCGCTGGCAAAACTCGAGGTGCTGGTCGACCGGCTCGAGCAGGGCGACCTCACGCTCGAGCAGGCGCTCGCGGCGTTCGAGGAGGGCGTCGCGCTCGCGCGGCGCTGTGGCACGCAGCTCGGCGACGCCGAGCGGAGGATCGAGGTCCTGCTGCGGCAGGGCGACGGGTGGGTGACCCGGCCGCTCGAGGCGCCGCCGGAGGCCGGGGGGGAGTAGTGGACGCGCGCGCCTATCTCGCGGAGCGCGGACCGCTCGTCGAGCGCGCGCTCGAGGCGGCGCTGCCGCCGGCCGAGGCGCCGCCGCAGGAGCTCCACGCCGCCATGCGCCACCTCGTCTTCCCGGGCGGGAAGCGGCTGCGGCCGGCGCTCGCCCTCGCCGCGGCCGAGGCGGTCGGGTCGGCGCCGGAGACGGCGCTCCCGGTCGCGGTGGCGGTCGAGCTCGTGCACACCTACTCGCTCGTCCACGACGATCTGCCCTGCATGGACGACGACTCGCTGCGCCGGGGGCGGCCGACCGTGCACGTGGCCTTCGGCGAGGCCACGGCGGTCCTGGCCGGCGATGCGCTGCTCGCGGCTGCCTTCGCCGTCCTGGCCGGGGAGCCCGGCGCCAGCGCGGGCGAGCGGCGCCTCGCGGCGCTGCGCGAGCTCGCCTTCGCGGTGGGATCGCGGGCGCTCGTGGGCGGGCAGGCCGACGATCTCGGCTTCGACCCGCGCGCTGCGGATCCGGCGCGCGTCGAGTCGATCCACGAGCGCAAGTCGGCCGCGCTGATCACGGCCGGGGTCGTGGGTGGGGCGTGGGTCGGCGGCGCCGGCGCCGAGCTGCTGGAGCGCCTGCGGCGCTTCGGGCGCGCCGTCGGCGTGGCCTTCCAGATCGCCGACGATCTGCTCGACGCGGGCACGGAATCGACGGGCTGCTCGCTGGTGCCCCTGCTCGGCGTGGAGCGCGCGCGCGAGAGAGCCGAGGCCCTGCTCGCATCGGGCCTCGCCGAGACCCTGGATCTCGGCGAGCGCGCGGAGCCGCTGCGCGCGCTCGCGCGCTTCGCGGTGCGTAGGGACGCATGAGCGAGGCGCTCCTCCCGGGGATCCGCTCGCCCGAGGACCTGCGCCGCCTGCCGCGCGAGAAGCTGGCGCAGGTCGCGGCCGAGATCCGCGAGGAGATCGTGCAGCGGGTCTCGCGCACGGGCGGCCACCTGGCCTCGAGCCTCGGCGCCGTGGAGCTCCTCGTCGCGATCCACGCCGTCTTCGACACGCCCCGCGACCGGCTCGTCCTCGACGTCGGACACCAGGGCTATTCGCACAAGATGCTGACGGGCCGGCGCGAGGGCTTCGACCGCATCGGCAAGGCGGACGGGATCGCGAAGTTCCTGCGCCGCTCGGAGTCGCCCTACGACCACTTCGGGGCCGGGCACGCCGGGACCTCGATCTCCGCGGCGCTCGGCATGGCGCGCGCCATGCAGCACCAGGGCCGCGCCGGCTGCGCGATCGCGCTGATCGGCGACGGCGGCATGACGGCGGGCATGGCCTTCGAGGCCCTGAACCACGCCGGCCACCTCCGGCAGCGCAACCTCATCGTGGTGCTGAACGACAACGAGATGTCGATCTCGCCCAACGTGGGCGCGCTCTCGTCCTACCTCTCGCGCAAGCTCTCGATGCCGCTGGTGCGGCGCATGAAGGGCTTCGCCCGCGAGTTCCTGCAGAGCCTTCCCGGCGACATGCTCCACTGGGCGCACAAGGTCGAGGAGTCGCTCAAGGTCTTCTTCTCGCCCGGCATGCTCTTCGAGGCGCTCTCGTTCCGCTACGTGGGGCCGATCCAGGGCAACCGGCTCGACGTGGTGCTCGAGACCTTCGCGAACGTGCGCCAGATGATCCTCTCCGGCGAGGGCCCGATCCTGGTCCACGCCCTGACGGCCAAGGGCTACGGCTACGACCCCGCGCAGCAGGACCCCTACCGCTACCACGGCGTCGGCGCCTTCGAGGTGGAGTCCGGGCGCTTCCGGCCCTCGCGCCCCGGGCCGCC
The DNA here is from genome assembly GCA_964624475.1 of uncultured Spirochaetales bacterium. GTDB lineage: Bacteria > Myxococcota_A > UBA9160 > UBA9160 > SMWR01 > CAZUYC01. The sequence goes on along the minus strand of CAZUYC010000118.1, from coordinate 62,795 downwards.
GCGCTACCAGGACGTCTTCGCCGATACCCTGATCCACCTGGCGCGCGAGGATCCGCGCATCGTCGGCATCACCGCGGCGATGGCCGACGGCACCGGCCTCGACCGCTTCCGGGAGGCCTTCCCCGACCGCTTCTACGACGTGGGGATCGCCGAGCAGCACGCGGTGACCTTCGCCGCCGGGCTCGCAGCCGAGGGGATGAAGCCGGTGCCGGCGATCTACTCGACCTTCCTCCAGCGCGCCTACGACCAGGTGGTGCACGACATCTGCCTGCAGAACCTCGACGTGACCTTCGCGCTCGACCGCGCCGGCGTGGTCGGCGCCGACGGCGCCACCCACCAGGGCTTCTACGACCTCGCGTACCTGCGGGCGCTGCCGAACATGCTGGTGATGGCGCCGAAGGACGAGAACGAGCTCCGACACATGCTGGTGACGGCCATCGAGCACCCGGGCCCGGCGGCGGTGCGCTTCCCGCGCGGCGCGGGGGTCGGGGTGCCGCTCGACCCGGAGCTCAAGGCATTGCCGATCGGTCGCGCCGAGCTGCTTCGCGACGGTGGGGACGCCGCGATCCTGGCGCTCGGCTCGATGGTCCACCCCGCGCTCGAGGCGGCGGCGGAGCTCGCCGCGGAGGGCCTCTCGGTCGCGGTGCTGAACGCCCGCTTCGTGAAGCCGCTCGACGCGGAGCGGATCACCGCGCTCGCCCGCCGCTGCGGGGTGCTCGTGACCGTCGAGGAGCACGCCGCCCTGGGCGGCTTCGGCGGCGCCGTGCTCGAGGCGATCGCCGCGGCCGGCCTCGCGGTGCCGGTCGCTTGCCTCGGCGTCCCGGACCGGATCGTCGAGCACGGAGACCCGGCCGAGGTGCTGGCCGGGCTCGGCCTCGACGCGGCCGGGATCGCGCGCGCCGTGCGCGCGGCCGTGGCCGCCGCGCGTGCCGCCGGGCGCTAGCAAACCGGGCGGGGGCCGCCGTGCGGCCGGAGCGCGCCTCGACGAGCGCCTCGTCGAGCTCGGCCTCGCTCCGACGCGCAGCCGGGCCGAGGCGCTGATCCGCGCCGGTCGGGTCCTGGTCGACGACGTCCCGGTCGAGAAGCCCGGAGTCCGCGTCGGGCCGGCGGCGCGGCTGCGGGTGCGCGGGGACGCGCGGCGCTTCGCCTCCCGGGGCGGCGAGAAGCTCGCCGGCGCGCTCGAGGACCTGGGGGTCGACCCGGCGGGGCGGCGCTGCCTCGACCTCGGGGCCTCGACCGGCGGCTTCACCGATTGCCTGCTCCAGGCGGGCGCGCGCGAGGTCGTGGCCGTCGACGTCGGCTACGGGCAGCTCGACCCACGCCTGCGCGGCGACCCGCGCGTCCGCGTCCTCGAGCGCACCAACGTGCGCCGCCTCGAGGCGTCGGCGCTCGGCGGCCCCGTCGAGCTCGCGACCGTCGACCTCGCGTTCATCTCGCTGCGCCTCGTCCTGCCCCGGCTGCGCGAGATCGCGCCCGCGGCCGACCTGCTCGTGCTGGTGAAGCCGAACTTCGAGGTCGGGCGCGATCGGGTCGGGAAGGGCGGAGTGGTGCGCGACCCGCAGCTTCGCGCCGAGGTGGTTTGCGCGGTGCGCGAGGCGGCGGTCGCGCTCGGCTATGGCGTCGCCGGAGAGGCGGAGTCGCGGCTGGCCGGGCCGCGCGGCAACCGCGAGGTCTTCCTGTGGCTGCGCCCCTCGCGTCCCGGAGCGCGCTGACGCCCGGTCCGAGGACGTTGCGACGAACCGGGCGGTGGTTGCCTGCTCCGCTCGCCTTCGGCTCGCTGCGCGCGACCTTCGGTCGCCTGCCTGGTTCGAGGACGTTGCGAGGAGTCGAGGGGTGGTTGCCTGCTCCGTGCGCCTTCGGCTCGCTGCGGGCCGAGCTCCACAGGAGCTCCGGCCCCCTCGGCCGCTTGCGTGACGGCCACCCGCGCCTATCCTTGCAGGCATCGCCCGCCCGGGCGCCGCGCCGCCCGCGGGGAGAGCGGGGAGAGCGGGGAGAGGACTCGATGCCGCTGATCCAGGTTTCCGAGGCCGCCTCCGAGCGCATCCGCGACCTCCTGACGAAGGAGGGCAAGCTCGCCACGCACGCCCTGCGCCTCAAGGTGGTGGGCGGAGGATGCTCGGGCCTGCGCTACGAGCTCGCCTTCGACGATCGCCTGCGCGAGGGCGACACGACGCTCGAGGCCGGGTCGGTTCGCGTGGTCGTCGACGAGAAGAGCGCCCTCTACCTCGTGGGCACGATCCTCGACTTCGCCGACACGCTCCAGGAGAGCGGCTTCAAGATGGTCAATCCCAATGCCAAGACCACCTGCGGCTGCGGCGAGTCCTTCGGCGCGTAGTTCGAGGACGTTGCGAGGATCCGAGCGCTGTTGCCAGCTCCGCTCGCCTGCGGCTCGCTGCGCGCGGCCTTCTGCCGCTTGCCTGTCCTTCCGGCTTGCCTGACCTTCTGCGGGGCAAATCGTGCCCGAGCTTCCGATCTACTTCGACCACCATGCGACGACGCCCACGGACCCGCGCGTGGTCGAGGCGATGGCGCCCTGGTGGAGCGAGCGCTTCGGAAACCCGGCGAGCGCGACCCACCGCTACGGCTGGGAGGCGGACGCCGCGGTCGAAGACGCCCGCGAGCGGATCGCGCGCGCCATCGGGGCGGCGGAGCCCGCCGAGATCGTCTTCACGAGCGGGACGACCGAGAGCGACAACCTCGCGATCCAGGGCGTGGCGCGCGCCCAGCGCGGCCGCGGCGGGCGCATCGTGACCAGCGCGATCGAGCACCCGGCGGTGCTCGACACCTGCCGCTCCCTCGCCGCGGAGGGCTTCGAGGTACGCGTGCTCCCGGTCGGCTCCGACGGGCTCCTCGACCCCGAGGCCGTCGGCGCCGCCCTCGACGAGGGCACGCGGCTCGTCTCCGTGGGCGCGGCCAACAGCGAGATCGGCGTCCTCCAGCCGCTCGAGGCGATCGGAGCGCTGTGTCGGCGGCAGGGGGTTCCGCTGCACAGCGACGCGGCGCAGGCGGTGGGCAAGATCCCGATCGACGTCGAGGGGCTCGGCGTCGACCTGCTCTCGTTCTGCGCGCACAAGCTCTACGGCCCGAAGGGGATCGGCGCGCTCTATGTGAGGCGCAAGCGAAGCGCGCAGCGAGCCGAAGGCGAGCGGAGCCCCTCGGGCCCGAGGCCGCGCCTGCGGCTCGAGCCCCTGCTGCACGGCGGCGGCCACGAGCGAGGTCGCCGCTCGGGGACGCTCCCGGTGCCGCTGATCGTCGGCTTCGCGCGCGCCGTCGAGCTCTGCCTCGAGGACCAGGACGCCGAGGCCGGGCGGCTCGCCGAGCTCCGCGACCGGCTCTGGGCCAGGCTCTCGGCCGGCCTTCCCGGCGTGCGTTGCAACGGTCACGCGCAGCGCCGCCTCCCCGGCAACCTCCACGTCGCCTTCGAGGGCGTCGAGGCCGATGCGCTGATCGCGTCGCTGCGCGAGTTCGCGCTCTCGGCGGGCTCGGCCTGCGCCTCGGGGTCGGGCGAGCCGAGCCACGTGCTGCGGGCGCTCGGGCTCCCGGATTCGCTCGCTCGCGGCGCGCTGCGCGTGGGACTCGGCCGCTCCAACACGCAGGCCCAGGTGGACCGGCTCGCCGACCGACTGATCCAGGAGGTCGGCGGGCTTCGGGCGCGGCGCGCCGGCGTGGCTCGCCTCGGTCCCGTGGCCGGAACCTGAACCCGGGCCCGGCCCCCGCGAGCCGCGCTACGCTTGGAAGCCACCCATAGGGGCGGAGGCACGACCGGTGGCCGAGGCGCGCAACATCACCTGGCACGCGAGCCACGTGACCCGCAACGAGCGGGAGCGCCTGCTCGGTCAAAAGGGCGCGACCGTGTGGCTCACGGGCCTCTCCGGCTCCGGCAAGTCGACCATCGCGGTGGGCGCCGAGCGCGAGCTGGTGCGCCGCGGGCGACTCGCCTACGTGCTCGATGGCGACAACATCCGCCACGGCCTGAACAAGAACCTCGGCTTCAGCCCCGCGGACCGCACCGAGAACATCCGCCGCATCGGCGAGGTCGCGAAGCTCTTCAGCGAGGCCGGCGTGATCGCGATGACCTCCTTCATCTCCCCGTACCGCTCCGACCGCGACGGCGTGCGCTCGCTCTTCGCGCCGGGCGACTTCGTCGAGGTGCACGTCTCGGCCAGCGTCGAGACCTGCGAGTCGCGGGACGTGAAGGGGCTCTACCAGCGCGCCCGCAAGGGCGAGATCCCCGAGTTCACCGGGATCTCCGCGCCGTACGAGGCCCCGGAGCGGCCCGAGCTCGTGCTCGACACGAACCGCCAGGGCGTCGAGGAGAGCGTGGCGAGCCTCGTCGCCCACCTCGAGAAGAACGGGTACCTGGGCGCGCGATGAGCGGGCGTGCAGGAAGCGGCTGGCTCGCGGTCCTGGCGTCCGGAGCGCTCGGCTGCGCCTCCCTCGGGCTTCCCGCGCTGCGCGCCGGGCCGGAGCCGACCGAGGTCGTGGTGCGTCCGGACGCAGCTCCGGAGTACGACGTGCTCGTGGCGCAGCAGCTCGCGCTCGAGGGGCGCGCCGAGGAGGCGGTCGCCGCCTACGAGCGGGCCGTGGCGAAGGACGGCGCGTCGGCGTACCTGCGGCGCCGCCTCGCGGCCGGACTCGCGCAGCAGGGCCGCCTCGACGAGTCGCTGCTGCACGCGCAGCGGGCCGTCGAGCTCGATCCCGACGACCAGGCGGCGCAGGTCTTCCTGGGGCAGCTGCACCGGATCCGCCGCGAGCCCGCGGCGGCGGAGGCGCTCCTCGTCGCGCCGGGGGGCGAGCCGCTCAACACGGACGCGGCGGGGCTCCTCTACCAGATCCGCCTCGAGTCGGGTCGCCTCGAGGAGGCGCTCGCGGTCGCCCGCTGGCTCGTCGCGCGCGAGCCCGAGGAGCTGCGCGGGCACATCGCCCTCGCCAACGTCTACCAGGAGATGGGCCGGTCCGAGGAGGCCGAGCGCAGCCTGCGCCAGGCGCTGGAGCTCGACCCCGACAACCTGCGCATCTACACGGCGCTGGCGCGCTCCCTGCGCGAGCGCGGCCAGGGCGAGCGGGAGGTCGAGCTCTACCGCGAGATCCTCGCCGCCCATCCGAACCACCACGCGACGCTGGTCGCCCTCGGCGAGGCGCAGATGGCGCAGGACGACCTCGAGGGTGCGATCGCGACCTTCGCGCAGGTGGTCGAGGGCTATCCCGAGGACGTCCAGTCGGTGAAGAACCTCGGCTATCTGCGCTTCGAGGCGCGGCAATTCCGCGCCGCGGAGGACCTCTTCGAGCGCGCCGTCGAGTCCGGTCCGGGCGAGTACGAGGCCGCCTTCTTCCTGGGGGTGGTGCGGCGCCGGATCGGAGAGGGCGACGCGGCGCTGCAGGCGTTCGAGACGATCCCCCCGGACCACAGCCACTTCGCCGAGGCGCGCACCCAGATCGCCTCCATCTACGAGCGGCGCGGGCTCTACGACCGCGCCCTCGCCGAGGTGGAGCGCGCGTCGAAGCTCGACCCCTCGCGCGACCTCGACCTCTACGCGGCCACGCTGCGCGGCAAGTCCGGGGACTTCGACGGCGCGGTCTCGCACGTCGAGCGGCTGCTCGCCGAGGCCCCCGACGACGACGAGCTGCTCTTCAACCTCGGCGTCGTCTACGGGGAGGCGAGGCGGACCGAGGAGGCGATCGCCTTCATGCAGCGCGCCCTCGAGCGCAACCCGGACAACGCGAGCGCGCTCAACTACATCGGCTACACCTGGGCCGAGCGCGGCGTGCGCCTCGACGAGGCGGAGCGGATGATCACCCGGGCGATCGAGCTCCGTCCCGACGACGGCTTCATCGTGGACAGCCTCGGCTGGGTGTACTACATGCGCGCGCGCCCGCTGCTCCAGCACGGCCGCTCGCGCGAGGCGACGCGCTTCCTCGAACGGGCGCTCGCCGAGCTCGAGCGCGCCGACCGCCTCACCGGTGGCGACCCGGTGATCTCCGAGCACCTCGGCGACACCTACCTGCTGCTCGACCAGAAGCAGGCCGCGCTCGAGCATTTCGAGGAGGCGCTCTCCCTCGAGCCCCGCGAAGGCGAGCAGCCGCAGCTGCTCCGGAAATTCGAGGACCTCCGCAAGGAGCTCCACTAGCCCGCATGTCTCACCAGGGCGCGAGACATGCGGGCTACGCGCGGCGCATCGCGATCGTCGCCGCGCTCGCGCTCTCGGCGACGGCCTGCCGCACGCCCGGGACGCTGCGCGCGCTCCCCCCCGGCGATCCGCGCCCGCAGCTCCTGCTCGACGCCTTCGAGAAGGGCGCGGAGGCCCGCCGCTCGCTGCGCGGCCGCGCGCGCATCGAGGTGGAAGGGGCCTCGGGGGCGCGCCTCGCCGGGCGCCAGATCCTGGTGGCCGAGCGACCCGCCCGCCTGCGGATCGAGGTGCTCGGGCTCTTCGATCAGGCGCTCGCAGTGCTCACGACCGACGGCGATCGCTTCGAGCTCTTCCGCAGCGCGGACCTCTACTTCGAGGAGGGCGAGCTCCGGCCCGAGCTCCTCTGGGAGCAGGCGCAGATCGCGCTCCGCCCCGAGGAGGCGATCGCGCTGCTGCTCGGCGCGCCGCCGCCGGAGCCGGGCCTCGCGCCGGTGCGCGCGGACGGGGCGGAGGACGGGACGGTCCGGGTCGCGCTCGCCGCGCCGGGAGGTCCGGAGCGCCGCCGCCTCGTCTTCGACAAGGAGGGCCGGCTGCGCGAGATCGAGGTGCTCGCGCCCGACGGCGAGCTCGAGTGGACCGCGGGCTTCGACGAGTACGCGCCCGTCGGCGGCGTGGCCTTCGCCCACGAGATCACGCTCTACGTGGCGGCGGGCGAGACCCGCGCCAGGATCCGGCTGCGCGACGTCGAGCTCAACCCCGAGCTCCCGCCCGGGATCTGGAGCGTGCGACCGCTGCGCAGCGCCGCCGCCGCGCGCAGCGGATAGAGTGCGGACGTGCGCCTCCGCGGCTGGCTCGCCCACCTCCTGCTGCTGGTGGCGCCGCTCGCGGGAGTGCTGGTCGCGGCCGAGCTCGCGGTGCGCGCGACGGGCGCGGCCGAGAGCTGCCCGAGCGCGTTCTCCGACGCCGACCTCTGGGCCTGCGATCCCATCCTGCACTTCAAGGCGAATCCGACGCTCCGGCCGAACGAGCAGCCGCTCAACTCCGCGGGCTTCCGCAGCCCCGAGTTCGGGGCGAAGCGCTCCGGCGTCTACCGCGTCCTCGCGCTCGGCGACTCGTGCACCTTCGGCTACATCGCGCACGTGACCCTCGGCTTCGTGGCGCAGCCCTATCCGCTGCGCCTCCAGCGTCTCGTCGACCGGCGCAACGGCGCCGGCCGGGTCGAGGTGCTGAACGCCGGCCTGCCCGGCTACAACAGCTTCCAGGGGCTCCTGCTCCTGCGCAGCCGCCTGCGCGGCCTCGAGCCGGACCTCGTGACGGTGCGCTTCGGCTGGAACGACCACTTCCTCTCGCCGCTCGGAGAGCCGAGCCCCTTCCGCGAGCCCGACTCGGCCCTCGGGCTCGCCCTGGAGGACCTGCTGCTGCGCTCGAAGCTCTACGCGTTCGTGCGCCGGCTGGGCCTCGAGCTGCGCGCGCTGCGCGAGCCGCCGCGCGACGCCCGGGCGGCGTGGAGCGAGGAGCGCGGGTGGCGACCGACCATTCCGATCGAGGACTACGCGCGCAACCTGCGGCGCATCGTCGAGCTCGCCCGCGGGCGCGGGGCCGAGGTGTGGCTGCTCACGGCGCCGCGCAACCCCGACCCGAACCCGAGCGCGGCGCGCGAGCTCGCGGCGCACAACCGCACGAGCTTCGGCCAGCTGATGCGGGTGCACGAGGCCTACGGCGAGGCGCTCCGGCGCGTGGGCCGGGAGACGGGCGCGCTCGTCGTCGACCTCGAGGAGGTCTACCGGCGCCACGCCGGCGAGCCGGTCTTCCTGCCGACCGACGCCGTTCATCCGAGCCAGGGAGGTCACAACCTCGAGGCCGAGACGCTCTACGCGGCGCTGGTGCGGCGCGGCGCGATCGAGCCCGGCGCCGACCCGCCGGCCAGAGGGCCCCCGTTAGAGCCGGTGGCGGGCGAGCAGGCTCCGGGCGGCGCGAGCGGTCTGCAGGGCGGTGGCGTCCCAGTCGAAGCGCCGTGACCAGGCGAGCGCGCCCTGCGCGAGGCGCGCCGCGAGCGCCTCGTCGGCGAGCAGCTCGCCGATCCGCTCGGCGAGGCGCGCCACGAAGGCCTCCGCGGGACCGTCTGCGACCAGGAGGCCCGTCTCGCCGTGCCGCACGGCGTCGCGAAGCCCCGGCGCGTCGGTCGCCACCACGGGCGTGCCAACGGCGTTCACCTCGATCACGGTGAGCCCCCAGCCCTCCTTGACCGAGGGGCAGGCGCAGACCCGGGCCTCGGCGAGGAGCGCGTCGCGCTCGTCGTCGGCGACGAATCCGGCGAAGCGCGTGCGCCCCGCGAGCTCCAGCTCCCGGGCCAGGCGCTCGAGGCCGGGACGCGCGCTCCCGCGGCCGATCAGCACGATCTCGAGGTCGGGGAAGCGCGGCACGAGGCGCGCGGCGGCGCGCAGCAGCAGGTCGACGCGCTTGTAGGGCTCGAGGCGCCCGAGGTAGGCGAGGCGCCGCGGGCGCGAGGCCCACGGCCGTGGCGCGACGCGCGGCTGGCGGATCCCGTTGTGGACGACCTCGACGTGCTCCGCCGGGATGCCGCGCGCGACCAGGTCGTCCTTCGAGCTCTGCGAGACCGCGAGGAAGGGGACCTCGCGGTAGCAGAGCGGGATCAGCCTCTCGACGGCGATCACGCCGGCGGCGACGGGCCAGGCGACCTGGAGGAAGGCGCTGCGTCCGAAGAGGTGGTGGTTCACCGCGAGCACGGGGACCTTCGAGTAGGCGGGCGCGCAGAAGGGCACCTTGTTCAGGTGCTCGATCACCAGGTCGAAGCGGCCGCGGCGCGTCTCGCGCGCCGTCGTCCAGACGACGCGGGGGTAGTAGATGGCGCGCGGGCCGAGCCGCCACACGCGCAGGCCGTCCTGCGCCTCGTGCACCGGCGCGCCCGGGAAGGCGCAGGCGGCCTGGGTGAGCTCGAAGCCCAGCGCGGCCAGGCGCCGCGAGACCTCGGCGACGTGGACCTCGGCGCCACCGGCCGCGGGATGCCGGGGGTCACGCTCGTTCAGCACGAGGACGCGCAGCGGCCGCTGCATCCGCCGCCTAGAGCCGTCCGAGCCAGTGCTCGATGCGCAGCCACCAGACCATCCAGAGCGCCTCGAGGGCGATGCGCAGCGTGAGCTTCGAGGTGCCGCGCCGGCGGTCGAGGAAGAAGAACTCGATCTCGCGCACCCGCGCGCCGCGGAGCTGGAAGCGGTAGTTCATCTCGATCTGGTAGGCATAGCCGTTGGAGCGGATGTTCTCGAAGTCGATCCGCTCGAGCGCGCTCCGGCGCATGCAGCGGAAGCCCCCGGTGGTGTCGCGGACCCGGAGCCCCAGCACGGCTCGCGTGTAGGCGTTTCCGAAATAGGAGATCAGGATCCGCTCGATCGGCCAGTTCACGACGGTGATCCCGTGCACGTAGCGCGAGCCCATCACCACGTCGCACGCCTCGATCTCGTGCAGCAGGACGGGGAGGGTCTCGGGCGGATGCGAGAAGTCGGCGTCCATCTGCACGACCAGGTCGGCGCCGAGGTCGAGCGCGCGGCGCAGCCCCGCGCGGTAGGCGGGGCCGAGACCCTGCTTGGCCTCGCGGTGGAGCACGTGGACGCGCGGGCTCGCCGCCGCGAGCTCGTCCGCGAGCTTCCCGGTGCCGTCCGGGGAGGCGTCGTCGACGACGAGCACCTCGATGCGCGCATCCTGCTCGAGCAGCTTCGGCACGAGCAGCCCCAGGTTCTCCATCTCGTTGTAGGTGGGCACCACCACCACGACGCGGCTCACGCGCGCTCCTTCCGCAGGACCCGGGAGCTTAGTGCGCCCCCGCCCGGGCATCATCGCGGCCGGGGGGCTCGAACACGCGCGGGCTCCCCCACCAGGCGAGGTCCGCCGGTGGGGCGATCGCCACCTCGGGGAGGAGTTCGAGGCGCAGCGCGACCCGCTCCCCGGCGAAGGCGGAGAGGTCGGCCTCGAGCGGCGCCCACTGCCGTCCCCCGTCGCGCGAGTCGTCGACGCGCACCGACGCAAGCTCCTCGAAGCCGGCCCCGGGCCGCTGCACCAGCACGCGCATGCGGCTCTTCTTCGGGTGCTCGTGCAGGTTCTCGAGCGAGACCATGCCGCGGAAGCCGACCCCGGCCTCGAAGCGGGCCCCGGCGGGGACGCGGATCTCGTAGTCGAGCCCGCCACCGAAGCGGCCGACGCGCATCGCGAGCGGGCGGCGGTTGTGGCGCGCCACGAGGCGCGGGGACGCCGCCGCGTCCTCGCGCTCCTGCCCGGGCGCGTCGCGCACGAAGGCGCGGGCGCGCGGGCGCTCGGTGACGAGGTCGATCGCGGTCGCGCCGCGGTCCGGGCCCCGCTCGAGCACCACGAGCCAGCTCGCGTCGTCGAGCGGGAAGTAGCGCGGGATCCGGTAATGGCGCTCGAGGTGCTCCTGCACGCGCGGCAGCTCCTCCGCGTAGTAGGTCCAGCTCGGCTGGTCGACGTCGCTGATCACCACGTAGCGCACCTCCGGGAGCGCGCGCAGGATCCGCTCCTCCTGCTCCTCGTTCAAGACCGGCAGCACGCCGCCGTACGGGGTCGGGTTGCGCGCATCCGTCGCGAAGTAGAGCAACGGCTCGGCCCGGGCGACGAAGATCGGCTCGTCCGGACGAAGCCGCTCGCGCAGGAAGTGGATCACGCGGGGCACGGTCGGGATGCGGTAGACGGCGCTCACTGGCCGAAGCGGGACGCGGGGGCCAAAGCGAGGCTCGCCCGACTCCGCGTGGAGCCAGCGCGCGGCCTCGAGGTTCCCAAAGCCGAGCGCCAGGACCCCGGCCGCGGCAAGCGCGCCGAGGACGCTCGTCGGCAGCGCCGCGGCGCGCGCTCCCGCACCGGCGAGCAGCACGAGCTGCACGCACGCGCTCGGGAGCGCGTAGACCAGGTGACCCCAGTCCGAGCGGGGGAAGAGGTTCGTCGTGAGCGCGAGCAGCAGCGCCGCGTTGCACCAGAGCGCGTGCGGAAGAGGACCCGCCAGGCGTGCGAGCCCCGTCGCCGCGAGCGCGAGGAAGGGCAGCGCATACAGGGCCTGCGTCGCCAGCACGATCCCGAAGCCCAGGTAGGCGAAGATCCCGTGGCGCAGCAGCCAGAGGTTCGGCAGGTAGATGGCCTTCTGCGCCTCGAGCTCGGGGGCGAGCCGGCCCGGCGGCCAGAGGTTCATGAATCCCGAGCTGTAGCGGTCGCCGAGCGAGAGCGGCACGACCACCATGCAGCGGAAGAGCTCCGCGAGGTCGCCGCGCGCGGCGTAGGCGGCGAGGGTCGCCGCCGCGACCGCGGCGCCCCCGAGCGCCATCGCCAGGGCCCGCGCGCGGCGGGCCCGCGCCGGCGCGCCGGCGGCGACCGTGGCGAGCAGGCCCAGGGCGAGCGCCACGCCGATCGTCTGCTTGCAGAGCGCCACGGCCGCGACGAGCGCTCCGGCGGCCAGCGCGAAGCCGCGCGAGTCCGCGCCGCGCGCCGCCGCCCAGGCGGCGAGGGCTCCGAGGCCGAAGGCGAGCGGCGTGTAGTAGAAGATCGAGAAGAGCGGGAAGAGCAGGATCGGCGCCATCGTCACGAGCGCCGCCGCGAGGTGCGCGAGCGGACCCGCGCCGGCGCGCCTCGCCACGCCGAAGGTGGCCGCCGTCGCCGCCCCGTGGACGGCCGCCTGCGCGGCGCGCCCCACCGCGATCTCCTCGCCGAAGGCGCGGAAGAGCGCCGCGAGGAGCTCGAAGGGGAGCGGGCCGGTGAAGAAGACGAGGTCGCGGTAGAGGTGCTCGCCGCGCACCAGGCGCTGCGCGAAGTGCAGGACGAGCCCTTCCTCCACGAGATTCGGCTCGAGCCCGGCCACGGAGAGGCAAGCCCCGCCTCCCGCGAGCGCCCAGACGAAGGGCGCTGCCGCGCGCCAGGCGCGCGCTGCGGGCCGCGGATCAACCCCCTCGATCATGCGCGGGGCATCCTACTCCACGCATCCCGCGGGTGGCTGGCGGTGCGCGACCGCGGGAGAGTGGCAGCACCGCCCTCCGCGATCTCGTGCGCGAGGACGATGGTGCGTCATCCATTCGGATCAGACGGGTCTGGATTGCCTCGGAGGGGCGGCTGCGGCCGGGTGAGACGCGTGCTAAGTGGCCCGCATGGGGGCGAGATACCCGGCAAGGGCGCTGCGCCTCGAGCGCCTGCGGGCGGAGCTGCAGGCGATCCTTCCGCGGCTCGTCGACTCCGACACGGAGAAGGTCATCCTGTTCGGATCCACGGCCCGTGGCGACGTGGGCTCGACGAGCGACCTGGATCTCCTCGTGGTTCGCCGAGACGCGCGGCCGCCCGCAGCGCGCCTCGACGCCTTGTACCGTCGGATGGGTCCCCGCGTCGCCGTGGACCTGCTCGTGTACACGCCCGAAGAGCTCGAGGCCGCGCGCGCGAGCTCGAGCTTCCTGCGCAGCGCGCTCCGAGACGGCGAGGTGCTCTATGAGCGAAGCCAGCCGCTGGCTTGAGCAGGCGCGCCGCGATCTCGACGACGCGCGCTACGCCGCCGCCGGCGCGCGCTGGAACCTGGCCTGCTTCCTATCCCAGTAATCGGCCGAGAAGGCCTACATCCCGACGCGCTATCCGAACGCCCTTCCCGGTGGGATCCCCGCCGATGCCTACACCCGGGTCGATGCGGACCGCGCCCTCGCGCTCTCGGCCGCGGTGATCGATCTCGTCGCTCGCCAGGGCGGGCTCTGAGGGAAGCACCCCCGCGAGCCGCACGCGCTGCGCGTGGGTTCGAATCGTCCGTGCTTCGCGGCTCGGATCGCTCGAGGGAAATCGACCCGCCAGCTGCGCGCGGGCTCCCCCCGGAGGGACGTCGCCCAGGATCTTCAGCGTAAGGTCGCCACCCGGGCGGGCCGAAGAACGACCGGGGAGAAGCGCGCGTGGCGGGAAGGCTCAAGCTCGGCCAGATCCTGGTGAACCGGGGGCTCCTGCACCCCGACCAGCTCGCGGCGGCCCTCGCCGACCAGCAGGACAGCGGGGCGAAGCTCGGCATGACGCTGGTGCGCCTCGGCTTCGTCGACGAGGAGACGCTGATCCGCACGCTGGCAGGCCAGCTCAAGCTCCCGGTGGCGCGGATCCGCGGCAAGCGCGTGAGCCCCGACGTCCTCGAGTGCGTCGGCGTCGAGCTGGCGGAGAAGCACCGCTGCCTGCCGCTCTTCTTCAAGCAGGAAGCGGGCGAACGCGTGCTCTTCGTCGCGATGGAGGATCCGTCCGACGCCGAGGCGCAGGGCGAGCTCGCGAGCGCTTCGGGGCATCGCCTGCGCGCGGTGCTGGTGGGCCCGACGGAGCTCGAAGAGGCGCTCCAGCGGCACTACCACTGGACGTCGCTCACCGGCGAGCTCTTCGAGTGGGACGCCCCCGGTGCGCCCGCCCCGCGGCCGGCGCCCGCCGCTCCCGCGGACGCTGCGACGGCGGCCGAGGACGAGGCCCTGCCCGCCCCGCAGGCCCACTCCGAGCTCGCCCCGCCGCCCCATCCCGAGCCCGACCCGCTGGCCGACCCGGATCGCGAGGCGAGCTTCGACTTCGCTCCCGGCTCCGAGCTTGGCCTCGATCTCGGCGCGGAGCTCGACCCGGAGCCCCCGGATTCGCTGGCGTCGGACGAGTCCGACGAGGCCCTCTGGGCGGACGAGCTCGGGGACGCCGACACGGCGCCCGACCTCGCGGACCCCGGCCCTGGCGCCGACCCCGAGCTCGAGGTCGACGACGAGAGCGAGGTGCCGGAGGCCGACTGGGACCTCTCTTGCGAGACGTCGCCCACGCCGGCCGGCCCGCGACGCGTGCGCCCGGACTCGCTCGACCCGCGCATCATCCTGCGGGCGCTCTCGCAGCTCCTCGTGGAGAAGGGCGTCATCAGCCGGGAAGAGTTCGTGCAGCGGCTCGGCGAGATCGCCGCGCGGGAAGGTGCCGAGTAGCGCCTAGCGGCGCCTGGCGGGGGCCCGCACTCCGCTCGCCTGCGGTGCGCGCGCCCTTCGGGCGCTTGCCCCAGCCCGATGAACTCCGCTCGCCTGCGGCTCGCTGCGCGCGCCCTTCGGGCGCTTGCCCTAGCCCGATGAACTCCGCTCGCCTGCGGCTCGCTGCGCGCGCCCTTCGGGCGCTTGCCCTAGACTTGCCGTTCGCCGGGCCGGCTCGGCCTGGGGTGACGCGACTCCGCGGCGCCCATCCGTCAGGGGAGGGTCGAGATGCGCCTCGAGTACGGGTTCGAGCTCTCGCAGGTGGTGGTGCCGCGCTTCTCCGTCGAAGCCGTGGAGGGGATCGGGAAGCTCTTCACGCTGGCGACGCTCGTGCTGAACGTGCTCGACGTCCGCCCGCAGGTGGAGATCGTCTTCCACGGCCTCAACCCCGAGGACCCGGAGCACAAGATCGAAGCCTTCAAGGAGATCATCTCGGGGTCGCGTTCCGGCAAGACCCTGAGCTACGCGGTCGGCAAGGGCGGGCGCATCCCGGGCTCCTCGAGCTCCTTCCGCTGGATCACGATCTCCGCGTCCTGACGCAGCCGCGACCGCTCCAGTGGTGCCGGCGCGCGAGGCTCTCGGAGACGATGCGCGCGAGGACGCGCCCGCGCGGGGCGCGGAAGGGGAGCCACGTCGCGTAGCGGCGGAAGGCCCGGCGGCGCAGCGCGGCGGGGATCCAGTCCGGGAGCGAGGCGTTCATCTGCGCGAGCCCGCGCGCGCGGGCCCGGTCGCCGAGGCGGCGCGGGATGCGCGCGTCCTCGAGGTCGACGAGGCGCGCCGAGAGCCCGCGCGCATCGCGCGCCAGCAGCACGTTTCCCGCCGTGAAGTCGCGGTGCGCAGCCCCGGCCGCGTGCAGGGAGAGGGCCAGTCGCGCGAGTGCGTCGATCCGCTCGGGTCCGCTCGCCTCGGGACTCGGGGAGTCGGCGGCGAGGGCGGGGCAGAGATCCTCCTGGACCAGCAGCGAGGCGAAGGGGAGGCCGAAGCGGCGGCGCTCGAGGAACGCGAGGGGGGCCGCGGCGCCGATGCCGAGCTCGGCCAGGCCACGGCCCGCGAGCCAGGCGCGGCGGGCCGGCGAGCCACGCGCGAGATCCAGGGTCGCCCCGCGCAGGCCCGTCGCGAACTCCTTCACCACGAGCCGGCGCCCGCCCGCCTCGGAGAAGCGCACACGCCGGTGCGCGACGCCGAGCCCGGGAGCGGTCGCCACGGCCAGGGCGAGCGCTTCCGGCGCGAGCGCGGGATCGCGCAGGCCGCGGAGCCCACCCACGCGGGCGACGGTGCTGCACCGCCCGGGCCTGCGCGCGCGCCGCATGCGGGCACGCGCTCGCGCGAGTCCGCGCGCCCGAGCGAGGCGAGCCACGGCACCCAGAGCCCGGCGCGCGCCGGCGTCGAAGGGCCGACGCAGGCCGAGCGCCTCGGCGCGCAGGCGCACGCGGTCCACGAGCCGGAGCCGTCGCGCGACCGAGTCCTCGAGCGCGGCCAGGTCGCGGCGGCGCCCCCCGCGGCTCCGCGAGCGGCGCGCCGAACGCAGGTTCACGAGCACGGGGCCGCCGTCCGCGAGGATTATGGTTCCCGCGTGGAGACGCCCGTGCACGTATCCCGCGCCGTGCAGGCGCGCGATCGCCGCGCCGACCGCCGTCGCGAGCACGCGGCCCTGCGCGCCCGCGGCGAGCGCGGTCGCGAGGGTCGGACCCGGGCAGAAGGCGGTCACGAGCAGGCGATCGCCCCCGCGCAGCTGCCCCATCGCGCGCGGCGGCGGCACCGGGGCGCCCAGGGCTTCGAGCCGCCGCAGCGCGCGCCACTCGCGGTGCGCCGCGTCGAGGCGAAGACAGCGGGCCAGGGCATGCAGGACGCGCCGCCGCGGCGGGCGGGCCGGAAAGACCTTCGCGAAGAGGACCTCCCCCGAGCCCACCAGCGCGCGCATCGATCGCGGTCCGCCGCGCTCCTCGCCGGGCTTCGCCATCGGCTCGAGCTTCGCGTCGGCGCCGGGCAGGCCGAGCAGCGCCGCAGCGATCGCCTCCGGGGGAGGGCCGGCGAGAGCCAGCCAGCGGACCGCGGGTGCGCGCAGGGACCCGCGCATGCCGCGAGCCTAGCCCGCATATCTCACCAGGGCGTGACTTTGGCGACGCATCTGCCCGCCCTGGTACGAGATCGCTCCCTGCGGGTGCTCGACGTAGCGTCGGCTACGCCTCCGCTTCCCTCGGTCGCGATCTCGTGCCAGGACAGGCATCTGCGCCGCCAAGCTCAGCGCCCTGGTGAGATATGCGGGCTAGCCGGACGCCACCGGCTCGGGAACCGGTCGCTCCGGCCCGGTGTCGTTGGGGGGGGCGCTGCGAGTTGACCGCGGCGGGGGGGTCTCTTATGTTGCGCATCCCGAAAAACCCCCTGGTCGAGCGACCGAGTTCGCTGCCGGGCGCTTCCACGGCCGATCCGCTGCGCGAGCCCCGCGGTCTCTCGCTGCCGGGCGCGCTGGGCCAGGAAGCCGGGGCGGAGGTCCGATGATCGAGGCGCGCCATCTCTCGAAGCGCTATGGCGACGTGGTGGCCGTGCACGACGTCTCGTTCCAGGTGGGCCGGGGCGAGGTGGTGGGCTTCCTCGGACCGAACGGCGCGGGCAAGACCACGACCATGCGCCTGCTCACCGGCTTCCTGCCGCCCACGGACGGCACCGCGGTGATCGCCGGGCACGACATCTTCTCCGATCCCCTCGCGGCGCGCCGGGCGATCGGCTACCTGCCCGAGGTCCTACCGCTCTATCCCGAGATGACCGTGCGCTCGTACCTCGACTACGTGGCGCGCATCAAGGACGTCCCGCGGCGCGCCCGGCGGGTGTCGGTGGACCGCGCCCTCGAGCGCTGCGGGCTCGCCCACGTGGCCCCGCAGGTGATCGGCACGCTCTCGAAGGGCTACCGCCAGCGCGTCGGCCTCGCCCAGGCGATCGTCCACGACCCGCAGGTGCTCATCCTCGACGAGCCCACGGTGGGGCTCGACCCGCTCCAGGTGCGCGAGATCCGCAACCTGATCCGCGACCTGGCCGCGCCGCGCGAGGGAGAGCCGCAGCACACCGTGATCCTCTCCACGCACATCCTCCCCGAGGTGGAGGCGATCTGCCGGCGCGTCATCCTGATGAACGACGGCCGCAAGGTGGTGGACGCCCCCCTCGCCGAGCTCACCCGGGGCGGGCGCAGCCTCGACGAGATCTTCGCCCGCGAGACCGCGCGCGACGTCGTGGCCGAGACGGTGGAGGCCGCGCAATGAGGCACGTCGCGAACGTCGCAGGACGCGAGCTGCGGGGGCTCTTCGTCTCGCCGGTGGCCTACGGCGTGCTCTCCCTCTTCTCGGTGCTCGCGGGGCTCTTCTTCATCGTGACGCTCGCCGCCTTCAACGAGTGGATCTTCCGGCTCCAGAGCTTCCAGGCCTTCGACCAGCTCTCCGAGCTGAACCTCAACGAGCACCTGATCGGGCAGTTCTACCACTCGATGGCCGTGGTGCTGCTCTTCCTGATCCCGGGCGTCACGATGGGGCTCTTCGCGGCGGAGAAGACCAACGGCACGCAGGAGCTCCTGCTCACCAGCCCGCTCACGATCTGGGACATCGTGCTCGGCAAGTTCCTGGCCGGCGCCCTCTTCGTGCTGGTGCTAGGCGCGATCGTCGGCGCCTTCCCCGCGCTGCTCTTCGCCTACGGCGACCCCGAGCTGCTCGTGACCCTCTCGGGCCTCCTCGGAGTGGTGCTCGTGGGCCTCACCTACGTCGCGATCGGCGCCTTCGCCTCGTCGCTCACGCGCAGCCAGATGGTCGCCTTCCTGCTCACCTTCGTGGTGCTCCTGATCCTGCTCATCCTGCCCGCGATCTCCGACCTCGACGTGGCGGGCACCGGGGGGGCCGGCGAAGCGCTGCGCTGGCTCTCCACCGAGACGCACCTCGAGGAGCTCGTGAAGGGGCTCGTCGACACCCGGCACCTCGCCTACTTCGCGGTGATGATCGCGGGCTTCCTCGTGCTCACCAAGGCATCGGTCGAGTCGGTGCGGTGGCGCTAGGAGGCATGCCGTGACGTCCTCGCTGCTCGCGGCGCTCGGCCTCGTCGGCCTCGTCTTCGCGATCCTCCACTTCGGGCTCGGCCTTCTCGGTGCGGGCCTCGATCCGCTCTGGGTGGGAGCAAACCTCATCGCGGGCGTCGTGTTGCTCGTCTCCGCCGCGGCGCTGAACCTCGATGCCCTGCGCGAGCGGATGAGCTCGGGCGAGGCGCGCCGCGCCGGGAAGTACGGCACGAGCGCGATCGTGAGCACCGCTCTCGTGCTCGTGATCCTCGGCTTCCTCGGCTTCCTCTCCACCCGCTACCACTGGCGCTTCGACTGGAGCGAGGCCGGCGTGCACTCGCTCTCCGACCAGAGCCAGAAGCTCCTCGCGGGTCAGGAAGACGACGTCGAGGTCGTCGCCTTCTACGCGCCGCTCGACGCGGGGCCGGCGCGCGAGCTCCTCGACCGCTACGCCTACGCGAGCCCGCGCTTCAAGGTGAGCTACGTCGACCCGAACGAGCGCCCCGAGCTGCTCGCGCGCTACGAGATCACGCCGGAGAAGCTCGGCAACGGCGTGGTGCACATCGCGCTCGGCGGCGAGTCCGTCGAGGTCTCCGAGGTGACGGAGGAGAACGTCACCAACGCCATGGTGAAGCTCTCGCGCACCGGCGAGAAGACGGTCTACTTCCTCGAGGGCCACAACGAGCACGCGATCCAGGGCGAGGCGGGCGCCGCGAAGAACGGCTACGAGCGCGCCGCCGACGCGCTGCGCAACGAGAACTACCGGGTGGAGAAGCTGCTGCTGGCCGCGAAGGGCGAGGTCCCCGCGGACGCCGACGTGGTGGTGATCCCGGGGGCGACGCGGCCGCTGCTCTCCGAGGAGCGCCAGGCGCTGCGCAAGTACCTGGAGGGCGGCGGCGCCGTCTTCGCGCTGCTCGACCCGCGCGCCCAGACGGACCTCGTGGACGACGTACGCGCCTGGGGCGTGCTGCTCGGCGACGACATCGTGGTCGACCGCGAGCTCGCGCTCTTCGGGCGCGCCACCACGCCCTTCGCGGGCCGCTACGCCGAGTCGCACGAGATCACGAAGGGCCTGAAGGACACGACGATCTTCAACACCGCCCGCAGCGTGCGCAGCGCCGGCGACGGCCAGGCGAGCCTCACGGAGCTCGTCTTTACCGGCGACGCCTCCTGGGCCGAGACGGACCTCGAGCGCTTCTTCGGCGAGGGAGCCGCCGAGCTCGGCGACTCCGACCTGCGCGGCCCGGTCTCGTTGGCGGTGGCCGGCACGCTGCGCCTCGCGCCCGCGGGCGAGCCCCCGGAGGAGGCCGAGGCCGCCTCGGCGGAGCCGGCGGAGGGCGAGGGCGCCGGGGAGGCGGCGGCGAAGGACGGGAAGGAGGCGCGGATCGCCGTCTTCGGCGACTCGGACTTCGCCTCGAACGAGCTGATCGAGGCCTATCGCAACCGCGACCTCTTCGTGAACACGGTGAACTGGCTGATGGGGGACGTCGAGGCGATCTCGATCCGCCCGGTGCGCTCGCGCGCCTCGCGCTTCGAGCTCTCGGCGGACCAGTTCCTCCAGGTCCGCTCGCTCTCGCTCTTCGTGCTGCCCGAGGCGATCGCGATCGCCGGCGTCCTCGTCTGGTGGGCCCGGCGCCGCGCGCCGTCGCGCTAGGAGCCGACCCGAGATGAATCCCCGCGTCACGGGCCTCCTCTTCCTGCTCGCGGCAGCGCTCGGGGCCTTCGTCTGGTTCTACGAGATCGAGGGCGAGGAGGCGCGCAAGTCGAGCGAGGAGGCCGCCAAGCGCCTCTTCCCGGGCGTCGAGGCCGAGCAGATCGAGTGGATCGCGCTCACCACGGCCGACGGCCACTCGGCCCGGCTCGAGCGCAAGGAGGGGACCTGGCGGCTCGTCGCGCCGCTCGAGTTCCGGGCCGACGCGTTCGCGGTCGACGGAATCGCGTCGGCGCTCGCGCAGCTCGCAGCCGAGGCCAGCTACGCGAGCCCGCAGCCTCCGGAGGTCTACGGCCTCGGCGAGGGAGCCCGCGAGGTCGCCTTCGGCGCCGCCGGGAGCGAGCTCCGGCTGCGGATCGGCGCCAAGACGCCGATGGGCGGCAACTCCTACGTCTCCGTGGGCGGCAAGGCCGACGTGCACGCCGTCCCCACCTACCGGGTGAGCTCGATCGCGAAGCGCCTCGACGAGCTGCGCGACAGGCGCATCCTCGACTTCGCCGAGGACGCCGTCCAGGGTCTCTCCCTGCGCTGGCCGGACGGCGGCGTGGTGCTCGCGCGCGAGGGGGCGGAGTGGCGTCTCCTGGAGCCGGCGGCCGGAAAGGCCGACGCCGCGACGGTCGAGACCGCGCTCTCGAACCTCTCGTTCCTGCGCGCCACGGGCTTCGAGGATGCGGCTCCCCCCGACGCGGAGAGCGGCCTCGATCGCCCGGAGCTCGAGATCGAGCTCGTGCTCGCTCCGGAGAAGGAGGGAGGCGAGCCGCGTCGCGTCGCCCTGGCCTTCGGCAAGCTGATCGGTAGCGGCGATCGCCTCGTGCGCAGCGGCGGAGCCGCGCTCTTTCGCATACCGGGGAGCCGCATCGACGACTACCCCCGAAAGCCCGTCGCCTGGCGCTTCAAGGACGTGGCGCGCTTCGCCGCGGACGACGCGCGCCGGATCGAGATGGTCCTCCGCGATGCCTCGGGGGCGACGCTGGATCTCTCCGCCACGCGCGGCGAGGACGAGCAGTGGAGCTCCGCGCCGGAGGCGATGGCCCCCGAGCGGATCCGCACCCTCGTGGACGAGCTGGCGCGGCTCGGCGCGCGCGAGATCCTCGCGGACTCGATGGGCGAGGCCGAGCTGCGCGGGCTCGGGCTCGAGCCGCCGAACGCGAGCTTCGTCGTCCGCGGCGC
Source organism: uncultured Spirochaetales bacterium (assembly GCA_964624475.1). Taxonomy (GTDB): domain Bacteria; phylum Myxococcota_A; class UBA9160; order UBA9160; family SMWR01; genus CAZUYC01. Next base: position 41,750 of record CAZUYC010000118.1, on the reverse strand, counting down.
CGACGACGCCGCGGCGACCCTCGCCGAGGTCCGCATCGGCGTCGTGCGCGAGGGCGGCGGCATCGCAGCGCAGGCGGCCGGGAACCCGACCGTCTTCGAGCTCGATCCCGTGCTCGGCGAGTACCTCCCGGTGAGCCTCGAGGCCTTCCGCACGCGCTTCGTGGAGAAGCCCGAGGAGAGCGGGAGCGCCGCCGAAGCCCGGGAGGGCGAGGACGCCGCGCCGGACGCCGCCGCCGGCGCGGAGGATCGCGACACGAGCGCGTCCCCTGAGCCGTAGCGTGCATGAGCCTGGCCGTCTCGGGCGATCGCGCGGCAGCGCGCAGAGGGCCCGACGCGCGCCGCGCTTCACGGCCGCGTGATGCCGCGGCCGTTGCGCGAGCTGGCCCCCGACCTCTGGGTCGCGGAGCGCTCGCAGCGCTTCTACGGGCTCGAGGTCGGCACGCGCATGACCGTGATCCGGCTGGCCGGCGGCAGCCTGCTCCTTCACTCGCCGGTGTCGCTCGACGCGGCGCTGCGCAAGGAGCTCGATGCACTGGGCCCCGTGCGCTTCGCGGTGGCACCGAACCGCGTCCACCACCTCCACGCGGGGGAGGTGGCCAGCGTCTATCCCGAGGCGCGGCTCTGGATCGCGCCGGGTCTCGAGCGGAAGCGCCCCGACCTCGTCTGCCAGGGCGTGCTCGGCGACGAGGCGCCGGCGCCGTGGCGCGGGCAGGTGGACCAGGTCTTCTTCCGGGGGCGCCCCTACGAGAACGAGGTGGTGTTCCAGCACCGTGCCAGCCGCACGCTGATCCTGTGCGATCTCGCCTTCCACTTCCGGGCCGGCACGCACCCCGTGACGCGGCTCCTCATGCAGCTGATCCGGAGCTACGACCGCTTCGGCCCCTCGCGTCTCGACCCGCTGCTGATACGCGACCGGAAGCAGGCCCGCCAGAGCCTCGAGCGCATCCTCGCCTGGGACTTCGATCGCATCGTGGTGGCGCACGGCGACGTGCTCGAGCGCGGCGGCCGCCAGGCGCTTCGCGAGGGCTACGCCTGGCTGCTGGCGACCTGAGGCCCGCTCACACCGCCGAGCCGGGCGATCGCGTAGTCGCGCGGCCTGAAGCGGCGCGCGCGCAGCGCGTACTCGGCGGCGAAACCCGGGTAGAGGGCGTGGTTGCTGCCGTCGGCGGAGAGATACCAGCTCTGGCAGGTGTGCCAGACCATGTGCGGCATGCGCGCCTGGATGCCGGCGTTGTAGCGATCCTGGACGTCCTGCCGCACGTCCACGTAGCGCAGACCCTCGTCGCGAATCTTCCGGATCGCCTGGAGCGCGTGCTCGATCTGCGCCTCCGTGAAGACCAGCACCGAGGTATGTCCCGGGCCGGTGTTGGGGCCCATCAGGGTGAACCAGTTGGGGAAGCCCGAGACGGTCATGCCCTTGTAGGCCACCGCGCCGCCGCGCCACGCCTCGTCGAGCGTACGGCCGCCGCGGCCGGTGATCGCGAACGGGGCCCGCGCCAGGCCCACCGCGAAGCCGGTCGCGAGCACGATCGCGTCCACCTCGTGCAGCCTGCCGTCCTGCGTCTCGATGCCTTCGCGGCGGATCTCCGCGATCGGCTGCGTGACCAGCTCGATGTTCTCGCGCTCGAAGCAGGCCCAGTAGTCGTCCGAGATCAGGATGCGCTTGCAGCCGAACTGGAAGTGGGGGCGGAGCTTCCTGCGCAGCTCCGGGTCGCGAACCTGCGCGTGCAGGTGGTGAAGCGACATCCGCTCGCCGATCGCCGAGAGCCGCTTCGAATCGAGGAAGATCATCGGCCCGAGGATCTCGCTCAGCGCGTACTGGGCGAAGCGGCTCGCGCGCAGCCCGAGGGGGAAGCGCGCGTAGAAGCGGCGCGCGCGCTCGGAGTAGCGCTTGTCGAACTTCGGCACGACCCAGGCCGGCGTGCGCTGGAAGACGGAGAGCTTCGCGACCTGCGGCGCGATGGAGGGCACCACCTGCACCGCGCTCGCCCCGGTGCCGATCACCGCGACGTTGCGCCCCGTGAGGTCGTATTCGTGGTTCCAGCGCGCGGTGTGGAAGATCTCCCCGGCGAAGCCCTGGATGCCCTTGATGTCCGGGGCGGCCGGGTCGACCAGGCCGCCCACGCCGGAGACCACCACGCGCGCCTCGTGCGTCTCGCCGCCGCGCGTGGTGAGGGTCCAGACACCGCGCGCCTCGTCGAAGCGGGCCTCCACGATCTCGGTGCCGAGGCGCAGGCGCGAGCGCAGCTGCCACTTCTCGACGAGGCGGAGCAGGTAGTCCTGGATCTCGCCCGACGGAGAGAACTTGCGGGTCCAGCCGGGATTCGGCTCGAAGGAGAGCGAGTACACGTGCGAGGGCACGTCGCAGGCGGCGCCGGGATAGGTGTTGTCGCGCCAGGTGCCGCCGATCTCGTCGGCGCGCTCGAAGATCGTGAACGACTCGATGCCGGAGAGCCTGAGGCGGATGGCGGTGCCGATGCCGGCGAAACCCGCGCCGAGGATCGCGATGGGCAGGCCCCGCTCGTCCATCGGGGCAGTTTCCGCTGCCCTTCTCCTCCCGTCAAGCGCGACGCATGCTTCCTCGCCGCGCTCCCGGTATGCTGAGCACGAGGAGGGAGCGATGATCCGTCTGAACTTCGCCCTGCAGCACATGAGGAATCTCTCGCGCGCCGGCTCGCGAACGTCGACACTCGCCGTCGTGTTGATGGGAATCCTCGGATGCGCGGGCTCCGGCCCCTCGCGCGAGACGGGCATGCTCCCCGCCCGCTGGACGGCAGCCGACGGCCGGAGCGAGGCGGTGCCCTTCTCCTTCGATGCCGAAGGCTCGAGCACGGGCTTGCTGTTCACGACGCTCGGAAAGGGCGGAGAGCTCTTCCGCGGCAGCTACGTTCTCCTCCAGGAATCCACCCAGGGCCACCTCGTCACCGCGGTCTACGACGGCTGGTCCACACCCGAGTGGAACGTGTGGGAGAAGGAGCCCGACGGCCACTGGACGGCCGAGGCCACCAGCTACGGTGACTTCGCGCACTTCTACACCGGCAAGGTCGTGGCGTATCTGCCCGGCAGCGAGGGCCACGCGATGCGCTGTCGCTTCACGCTGAGCCGGCCGAGCGGGGGCTTCCTGGGGGGAGGGACGGGCGAGTGTCAGACCTCCGACGGGAGCAGGGTCGATCTGGAATTCTGAGCCGCGTACCTCCGCTCCGAATTCGGATCCTGCAATCCGGGTGTTTGCCCCCGCGCTGGCTCGGCGACCTCGAGTGGAGAGCCCGCGGACACCCGGGGGCGATCCACCCGCCCGAGAGGAGCCCGGCCGGCCCTCGCTACCCGGGTTTGCGCGGCTCCCGATCGGAGAGGAGGAACGCGAAGATCAGGAGGTGGACGACGAGCATCGCGGGAACGACGAAGGCGATGCCGAACCACGCGGAGCCGAGGTGGTTCGCGGCCTGGAACCGGACGCCGTTCGCGAGATTGAGGATCATGTCGGTGATCCCCACCACGTTGAAGACCCAGACGGTGAGCCGCGCATGGCGCCAGTCGGCGCGAAGCGAGACGAGCGCGGTCCAGGCGAGGAGCGCGGCGACCGTGTCGCCGATCGCCGTTTGGCGCGCCATGGCCGCGGGAAAGGTGGGATCGACGACCTCCGGAACCAGGAGCGTGATCCCGACGTGCCGGAAGAGCTGGGGAAGCAGGAGGATCGAGAGCGCCGTGCGCAGCGGCTTGGTCCGAAGCCACGGCCGGATGAACCACGCGCCGACGGCGCCATAGGCGGCGAGGCTCATCGCGGACTGGATGACCAGGAGAGGAGTCGCGTCGGACAAGCCGTTCCTCCGCGGGCAGAAACATATCGGACGCCTCGGGCAATACCCTCCCCGCTCGCTGCTGCGTCGCGGCGGGAGCGGGCGCGATCGGGGTCTACGCGCCGCCCGGATCGGGGCTGCGCGGCGGCGGCTCGCCGCGCTTCGCGTGGAAGCGCAGGATCGCGTCCCAGGCCTGCTGCGGCGTCTCGGCCCACTCGAGGAGGAGCAGGTGCTCCTCGCCGATCACGCCCTCGTCGACCAGGAAGCGCCAGTCGACGGCGCGCTCCCACCACTCGCGGCCGAAGAGCACCACCGGGATCGCCTGCATGCGGCCGGTCTGGCGCAGCGTCAGCGTCTCGAAGAGCTCGTCGAGCGTGCCGAAGCCGCCCGGAAAGGCCACGAGCGCGCGCGCTCGCAGCAGGAAGTGCATCTTGCGCAGCGCGAAGTAGTGGAACTGGAAGCAGAGCTCGGGCGTGACGTACGGGTTCGGGATCTGCTCGGCCGGCAGCGTGATGTTGAAGCCCACGGACTTGGCGCCGACGTCGAAGGCTCCGCGATTGGCGGCCTCCATGATCCCCGGGCCGCCGCCCGTGACCACGACGTACTCGCAGCGGCCGCCGGCCTGGCAGGTGCCGGAGACGAGCCGCGCGAACTCGCGCGCCGCCTCGTAGTAGCGGCCCTTCTCTGCGATGCGCTCGGCGCGCGCGGCGGCCCGGGCCCGCAGCGGGTCGCCGGGGCTGCGGGCCGCCGCCTCGCGCGCGGCGGCGAGGTGCAAAGCGGCCTGCGCCGGCTCCTCGATCTGCGTGCCGCCGAAGACCACGATCGTGGAGCGGATCCCCTGCTCGGCGAGGGCGAGCTCCGGCTTCGAGAGCTCGAGGAGCAGCCGCACGGGTCGGAGCTCGGCGCGCGCGAGCAGCTCGAGGTCGCGCTCCGCGAGCCGATAGCTGGCGGAGGCGAGGATCCGCCTGCGCAGCACCTCGCGGTCGTCCTCCGTCACGCCGGCTCCCCATGACGCGAGAGCACGTCGACGAGCGCGTCGTGGATCCGCCCGTTGCTCGCGAGCACCTCGCGGCCCGAGCGCGGGACCGGGGCGCCGCGCAGGTCGCTCGCCCGTCCCCCCGCCTCTTCGACGAGGAGCAGCCCCGCGGCCACGTCCCAGGGGTGGAGCCCGAGCTCCCAGAAGCCGTCGAAGCGGCCCGCCGCCACGTAGCAGAGGTCGAGCGCCGCGCTCCCGTCGCGACGCACGGCGCGCGCGCGCTTCACGAGCGCGGCGAAGTGGTCGAGGTTGTCCTCCGGGCTTCGGCGCACGTCGTAGGCGAAGCCGGTCGCGAGCAGCGCCTCGCCGAGCGTCGCGGTCTCGGAGACGCGGATCGCGCGGCCGTTGCGCCTGGCGCCGCCGCCCTGCACCGCGCTGTAGAGCTCGTCGAGGAGCGGGTCGTAGACGACGCCGACCGTGCGCACCCCGTCGCGCTCGACGCCGATCGAGACGCAGAAGCGCGGATAGCCGTGAGCGTAGTTCACCGTGCCGTCGAGCGGGTCGATGATCCAGCGCCAGGGCGCGTCCTCGCGGTCGCGGCCGCCGCCCTCCTCGGCGAGGACGGCGTCGTCCGGGCGCTCCGCGGCGATCCCCTCGACCACGAGCTTCTCGCAGGCGTGGTCGACCTCGGTCACGAGGTTGATCGGCGTCGTCTTCGCGTGGATCTCGAGGGGCGTCTCGTAGCGCTCGCGCTGCAGCTTGCCCGCCGCGCGCGCGAGGCGCACGGCGAGGTCGAGGACGGCGTCAGGTTCGCTCATGCTCCGCCGGCCCGAGGTACTTCGCTCGGCTTCGCCTCGCTGCGCGCTTCGCTTGCTGCGACCTTGCCGCGCGGAGCGTCGCCGAGCCGGAAGAGCTTGCGCGCGTTGCGCGTCGTCGCCGCGGCCACCGCCTCCACGGGGACGCCGTGGAGCTCGGCCAGGGCAGAGCCCACCCGCGCCACGTGCGCCGGCTCGTTGCGGCGCCCGCGCAGTCCCTCGGGCGCGAGCAGAGGGGCGTCGGTTTCGACGAGCAGCCGGTCCAGGGGCAGGGCCCGCGCGACCTCGCGCAGCCCGCGGTCGCGCCGGAAGGTCAGGATGCCCGAGAAGGAGACGAAGAGGCCCGCGTCGAGCGCGCGCCGCGCGAACTCGAGCGTGCCCGTGTAGCAGTGGAGCACCCCCTCGAGGGAGCCGCCGCCGACCGCGAGCCAGAGGTCGAGGAGCTCGGCGAAGGCGTCCGGACGCTCGCCGCGCACGTGGAGCGAGACCGGGAGGCCCCGCTCGCGCGCCAGCGCGAGCTGCCAGGCCAGCACCTCGCGCTGCACCTCGCGCGGCGAGCGCATGTAATGGTAGTCGAGCCCGCACTCGCCCACGGCGACCACGCGCGGGTGCGCGAGCCAGCCCGCGAGGAGCTCGCGCCCCTGCGCGTCGAGCTCCGCCGCCTCGTGCGGGTGGACGCCGGCGGTCGCCCGCACGCGCGGGTCGGCCGAGGCCAGCTCGATCGCGCGGGCGTTGCCCGCGATCCCGTAGCCCGAGCCGATCGCGACCAGGCCCTCGAGGCCCGCGCACCACGCGCGCTCGAGCACGGCCTCTCGGTCGGCGTCGAAGTCCGGCGCGCCCAGGTGGCAATGGCTGTCGAGCCACATGCTCAGCCGGGCGCCTCCGGGGTCTCGATGCGCGGGAAGAGCGGCGTTCCCGCCGCGACGACCCGGCCGGCGAGCGCGACCGCCCCCCAGCCCGCGGCCGCCGGGAGCGTGCCCCCCTCGCCCTCGGCGACGCCGAGGCGCGTCAGGATCTCGCGCGACGCCGCGGGGAGGAAGGCGCCGAGCAGCACGGCGACGATGCGCAGCGCCTCGCAGGCCGCCGCCAGCGTCGTGCGCAGCTCGGCGGCGCGCGCCGGGTCGCGCACGGCGCGCCAGGGCTCGCGCTTCTCCAGATAGCCGTTCGCCGCGTCGACGATCCGGAACAGCGCCTCGAGCGCCTTGCGCGGGTCCGTGCGCCGCACGCAGGCGTCCATCTCCGCGGGCGCCGCCTCCGCCGCGGCGCGCAGCTCGCCCTCGGGCCCACCGGGCGATCCGGCCTCGGGAATGCTCCCGGCCGCGAAGCGCGCCGTCATCTGGAGCGTGCGGCTCACGAGGTTGCCGAGGTTGTTCGCGAGGTCGGCGTTCACGCGGGCCAGCATGCCCTCCTCGCTGAAGCTCGCGTCGTGGCCGAAGGACATCTCGCGCAGCAGGTAGTAGCGGAAGGGCTCGAAGCCGTAGCGGTCGCGCATCGCGAGCGGCGAGATCATGTTGCCGAGACTCTTCGAGACCTTGCGGTCGTCGACGGTCCAGTAGCCGTGGACGGCGAGTCGTTTCATCGGCTCGAGCCCGATCGCACGCAGCATGATCGGCCAGAAGACGGCGTGCGGCTTCAGGAGATCCTTTCCGATCAGGTGCTCGGACGCCGTCCACCACCCGGCGAAGCCCGGCGCGTCGGGGTAGCCGATCCCGGTCAGGTAGTTGATCAGCGCGTCGAACCAGACGTAGCAGACGTAGTCGCGGTCGAAGGGCAGCTCGATCCCCCAATCGAGCCGCGTCTTCGGCCGCGAGATGCAGAGGTCGCCGAGGCCGGACTCCTCGCGGAGCATGCCGAGCACCTCGTTGCGATAGGGCTCGGGGTGGATCCAGTCGGGATGCTCGCGGAGGAAGCGCTCGAGCCAGCCGAAGTGGGCGCTCATGCGGAAGAAGTAGTTGGCCTCGCGGCGCTTCTCCGGGGGGCGCTCGTGGTCGCGGCAGAGGCCGTCCACCAGGTCTCGTTCGGTGAGGAAGCGCTCGCAGCCGACGCAGTAGTCCCCCTCGTACTCCTGGAAGTAGACGTGTCCCTCGCGGTGCATGCGCGAGAGGATCTCCTGGACGCCCCGGACGTGGTCGGGATCGGTGGTGTGGATGAAGCGGGAGTACGCGAGCCCGAGCTCGTCCCAGGTGGAGCGGAAACGGCTCGCGTAGTGGTCGGCGACCTCCCGCGGCGAGGCGCCGCGCGTCCGCGCCACCTCGAGGACCTTCTCGCCGTGCATGTCGCAGCCGGTCAGGAAGAAGGTCTCCTCGCCGCAGGCGCGGTGCCAGCGCGCGAGCGTGTCCGCGAGCACGGTCGTGTAGGTGTGCCCGATGTGCGGATCGGCGTTCACGTAGTAGATGGGCGTCGTGACGTAGAAGGCGCGCGTCATCCGGCCGCCGCCTCGCGGAGCGCTATCAGCACGCGCTCCGCGACCATCTGCGGGTTGGCGTTGCGTTGGTCGAGGTGCTTGCGCCCCTCAGAGATCGCGCGGGCGGCCTCGAGCTCGCGGCGCAGGTCGCGACCCGGCTCGCGCACGCCACCCGCGACGCGCCGCCCGAGCCAGGCGAGGCCCGTGTCGAGGAGCCGGTGCAGCTCGCCCACGGTGTCGGCCCGGGCGCCGCGGAACTCCTCGGCCCAGTCGAGGAGCTGCGGAGTCCCCGCCGCCGCGAGGCCGTCGAGGCGGGCCGCGATCTCCCGGCGCTCCGGATCGGCGAGGAGATCGACCTCGGGCGGGCGGAAGCGGACGCGCTGGCAGCGCGAGCGCAGCGTGGCGAGCAGCCCCGCCGCCTTCGCGGCGACCAGCACCAGGGTCGTGCGCGGCGGCGGCTCCTCGAGCAGGCGCAGGCACGCGTTCTGCGCCTCCTGGTTCAGCCACTCGGCATCGGCGATGACGGCGGCGCGCATCCCCGCGCCCCACGCCCGCAGGCCGAGCTCGTGCTGGAGGGCGCGCACCTGGCCGATCCGCACGCGCGTGTCGCTCGCGCCCCGCTCCACCCAGACCAGGTCGGGGTGGTCGCCGACGTGGCGGAGCAGGGGGCCCTTCTTCCCGGTCCCGTCGAGCGGGATCGGGTCGCGCGCGCGCGAGCGCTGGCACTCGGGGCAGCGCTCGCAGGGGCGGGGAGCGGTCCCCCGACAGACGAGGCCGCGGACAAAGGCGAGCGCCGCCTCGGCCGGCCCCGGACCGGGGCCCGAGAGGAGGTACGCCGAGTGGATCCGGCCGCTCTCGAGGCTCTTCCTCAGCAGGGCCGGGGGATCTTCGCCCGCGGGATCCGCCATGGGCGGCAGGCTAGCGCCCTTCGGGCGCCTCCTTAGCGGGGGGCCCGCACTCCGCTCGCCTTCGGCTCGCTGCGGGCCGAGCTCCACAGGAGCTCCGGCCCCTTCGGGCGCTTGCGGGGCATTCCGGGCCCGAGCGCCAGGCGCCGACGGCGCATCGGCCCGACCGGCCGGCGAGTTCCGTGATCGCCGTCATCTCAAGTCGCCGCTTCACCCCGCCGAAGCATGGGCCGGGATTCCGGGATCCAGGGAGGACCTGAGATGGCACTCAAGTCGTTCGGACGCGGCACCTCCGAGTTCGAGGTGCCGGGCGCGGGGTCGGGTTCGAGCGGCTCGCCCCCGAGCGCGGGCGGGCTCAGCGCCTTCATCGACCAGGGCTCCGAGTTCGAGGGCAAGCTCTCGTTCCGGGACACCGTGCGCATCGACGGGCGCTTCCGCGGCGAGATCGCCAGCGAGAACACCCTGATCGTCGGGGAGAGCGGCGAGATCCACGCGACGATCCGCTCCAACACGGTGGTCGTGAGCGGCCTCGTCGAGGGAGACATCATCGCCGCGCGCAAGGTCGTCCTGCACAAGACGGCCCGCGTCCACGGGAACCTCGAGACACCGTCCCTCGTCGTGGAGGAGGGCGCCGCGCTCGACGGGCAGGTCAAGATGCCCGGCTCCGAGGGCAAGGGGGCGCTCAAGGCGATCCCGGGCGGCGGGCGCAAGCAGCCGCCCGCGCCGACGCCGGCCCCCGAGGGCACTTCCCAGCCCTAGGGTTCTCCGCTCGCCTGCGGCCGAGCTCCACCGGAGCTCCGGCCCGCTGCGCGCAGGCCTCCGGCCCGCTTGCGGGCTCCTCGCCCTGGAAAGCTCCGCTCGCCTCGGGCTTCTAGCCCGAGGAGACCTTCCAGACCGCGTCGCCCTCGCGCACCCGCTGCGCGACGTGCACGCCGACGGACTGGCCCGCACGGGCCGATTCGACCGGCTTGTGGTCCACCTCGATGCGGTCGACGCGCTGGTAGTAGTCCGTCGTGTGCCCGCGCACGTGGACCGTGTCCCCCACCCGCAGCTGGCCCGCCTCGATCGCGATCACGCCCGCGTTCACGTGCGGGTAGTAGTGCGTCACCGAGCCGATGCGCTGGGGCACGCTCGCGGCCACGGACGCGGGCGCTGCGGCCGGCTTGGGCGCTCCGGCCGGTCGCGGAGGGGCCGCGACGGGGGCCGAGGGCTTCGCAGCGGGGGCGGCGGCCGAGGGCGGCGCTGCCGCCGGTCCGGAGGATGCACCGGGCTTCGCCGCCTCCTTCGACGCGGTCGTCTTGGGCGCGGTCGCCTTCGACGCGGTCGCCTTCGGCGCCCGGGGTCGCGCCGACGGCCTGGCGGCCGCCGGCCGGCGAGCCGCGGCCTTCTTGCGGACCCGGGTCTTGCGCGGCGCCCCCCCGCGGCGCGCCCGGCCCGAGCCGGGGGCCTTCTTCCGGGAGGCCTTCTTCGCCGCGCGGCGCTTCGCGAGCGTCTTCTTGCGCCCGCTCTTCTTCGACCGGGCGGCTTTCTTGCGCTTGGGCTTCCTGCGGGCAGCCATCGATCCCCCTCCTTCCGTGAGCCCGATTCTAGGGGGGCCCGAAAAGGCCGGTCAACCGCGCCGCGTTGAGGGGGAGCGGTGCCGGAAGTAGCCTCTCGTGCGTGCGGGTCGTGGTCAAGCTCTTCGGAGCGGTGCGCGAGGCCGTGGGAGGGAAGGAGCTCTCCGTCGCCCTCCCCGAGGGAGCGCGCGTGCGCGATCTCGTCGCGCTCCTGGCCCGCGACCACGAGGTGATCGACCGCTTCGGCGAGCGGCTCGCGACGTCGGTCAACCTCGAGGTCGCGGCGCGCGAGACCGTCCTGCGGGAGGGGGACGAGGTGGCGCTGCTGCCTCCGGTGGCCGGAGGGGCGGCCCGCTGCTGGCTCTCCGAGCGGCCGCTCGACGTGGGCGCGGTCTCCGCGCGCGTGGCCGGCCGGGGGATGGGCGGGATCGTGGTCTTCGTCGGCGCGGTGCGCGACCAGGCGCGGGGTCGCGAGATCCGCCACCTCGAGTACGAGGCCTATCCGGGCATGGCCGAGCGCGAGATGGACCGGATCGCCGCCGACGCGGCCCTGCGCTGGCCGGGGGCGCGGGTCGCGATCGCCCACCGCACGGGCCACCTCGAGATCGGGGAGCTCGCCGTCGTCGTCGCGGCGGCCGCGCCCCATCGCGCCGAGGCCTTCGCCGCCTGCCGCTTCGCCATCGATGCGCTCAAGCAACGGGTCCCCATCTGGAAGAAGGAGTTCGCGGCCGACGGCGAGTACTGGGTGGACGAGCGCCCTTGAGCGAGCCCGGCCCCGCGTCGCAGCGCCATCCGCACCGCCGCGCCGCCCCGGTGCGTGTGGCCGCGTGCGTGCTGACCGTGAGCGACACGCGTACGCTGGAAACCGATACCGGCGGGGCGCGCGTGGCGGAGCTCCTCGCCGCCGCCGGGCACGCCGTCGTCGCGCGCGAGATCGTGCGCGACGACGTTTCGGCGATCGCTGCGGCGCTGCGGGCGGCGCTCGCGCGCGACGGCGTCGACGCGGTGATCCTGACCGGCGGAACCGGGGTCGCGCCGCGCGACGTGACGCCCGAGGCCGTCGCGCCCCTGCTCGAGCGGGTCGTGCCGGGCTTCGGCGAGCTCTTCCGGATGCTCTCCTATCAGGACGTCGGGTCGGCGGCGATCCTCTCCCGCGCCCTGGCCGGGCTGGCCCGGGGCCGTGTGGTCTTCGTGCTCCCCGGCTCCCGCGGCGCCGTGCAGCTCGCGATGGAGAAGCTCGTCCTGCCGGAGCTCGGACACCTGCTCGCCGAGGCGAGAAAGGTCGGGCCTTAGCACTCCGCTCGCCTGCGGCTCGCTGCGCGCAGGCCTGCGGCCTGCTTGCGGCCCCTGGCCCTGGGAAGCGCCGCTCGCCTGCGGCTCGTTGCGCGGAGGCCTGCGGCCTCCTTGCGGGCCCCTGGCCCTGGGACGCGCCGTCGCCTGCGGCTCGCCGGGGCGGCCGCTTCGCGGCCTTGGGGCGCCCTTCAAGCGGGACCCGGAGGGCTCCGAAGCGAAGGGGATGCGCCGTCGGGTCCTGCTGGCAGTGGCCCTCCTCGTTCCGGCGGCGGCCGGAGCGGGCGTCTACACCTGGGTGGATGCCGACGGCGTGACGCACATCGCCGACGATCCCGCGGCGATGCCGCCCGACGCCCGCGAGGGGCGGGCGGGCCTCCGCGACCTCTGGCGCGACGGCCCGCAGGAGACACTCCCGGCGCTGCTGCCGCCGCGCCCGGGGCGGAGGGGGGTGGAGGCCAGCCGCTCGCGGCGCATCGTGGAGGGAGCCGTCGCAGACCTCGAGCGCGGCGAGACGGCGCGCGCCGCCACCGCGCTCGAGGGCGTCCTGCGCGCGGACCCGCGGATGCCGGAGCCGCACTGGTACCTCGCGAGCCTCGACCGCGAGCGCGGCCGCTACGCTTCCGCCGAGGGGCATCTGCGCGCGTTCCTGTCCCACGCCGGAGACGCGTACGAGCCCTGGCGCCGGGCGGCGCAGGAGCGCCTGCGCGCGCTCGAGGACGAGCGGCGCCTCGCCGACCTGGCCTCGACCCCGGGCTCGGGCGTCTTCGTGAGCGTCCCCCACGAGCACTTCCGGATCCGCTTCGACGCCGAGCTCGGCCGGGCCGAGCCGGCGTACGCCGCGACGGTGGTGCGCTACCTCGAGGAGGCGCGCGAGGCCGTTCGGGCGCGGCTCGGGACGGTCCCGGCGGATCCGATGGGGGTCGTCCTCTACGGCAAGGCCGCCTATCTGCGCGCGCATCGCCACCGCTTCTCGTTCCAGACCGTCGGCTTCTACGACGGTCGCATCCACGTCGTCTCGGCCGCGCACCCCGCCGGGGAGCTGCGCGCGCTGCTCTTCCACGAGTACACGCACGCGGTCTTCCGCGAGCAGACCGGCGGCGACCGACCCTACTGGCTCAACGAGGGCCTGGCGGAGCTCTGCGAGCGCGCCTCCCGCGGACACGCCGGCCTGACGAGGAGCGAGCGCTCGTCGCTGCGCCAGCGCATCGACGCGGGCACGTGGATCGCGCTGCGCCGGATCGCGCCGAGCTTCTCGGGGCTCGGCGACGAAGACGCGCGCTCGGCCTACCTGGTCGCCGCCGCCGCCGCGAGCTGGATCGAGGCGCGCACGAAGCCCGCGGATCGCGCGCGGATCCTGACGCTGCTCGGCACGGGCCGCTCCGACGACGAGGCGCTGGCGGCCGTTCTCGGTCGCGAGACCGCGGCCGTCGACGGGGAGGTGAGGCGCTGGATTCGCTCCACCTTCCCCGCCACCGCGTCGGCGCGCCAGCGCTAGCGGGAGGGGACGGTGTTCAGATGTTAAGGATATTCAGATTCTCCGTCACTAACGCCCGCTGGGCTCGCTTCGGGGGAGAATCTGAATATCCTTAACATCTGAACACCGTCCCCGCGCGCCGCGCCACCGCTAGCGGGGGGCTTCGTCGAGGAGGCGGGAGGCCTCGAGCAGGAGCTCGGTCACGGACGCCTGGATCGTCTGCTCCGTCGCCTGGGCGCCCGACTCGAAGCGGAAGCGCCCCGACGCGGCGTGCACGACCGACACGGCGGCGTCGAAGCCGCGCTGGAGTTTCGTGTCCGCGTGGACGGGCGCCCCCGCGGCGAGCCAGATGCGACCCGGGCCGTCGTCGGTCTCGACGTGCAGGCAGCCGGTCTTGCGGCCCATTTCGAGGATCTGGAGCACGGCGAAGGGCGGGATCTCCGCGAGGCTCCCCTGGAAGCTCTCCCCCGGGACCGGGCGCTCGACCATCATCGTCTGCGCCTCGCCCGACGCGCTCGCGCCCTGGCCTTCGAGCTCGACGCCGACCTCGCAGAAGGTGATCGAATCGCCGCCGATCTCGATGCGATCGCCGGGCCGCAGCGCCCGCTCGGTCACGCGCTCGCCGTTCACGAAGGTTCCGTTGGTGCTGTCGAGGTCGCGCACCATCCAGCCGCTCGGCTCGAGCCGGATCTCGGCGTGGCGCCGCGAGGCGTCCGGGCTGTGCAGCGCGAGGTCGCAGCTACGGCTGCGGCCGAGCAGCACGGTCTCGCCGGTCCGGAGCTGCAGCGGGGGCAGGGGCGGCAGGAAGAGCATGGCCGTGGGACGCAGGCCCATGCCTCACGGGTCGGCATGCGGAGGGAGCCGCTTTACGCGGGCGGCCGGATCGGCTCCGAGGCTGCGTACCCCTCGGGGGAAGAGAGGCTGGGCGGCCTTGGCCGCGAAGGGGCGCCCGCGAGCCTCACGCCCCCGAGCGCAGCACCCGGAAGCCCCGCAGGTCCTCGGGCGGCTCGTCGAAGGTCTCGATCTGCACGACCCGGGCGTGGCGCGGGCCGCGCCGGCAGAACTCGACGAGCGCGGCCACCGCCCCGGGATCGCCCTCGAAGACGGCCTCGACGCTGCCGTCCGCCCGGTTGCGCACGAAGCCCGCCACGCCGGCCGCGCGGGCCTCCGCCTCCGTCGCGCCGCGGAAGCAGACGCCCTGCACGCGTCCGTGCACGATCACCCGCCGGCGCACGCCGTGCGTGGGCATCGCGCATCAATCGCGCGCCGAAGCGTAGAACTCGAAGTCGACGAGGTGCTGCTTCAGGTATTCCGAGAGCCGTGCCACGAGCTTCGCCTCGAGCTGGCGCACGCGCTCGCGGGTCACGCCGAAGGCCTCGCCGAGCTGCTGGAGCGTGCGCGGCTCCTCGGCGAGGATGCGCTCCTCGAGGATCCGCTGGTCGCGCTCGTCGAGGCCCTTCGCGAAATCGCGCACGCGATCGAGGAAGACCGCGCGCATCTGGCTGGCGCCCACCTCCTGCTCGGCGGTCGCCCCGCCGCCCGCCACGAACTCGCCCAGCTCGGTCGCGCTCTCGCTGCGCCGCAGCGGCGCGTTGAGCGAGAGCTCGGGCTCCGCGAGCCGCTGCTGCATGTCGGTCACGTCCCGCTCGCTCACGTCGAGCCGCTCCGCGAGCAGCTTCGGGCCCACCTCGAAGCCGCGGCGCTCGAGCTCGCGGCGCTCCTTGCCCAGGCGGAAGAAGAGCTTGCGCTCGGCGCGCGTCCTGCCGAGGCGGACCATGCGGATGTTGTCGAGGATGTACTTGAGGATGTACGCGCGGATCCAGTAGGCCGCGTACGAGGAGAGCTTCACGCCCTGGTAGGGGTCGAAGCGATGGGTCGCCTGGAGCAGCCCGACGTTGCCCTCCTGGATCAGGTCGAGCGTGTTGATCCAGGCGCGGCGGTACTCCATCGCGATCTTCACCACGAGGCGCAGGTTCGCGAGCACGAGCTGCCGCGCCGCCTCGACGTCTCCGCTCTCGCGCCAGCGCACCGCGAGCTCGCGCTCCTGCTCGCGCGAGATCGGCGGGTGCTTGCCGAGCTCGGCCATGTAGCGCGCGAGCGGATCAGTGGGCCCGACGCCGCGCTCGCGCACCGGCACCGGCGCCCGCGCGCCGGGTTCGCGCGAGACGGGCGCCGGCGTGGCCGGGACGCGCGGCTTCTCGGGGTCGCGATGGCTCAAGGAGGGGCCTCGTCGCGCCGGAGCGTAGCGTCAGCCGAGCTTCGCGTCGCGCAGGCTGCGCAGCGTCTCGATCACGAGGCGCACGCCCACGCCCGTCGCTCCGCGAGGCTGATAGGCGGCGGCCTTGCTGGTCCAGCCAGTGCCGGCGATGTCGAGGTGCACCCACGGCGTGTCCTCGGCGAAGGCCGCGAGGAAGGCCGCCGCCGTCGACGAACCGGCCTCGCGGCCCGCCGCGTTCTTGAGCTGCGCGACCTCGCTGCGCACGGCCTTGCGGTGCTCCTCCCAGAGCGGCATCGGCCAGGTCTTCTCGCCGGTCGCTTCGCCCGCCCGGCGCACGAGCTCGACGAGCTTCGCGTCGTTCCCAAAGAGCCCCGTGGCCCACTTGCCGAGCGCCACCACGCAGGCGCCCGTCAAGGTCGCCAGGTCGATCATCGCGCGCGGTTGGAAGTTGGACCGCGCGTAGTGGAGCGCGTCGGCGAGCACGACGCGGCCCTCCGCGTCGGTGTTCAGGATCTCGATCGTCTTGCCCGACATCGAGGTCACGATGTCGCCGGGCCGGTAGGCGGTGCCGCTCGGCATGTTCTCCGCGGCTCCGATCACGCCGACCACGTGCATCGGGATCCGCAGCAGCGCGCAGGCGCGCAGCGCTCCGACCACCGCCGCCGCCCCCGACATGTCGTGCTTCATCTCGTCCATGCCCTGCGCGGGCTTGATCGAGAGGCCGCCCGAGTCGAAGGTGATGCCCTTGCCGACCAGGCAGACGGCAGCCGGCCCGCGCTTGCGCCCGTCCGGCCCGTGCTTGGGCCGGGCGGCGCCCGCGCGGCCCGGCCGGTGCTCGAGGACGACCACGCGCGGCGGATGCGCGCTGCCCTGGCCCACGGCCAGGATCGCGCCCATGCCGAGCCGGCGCATCTCCGGCACGCCGAGGATGCGGCAGCCGAGCCCGACCTCGCGCGCGACGCGCTGCGCCCGCCGCGCGAGCTCGGCCGGCGGCAGCACGTTCGCCGGCTCGTTCGAGAGCTCGCGCGCGACGTTCTGGCACTCGGCGAGCAGGGTGCCCTCGCGCGCCGCGGCGCGCGCCTCGCGCAGGTCGCCGGCGCGCTCGAAGAGCAGGGCCAGCGACGCGACCTCGCCGGGCGCGTCGTCGCCGTTCCTGCGGTAGGCGTCGAAGCGGTAGCCGCCGAGCACCGCGCCCTCGGCGAGCGCGCGCGCCGTGGGGCCGGGCCGCAGCCGGCGCAGCGCCGGCGCGACGAGCGCCACGCGCGCGGCCTTGCGGCTCGCGGCCTGCGCCACGGCCGTGCCGGCCGCGCAGCGCAGGGCCTCCGCATCGGCCGACGCCTCCTCGCCGAGGCCCACGAGCAGCACGCGCCGGCTCGGGAAGCCGGCCTCCGCATACACGCAGACCGCCGTGCCCCGTTTGCCGCGGAAGTCGCCGCTCTCGAGCACCGCGGCGATCCGGCCGCCGAGCGCCCGATCGAGGGCGACGGCGCGCCCGGGCAGGCGCGGCTCGCCCTTGCCGAGCTGCGCCAGCGGGACCACGAGCAGGTCCGCCTCCACCTCCGCGGGGCTCTTCGCTTCGGCCGTGACGAGCATCACTTCTCCTTTCCCTCCGGGAGCCGACCGGGGGCATTGCTGGAACCGCCGGGGGCTCCTAGACTCGCCGGGACCGACATAGCGAGACCCACATGGGCGTCAGCGCCGGGACGGCTTTGGGGGGGCGTCTCGCGAGCCTGGATGCGCTCAGCCTGATCTGGCAGGCGAGTTGGCTCGTTCAGCTCGTGATCGGCCTCCTCATCCTACTTTCAGTCTTCTCCTGGGCGATCATCCTCGCCAAGTGGCGAGAGCTGCGCCGCGCGGAGCAGGATAGCGAGGCCTTCCTGGAGGTGTACCAGGAGGGCTCGCTCGACGCGGCCTATCAGCTCGCGCGCCAGCTGGAGCGCAGCCCGCTCGCGAGCATGTTCGTGAGCGCGTACGCCGAGTTCAATCGCATGGCCCGCTTCGGCGCCAAGGGCAAGGCCGGCACGCTCGGCGAGGCCCAGATCCGCGCGCTCTCCCGCCAGCTCGGCTGGGCCGGCTCGCGCGAGGGGCTGCGGCTCGAGCGCGGGCTCTCGTTCCTCGCCACCACCGGCAGCGCCGCGCCGTTCATCGGCCTCTTCGGGACCGTGATCGGCATCATCAACGCCTTCCACGGCATCGGCCAGGCGGGCAGCGCGAGCCTGGCGGTGGTCGCTCCGGGCATCGCCGAGGCGTTGATCGCGACCGCGATCGGGCTCTTCGCCGCCATCCCGGCCACGATCTTCTACAACTACTTCGTCGGCGAGCTGCGCGGGCTGACCGCCGCCATCGACCTCTTCGCGGCCGACTGCGAGGGCGACCTGCGCCGCTTCTCCGGAGCACCCGAGGAGCCGGTCCGCGTGGCGCAGGGGTAGCCGTGGGCGCCTCGCTCCAGCGCCCGAGCTCGGCGCACCGGGCGCTCTCCGAGATCAACGTGACGCCCTTCGTCGACGTGGCGCTCGTGCTCCTGATCATCTTCATGGTGACGGCGCCGATGATGCAGCAGGGGATCGACGTCGACCTCCCGGAGACGACCACGCAGCCGCTGCGCGTGAAGGACGAGCCGCTGATCCTCACGGTGAAGAAGGACGGGAAGTACTACCTCGCCCGGCGGGAGATCCCGGCGGCGGAGCTGCGCGAGAAGCTCGAGGCGATCTTCGAGGGCCGTGACACCAAGGAGATCTTCCTGCGCGCGGACAAGGACGCCTCTTACGGAGTCGTCGTGAAGGCGCTCGCCGCCGCGCGGGAAGCGGGCGCGAGCCAGCTCGGCATGGTGACCGAGCCGGAGCCCTAGGGGCTTGTGGCGCGAGAGCTCTCGATCGATCTCGACGATGGCCGGCGGCGCGAGTTCCGCCGCTTCCTCGTCGTCTCGACCTTGCTGCACGTGGGGCTCGCGGGGCTCTTCGCCTTCTCGCCGAGCTTGGGAGTGACCAGCGCTCCGATGGGCGCGATCGCGGTGAACCTGGTGGCCGCTCCCGATCGCCCGGCGGCCGCGCGGCCCGCCAGGCCGAAGGCCGCGCCCGTCCCCACGCCCGCGCCGGCCCAGCCGAAGCCGAAGCCCCCCGTCCCCGACAAGCGCGTCCTGCCGAAGGAGGCCCGCGAGCCGAAGCCCACGCCGCGGCCGAAGCGCGAGGAGATCGCCCCCGAGGAGGTGGCGCGCCCGGAGACGCCGCAGCAGGAGTACGCGGACGTGCTCGACCGGCTGCGCTCCGAGGTCGGGGAGGAGGAGACCCCGGCGGCCGAGCCCGAGCGGGTCGCGGCGGTCGCCCCGGCCGGGGGGGGCGGCACCGGTCGGCCCGTCTCTCCCGAGGTCGCCGACTGGATGCGCAGGACGCGCATCCACGTGCGCCGGAGCTGGGTCGTGCCGCCCGGGTTCCGCCAGCAGTCGCTCGCCACGGTGATCGACGTCGAGCTCGACGCCGGCGGAAACCTGCTCGGCGAGCCCGAGATCGTGAAGCGCTCCGGCAATCCCTGGTACGACGACGGCGTCCTGCGCTCGATCCGCAAGGCGAGCCCGCTGCCCGCGCCCCCGGAGGCGGGGCTATGGAACTTCGTCTTCATCTCCGATGAGAGCTATTGATGCGAACCCGCCACCCGACCCTGATCCCGCTGCTTCTCGCCCTCGCGGCGCCGTCGGCGGCGCAGGAGCGCCCCGCGGTCGTCGTCGATCCCGGCCGCAAGCAGGCCTACGACGTCGCCGTCCAGCGCTTCGCCGAGCGCTCGACTTCGCCCCAACCGGCGGGGACCGAGACGTTCCGCGAGGATCTCGGCAAGGCCCTCGAGTATTCGAACGTGTTCCAGCTCGTGAGCCCGCGGGCCTTCCTGGGCCCCGAGGCGACCGACTCGCTCGAGAAGCCGATCGTGTGCTCGGACTGGACCCAGATCGGCGCGGACGCGCTCGTGCAGGGGGAGCTCGGCCGCGACCCGCAGCTGCTCACCGCCGACTTCCGCGTCTGGGATCCGGCGCGCTGCGCGAGCCTCGTCCACAAGCGCTATCGCCAGCCGGCGAGCGCCGACCCGGCCCTGCTCGCCAAGCGCGTCGCGGACGACGTGGTCGAGGCCTTCCTCGGCGTGCGCGGGGTCTCGGCCACCGAGATCGCCTTCGTCTCGAACCGCCGCGGCAACGCCGAGATCTTCGTGATGGGCGCGGACGGCAGCAACCCGCGGGCCGCCACGGCCAACGGCTCGATCAACAACTTCCCCTCCTGGAGCGCGGACGGCGAGACCATCATCTACACGTCGTACCGCCAGGCCAACCGCCCGCTGCTCTTCCTCTCCACCCGGGGCCGGGGGCGTCCGGGGCGGCTGCTGCCCCGCCTGCCCACGGAGCGCGCCGAGTACCGGGGCGTCTTCAGCCCCAAGGGCGACCGCATCGCGCTCGTGCTCTCCGACGACGGAGCGGCCGAGATCTACACGGCGCGTCCCGACGGGAGCGACCTGCGCCGCCTCACCCGCCACCGCGCGATCGACGTCTCGCCGACCTGGTCGCCGGACGGCGGCCAGATCGCGTTCGTCTCGGACCGCTCCGGAGCGCCGCAGGTCTACGTGATGAGTGCGAGCGGGGGCGAGCCGAAGCGGCTCACCTTCCAGGGCAACTACAACACCACCCCGGCGTGGTCGCCGGACGGGCAGTGGATCGCCTACGAGAGCCGGGTGGGCGGCCAGTTCGACCTCTGGTTGATCGATCCCGACGGATCGACCAACGTCCCGATCGTCAGCCATCCGCGCAACGACGAGGGCCCGAGCTGGGCGCCGAACGGGCGCATGCTGGCCTTCAGCTCCAAGCGCTTCGGGCGCGCCGAGATCTGCGTCGTGGACGTCGGCGGGGAGAACGTGCGCCGCCTCACGCAGAACCAGGGCGAGAACACCGCCCCCTCGTGGGGGCCGTTTCCGCGCTAGGCTCCTCGGCCGCGGCCCGGTTCAGGGGGGATCCGATGGCAGATGCGCGCACACGCCTGCGGTCGCTCGCCGCGCTCGCGGCGCTGCCGTGGCTGGCCGGCTGCGTCACGCTGGCCGAGTTCCGCAAGCTCGAGAAGCGGGTCCATGGGATCGAGCGCGTTGGCGCCGGGGACGTCGCGGGCGGCGCCGGGCGCGTGGCCGACATGGGCCAGCAGCTCGAGGAGCTGCGCGAGCAGGTGCAGCGCCTCGAAGGCCGCCTCGACGTGGCCGAGCACGAGGCGCGCCGGGCCGTCGAGGACGCGCGCGCGGCGCGCGCGGAAGCGGCCCGCATGGGCGGCGGCCCGCCGCCCGCGCCGGGCGAGCCCCCGCCCGGCGAGCTTCCCCGCGAGGAGGGCTCGTCTGCGGCGGAGCTCTCGGCGTACCGCGAGGCCTATTCCGCCTGGCGTGCGGGCGACGCCCAGGTCTGCATTGACCGCTTCCGCAACTTCTTGCAGACTTACCCGTCCTCGGCTCACGCCGACGACGCGGCCTACTGGATGGCGGACTGCTACTTCAAGCACGGCGACTACAAGACCGCGGTGCTGCGCTTCGATGACGTCGTGACGCGTCATCCCACGAGCGGCAAGGCTCCCGATGCGCTCTACCGGCAGGGCGAGGCGCTGCTGCGCCTCGGGCCCGGCTTCTCGAAGGCCGCCGGCAAGGCCTTCGAGCGGGTGGTGAAGGAGTACCCGGACTCGGCGCGCGCCGCCGAGGCCAGGAAGCAGCTGGACCTGCTCCGATCGGGCTGAGGGGGGAGGCGTTGAACAAGCGGGAACTCGAGCGCTTCAAGAAGGTGCTCCTCGCGCAGCGAGAGGAGATCCTGGGCAACGCGCGGCGGGCGCTCTCCGGGGACATCCACGTCGATCCCGACGACTTCCCGGACGAGATGGACACGGCCTCCTCGGAGGTGAACCTCCAGTTCACCGGGCGGCTCCGGGAGCGGGAGCAGGGCCTGCTCTCCAAGATCGAGGCCGCGCTGGAGAAGATCGAGCGGGGCGAATACGGATCGTGCGTGAACTGCGGCGAGGAGATCGGCCTGCGGAGACTCAAGGCGCGGCCCGTCGCCGAGCTGTGCATCGACTGCAAGGCCGAAGAAGAGAAGCTCGAACGGCGCACGGGCTGATCCTCGGCGTCGAGAGCTCGTGCGACGAGATGGCGGCGGCCGTCGTCCGCGACGGCCGCGAGATCCTCGCGAGCGTCGTCCGCGGCCAGGCCGATCTGCACCGTCCCTACGGCGGAGTGGTGCCCGAGCTCGCGTCGCGCGACCACGCGCGCTCGGTCTCTTCCGTGGTCGCCGCGGCCCTCGCGCGCGCCGGCATCGCGGCCGAGGCGCTCGACGGCGTCGCCGTGACCGCGGGTCCGGGGCTCGTGGGCTCGCTCCTCGTCGGGCTCTCGTTCGCGAAGGCGCTCGCCTACCGGCTGCAGATCCCGCTCGTGGCCGTGCACCACCTGGCCGGTCACCTCGCCTCGGCCGAGCTCGCCGATCCTTCGCTCGCGCCGCCCTACGTGGGCCTCGTGGTCTCCGGCGCGCATACCGCCCTCTACCGGATCGAGGCCGAGCGCCCGCCGGGACTGCTGGGCGCGACGCGGGACGACGCGGTGGGCGAGGCCTTCGACAAGGTGGCGCGCCTGCTCGGCCTCCCCTATCCGGGCGGGCCCGCGCTCTCCGCCGCCGCCGCGCGCGGCGACCCGAGGGCCGTCCGACTGCCGCGACCCTTCTCGGGGTCCCGAGCGCAGGGCCGCAGCAAGCGAAGCGCGCAGCGAGCCGCAGGCGAGCGAAGTCGGAGCGGGCTGGATTTCTCCTTCAGCGGGCTCAAGACGGCCGTCGCGCTCGAGGTCGGCCGGCGCGCGCCGCTCGACGCGGGCGCGGTCGCCGATCTCGCCGCCGCCTTCGAGGCCGTCGCGGTGGGCGCGCTCGTCGATCGCGCGCGAGCCGCTCTCGCGGCCGAGCGCCTCGGGATCCTCACCGTGGTCGGCGGCGTCGCAGCGAACCACCGGCTGCGCGCGGAGCTCGGGGCGGCCGCCGCGCACGACGGATTCCGCGTGGTCTTCCCTCCGCGCGAGCTCTGCACCGACAACGCCGCGATGATCGCGGCGGCCGCCGCGCACCGGCTCGCTCGCGGCGAGCGCCACGGCCTCGACGTCGGCTGCTTCTCGCGCGTGCCGCTCCATGCGGCGCCCTGGTAGGTGGGCGCGGCGGAGGTCCGTGCGTTCCTCGCGCGGCACGGGCTGCGCGCGCATCGCTCCCGCGGCCAGAACTTCCTCGTCGACGAGGCGCTCGCCGCGCGGCTGGTCGACCTCGCGGGCGTCGCTCCGGGGGATGCGGTGATCGAGATCGGGACGGGCCTCGGCGTGCTGACCCGTGCGCTCGCCGAGCGCGCGGCCCGGGTGGTCACGCTCGAGGTGGACGCCGGCATCGTCCGCGCGCTGCGCGCCGAGCGGGCGCTCCCCGCCAACGTGGAGCTGCTGCACGCCGATGCCCTGCGCGTGGACCTCGGCGCGCTCGTTGCGGCCGCCGGCCGGCCGACGCGGCTGGTGGCGAACCTCCCGTACTCGATCTCGGCTCCCGTGCTGCGCGCGCTGCTCGACCTGCGCGATCGGCTCGCGGACTGGTCGGTGATGCTCCAGCGCGAAGTGGCGCGGCGGCTCCTCGCCGAGCCCGGCTCGCGCGAATGGGGCTCGCTCGGCGTGCTGCATCGGCTGACCGTTCGCGTCGAGGCCCGGCTCGAGCTCCCGCCGGGCTGCTTCTACCCGGTGCCGCGCGTCCACTCGTCGTTCCTGCGCATCGGCCCGCTCCCGCAGCCCCTGCTCGCGCCCGGCGAGCTCGGCCTCGTGGAGGGGATCGTGCGCCGCGCCTTCGGCAAGCGGCGCAAGACCCTGGCCAACGCCCTTCGCGACGGCGCGCTGCCGCTTGCGGCGATCCTGCGCGCGCTCGAGCGGGTCGGCATCGCTCCGAAGGCGCGCGCCGAAGAGCTCCCGGCCGCGAGCTTCGCGAGGCTCGCGCGCGCCCTGCGCGAGGAGGCGGCGTGAGCCCCGCGGAGGTGCTCGAGGCCCTCGTCGCACTGTGCCGGGAGGCGGGCCTCGAGGTGCGTCGGGTCGAGGGGGCCCGGCAAGCGAAGCGCGCAGCGAGGCGAAGCCGAGCGAAGTGCGGGCCCCCGCTCGGGACGGCCGAAGCCTCGGGGGAGCCCGGGGCCCGGAGCGCCGTCTGCCGCGTGCGCGGCCGGCTCTGGCTCGTGCTCTTCGAGGCGGAAGGCCTCGAGGAGCAGATCGCGGCGGCGGCCGAGGCTCTGGGTCGCTTCGCGCCCGACTTCGCGGAGGGCCGCTACCTCCCGCCGGCCGTGCGGCGGCGGCTCGGACCGGGAACGAGTTGACACGCTGCGCGGGGGTGTCTAGCCTCGAAAGCGTCCCGAGGGGCCTCGCACAGTGCGATCTCCATCGGGCAGAACAGAGCCGCCCCGGGCCGAGCGCTCGGGAAGCGGAGACGGCGCCAGACAACGCCCGATCGATCGCTCGGATCCGGCCCGTCCGGACCGAGACGGGGGCGGACGAAGGCCCTCTCGCACGCGCGTCCTGCACGCGCGCACGCGGGAGATCGCCGCGCCTCCGGACCCGATCGGGTGTCCGGTAGGCGCGTTTTCGTTTCCAGGGCCCCGTTCCCGAGGTGGACGGAGGCCGGCCCCCGATGTCGACCGTCTCCGCTACGACCGCGCGGGAGCACCGCGTCACGGCACCGGCGCTCCGCGCGCGCAAGCTGCGCGGCGAGCGCATCGCCATGCTCACCGCCTACGACCACGCCTTCGCCGCGATCTTCGACGCGGCGGGAATCGACGTGCTGCTCGTCGGCGATTCGCTCGGGAACGTGGTCCAGGGGCTCGATACGACGCTCTCCGTGACCCTCGACGAGACCATCTACCACACGCGCCTCGTCGCGCGGGCGGCGCGGCGCGCCCTCGTCGTCGCCGACCTGCCCTTCGGGAGCTACCAGGTCTCGTCCGAGGAGGCGGTGCGCTCGGCGGTCCGCTGCCTCAAGGAGGGCGGGGCGCAGGCGGTGAAGCTCGAGGGCGGCACGGGCGTCGCCGCCACGATCGCGCGCATCGTCGCGGCCGAGATCCCCGTGATGGGCCACGTCGGGCTCACGCCCCAGGCGATCCACCGCATGGGCGGCCACCGGGTGCAGGGCCGCAGCGAGGAGGGCCGCGCCCGCGTGCTCGCGGATGCGCGCGCCGTCGAGGCGGCCGGAGCGTTCGCGCTCGTGCTCGAGGGCATGCCCGCGGACCTCGCGCGCGAGGTCACCGCAGCCCTCGGGATCCCGACGATCGGGATCGGGGCCGGCGTGCACTGCGACGGTCAGGTGCTCGTGATGCACGACATGCTCGGCCTCGGCGAATGGACGCCGAGCTTCGTGAAGCAGTACGCGAGCCTCGGCGCCCTGGCCTCCCAGGCCGTCCGCGCCTTCGCCGAGGAGGTGCGCGAGGCGAAGTTCCCCGGCCCGGAGCACTCCTATCGATAGGGCAGCTAGCGCATCTACTCCGCTCGCCTTGGCCGAGCTCCACAGGAGCTCCGGCCCGCTGCGCGGCCGCTTCGCGGCCTGGCTCCTTTCGAAGCGGCGTCCGGACTCCACCCGCTCGTGGCACGTTGCGCGCGCTCTTCGGGCGCCTGCACGTCCCGGCGGGCGATCGGGTAGCCGATGCGCGTGATCGAGGGCGTGAGTGAGCTTCACGGGCTCGCCGATGCGGAGCGCGCGGCAGGCCGGCGGATCGCGCTCGTGCCGACGATGGGCGCGCTCCACGCCGGGCACCTCTCGCTGGTCGCGTTCGCTCGCCGGCACGCAGACCGCGTGTGGATCTCGATCTTCGTGAACCCGACGCAGTTCGACGAAGCCGCCGACCTCGCCCGCTATCCGCGCACCCTCGCGGCCGATCTCGCGCGCTGCCGCGAGGCCGGCGTCGATGCCGTCTTCGCGCCGTCGCCCGAGGAGCTGTATCTGCCGGGGTCCCAGACCTTCGTCGAGGTCGCCCTGCTCACGCGCGAGCTCTGCGGCGCGAGTCGCCCCGGGCACTTCCGGGGCGTCGCCACCGTCGTCGTCAAGCTGCTCCTCGCCGCGAAGCCCCACGTGGCCGTCTTCGGCGAGAAGGACTGGCAGCAGCTCGCGGTCGTGAAGCGGCTGGTCCGCGACCTCTGCCTCGACGTCGAGATCGCGGGCGCGCCGATCGCGCGCGAGGCCGACGGGCTCGCGTTCTCGAGCCGCAACGCGAACCTCGACCCGGAGGCGCGGCAGCAGGCGCCGTGCCTCGCACGCGCCCTCGACGCCGCCGAAAGCGCGGTGGCGGCGGAGGAGACGGGCTGCGCGCGGCTGCTCCAGCTCGTCGCGACCGAGATCGGTCGCGCGTCGCGCGCCGAGATCGACTACGCCGAGTTGCGCGACCCCGAGAGCCTCGAGCCCGCCCCCGACCCGCTCGCCGGGCCCGCGCTGCTCGCCCTCGCCGTGCGCTTCCGCGCGCCGGACGGCGCGGTAGGCGTGCGCCTGATCGACAACCGCGTCCTGCAGCCGCGAATCGCGTAGCGCGGAGGGTTCCCTGTGGGGCGAGCTCTGCGGAGGTTCCAGGTCGCGGTCCGCCGACTTGACAGGCGCCTGCTCGTGCCTACCTATTCACGTGTCGCTCCGTGGTGGTTTTCGCCGCGCGCGGCGCGAAGCGAGAGGGAGGATGCGCAATGGCCCGATTCTGGCTCTCGGATCCCTGGTATGGCGACCCCCGGCTGGACCTCGACGAGCTGCGACGGCGCATGGACGAGCTCTTCGAGCGGGTCCCCGGCGGGAGTCCCGTGGCGTCCCGCGCCGGGGTCTTTCCCGCCGTGAACCTCTACGAGAGCGGCGACAGCTACGTGCTGACGGCCGAGCTCCCGGGGCTTCGCGCCGAGGACATCGACGTCGCGGTCGAGCGCGACCGCGTGACACTGCGCGGTGAACGCCGCATCGACCATCCGGAGGATGCCAGCCTGCACCGCGTGGAGCGGCGCGCGGGCGCCTTCCGCCGGACGGTCCAGCTCCCGCTCGAGGTCGACGGCGAGAAGGTGGAGGCGATCTACCGCAACGGCGTGCTGACGCTGCGGATCCCCAAGGCGCCGGAGCATCAGCCGCGGCGGATCTCCGTGAAATCCAGCTAGGGACGGCAGGGAGGAAGCGACATGTCGAACGAGATCAAGAGCCTGCAGGGGCAGGAGATCCAGCCCCGCGACAAGCGCGCGGTCGAGCGCGAGGGCACGCGGCCGGGGCTGACCTTCTGGCCCGAGGTCGACATCGTGGAGCAGAAGGACGCGTTCGTCGTCGTCGCGGATCTTCCGGGCGTCGACGATCGGCAGGTGGAGGTGCGGCTCGAGAACGGCCTGCTCTCGATCGAGGCCGCGCTGGCGTCGCAGCCCGACGCCTCGTGGACGCCGCTCTACGCCGAGTACCGGCTGGGCGGCTACCGCCGCGAGTTCAGCCTTTCCGAGGCGATCGACGCCGACGCCATCGAGGCGCGGATGACCGACGGCGTGCTCCAGGTGCGCCTGCCGAAGACGAGTCGCCACCAGCCGCGGCGGATCACCGTGCAGGCTTCTTGACTTCGCTCGGCTTCGCCTCGCTGCGCGCGCGCTTCGCGCTGGCCCGAGCGGGGGCCCGCACTTCGCTCGGCTTCGCCTCGCTGCGCGCGCGCTTCGCGCGCTTGCATCAGCGCCTCCGATCTGCGAAGGCCCGCAGCGGGAGGCTCGCGAGCGCGATCGCGACCGCGCAGCCGACGAAGAGCGCGTGGTAGACGGCGAGCGGGGCGAGGCCGGCGGCGAGAGCGCGCTCGAGCACGAGTCCCACGGCGACCGGGATCGCGGCGCGGATCGATAGCTCGACCACGCGCGCCGCGACGAGCGTGCGCGCCGGGGAGTCCTCGGGCGCGAGTGCGAAGAGCGCGTGCGTGTCGGCCACGTCGAAGCCGGCGCCGAGCGCGTAGATGCCGAAGAAGAGCGCGACCGCGAGCCACAGGGTCTCCGGCGAGGGCTCGCGTACGGCGAGCAGTCCCAGCACCAGGAGCGCCTGGCCGAGCGAGGTCCAGCGGAAGACGGGCCAGGGGCCGACGGCATCCACCACGCGCCCCCAGAGCCAGAGCGTCGCGAGCCCCCCCGAGTAGAGCGCCACGGTCGTGTAGAGGACGGCCCCCTCGTCGAATCCGATGACGCGCCGGAGCATGACGAGGGCGAAGGTGAAGACGACACCCCGCATGGCGCCGCCGAGGGCGATTCCGCCGAGATAGCGCCGCAGCATGCGCTCGCGCACCACCAGCGCGAGCGCCTCGCGGACCCGGGCCGCCCCGCCGCCGGCCTCGCGCCGCTCGGGAAGCCGAGCGACGAGCGCGGCGCGGGCCACGCCGGCGGCGAAGGCCAGCCCGAAGAGGGGGCCGAAGCTCCCCGGGTGCTCCGCGAGCCAGCGCTGCGCGCAGAGGAAGAACGCGATCAGCACCACGTGCCAGCCGGTGCGCAGCCACGCGAAGAAGCGGCCGATCCGCTCGGGCTCCTGGAAGCCGTGCAGGATCGCGAACCAGACCGTCTCCGAGACGCAGAGGCCCGCCGCCACCACCGCGAAGCTCGCGAGCGCGATCCGGGGCGCGGCCGCGTCGCCCTGCGCCGCGAGCGCGCCGAAGGCGAGCAGCGGCACGCCTCCGGCCACCGCGACCAGCTGCCCTCCGAGCAGGATCGAGCGCTTGCGCACCCGTCCGACGAGCGCGAGCGCCGGGAGCTGGAGCAGCACCGACAGGTGGACGATCGTGCGCTGGAGACCGACCAGCGCCTCGCTCGCGCCGAGCGTCACGAGCGCGAGGGTCGGCAGGTGCTCGCTCATTGCGATCCGGTAGGTCATTCCGAAGGGGTGGCTCGCGTAGGCGAGCCGCCTCCCCCGGGCGCGCTCGGCCGGCGGGAGCGGCGCGCCCGGGGGGGGAGGGGGCTCGGGCTGCGCCCGGGGGTGGCTCGCGGGCGGGATCGCCATGCGCAGAAGAAGGCGAAGGCGGCCGAGGTCCGCCAGCCCGCCTTCCGGCGCGCCGGCACGCGCGGCTTCGCGCCGAGGCCGGCCGGCGCACGCGGCCCGCGGAATCCTGTTCCGAGCGGGCCGCGCCGCGGTAGGATGCTCGCCGAGCCGGGGGCCGCCTCCCATCCCGGGGGGCGCCGTCGTGGCCCGGCTGCTCGGGAGGGATCCGCCATGGCGACGCGTAGGTCGAAGCCTCGCAAGAGCAAGGGCCGGGCCGGCGCCGGCAAGCCCGGCAGGGGCGCGAAGGTGGCCAAGGCCCCGAAACGCGCGGCCAAGGCCCCGAAACGCGCAGTCAAGGCCCCGCGCCCCGCCGCGAAGCCGAAGGCCGCGGGCGGATCGGCGCTCGTCGCGTTCGCGCGCAAGATCGTGCGCGCGGCGCAGAACCCGTCCCTCTTCGACCTCCGCGACCTCTACGCCGAGGGTGTCGTCTCGCGCGAGGCCACCGGCGACGTCGCCACCGGGATCGCCGGCCTCGAGGCGAAGAACGCGCGCTGGGAGTCGATGCAGGAGCGCTCGGAGTGGAAGCCCCGCAAGGTCTTCGCCGACGCCAGTACCATTTGCATCGAGTGGGATGCGACCGTGCACCTGCGCGACGGCCGGGTCGTGCCGCTCGCCGAGGTCGCCGTCCACGAGGTGCGCGACGGGAAGATCGTGTCCGAGCGCTTCTACTACAACCCGGTGGTGTTCGCTCCCCGGCAGAGCTGACCGGGAGGCGGCCGAAACTCCGGTGACCACCGACGCCCTCCGTCTCGAGGCGCTCGCGACGCTCGACATCGCGACCCCGGCGCACTACGAGCGCCATGGCTACCCGTACCGCGAGTGGGCCAGCCTGCGGCGTCACGCGCCGGTCTACTGGTACGAGCGCGAGAACGTCGAGCCCTTCTGGGCCGTCACGAAGCACGCGGACATCGTCGAGCTCGGGAAGCAGCCGGAGATCTTCCTGAACGCGCCGCGCCTCGCGGTCTTCACGCTCGACCTGCCGCTCCCACCCGAGGGCACGACCCGCCACCTGCTCACGATGGACCCGCCCGACCACGCGAAGTACCGCAACGTGACCAGCAAGCGCCTCACGCCGAGGGCGGTCCGGACCTGGGAGCCCGAGGTGCGCAGGATCACCCGCGAGGTGATCGACGCGGCGGGCCGCTCCGAGCGGGTCGACTTCGTCCGAGACGTGACGGCCCGGATCACGATCGCGGTGATCGCCGAGATGCTGGGCGTGCCGCGCTCCGACTGGGAGCTGCTCTTCCGCTGGACCAACGAGATCATCGCCCCGCAGGACCCCGAGTACCAGCACGGACAGACGCCCGACGAGGTGCTGAACCGGGCTCGCGCCGAGGTCTTCGAGTACTTCCAGCGTCTCTCCGAGGAGCGCCGGCGGACGCCCGGCGACGACATCGTGAGCGTGGTGGCGAACGGCGAGGTGGATGGAGGGCGCCTCCCGCCGGTCGAGCTCCTCTCGTACTACCTGCTCCTGGTGGTGGCCGGCAACGAGACGACGCGCAACGCCATGACCGGCGGCCTGCTCGCCTTCCTCGAGCACCCCGGGGAGTGGAAGCGGCTGCAGGAGACCCCCGGCCTGCTCGCCCCGGCGGTGGAGGAGATCGTGCGCTGGACCACGCCGGTGATCCAGTTCTGCCGCACGGCGACGCGCGACTACGAGCTGCGCGGCCAGAAGATCCGCGCCGGGCAGAGCGTTTGCCTCTTCTACCCGTCGGGCAACCGCGACGAGGAGGTCTTCCCCGACGGCGACCGCTTCCGCATCGACCGCCACCCGAACGACCACGTGGGCTTCGGCCGCGGCGAGCACGTCTGCCTCGGCGCGCACCTCGCCCGTCTCGAGATCCGCTGCGCCTTCGAGGAGCTGCGCGCGCGGCTGCGCCACGCCGAGCTCGCCGGGCCGGTCGAGCGCGTGCGTTCCTCCTTCGTCGGCGGGATCAAGCGCGTGCCGCTGCGCTGGGAGCTCGCCCCCGCGCGCGGCTGACCCAGCGGGAGGGTGTCCCCCGCACGGGGCGGTTACCATCCGTCCGGATGTCCGCGCCCGGCGAACGCAAGCTCGTCGCGACGAACCGCAAGGCGCGCTTCGAGTACGAGATCCTCGAGACGGTGGAGGCCGGGATCGCGCTGCTCGGTCCCGAGGTGAAGTCGCTGCGGGCGGGCAAGGCCAACCTCGCCGACGCCTATGCCGTCGTGCGGCGCGGCGAGGTCTTTCTCGTCGGAGCCCACGTGAGCCCCTACGCGCAGGCGAGCCGCGAGAACCCGGACCCGCGGCGCGAGCGCAAGCTCCTGCTCCACCGTGCGGAGATCGCGCGCCTCGCGGGCAAGGTGGCGGAGCGGGGGCTCACGCTGGTGCCGCTCGGGCTCTACTTCCGGGAGGGGCGCGCCAAGGTCGAGCTCGCGCTCGCGCGCGGACGCCGCCGCTACGACAAGCGCGAGGCGATCCGGCGGCGCGAGCAGGACCGCGAGCTGCGGCGCGTCGTGAGCGAGCGCGGGCGGAGCGGGTGAGGGCGGGCCGTCCCGGGGTGGCGCTCGCCGCCCTGCTCTCGGGCTGCGCCGCGGCCGGCGGCGAGGCGGCGCGCGAGCCGGCGCCCTATCGCCCGACGCGCTGGGACTACGCGACCTTCCGCGAGGCCTACCCGGAGGTGCTCGAGCCGAACTACCTCCCCTTCATGACGCACCGCGTTCCCGGCGGCCCCGAGGGCGACCCGCTGCTCTTCTGCCGCTGGCCCGACGAGGCGATGCCGCTCGCGGTCCACGTGGTCCGGCCCGAGATCCCGGGCTCGCTCCAGGACGAGTTCGCCCCGCGCGCCCCCGAGGCCTACGTCGCCGCGGTGGAGCGGGCACTGCGCACCTGGGAGGCCGAGCTCGATGGGCACGTGCGCTTCCGTCGGGTCCCGGACGCGTCGGCTGCGCGCCTCGTGCTGCGCCTGATCGGCGCCGAGGCCCCCGTCGCCGACGCGGACCGGCAGGTCCTCGGCGAGACGCCCGAGGCCGGCCGCTGCCGCGTGCTCGGGCGCGACCCGGACGCGGATCGCCTGCTCGTCGCGTTCGGGGTCTCGGAGGTGCGGCTCTACCTCGCGGATGCGGTGGGCCTGCTCGCCCCCGATCTCTTCGAGTGGGTCGCGCTGCACGAGATCGGCCACGCGCTCGGGATGCGCGGCCACAGCCCCGTCCCGGGGGATCTCATGTACGAGGTCGCCCGCGATCGGACCGTCGCCCTGGAGAGCCACCGCGTCGGGGTGCCGGGCCTCTCGCTCGAGGACGTGAACTCCTTCGTCTCCCTCTACGAGCTCCCGAGCGGCGCGATCTTCGGCCACGCCTCCGGATCGGGCGAGGGGGAGCGGCTCGCCGCGCGTCCGGGCCGGCCGGAGCTCGCGATGGGTCCCTACGTCGACGCCCGCCTCGGCTTCGAGTTCCGCCCGCCGAAGGGCTGGATGCGCGTGCCGACCGCGCAGGGCGTCGTGGTGCTGGACGGCGTGACCTGGGAGCCCTCGCCGAGCCTCCAGATCGTGGTGCACCGCTACGCCACGATCGAGGAGTTCCTCGAACGCTACGGCGCCTACTACCGGAGGCGGGGGCGCATGACGTCGCCCGAGCCCCTCGCCGTGGCCGGCCGTCGTGCGCTGCGCGTCGCCATCGACGACTTCGAAGGGCTCGCCTTCGAGGAGGTGACCTTGATCGAGTCGGGGGACGGGCGCATCCTCGTGATCACGGGCGAGTGTCCGCCGGAGCTGGCGGGGGACTATCGGCCGTGGTTCCGGGCGGCCGTGGCGACGCTCGAGATCATCGAGCTCGGGGCGAAGGGCCCGTAGCGATCGGAGCCGTAGCAAGCGCAGCGCGCCGCGAGCCGAAGGCGAGCGAAGACTCGGGGGGGGCGCTTCCGGGGCGGCCCGGGGCGCGGGGAGGTCGACTTCGAACGCATGCTCGAGGGATACATCCATCCGGACTTCTCCGACGTCGCGCGCGTGCTCCGGCGCCAGATCCCGGGTTCGCGCCGGCGCGGGCGCCCGGGCGGCGCGGCCGTCTGCGTCTATCACCGCGGCGAGGTGGTGGTCGACTGCTGGGGCGGCACGCGCGACGCGGAGGGCGACCCGTGGACGGAGGACACGCTCTCGCTCTCCTACTCGACCACCAAGGGAGTCACGTCGACGCTGCTCCACGTGCTCGCCGACCGCGGGCTGGTCGACTACGACGCGCCGGTCGCCGAGTACTGGCCGGAGTTCGCCGACGCCGGCAAGGGGCGCATCACGGTGCGCCAGGTCCTGTGCCACGAGGCCGGGCTGTATCGGGTCCGCGACATGATCGACCACGCGCAGCGCTTCGTCGACTGGGAGCACATGGTCGACGCCCTGGCGCGCAGCGCGCCGTGCCACGAGCCCGGCGCCGCCCACGGCTACCACGGCTGGACCTACGGCTGGCTCGTGGGCGAGATCATCCAGCGGGTCACCGGCAGGACCTTCGCGCAGGTGCTCGCGTCGGAGCTCGCGGAGCCGCTCGGCCTCGATGGGTGCTTCGTGGGGCTCCCCGCCGACCAGATGCACCGGCGCGCGCAGCTGATCCACGCGCGGCGCATCGCGCGGCGGCGCAGCGGCAATCTGGTTCCGATGGCGGGGCGGGTGATCTCCCGCGCGCTCGGCCTCGCCGGTATCGTCGACCTCTCGCACACCCACGCGGCGCTCGTCCCGCCCGGGATCGAGGAGATCGACTTCGGCTCCGAGGCCTGGGCCGCGGCGAGCATTCCCGCCGCCAACGGGATCTTCAGCGCGCGCGCGCTCGCCCGCCTCTACGCCATGCTGGCCGGCGGCGGCGCGATCGACGGCGTGCGCCTGCTCTCGCGCGAGACGGTCGAGCGGGCGATGCGCGTGCAGAACCGCGGCATCGGACGGGTGGTTCCCTACCCGATGCACTGGCGCCTCGGCTACCACCGCGTGAACACCCTCGGCGCGCGCATCCCGCGCGGCTTCGGCCACTCCGGCTTCGGCGGCTCCGGCGCCTGGGCCGACCCGGACCGCCGCCTCTCGCTCGGCATGGTGCTGAACAGCGGCCTGGGCACACCCTTCGGCGACCTGCGCATCATCCGGATCAGCACCGCCGCGATCCGCTGCGCCGACCGGCGCTGACCGCCGAGCGCGGCCGGGCCGACGACGGGGACGGTGTTTAGATCTTCAGGATTTTCAGATTCCCCCCGCGGGTTGGCGAGGGGACGTCGACCGAAGGAACCCGGAGTCGAGCAGAGCTGCGGCGATCAGGCGGTGACCCCGCGCATCGGGGTGATCGTCCTCCGCGAAGCGCAGGCGCCGGCCGGCGGAGCGCGCGGCGAGGGGCGCGCTCAGATCGACGAGCGGGAGGCCCTCGGCCGCGGCGAGCCGCGCGAGCAGCGCGTGTGCGGCCTCGGCGAGCGGGTCCGGGGGCGCTGCGCCGAGTTCGCCGTCGGCGGGGACGTAGACGACGTGGAAGTCGGCGCCGGCGGAGCTGGCGCGGGCGCCCATCTCGGACAGAAGCCGCGCGGTCAGTTCCGCGCCCGGGAGGGTGCGCAGGTCCTCGAGGCGCTGCCCGCCAGGCGGTGCGCCGCGGCCGGCCTCCTCGCGCGCCGCGCCGGCGAGCGCCTCGCGCGCCCGGTTCGCGTGGAGCTCGAGCCAGAGGTACGCGCGGCTCGTGTCCTTCCAGAAGCGCCGCCAGCGGCTCATGAGCGGCGCCGGGGGCTGGTTGCGCGGGACGAGCCGGCCGTGCTCCAGGGCGAAGAGCGGGCGGCGGCCGCGCTTGCCGTCGAGGTTCTCCGAGAGGTCGCCCGGCGTGAAGAAGAGCAGCACCCGCGACCACGGGCCCCGCGCGAGCTCGCGCTCGAGGAGCAGGAGCTCCTGCGAGGTGGCGTACGCGTTCACGCCGCGGTTCACCACGGCGACGTCCGGAGCCATCGCCCGCTGGAGCCAGTCCGTGAAGAGCTCCCCTTGCGCGACGCCCCAGCCCCAGACGAGCGAGTCGCCGAGCACGAGGACGCGCTCGCGCGCCGCCGCGGGCGGGGGCGGCTCGGGGCGGCGGAAGCCCTCGGAGTCGTGCTCCACGAGCACGTCGAACGCGGGGCGCACGAAGCGCCGGCGCAGGCCCGGCGTCCCGACCCAGCCGAGCGCCGGGTCGCTCCGGTGGAAGCCGTGGAGCGGGTGCGCCACCGCCGGCGGCGCCCCGCCCGCGCGCAGCGCCCCCTCGAGCGCGAGCGCGCCGAGGAGGGCGCCGAGCGTGGCTGCGAGCGCTGCGCGCGCGCTCATCCGGCCGACCGCCGGGTCGACCTGCTCGAAGAGGAACACGCGCGATCGCGCTCCGGCACGCGAGGCGTGATGCTACAGCAGGGGGAGCCGCCAGCGGCTCGCCGGCGAGGACGCCGTGGTAAGATCGCGTCCGCACCCCGTCGCCCGAAAGAGGTCGTGATGCCCGCCGCCTCCGCCCCGAGCCCCCGCATCGTCGACGCCGATGGGCACGTGCTCGAGCACCCGAGCGCGATGCTCCAGTACATGCCCGCGAAGTACAAGCAGCGCTGCTTCCACGTCGAGACGGACGCGCAGGGGACCGAGTGGTGCCTGTACGACGACCTCAAGATCTTCGCCAACCGCATGGCGCTCGCGGGGGCGGGCGGCATGACGCTCGAGGAGCGCGAGCGCTGCCTGCGCGGCGAGCTCCGCTACACGGACATCCGCAGCGGCGCCTTCGATCCCGAGCGGCGCCTGGTCGAGATGGCGCAGGACTCGATCGAGCAGGCGGTGGTCTACCCGACCCAGTTCCTCGGCATCTCGAGCCTGCCGGACCTCGACTTCGCCGAGGCGCAGGCGCGCGCCTACAACCGTTGGATCGCCGACTACTGCGCCGCGGCGCCGACGCGCCTCTTCGGGATCGCCGCCGTGCCGCAGACCGAGATCGAGCGGGCGATCCGCGTGATCTCGGACGCGCGCGAGCTCGGCCACGTGGGCGTCTTCCTGCGCCCGAACCCGAGCGTCGAGGGCAGGTTCTTCTGCGACTCCTCCTACGACCGGCTCTGGGCGGCGCTCCAGGACCAGGACCTCGCGGTCGGCTTCCACCCCTACCTCATGCCCGACATGCCGGGCGCGGTGCGCGCGCTGCGCCTGCACGAGTTCGTGGCGCCGGGCGCGAAGTCGATCATGGAGATGACCTCGCCCGACGATCGGCGCGCCGACGGCACCTACGGCAACAAGAACATCTTCTTCACCCAGGCGCTCGGGAACGTGTTCGACATGCAGCTCGCGCTCACGATGCTGATCTGCGGCGGCGTGCTGGAGCGCTTCCCGCGCCTGCGCTGCATCTTCCTCGAGGCCAACGGCGGCTGGATCGTGCCCCTGCTCGAGCGGCTCGACCACCACCACGAGATCTTCCGGTGGGAGGTGCCGCAGTTGAAGATGAAGCCGTCCGAATACTTCAAGCGCCAATGCTGGATCTCGTTCGACCCCGACGAGAGCACGCTGCGCCTCACCGCTGAGAGCCCTCTCGTCGGTGCCGACCGCATCATCTGGGCCAGCGACTACCCGCACCCCGACGCGAAGATCCCCGGCGTCGTCGACGAGCTGCGCCATCAGATGATTGGCCTGCCCGAGGCCGCGCAGCAGCGGATCTTCGGCCTGAACGCGGTGGATCTGTACGGATTGCCGGAGCCGGCTTGAGCACCAACCCCGACAGCCCCCGCATCGAGCTGAACCGACCACGGCCGTTCCGGTTGCGCTGCGCGCAGAGCGCGCCGACGGCTCAAGTGCGGCGAAGGAGCTCCCAGAACGCGCGCGGGTCCACGATCTCGAGCGGGGCCTGCGCCGCCACGTCCAGCAGGTCGCGGTCCCCGGTGACGAGCACGTCCGCGCGCGCATCGACGGCGGAAGCGAGAACCCAGCGATCATCCGCGTCTCGAATGCGAAGGGGTGAAGGTGCCCGCGGTCGCGGGAACACCTCCTGCTCGCGCAGGAGGGTCTCGATCTCGCCGATGATCCGCGCCGGCAGTTTGATGCGTGCTCGAAGCGCTCGTCTCAGCTCTCCGAGCACGACCTCGCTCGTGACCAGCGTGTGCTCGGCCAGCACGGCCCGCAGAACGTCGGCGCAGATACCCCTCGTCGCGAACGCACTGACCAGGACGTTGGTGTCGAGAAACACCCTCAAGAGAGGTCCCGAGTCACATCCTCGTCGGTCAAGTAGCCGCGCGCCTCTGCGAACGGCAGCGCTTTCCGGCGCAGATTCTCGAAGCGAAGCAGACTCAGCTGACGCCGCAGTGCGTCGCGCACGAGGTCGCTTCGGGTCCGACCGGTCTGCTTGCAGAGTCGGTCGAGCAGCTTCTCGAGCTGCGGATCCAGGCGGATCGTGATGGTGTTCTTCACGTCTTGCAACGTAATACAAGGCCTCGAACGGGCAAGCTGCCGCCCTCCGAGACGGTCAGGGAGCGGCCGTTGCCAACGCCGCCATTCCCGCGGGACGTTCACACCCGGTGCTCGAGGTGCATGCCCGAGGTGCAGCCGGCCCCGCGGTCGCGCCGCCTGGTCGATTCTGGCGCGTCCCCGCAGGTGCACCTCGGCCCGATCTCTTCGGTGCGCGGCCTCCGGCGGGGAAGGGCGGCCATCGGCCGCGTCATAGCCCGCCAACTCATCGAATTCATTGGAGTCGGTCTCGCCGCCGCAGCGAGCCCGGTCGCTCCCGTCGCGCGCGCGGCACGAGATTCACCGTGGAACTGGATTCAAATCCAGTTCGCGCGCGCCGGATAATCTTCTGCCACCTGCGCCGCGCGGCGGCCACATCCTCTTCCGGGGGTGAGGAAGGACCTGGGAGGCGCTGGCCGTGGAAATCGATCGTCGACGGGTGCTGCTGTCTTTTCTGACGGTGCTGGGTGTTGCGCTGGTCCATTCCACCGCTCGTGGGGGGTCGCTCTGTCCCGCGGACACCCAGGGATCGGGCGGGTACAGCCCCTGTGAACTCATGGCGCCAGCTGTGGCTCAGGGAATCGAGGCGGATTCCCAGCGATTGGCGGCGCTTGCCGAGGCATCACTCCTCCCGGCCGGTGCCCTCGGGTACAGCGCCGCCGAGCGGGTGACGGGCGGCATCGTCCTGCTTGGATACGCCGAGTCCAGCGAGGCGGCGGCGCAGGATGACCTGAGCCTGGCGGTGGCCTGGGACCTCTCGCGCGACGAGCCGGTTCCCGCGCTCAGCGCGCGCTGACGGGCTCCAGCACCAATCCCGAGAGCCCCCGCACGTTGCTCGAGTGCATGCGCTCGATGCCGCCGGCGGGGATCTCGTAGACCGGGAAGCGCGCGAGCAGCTCCTCGATCGCGACGCGCGACTCGAGGCGCGCGAGCGACGCGCCGAGGCACAGGTGCCGGCCGTAGCCGAGACCGAGGTGCACGTCGATCGCGCGGAGCACATCGAAGCGGTCGGGATCGGGGAACTTGCGCTCGTCGCGGCCGGTCGCGCCGTTGATCAACAGCACGCGCGAGTGCTTCGGGATCGTCTGGCCGTGCAACGTGACGTCGCGCGTCGTGACGCGTCCCTGGTACTGGGACGGCGGGTCGAAGCGCAGCACCTCTTCGACCGCGTTGCGGATCCGCTTCGGGTCTTCGGCCAGACGCGCGCGCTCGTCCGGGTTGCGCCACAGCTCGTAGCAGGCGGTGGCCAGCAGCTTCGTGACCGTCTCGTTGCCGGCGGTGGCGAGCAGCATCAGGAACTGGCGGATGTCGTTGTCCGAGAGCCGCGACACCGTGCCGTCATCGTCCTGCCACTCGACCTGCGTCAGCAGCGTCATCATGTCGTCGCGCGGGTGCGCGCGGCGCTCGGCGATCTGCGCGTCGAAGTATGCGAGCACGTTCTGCTGAGCTTCGAGCGCCTCGGGCCGCGGCAACGGGCTGCCCGCGTCGCGGTGCAGCATCGCGTTCGAGCCCTCCTGCACCCAGCGGCGATCCGCCTCGGGAATCCCGAGCAGCGAGCTGATCACGTCCATCGGCAGCCGCGCGGTGAACTCCACCACCACGTCGAAGCGGTCGCGGCCGACGAGCGCATCGAGGTGGCCGGTGGCAATCGCGCGGATCCGAGGCTCCAGGTCGGCGATGCGCCGCGGCGTGAACGCCTTGCTCACCAGCCCGCGGTAGCGGTTGTGCTCGGGCGGGTCCATCCAGATCATCAGGCCGGACCCAGGATGCGGCTGATCCATGAACTCGAGGCTCGTCGACCACGTCGAGGTGTACGCGTCCTTGTCGATGAACGCGTCCAGGTTGTCCGAGAAGCGTGTCAGCGCGTAGAAATCGAGCTGCTCGTTGTAGTAGAGCGGCGCCTCGTCGCGCATCCAGCGGTAGACCGGATACGGGTCTTCGTCGATCTCGTACGAGAATGGATCGTAGACGCGCCCCGCAGAGCTCACACCGGCGCCTCCTACGAGCCCTGAGCCGAGACGCCGATCACCTTCGTCTCGAGGTATTCCTCGAAGCCCTGCTCGCCGTTTTCTCGTCCGAGGCCGCTCTGCTTGTAGCCGCCGAACGGCGTGTCGACGTGGAACCACTGTGAGCCGTTCACGCCGAGCGTGCCGGCGCGGATGCGCCGCGCCACCGCGAGCGCGCGCTCTTCGCTGCTCGAGCTGACCGCGCCGGACAGGCCGTACACCGAGTTGTTCGCGATCCGCACCGCGTCGTCGTCGTCGTCGAACGGGATCACGCACAGCACCGGACCGAAGATCTCCTCCTGCGCGATCGTCGCGTCGGGGTCGACGTCAGCGAACAGCGTCGGCTCGACGTAGAAGCCCTTCGGCAGGTGCTTCGGCACGCCTCCACCGACCACCAGTCGCGCGCCCTCCCTCTTCCCCTTCTCGATGTAGCCGAGCACGCGCTCCTGTTGGCGCCGGCTCACCTGCGGCCCCTGGAAGTTGGCGGGGTTCGTCGGATCGCCGTAGTTCCAGCTCTCGAAGGCATTCTTCACCAGCGCGAGACCCTCGGGGTAGCGAGAGCGAGGCAGCAGCAGGCGCGTCGTGATCGCGCAGCCCTGGCCGCCGTGCGTGCACGTGAAGGAGGCGCCCGGCAGCACGGCCGCGAAGTCGGCGTCGTCGAGCACGATGCTCGCCGACTTGCCGCCGAGCTCGAGGAACACCTTCTTCAGCGTCGGCGACGCGCACTCCATGATCCGCCGGCCGGTCGCGGTCGAGCCGGTGAAGGTGACGAGGTCGATGCGCGGGTCCGAGGAGAGGATCTCACCGGTCAGGTGGTCCGACGACGCCACGATGTTGACCACGCCGGGCGGAAGATCCGTGCGCGAGGAGATCACCTTGCCGATGTGGGTCGCAGACCAGGACGTGTCGGGCGCGGGCTTCAGCACGATCGTGCAGCCCGACGCCAGGGCAGGCCCGATCTTCGCGATGTTCAGGTACACCGGTACGTTCCACGGCGTGATCGCCCCGACCACGCCGGTTGCCTCGCGGCGCAGGATCCGCCCGTGCTGGCGGCCGAGGAACGGCACGTCCTTCATCCGCCGCTCGTACGGGTAGGAAGACGCCTTGTCTGCCCAGTAGGCCATCATCTCGATCGGGCCGTCGACGTGCATGTAGCTAGTCAGCGACACCGGAGCGCCTGCCTCGTGCACGACGATCGAGCGGAACTGCTCCTTCTCGGCCACGAGCCCCTCGTAGAGCTGGCGCACGCACTTCGCGCGGAACGCGTGGTCGGTGGACCAGCTCGTCTCGTCGAACGCGCGTCGCGCCGCGGCCACCGCGCGCAGCATGTCGTCCTTGGTGCCGTCAGCGACGGTGCCCAGCACCTCTTCGGTGGAGGGGCTCACGTTGTCGAAGGTGTTGCCATTGCTCGCCGGGACGAGCTGGCCGTCGATCAGGTTGCGGGTCTCGGGTGCGAGCGGGGCGAGCGCCATCGTGAGGCTCCTTTCGAGGGGGTCTTCGTCAGGGACGGGAGATCTGGCCGCCGTCCACGTTCACGATCTGCCCGGTGATC
Source organism: uncultured Spirochaetales bacterium (assembly GCA_964624475.1). Classification (GTDB taxonomy): domain Bacteria; phylum Myxococcota_A; class UBA9160; order UBA9160; family SMWR01; genus CAZUYC01. Next base: position 1,316 of record CAZUYC010000118.1, on the reverse strand, counting down.
CAGGACGCGGCGTCGGAGAGCAGGAAGAGATAGTAGTCCCAATCCACGCGCAAGAGCGTGTCGAGCTTCATGTCGCCGAAGATCGCCGCGTTGTTCACCAGGTAGTCGACGCCGCCGAACGCGTCGTAGGTGCGTTCGGCCATCGCGCGGGTCGACTCGGGCGAGCCCACGTCCACCTCGAGGAACAGCGCTTCGGCGCCGGCCGCGCGGATCTGCTCGGCGACGCGCTCGCCGTTCTTCTTCTGGATCTCGGCCACGACCACGCGCGCGCCCTGCGCGGCGAGCCCCACCGCGTAGGCCTCGCCGATGCCGCCGCCGGCGCCGGTGACGATCGCCACCTTCCCGTCGATTCCGTCGAACTTCACTCCGCGCACTCCTTGCTGCGACCGCCGCACGGTAGATTATTTACATAGCGGATGCAATGTAATATCAGGTAGCATCACACTCCTTTCCGAGCGGAGGACACATCGTGGGAATTCGCGCCGGGTTCATCGGACTGGGGAATCAGGGAAAGCCGATCGCCGCGCATCTGGCGCCGGCCGGCTTCGAGACCACCGTCTACGACATTGCGGAAGCGCCCGTGCGCGAGCTGGTCGCCGGCGGTGCGCACGCCGCCGCAACGCCTCGCGAGGTGGGCGAGCGCTCGGACGTGATCGGCATCTGCGTCCCGGCCGACGATCACGTGCGTGCGGTCGCGTACGGCGAGCAGGGGCTGCTCGCCGGGGTGAAGCCCGGCGCGGTGATCGCAATCCACAGCACGATCCTGCCGAGCACGGCGGTCGAGCTGGCCGCTGCGGCGAAGCCGCTCGGCGTCTCGGTGATCGACGCGTGCGTCACCGGCGGCGCGATACGCGCGCAGCAGAAGCAGATCACCTACATGGTGGGCGGCGACGCCGAAGCGCTCGAGAAGGCGCGCCCGGTGCTCGAGTGCAGCTCGTGCAAGATCATTCACGCGGGCGAGCTCGGAAGCGGCGCGAAGCTGAAGCTCTGCATCAACCTCGTCACCTACATCCAGTGGGCGGCGGCGTTCGAGTCGTTCCAGCTGGCGCGCGCGATCGGGCTGCGCCAGGAGGTGCTCGAGGAGGCGGGCCAGGCGAACGGTCAGATCACGCCGCTGATGATCGCTTATCTCGCGGGTCTGAAGCTGCCCGAGGCGGCGCGCAAGTCCGACGCGGTGCAGGCGCTGATGCGCTCGCACATGACGATCGCTGAGAAGGATTTGGCGTGGGTGATGAACCTGGCGCGCGAAGCGGAGGTGTCGCTGCCGGTCGGGGGCCTGGTCTCGCAGTTGATGGCGCGGCTCTACGGCGTCGAGG
>CAZUYC010000117.1:0-62333 GCA_964624475.1 uncultured Spirochaetales bacterium | reverse complement strand
CGGACCAGGAGTTCCTGCTGCGCGGGGACGTCTTCACCGAGGACGCGCTCGAGCACTGGATCAAGTACAAGCGCAGCGCCGAGGTCGACCCCGTGCGCCTGCGCCCGCACCCGCACGAGTTCGAGCTCTACTTCGACATCTGATCGGCAAGCCCGCGAAGCGGGCGCGCAGCGAGGCGAAGCCGAGCGGAGTGCGGGCCCCCGCTGGCCGGCCCGCGCCAGCGGGCGCGCAGCGAGCCGAAGGCGAGCGAAGGCCGCCGGCAGCGGGGCCGGGGCGGCAGCGGGGACGGTGTTCAGATGTTTCGAATATTCAGATTCTCAGGGAAGCCCCGGTAAAGGCGCGGCGGTGCCCGAGAATCTGAATATTCGAAACATCTGAACACCGTCCCCGATCAGAGCCCGAGCACCTGCTCGAAGGGGTAGAGGCCGGGGGGGCGGCCCACGAGCCAGCGCGCCGCGCGGACGGCGCCCTCGGCGAAGTGGTCGCGCGTCTGTGCGCGGTGCGCGAGCTCGAGGCGCTCGCCGCGACCGAGCAGCATCACCGTGTGCTCCCCGGGGTTGTCCCCGCCGCGGAGCGCCTGCACCCCGATCGCGCCCGCTGGCCGCGCGCCGGTCTCGCCGGCCCGCTCGAGCACGAGGCGCGAGTCGGCCGACTCCCCGCGGCCCAGGGCCACCGCCTCCGCGAGGCGCAGGGCCGTCCCGCTCGGCGCGTCGCGCTTGGCCGCGTGATGGAGCTCCACGATCTCGGCGTCGTAGCCCGGGCCGAGGCGTCGCACCGCCTCGCGCACCAGCCAGGCGAGCACGTTCACGGCGACCGAGAAGTTCGGCGCGTGGATCACCGGGACGCGTTTCGCGAGCCGCGCGAGCTCGGCCCGCTCGGCCGCCGAGAAGCCGGTCGTGCCGGTCACGTAGGCGACGCCGGCCTGCGCGGCGAGGGCGAGCGTCGCGAGCGTGGAAGCGGGTCGGCTGAAGTCGATCGCGACGTCGCATCCGGCCAGCGCCACTCGCGCGTCGTCGACGAGCCGTACCCCGTGCTCGAGCGCCTGGCCGAGGTCCGGGTGGCCCGGCACCTCCAGGGCCGCGGCGAGGCGCAGCTCCGGCTCGCGCGCCAGCGCAGTCCGCACGCACTCGCCCATGCGGCCGCGGGCCCCCACGACCAGGACCCGCCTCGGCGCGGGCATCAGAGGAGCCCCTGCTCCTTGAGGGCCGCCTGGAGCCGCTCGCGGTTCGCCGCGCCGAGAGGGGTGAGCGGGAGGCGGACCTCGTCGTCGGCGAGGCCCTGGAGCTCGAGCGCCGCCTTCACCGGGATCGGGTTCGTCTCGCAGAAGAGCGCGTCGAAGAGCGGGAGCAGGCGGAGATGGAGCCCGCGGGCCCGCGCGAGCTCGCCCGCGCGCGCGGCCCGCACGAGCTCGACCATCTCACGCGGCGCGACGTTCGAGGTCGTGGAGATCACGCCGCGCCCGCCGACCGCGATCACCGGGAGGGTCAGCGCGTCGTCGCCGGAGAGCACGCTGAAGCTCTCCGGGCACGCCGCGACGACGCGGGAGATCTGCGCGATGTCGCCGCTCGACTCCTTGACCCCCACCACGTGCTCGATCTCGGCGAGACGCGCCATCGTCGCCGGCAGGATGTTCGACGCCGTCCGGCCGGGGATGTTGTAGACGACGAGCGGGAGGTCCGACTCGCGGGACACGGCGGCGTAGTGGGCCACCACGCCCTCCTGGGTCGGCTTGTTGTAGTAGGGAGAGATCAAGAGCGCCCCGTCCACTCCCGCGTCGCGCGCGTGGCTCGTGAGCTCGATGGACTCGCGCGTGCTGTTCGAGCCCGTCCCGGCGAGTACCTGCACGCGGCCGCGCACCGCCTCGACGCAGACCTCCACCACGCGTCGATGCTCGGCGTGGGAGAGCGTCGCCGCCTCGCCCGTCGAGCCGCAGGGGACGACGCCGTCGACGCCCGCCGCGACCTGGAGCTCCACGAGCTCGCGCAGGGCCGCCTCGTCCACCGCGCCGTTGCGAAACGGCGTGACCAGTGCCGTGAAGACTCCCTCGAACATCGACTTATCTCCGCTCGGTTTCGCCGACCCGGATCCGGCCGGTGAAGACCTCGGCGGTGGGGCCGGTCATGTAGACGGGGGAGTCGTCCCCGGGCCACGCGATCTCGAGCTCGCCGCCGCGCAGCTCGACCACCACCTCTCGGTCCACCCGACCCTCGAGCATGGATACCACCGCCACGGCACAGGCACCGCTCCCGCAGGCGAGGGTCTCGCCGGTGCCGCGCTCCCAGGTGCGCTGGCGGATGCGCCGCCGGCCGAGCGGGGTTGCGAACTCGACGTTCACGCGGTTCGGGAACGCCGGGTGGTTCTCCACCAGCGGGCCGAGCCGTTCGACCGGCGTCCGCTCGGGGTCGGCCACGAAGATCACGGCGTGCGGATTGCCCATCGAGACGGACGAGACGCGCAGCCTCTCGCCGTCGACGTCGAGGAGGTGGCCCAGGACCGGTCCCGAGCCCGAGCCGAGCGTGGTCGGGATCTTCGCCGGCTCGAGGACCGGGCGGCCCATCTGCACGCGCACCCGCCCGGGGCCCGCCCAGCGCGGGTGCACGACGCCCGCCGGCGTCTCGACGCCGATCTCCTCCTTCGCGGTGTGGCCCCGGTCGCGCAGGAACTGGAAGAAGCAGCGGATCCCGTTGGCGCACATCTCCACCTGGGAGCCGTCGGCGTTGTAGATCTCCATGCGGAAGTCGGCGCTTCCGGAGGGTCGCACCACGAGCAGCTGGTCCGCCCCGATCCCGAAGTGCCGGTCGCACAGGCGCGCCGCGAGCGGGGCGATGGGCGGGAGCTCGTGGCGGATGCCGTCGAGCACGATGAAGTCGTTGCCGGCCCCGTGCATCTTCGTGAAGGGCAGATCCAGGCTCGATTCACTCCGCTCGGCTTCGCCTCGCTGCGCGCCCGCTTCGCGGCCTTGCTCGGAGTGCTCTCGATCGGCTTCGCCGTCCGGACCGCGGGCGCTCATCGCAGGAGATCCTCCGGGATGGTTTCGCCTCGCACGAGGTCGTCGTGGGTCTCGCGGGCGCGGACGATGGCGAAGCGGTCGCCGCGCACCAGGACCTCGGCCGCGCGCGGGCGGCCGTTGTAGTTGCTCGACATGACGAAGCCGTAGGCGCCGGCCGAGCGCACGGCGAGCAGATCCCCGCGCTCCACGGCGGGGAGCTCGCGGTCGCGCGCCAGGAAATCCGCCGACTCGCAGACCGGCCCGACCACGTCGACCTTGTGCAGCGTCTCGCGCGGCGGGCCGACCGGCTCGATCCGCTGGTAGGCCTGGTAGAGCGCCGGCCGGATCAGGTCGTTCATCGCCGCGTCCACCACGACGAAGCGCTTCTCGTCGTTGGTCTTCTCGTAGAGGACCCGCGTCAGGAGGATCCCGGCCGGCCCCGCGATCGATCGCCCGGGCTCGATCACGATCTCGCAGCCGAGGTCCCCGACGGCGTCGCGCACCACCCGGGCGTACTCGGCGGCGCTCGGCGGGCTCTCGTCCTCCGCGTAGGCGATGCCGAGCCCGCCGCCCACGTCGACCACGGAGATCGCGTGGCCCGCGGCGCGCAGCTCGACCACGAGGGAGCGGATCCGCGCCAGGGCGTCGGCAAAGGGCGCCGCGCTCGTGAGCTGGGAGCCGATGTGGCAGTCGACCCCCACGACGCGCACGTGGTCGAGCGCCTTGGCCTCCGCGTAGGCGGCCGCCGCCTCGGCGATCGGGATCCCGAACTTGCTCGTCCGCAGCCCCGTCGAGGTGTAGGCGTGCGTCTTCGGGTCGACGTCGGGGTTCACGCGGAACGCCACCGGCGCGACCCTCCCCGCGGCGCCGGCGCGGCTGTCGATGCGGCGCAGCTCGGCCCGCGACTCCGCGTTGAAGAGCTTGACCCCCGCGGCGAGCGCGGCGTCGATCTCGGCGTCGGTCTTCCCGACCCCGGAGTAGACGAGGCGAGCCGGGTCCGCCCCCGCGCGGAGCGCGCGGAAGAGCTCGCCGCCCGACGTCACGTCGACCCCGGCCCCCCGGCGCACGAGCAGGCGCACGACGGCGAGGTTCGCGTTCGACTTGATCGAGTAGCAAAGAAGGTAGGGCAGGCCGGAGAAGGCCGTGGCGTAGGCGTCGTAGCCTTCGGCGAGCGCCGTCGCGCTGTAGACGTAGGTCGGAGTCCCGACCGCCTCGGCGATCCGCTCGAGCGAGACGCCCTCGCAGTGGAGGCGCCCCCCGGCGCGCGGAAAGGCGTCGATCACTTGGCCTCCTCTTCCTCCTTCCGCTCCTTGGCCTCATCGGCCGCCGGCTCCGCGGCCTGCACCGCCGCACCCGCGGCCGGAGCGCGGGCGGCGCGCACCGGCGAGCCGACCCGGCCGCACCCGCCGCCGACGGTCAGGAGGAGGAGCACGGCCGCGAGGCGCAGCGGGGTCATCGCCGGCCCGCGCGCGCGTCGAGCTCGGAGAGCCGCGCCGCGATCTCCGCTTCGGCGAGGTCGAGGGCCGCCTTCACGCGGGGCCGCGCCGTCGCCCCCGGGAGGTCGCGCGCCTCGAGCGCGCGCTCGAGGCTCGCGAGCGCGCTCGCCGCGGCCGGGAACGCGGGGTGGAAGGCGCGCAGGTCCTCGCGCGAGAGGCTCCGCAGGTCGATCTCCTTCTCGACGCAGTGGGCCACGAGGCGCCCGACCGCCTCGTGCGCCTCGCGGAAGGGTACCGCCTGCCCGACCAGGGCCTCGGCGAGATCGGTGGCGAGGAGCAGCGGGTCGCCTGCGGCCTGGCGCATGCGGTCGGCATCGACGCGCAGGGTCGCGATCGCGCCCGCCGTGACCTCGAGCGAGTCGCGCAGCGTCGCAGCCGAGTCGAAGACCGGCTCCTTGTCCTCCTGCATGTCGCGGTTGTAGCTGAGCGGGAGGCCCTTCATCACCATGAGCAGCGTTACGAGGTTCCCGACCGCCCGCCCGGCCTTCCCGCGCACGAGCTCGGGCACGTCCGGGTTCTTCTTCTGCGGCATCAGGCTCGAGCCCGTCGCGTAGGCGTCCGAGAGCTCGATGAAGCCGAACTCGGCGGTCGACCAGAGCACGAGCTCCTCGGCGAGGCGCGAGAGGTGGATCATCGCGATCGCCACCGCCGCCAGGAACTCGAGCGCCGAGTCGCGGGAGGCCACGGCGTCCATGCTGTTGCGGGAGGGCGCCTCGAAGCCGAGCGCGCGGGCCGTCTCGTCCCGGTCGAGGGGGAGCGTCGAGCCGGCGAGCGCCCCGGAGCCGAGGGGCGAGTGGGCGAGGCGGCGCTCCAGGTCCCGGAAACGCTCGCCGTCGCGCCCCAGCATCTCGACGAAGGCGAGCCAGTGGTGGGCGAGCCGCACCGGCTGCGCGCGCTGGAGGTGGGTATAGCCGGGCAGCACCGTATCCAGGTGCTCCCGGGAGCGTGTGGCGAGCGCGCGCCGGAGCTCGAGCAGGCCGCGCTGCGAGGCCCACGTCGCGTCGCGCAGGTAGAGGAGGAGGTCGGTCGCGACGAGGTCGTTGCGGCTGCGCCCGGTGTGCAGGCGGCCCGCGGCCTCGCCGATCCGCTCGCGCAGGCGCGCCTCGATGTTCATGTGGATGTCTTCGAGGGCGGGATCGAGAACGAAGGATCCCGCCTCGACCTCCCGCGCGATCGACTCGAGCCCCGAGAGCAGCGCCGCCTCGTCGGCCTCGGCGACGAGGCCCTGCTTGCGCAGCATGCGCACGTGGGCCATCGAGGAGCGCAGGTCGTAGCGGGCGAGGGCCCGGTCGAAGCGGACCGACGCCGTGAAGCGCTCGACCGCCGGGTCGGTGGCCTGCCGGAAGCGGCCGCCCCAGGGCTTCCCGCGCGTGGGGCACATGCTCGCAACTCTCGGGGAGTAGGGGGATTTCCGCAAGACCGCGCGCCCAAACCGGCGGTTGACGGCCGACCGCTGGCTGCGTAGCCTCGGCCAGACCGAGGTCGCGGCGCCGTGATCATCGTGCTCAAGGCCGACGTCGAAGCCGACCACCCCGAGGTGCGCCGGCTGATCGAGCTCGCCGAGAGCTTCCCGGACGTCCACACGGAGCTGCACCGGATCCAGGGCGCGACCCGCTCGCTCACCGAAATCTACCTGCTCGGCCACACCGGGGTCATCCCCACGACCCCGTTCCAGGAGTTCGCCTGCGTCGAGAAGGTGGTCCGGATCACGGAGAAGTTCCGCTCGATCGGCCGACACGGCGGCGGGCTCGACGCGGTGGGGTTCGAGTACAACGGGGTCCGCATCAGTCAGGACACCTTCCATGCGTTCCCCGGTCTGTGCGCCGTGGACACGCGGGGGAACGTGGACGCGCTCTTCCGCCTCTTTGCGGAGCACGGCATCCAGACGACGCGGGCCGGGGCCTACAAGCCCCGGACGAGCCCCTACGACTTCCAGGGCCACGGCGCGGGCTGCCTGCCCTGGGTCTTCGAGCTGGCAGGCAAGCACGGGATCCGCATCGTCGCGATGGAGATCACCCGCGAGTCCCACATCGAGGAGATCCAGAAGGCGCTGGCCGCGACGGGGTTCGCGACGGGGGTGATGCTCCAGATGGGGACCCGCAACGCCCAGAACTTCGAGCTGCTCAAGGCCGTGGGCCAGCAGACCGAGCTCCCGGTGCTCTTCAAGCGCGGCATGGGGATCACGCTCGAGGAGTCGCTCAACGCCTGCGAGTACGTGGCGTCGGGGGGGAACCGCCGGATCCTTTTCTGCCTGCGCGGGATGAAGACCAACCTCGGCGATCCGCACCGCAACTTCGTCGACTTCTCGCACGTCCCGGTGGTGAAGCGCCTGACGCGCCTTCCCGTGTGCGTGGACCCCTCCCACTCGGTGGGCAGCCGATCGCTCGCGCCGGATGGGCTCCTCGACGTCTTCCACGCCACGGCGCAGGGGGTGATCGCTGGCGCCAACGCCGTGCTCGTCGACTTCCACCCCCATCCCGAGTCAGCGCTCTGCGATGGGCCGCAGGCGCTGCTCGCGAGCGAGCTCCCGCGCTTCCTGGAGGATCTGCGCATCGTGCGCGAGGCCTATCAGGCGCGGCTGCGGAGCGTGGCCACCCCCCTGACCGCGGCCTAGGCTAGTCAGGGCGGGCGCTGCCCGCGGGGGGAGGGGATGCCGCGTCGCCCGACGCGCAAGACGGCGAGGGGTCGGACCACCGCCCGCGCCCGGCCGCGCCTCTGGCGCTGGCTCAAGGCGGCCGCCCTCGGCATGGGAGCTCTGGGCTTCGTCGCGGGCTTCGCTGCGGCGGGCTACGTCGTCCGCCTCGATCGCGTCGTGCGCGAGCGCTTCGAGGGCCAGCGCTTCCGGGTCCCGTCGCGCGTCTACAGCGCCCCTTCCATACTTTATCCGGGGCTCGACTGGAGGCTCGTCGATCTCGAGGGGACGCTCCGGCGTCTCGGCTACCGGAAGGTCGCGACCAGCGCGGAGCTCGAGCCCGGGCGATACCTGTGGAGCCCGAGCCGCCTCCGCGTGCACCTGCGCGCGTTCCAGCACCCGTCGCGCCCGGAGCCGGCCCGCGAGGTGGTGCTGCGCATGCGGGGCCGCCTGATCGAGGAGATCCTCGAGCTGCCCGCGGGGCACGAGCTCGGCGCCGTGCTGCTCGAGCCGGAGCCGATCGGCGCCTACTACGGACCCGATCGCGAGCAGCGCGAGCTCGTGCGCCTCGAGCGGGTCCCGCGCCACCTCGTCGACGCCATCCTCGCCGTAGAGGACCAGCGCTTCGAGTCGCACCACGGGATCGACCCGCGGCGGATCGCGGGCGCCCTGCTCGCGAACCTGCGCGCCGGCAGGGTCCGCCAGGGCGGCAGCACGTTGACCCAGCAGCTCGTCAAGAACTTCTTCCTGACGCCCGAGCGCACGGTGCGCCGCAAGTTCCACGAAGCCGTGATGGCCCTGATCGTCGAGGCCCGCTACGACAAGGACCAGATCCTCCAGGCGTATCTGAACGAGATCTACCTCGGCCAGCGCGGCGCGACGGCGGTGCACGGCGTGGGCGAGGCGGCGAGGCTCTATTTCGGGAAGCCTGCCGCCGACCTCGCCGTCGCCGAGTCGGCGCTGCTCGCCGCCATCATCCAGAGCCCGAACGGGAAGTCGCCGTATCGCGACCCCGAGCGGGCCGTGCAGCGCCGCAACCTCGTGCTCGACCTCATGCACCGCCAGGGGCGGCTCGCGGACTCGACCTTCCACACGGCCCGCCAGGAGCCGCTGCGCCTCGCCGCCGTGACCCCCGATCCCGGCGACGCGCGCTACTTCCTCGACCTGCTCCAGCGCCAGCTCTCGGCGGCGTACTCGGGCGAGGTCCTCCAGAGCGAGGGGCTGCGCATCTACTCGACCCTCGACCGCCGGGCGCAGCGGATCGCGGCGGAGGCGCTCCGCGAGGGGCTCGAAGACATCGAGCGGCGCTACCCGCGCCTGCGCTCCGAGGATCCGAAACGCGCCCTCCAGGGGTGCGTGCTCGCGCTGCGACCCCAGACGGGCGAGGTGATCGCGCTCGTCGGTGGGCGCGATTACTCGGTCACGCAATTCGACCGCTGCACGCAGGCCCGCCGCCAGACCGGGAGCGTCTTCAAGCCGTTCGTCTACGTCGCCGCGCTCGAGCGGGGCCCGGCGGGGCCGGTCGCGACCCTCGCGAGCTTCGTCGACGATTCGCCGCTCGAGGTGCGCACTCCGAGCGGACCGTGGCGGCCCGTCAACTTCGATCGCGAGTTCCACGGCCGCATTCCCCTGCGCCAGGCGCTCGAGCGCTCCTACAACTCGGCGACGGCGCGGCTCGCGCAGGAGGTGGGGATCCCCCACGTCGTCGACGTGGCCCGGCGGCTCGGGATCACGAGCGATCTGCCGGAGGTGCCGAGCCTCGCGCTCGGGTCGGCCGCGGTCTCGCCGCTCGAGATCGCGCGCGCCTACGCGACGCTCGCGAGCGGCGGCGTGCGCCCCGAGGTGCAGGTGGCGGAGGACCTCGTCGACGAGGCGGGGCAGACCCTGGAGCGCCGGCGCCTGCGCTTCGAGCGGGTGCTCGACCCGGGCACCGCTTTCCTCGCGACCTCGCTGCTCGAGGGCGTCGCCGAGCGGGGAACCGCGGCGGGCGTGCGCTCCGGCGGTCTGCGCGGTCCGATCGCGGCGAAGACGGGAACCACCAGCAACGAGTACGACCTGTGGCTCGCCGGGTATACCCCGGAGCTCGTCGCGGTGGTCTGGGTCGGCTTCGACGAGCCCAGGAGCCTCGGGTTCCCGAGCAGCCAGGGAGCCCTCCCGATCTGGCGCCGCTTCGTGACCGAGATCTCCGGAGGCGAGATCCGCGGCGCCTTCCGCCCGCCGCCGGGCGTAGAGACCGCGGAGGTCGACCCGGAGAGCGGGGCGCTCGCGCTGTCGGGCTGCCCGAGCCGACGCCCCGAGTACTTCCTCGCGGGGACCCTGCCGGCGCTGAGCTGCCCGGCGGGCAGCGTCGCCGGTCGCCGTGACGAGGTGGAGGAAGACCCCGAGGTCGAGAGGAGCTTCTTCGAGTGGCTGCGGCGTCATCTGTGAGGGCCTGGCGGGCGGGTGCGCTCGTGGCCTTCGTCGCGCTCGCTGCAGGGTGCGCGCTGCGCTCCGCCCCGCCGCCGGAAGCCGACTCGCTCCGGGTCTCCGATGCGGCGCTCGAGGGAGATCCGACGCGCCGCGCCTCGCTGCGTCTGGTGCTCCAGGGGCTCGACGAGGACGGCGCCGGGCGGGCCGAGACGGCCCGCAGCTCTTACGAGCGGGCCCTCCAGATCGACGCGACCAATCCCTACGCGTACCTCGCGCTCGCGAGGCTCGAGGTCGAAGCCGAGCGCTGGGACCGCGCCCTCGAGGCCCTCGACCAGGCGGAGCTCCTCTTCGGGGCCGACGCCCCCGGGGTCGAGGCTCACCTCGCGGGTCTGCGGGGCGCGGCGAGCCTCGGGAAGGGCTACGGTGGCGAAGCCGGCGTCCTGCTCGACAGGGCGAGCCGGATGGCCCCCGAGGTGTGGGCGGACGGCCACCTCACCCCCGCGGAGCTGCGGTGACTCGCCGCTCGGAGCGGAGCCGATGATGTCCCCGAAGCTTCGGGTCGCGCTGGTCGCGTTCACGGCGAGCCTCTCCCTCGACGTGTTCACTAAGTATCTGGTCACGCGCAACCTGGTTTTCAGCGACAGGATCGAGATCGTCGACGGGTTCTTCTACCTGACCCACGTCCGCAACCCCGGCGCCGCGTTCGGGCTCTTCGCGACCTGGCCGGAGGAGTGGCGGCTCGGCTTCTTCATCGGGGTCTCGCTGCTCGCGCTCGGGATCGTGGTCTCGTTCTTCCGCAAGCTCGCCCCCGGGGACCGGCTCTCGGCCCTCGCGCTCGGCTGCATCTCGGGGGGCGCCGTCGGGAACCTGATCGACCGCGTCACCCGCCACGAGGTCGTCGACTTCCTCCACTTCAAGCTCTGGCAGGGCTACTCGTGGCCCGACTTCAACCTCGCCGACTCCTTCATCGTCGTCGGCGTGGGGCTGCTCGTGCTCGAGCTGCTCGCCTCCGAGGGCGAGAGCCGCGCCGGCGCCGAGGGCGACGAGCCGCTCGCGTAGGGTTTTCTCGCCGCCGTCGGGCGCGCCGAAAACGCCTTCTCCCTCGGTGCAGTGGCTCGCATCATCCAATACACATTCCTGGGTAGACCTCGCCGCTGCTTGACACGATCGCGCGCGCTGGGGTAGAGAAGCGCATCCCGATTCCTCGACGGAGACGGGTTCCTTGCAAGCCTTCTTCCGATCGCCCGCGGGGTGGATTCTCGACGCGTTCCGGCCAGGCCGCCGGGGCGACCGGGGCCGCCGCAGCCGAGCGGCGGTCGGGGAGGAGGTCTGGGAGCCGGGCGAGTGGAGACCCACACGATGAAGAAAGCCAAGGCGGATTACGCGATCCAGGCGGTCGTCAACGCGATGCACCTCGTCGAGACCTTCCGCGACGAGGAGGAGCAGGGCGTGACCGCGCTCGCGAAGCGCCTCGCCCTGCACAAGAACAACGTCTTCCGGCTCCTGGCCACGCTCGAGCAGCTCGGATACATCGAGCAGTGCGCCGAGAGCGACCGCTACCGGCTCGGGGTCCGCTGCCTCGAGCTCGGGCAGTCGTTCGGGCGCAGCCGCAACCTGCTGCGCCGAGCGCGCCCCATCCTCGACGAGCTGGTGGCGACCTGCGGGGAGTCCGCCCACGTCGGGGTGCTGCGGGAGCTCCAGGTGGTGCACATCGAGGGTCGCCAGTCCGAGCGGCTCGTCCTCACGGGGAACCGCGTCGGGCGCTCCCTGCCCTCCCACTGCACCGCGCTCGGCAAGGTCCTGCTCGCCTGCTCGCCCCTCTCCGTCCGGGAGGGCTTCGACCGCAAGTTCGTCGCGGGGGGAAATCTTCCCAAGCTGACTCCTGCCACGATCGACGATCCGGCGAAGTTCTTCGAGCACCTGCGGGGCGTGGCGAGCCGCGGCTGGGCGCTCGACCTGGAGGAGTGCGAGCCGGGCCTCTGCTGCGCCGCGGCTCCGATCTTCGACGGCGAGGGGAGGCTCGTGGCCGCGATCTCCGTTTCGGGACCGAGCCTCCGGCTCTCCGAGGAGCAACTCCTCGACGCGGTCGTACCCCTCGTCGTGGCGCGCGGGGAGCAGCTCTCCCGGGAGCTCGGCTTCACCGCCGCCTGAGCGGTCGGCCCTCGGCCGGAGTACGGGTGCCATGGACTTCTCGCTCAGCGCCGAGCAGCTCGCGCTCCAGGAAGCGGCGCGCCGCTTCGCGCGGGAGGAGATCGTCCCGGTCGCCGCCGCGCACGACCAGAGCGGCGAGTTCCCGCGCGCGGTCATCCGACGCGCCTGGGAGCTCGGGCTGGTGAGCACCGCGATCCCGACGGAGTACGGCGGAGTCGGGCTCCCGCTCGTCGAAACCTGCCTCGTGACCGAGGAGATCGCCTGGGGCTGCGCGGGGTTCGGCACCTCGATCATGTGCAACGATCTCGGCCTCACGCCGATCCTCATCGCGGGCAGCGAGGAGCAGAAGCGCGAGTGGCTCCGGCCCTGCGCCGAGCGCTTCACGCTCGTCTCCTTCTGCCTGTCGGAGGCGAACGCCGGCTCCGACGTGGCCGGGCTCCAGCTGCTCGCGACGCGCGACGGCTCGGAGTATCGGCTCGACGGCGCCAAGTGCTGGATCACCAACGGGGGTGAGGCCGACCTCTTCACCGTCTTCGCGACGCTCGATCGCTCCACGCGCCACCGCGGCATCTGCGCCTTCGTCGTCCCCGCGGACACGCCCGGGATCACGCGCGGGAAGAAGGAGGACAAGATGGGGCAGCGGGCGAGCGACACCCGGGTCGTGAACTTCGACGGGGTGCGCGTCCCCGCGTCCTTCCGACTCGGGGCCGAGGGCGAGGGGTTCAAGATCGCGATGCGCACGCTCGATCGGACCCGGCCCTCGATCGGCGCGCTCGCGACGGGGATCGCCCGCCGCGCCCTCGACGAGTCGGTCGCCTACTCGCGGGAGCGCAAGGCCTTCGGCGCCGCGATCGGGACCTTCCAGGCCGTCCAGTTCATGCTCGCCGACATGGCGAAGGACGTCGAGGCGGCGCGTCTGCTCACGCTCCAGAGCGCCTGGATGGTGGATCAGGGCATGCGCGCGTCGATGCACTCCTCGTTCGCGAAGTGCTTCGCCACCGACGTCGCGATGCGCGTCACGACCGACGCGGTCCAGGTCTTCGGGGGCAACGGCTACACGAAGGAGTACCCGGTCGAGAAGCTGATGCGCGACGCCAAGCTGATGCAGATCTACGAGGGCACGAACCAGATCCAGCGCCTCGTGATCGCCCGCGAGCTGGTGAGCGCGTAGAGGCTCCCCGACCCTCCAACCACCCGAATCCGCAGGGCTTGCCCGCCTTCCCCCGGGACGGCGATCTGGTAGAATGCCGTCCCGTCCGGAGGGGGTTCCGTCTCGACGGGGAGGAGCGGAGCTCGTGATCGAGGACCTGAGGGAGAAGGCGCTCGCGTACCACGCCGAGGGCCGCCCGGGGAAGATCGAGATCGCGCCCACCAAGCCGACCGAGACGCAGCGCGACCTCTCGCTCGCGTACTCCCCCGGGGTGGCGGAGCCGTGCCGCGAGATCGCGCGCGATCCGAGCCTCGCCTACCGCTACACGAGCAAGGGCAACCTCGTCGCCGTCGTGAGCAACGGGACCGCCGTGCTCGGCCTCGGGAACATCGGCGCGCTCGCGAGCAAGCCGGTGATGGAGGGCAAGGCGGTCCTCTTCAAGCGCTTCGCCGACATCGACGTCTTCGACATCGAGATCGACAGCCGCGATCCCGAGGAGGTCATCCGCACGGTCGAGCTCATCGCGGGCACCTTCGGAGGCATCAACCTCGAGGACATCCGCGCGCCCGAGTGCTTCGAGATCGAGGAACGGCTGATCGAGGCGCTCGACATCCCGGTCTTCCACGACGACCAGCACGGCACGGCGATCATCTCCGGCGCGGCGCTGATCAACGCCCTTCACATCACGGGGCGCAGCACGGACGAGGTCCGCATCGTCTTCTCCGGCGCGGGCGCCGCCGGGATCGGCTGCGCCCGCTTCTACCGCGACCTCGGCGTCCCCGTCGGGAACATGATCCTCTGCGACAGCCACGGCGTGATCTACGACGGGCGCCAGGCGGGGATGAACCGCTACAAGTCCGAGTTCGCCGGCAAGACGAAGGCCCGCACCCTCGCCGACGCGCTGCGGGGGGCGGACGTCTTCTGCGGCCTCTCGCAGGCGGGGCTGGTGACGCCCGAGATGGTGCGGAGCATGGCCCCGAGGCCGATCATCTTCGCGATGGCGAACCCGGACCCGGAGATCCGGCCGGACCAGGTCAAGGCCGTCCGCCAGGACGCGATCGTGGCGACGGGGCGCTCCGACCATCCGAACCAGGTGAACAACGTCCTCGGCTTCCCGTTCATCTTCCGGGGCGCCCTCGACGTGCAGGCCAGCCGGATCAACGAGCCGATGAAGCTCGCCGCGGCCCAGGCGCTCGCCGAGCTCGCGCGGCGCGGGAAGGTCGTGCCCCAGATCGTGCGCGACGCCTACGGCGGCCGCGAGAGCTTCGAGCTCGGCCCCGACTACATCATCCCCAAGCCCTTCGACCCGAGGCTGCTCACCTACGTGGTGCCGGCCGTGGCCCAGGCCGCGATGGACAGCGGCGTGGCCCGCCAGAGGCTCGACATCGTCGAGTACGGCCAGCAGCTCGGAAGGACGAGCGCCATCCTCTCCAACATGTGAGAGGCGGCGAACCTCCGAATGTCGATCGAGGAGAAGATCAAGCGGCTCGAGGAGCTGAACGAGCGCGCCCTGCTGGGCGGCGGCCAGGACCGCATCGACCGCCAGCACCGGGCCGGGAAGCTCACGGCCCGCGAGCGCCTCGAGCTGCTCTTCGATCCGGGGACCTTCGTCGAGATCGACAAGTTCGTGACGCACCGCTGCACGGACTTCGGCATGGCCGACCAGAAGATCCCGGGCGACGGCGTCGTCACCGGCTACGGCCGGATCGAGGGGCGCCAGGTCTTCGTCTTCGCGCAGGACTTCACCGTCTTCGGCGGGAGCCTCTCGGGCGCCTTCGCGGAGAAGATCTGCAAGATCATGGACCTCGCCGCCAAGGTGGGCGCGCCGATGATCGGCTTGAACGACGGCGCGGGCGCGCGCATCCAGGAGGGCGTGGTCTCGCTCGGGGGCTACGGCGACGTCTTCCTGCGCAACGTGCTCTGCTCCGGCGTGATCCCCCAGATCTCGCTGATCATGGGGCCCTGCGCCGGCGGCGCGGTCTATTCCCCCGCCATGACGGACTTCATCCTGATGGTGAAGGGGACGAGCCACATGATGATCACGGGCCCCGACGTGATCAAGACGGTGACCCACGAGGAGGTGACCGCGGAGGAGCTCGGCGGCGCCCTCACCCACGCCTCGAAGAGCAACGTGGCGGACTTCGCGGTGGGCGGCGAGGAGGAGTGCATCGCTCTCACGCGAAGGCTCCTCTCCTTCATCCCGCAGAACAACCTCGAGGACCCGCCCTTCGTCGCGACGGACGACCCGCCGGACCGGCAGGACGCGGCGCTGCGCACGCTGGTGCCGGACAACCCGAACAAGCCCTACGACATCAAGGAGCTCCTGAAGCTCGTCGTCGACGACGCGAACTTCCTCGAGGTCGGCCCGCTCTACGCGAAGAACATGCTGGTGGGCTTCGCGCGCTTCGGCGGGCGCTCGGTCGGCATCGTCGCGAACCAGCCGGCGCACCGGGCCGGGGTGCTCGACATCGACGCCTCCAAGAAGGGGGCGCGCTTCGTGCGCTTCTGCGACGCCTTCAACCTGCCGATCATCACCTTCGTCGACGTGCCGGGGTTCCTGCCGGGCGTCGATCAGGAGCACGGGGGGATCATCAAGCACGGGGCGAAGCTGCTCTACGCCTTCTGCGAGGCCACCGTCCCCCGGGTCACGATCATCACCCGCAAGGCCTACGGCGGGGCCTACGTCGTGATGAGCAGCAAGCACACGCGCGCCGACCTGAGCCTCGCCTACCCGACGGCGGAGCTCGCGGTGATGGGCCCCGACGGCGCCGTCAGCATCGTCTTCCGCAAGGACCTCGAGGGAGCCTCCGACCCCGTCGCGCGGCGCGCCGAGCTCGAGGCCCAGTATCGCGAGAACTTCGCCAACCCGTTCAAGGCCGCCGAGCTCGGCTACATCGACGAGGTGATCCGGCCCGAGGAGACGCGACCCAAGGTGATCGGCGCGCTCGAGATGCTCGCTTCGAAGCGCGACTCGAACCCGCCGAAGAAGCACGGGAACATCCCCCTCTGATGTTCGGGAAGGTCCTGATCGCGAACCGCGGCGAGATCGCCGTGCGCGTCATGCGGGCCTGCCGCGAGATGGGGATCCGCACCGTCGCGATCTACTCGGACGTCGACCGCGACGCGCTGCACGTGCGGATGGCCGACGAGGCCTACCCCTGCGGGCCGCCTCCGGCGCGCGAGTCCTACCTGCGGATGGAGAGGGTGATCGAGATCGCGAAGGGCGCGGGCGCCGACGCGATCCATCCCGGCTACGGCTTCCTGGCCGAGAACGGCGACTTCGCGGACCGCTGCGCCGAGGCCGGGATCGCCTTCGTGGGCCCGTCCGGAGACGTGATGCGCGCCATGGGCGACAAGGTGCGCGCGCGCCAGGCGATGCAGAAGGCCGGCGTCCCCATCGTGCCGGGCGCGACGCAGCCGCTCACGGACGACGAGGCCACCCGGTTCGCCGTCCGGATCGGCTTCCCGGTCATGGTCAAGGCGGCGGCGGGAGGCGGTGGCAAGGGCCTGCGCCTGGTCGCGCACGAGTCCGAGATGGAGAAGGCGCTCCAGCGCGCCCGCGGCGAGGCGCGCGCCTCCTTCGGAGACGACTCGCTCTACGTCGAGAAGTTCGTCGAGCAGCCGCGCCACATCGAGATCCAGGTGCTCGCCGACCGCCATGGAAACACACTGCACCTCTTCGAGCGCGAATGCTCGGTGCAGCGCCGCCACCAGAAGGTGGTCGAGGAGGCGCCGGGCAACGGCGTGACACCCGAGCTGCGCGAGCGCATGGGCCGCGCGGCCGTCGCCGCCGCTCGCGCCGTCGGCTACGTCGGCGCCGGCACCTGCGAGTTCCTGGTCGACGCGCGCGACGACTTCTACTTCCTCGAGATGAACACGCGCGTGCAGGTGGAGCACGCGATCACGGAGGCGATCACGGGCGTCGACATCGTGAAGACGATGATCCGCGCGGCCGCCGGCGAGCCGCTCGGGATCGCGCAGCAGGAGCTGCGGATCAGCGGCCACGCGATCGAGGCGCGCATCTACGCCGAGGACGCGGAGCAGAACTTCGCCCCGTCGCCCGGGAAGATCATCGTCTACCGCCCGCCCGACGGGATCGGGGTGCGCGTCGACTCGGGCGTCTACCAGGGCGCCACCGTCACGGTCCACTACGACCCGATGGTGGCGAAGGTGATCGCCTGGGGTCAGGACCGCGGCGAGGCGATCGACCGCCTGCGGCGCGCGCTCTCGGAGTTCGTGGTGAAGGGCATCAAGACCTCGATCCCGTTCCACCAGAGGCTGCTGCGCCACCCGGTCTTCCTGGCGGGCCGCTACGACACGGGCTTCATCGAGCAGCACATGGCCGGCGGCAGGGGCGGCCCCGACGACCTTGGCTCGGCGCAGGAGGCGCGCCGGGTCGCCTTCATGCTGGCGGCGATCGCGACCTACCGGCGCGACAAGGAGCGAGCTGCCCGTGCCGCCTCCTCTGCAACGCCGCGCGGGGGCGACCCCTGGAAGGAGTTCGGCCGCCGCGCCCAGATGCGCGGGTCGCTGCGGTGAACTACGAGGTCTCGGAGAAGGGCGGCGAGCGCCGTCTCGTCGCGCTCCGCGAGACCGGCGAGGGGGTCTACGAGATCGGCCTCGACGGACGCACCGTCCACGTCGATGCCGTGCGCAGCGGACCCACCGTCTACTCGGTGATCGAGGACGGGCAGCAGTTCGAGGCGATGGTCGACGAGAAGGGAGCCCACGGCTTCGACGTGCTCGTCGCGGGGCGGATCTTCCACCTCGAGTCGATCGACGAGCGCACGAAGCTGCTCGCGCAGAGCGCGGCACCGCTCGCGAGCGGGCCGCAGATGGTGACGGCCGAGATGCCGGGCAAGGTAGTGAAGATCGCCGTGCCGGTCGGCGAGTCGGTGCGCGAGGGCCAGGGCGTCGTGGTGGTCGAAGCGATGAAGATGGAGAACGAGATCCCCGCCCCGATCGCCGGAGTCGTCCGGGAGATCGCGGTCTCCGAGGGTCAGACGGTCGAGGCGGGCGCGCCGCTCTTCACCGTGGCTCCCGCGGAGGACGTCGCGTAGCCAGGACCCCGGTACCCATCCTCTTCGACACGGACATCGGGAGCGACGTCGACGATGCGCTCGCGCTGGGGCTGATCCTCGCGTCGCCCGCGGCGCTCGAGCTCGTCGCGGTCACGACCGTGGGGCGCGGCGGTGCGATCCGGGCCCGCGTCGCGGCGAGCCTGCTCGGGCTCGCCGGCCGGCGCGACGTCGAGGTCGCGATCGGCGAGGAGCGACCGCTGCTCCGCCCCGAGGACCGCTTCAACTGGTTTGGTCACGAGGAGCGCTGCATCGCGAAGGCGCCGCTCGCGCCGATCTCGGCCGAGCCGGCGCCCGAGCGCATCGCGCGCGCGGCCCGCGAGGTGGCGGGGCTCGAGCTCGTGGCGGTGGGCCCGCTGACCAACCTGGCGCGCGCCCTCGCGCTCGACCCCGACCTCCCGCGCCGCGTCGCCGGCCTCACGATCATGGGCGGGCACGTGCGCGAGGCGCGGATCGGCGAGCTCCTCTGCACTCCGGGCATCGACTACAACCTCTGCTCGGACGCGGAGGCGAGCGTCGCGGTCCTCGGCGCGGGCTTCCGCACCACCCTCGTCCCCGCCGACGTGACGCTCCGGACCTGGCTCCGCGACGCCGACCTGGCGCGCCTCGACGCGGCGGGCCCCGTCGCGCGGATCCTGGCGGAGCAGGTCCGAGTCTGGCGGCCGGTGCAGCGCCAGGTCTTCAGCGAGGTCTTCGGCGGGACCCTCGCCCGGGACAACGCGGCCTTCCTGCACGATCCCCTGACCGTGCTCGCGCTGGTCGATCCCGCGCCGCTCCGCTTCGAGACGCTCCACATCGTCGCGACCGTCGCGGAGGGAACGCTGCGCACGCACGAGGTGGATCCCGGCCTGCGCATGGGGGCATCGATGCGGGTCGCCACCGGCGTCGACGCTCCGGCCGCCGCCCGCGAGATCGTGGGTCGCCTGGCCAGCCTCTGAGCGGGCCCCCGTTCGAACCCCTCAGCGCCGGCGGCTGGCCGCGCCGCGGAGCAGGAGCCCCGCGCCGAGGAGCGCCGCGCTTCCCGGCTCGGGGACGACGAAGCCGCCGACCGTGGGCCCGCCCCCCTGGGACCCCTGGGTGTGCGCGGCGAGGTGGGCCCGGATGCCCTGCGACGTCTCGCTCACCTCGGCGAGGAGCGCGGCGATGCTGAGCGCCTGATCAGCCCGCAGCACGAAGCTCGCCTCCTGCAGGGTCCCGTTGCCGGGGCGGCCCCGGCCGTCGCCGAAGCTCACCGCGACGTCGAAGCGGCTGCCGGCACCGCCGCGGGTGGGGACGCCCATCTCCACCTCGAAGGGGGTGTCGACGTCGCCGAGCGTCTCGATCTCGAGGTGCGAGAACGAGCTCGGGAGGTTCAGATAGAACTCGTGGAGGTCGGCGTGGGGACCGAGGTCGTCGAGCAGCCGGATCGAGAACGCGAGGCCGCCGGAGTGCAGCTCGCTGACCCTGACCGCCGCGAACGCTCCGACCTCCCCGCTTCCGAATCGGACGTCGAGGGTGACGTCGATCATGGCCCCGGCGCGGGCCGATGTCGCCCCCAACAGGGAGGCGCACAACCCCCCGAGCAGGAGGGCACTGATCCTGCGCCCGACCCTCATTTCCACGTCCCCACGGGGTTTCCCCCTGGCGCTGCCGCCCGGCTGCGCATTGCTTGCGTGCGGGAGAGAGGTGGTCGGGCGAGACCGGAAATGTCAGGGGGCGCCGGCGGCCCGGCGCGGTCGACCTCCCAGTCCCCGTGGAGCCCGCCGGACTACGAGGGGCTCGAGGGCGAGGTCGTGCCGGCGCTCTCGGCGCGGGTCGCGGGATGCCGTGCCGGTTTCTCGCCGCGCGCCCCGACGAGCCAGGCGGCGCCGACGCCGATCAGGTAGAGGCCGACCATCGGCACGCCGAGGATCATCTGGCTCACCCAGTCGGGCGAGGGGGTCAGGACGGCCGCGACGATGAAGACGACGAGGATCGCGTAGGGAGTCCCCCGCAGCAGCGCCTTCGGCTCGACGATCCCGGAGACTGCGAGGAAGAAGACCGCGATCGGGATCTGGAAGGCCGCCCCGAAGGCGAGGAACATCGACGTCACCAGCCCGAAGACCTCGCGCATGCTCCAGGCCGACTCGACGAAGTCGCTGTCGAAGCTCGCGAAGAACTGGAACATCAACGGGAAGGCCACCGAGTGGCCGAGGGCGGCGCCCCCCGCGAAGAGCAGCGAGGAGGCCAGCACGAGCGGCAGTGTCCAGCGCTTCTCGCTCGGATAGAGGCCGGGTGAGACGAACGCCCACGCCTGCCAGAACACTACCGGCAGGGCGAGGACGAAGCCGGCGAGCAGCGCGCACTTGAGATAGGTGAAGAAGACCTCGCCGGGCGCGATCGCCTGGAGCGGCCGGCCCTCGCCGCCGAGTGCGTCGATCGCCGGCTGGAGCAGGATGCGGAAGATCTGCTCGCTCCAGCTCCACGCGAGGAGCGTGCCGACCGCCCAGGCGAGCAGGCTCCGCACGAGCCGGGTGCGCAGCTCGGCCAGATGCTCGGTGAGCGGAAGCCGGGTGTCATCCAACGGCAGGCCCGCCCTCGCCCGGCTTCTCGCCGCTCGCCGGGCCGCGCTCCCCTGCGGCCACGTCGGGCCTGGCCGGCGCCTCGGCACTCGGGGCGCGCTCCGGCGCCGCGTCGATCCTGGCCGCAGGGGCGATGCGCGCGTCGTCCGCCACGTCCGAGAACTCGCGGCGCAGGTCGGTCGCCGTGCGCCGGAACTCGGCGAGGGTGCGCCCGAGGGTGCGCGCGAGCTCCGGGAGACGCTTCGGGCCAAGCACGACGAGCGCGATCACGAAGATCACGACCATCTCGGTCATGCCGATGCCGAACATCGCCGCAAAGCGTAGCAGCCCGGCCTTAGGCACTACGCTCGCCTGCGGCTCACTGCGCGCCGCTTCGCGGCTTGCTTACGTGGCGCCGCCGCAGGGGCGGGCAAGGCCGCGAAGCGGCCGCGCAGCGGGCCGGAGCTCCTGTGGAGCTCGGCCCAGGCGAGCGGAGCCGAGCACGGCCCCTCAATTCGTCGCAACGTCCTAAGACCGGCTTGCGGGGGCCGCCGCGGCCCCCGCAAGCACCCCCCATTGATCAGCTCGGCGCCGGGGCTCCGACGCGCTCGAGCCCGATCCAGTGGCGGCCGTCGCTGGCGGGCTGGCACCAGACGACGCGCTCGACGCATGGGCGATCGGGCCGGCCATCGGCGCCGCGCACGATGATGCGCAGCAGCGATCCCACCGCCTCCGGGTGGTCGCTCCCGATGCACATCCCGGAATCGGACACGTCGCGGGTGAAGCCGATGCGCGGCGTCAGGCTTGCCGCGACGCGCGGGAAGGGCGTGTACTCGACGATGCGAACCTCGTCGAGCCGCGACGCGCTGCGGAACGGCGACTGGTAGGAGCGCGTCAGCGCGTCGAAGGCGAGGGCGAGGTTGTCGAGGACGCTCATCGGTTACCTCAGGCGGCGTGTGGCGCGATGGCTTGCGCGGCGCTCCCCGCCGCGGCGGAGCACGGCCCGGGTTCGAGGTCGCAGAGCCCGGACTCGAAGCAGGTCAGGAATGCCCGGGCGACCTCCGGGTCGAACTGGGAGCCGGAGTACCGGCGCAGCTCGGAGAGCACGATCTCGCGGGGGAGCGCGCGGCGGTACGGGCGGTCGCAGGTCATCGCGTCGAAGGCGTCCGCGACGCCGATGACCCGCGCGGCGAGCGGGATGCGCTCGCCCGCGATCCCGTCGGGATACCCGCTCCCGTCCCACCACTCGTGGTGGTGGCGCAGGGCGAGGGCCGTCCCGCTCGGCAGGTCGAGCGGCGCGAGCAGGCGAGCCCCGATCACCGGGTGCTCCTCGACGATTCGCCGCTCGCCTGGCTCGAGCGCGCCCGCGCGCAGCAGGAGGTCGGTCGGCACGCCGACCTTGCCGAGGTCGTGCAGGAAGGACGAGATGCGCAGGTTCTCGCGCTCCTCGGCGCCGAGGCCGAGGCGCTCGCCGACGAGCCCGCTGTAGAACGCGACGCGCCGGGCGTGGCCGCGCATGAAACGGTCCTTGGTCTCGATCGTCTCGGCGAGGACCTCGAGGAACTCGAAGCTGCGCGCCGCGCTCGCCGCGCGCGCGTCGCGGCCGCCGCGGGCCTCGAAGACCTCGCCGAGCCGGGCGCGCAGGCGCTGGCTCGCGTGGACGTCGTCGAGGACGGCCTGCGCCTCGCGATCGCGACCGACGACGTGTCCGAGCTCCTCGAGGAAGCGGGCGAGGCGCGACCGCGCCGTCCGGCGCTCGAGCGCCCGCGCCACCGCCGCCGTCACCTGGATGACATCGAAGGGCTTCTGGAGGTAGTCGCAGATCCCCTGGCGGACCGCCTCGGCGGCGCTCTCGACGCTGCCGCAGCCGGTGATGACGATGACCTCGACGCTCGGGAACTCGCGGCGCACCGCCCGCAGGAGCTCCTCGCCGCGCATCCCGGGCATGTGCAGGTCGAGCGTCACGACGTCGACCGCGCGCGTGCGGAGCAGCTCGAGCGCCTCGCCGCCGCGGCTGCACTGGAGCACGCGGTGCGCCGGCTCGAGGATCATGCGCAGCGACTCGCGGGGCCCGCGCTCGTCGTCGACGATCAGCACGCTCGGGCGGGGGTCGCCGTCGCTCATCGGGGCCTCCTTCGCAGGCTCGGGAGGCCTCATCGCAAGGCGCGTGCCACGCCCCCGCGCCGCGCCCTCTCCGCTCGCAAGTCCCTGTCGTGACTCTGGATTCGAGCGGAGCCACCGAGGCGGCGGCCGCGCCCCGCGCCACCCCTCGGCGTTCCGCCCGGAACGCCCTCCGGCAACTCGAGCATTCAACTATCTGAAATTTAGGTTAATCCATGACCGTTCCGAACGGAACGAAGCAGCAAGCGAAGCGCGCAGCGAGCCGAAGGCGAGCGGAGTCAATGCGCTAGCCCGAAGTTCTCCCCTCCTAGCCCGGCGGCTCGATCCCGTAGCGGTCCATCTTGAGCTTGAGCGCCCGCCGCGTGACGCGGAGCTGCTCGGCCGCGTGGGTCTGGTTCCAGCCGCAGCGCTCGAGTGTCTCGAGCAGGATCTCGCGCTCGAAGTCGGCCGCCGCGGCCTCGATCCCGATCTCCCCGCTGCGCACCTCTTCCCGCAGCTCCTCGACGCGTCCCGAGCGCGCGATCGCGGGGGGGAGGTCCGCGATCTCGAGGACATCGCGGTCCGACAGGGCGACCGCCCGCTCGATCGCGTTGGCGAGCTCGCGCACGTTGCCCGGCCACGGGAAGCGCTCGAGGGCCGCGAGCGCGCGCGGCGCGATGCGCGTCGGACCGCGGCCGGCCTCGACCCGCGCCCGCTCCAGGAAGTGGAGCGCGAGCAGGCGGACGTCCTCGCGCCGCTCGCGGAGCGGAGGCAGCTCGAGCGCGACCACGTGGATGCGATAGAAGAGGTCGGCGCGGAAGCGCCCCGCCGCGACCTCCTTCTCGAGGTCGCGGTGGGTCGCCGCCACGACCCGCACGTCGATCTCCACCGGCGCCTGGCCACCGACCCGGTCGATGCGCCGTTCCTGGAGTGCGCGCAGCAGCTTCGCCTGGACGGGCGCCGCGAGCTCGCCGATCTCGTCGAGGAGGAGCGTCCCGCCGGAGGCGGCCTCGAAGCGCCCGATCCTGCGCTCGCGAGCGTCGGTGAAGGCGCCCCGCTCGTGGCCGAAGAGCTCGCTCTCGATCAGGGCGTCGGGAATGCCGGCGCAGTTCACGGCGACGAAGGGCCCCGCGCGCCGCGGACCGAGCTCGTGGATCGCGCGCGCCGCGAGCTCCTTGCCCGTGCCGCTCTCGCCGCGGATCAGGACCGACACGCGCGACGCGGCCACGCGGCGGATCGTCCGGAAGACCTCGTGCATCGACTCGCTGCGGCCGAGGAGCTCCCCCAATCGGTCGCGGCTCTCCACCTGGGCCCGCAGGTCGAGGACCTCGCGCTCGAGCGCGCGCCGCTCGAGGAGCTGGCGCACCTTGATGCGCAGCGTGTCCACCTCGAAGGGCTTGGTCAGGTAGTCCGCGGCGCCCTGCTTCATGGCGTCGACGGCAGTGGCGAGGGCGGTGGTTCCCGTGAGCACCACGACGGCCGGAGCGCCCGGCCGGGAGCTGATCTCGGCGAGCAGCTCGAAGCCGCTGCGCCCGGGCATCACGAGGTCGAGCAGCACGAGGTCGGGCGGGTCCTCGCGCAGGCGCTCGAGCGCCTCGTCGACGCTTCCGGCGAGGTCGACCTCGCACTCGTCGCGCAGGCACATCCGGAGCGACTCGCGCACCCCGGGCTCATCGTCCACCGCCAGGACGCGCCCCATCGCGCGCGAGGATAGGCCCCGGTTGCGGGCCTTCGCCAAGGCCCGTTCGCCCTCTGGCAGCTAGCGCATTTACTCCGCTCGCCTGCGGCTCGCTGCGCGGCCGCTGCGCGGCCTTGCTGGGCGCTCCTCCGAAGGAAGGCCTACCCCCGCAGGCCGGCCTCCCCGTGCCGCGGCTCGGGCCGCAAGCGCGCGAAGCGCGGGCGCAGCGAGCCGCAGGCGAGCGGAGTAAATGCGCTAGCTGCTTCCTAGGCAGAGCCCGCCGGAAGATCCATCAGGACCACCGTCTCCGCCGGATCGCTGCCTCCGATCGCGACGCTCCCCCCCTGCGCCCGCGCCACCGCCTCGGCGATCGCGAAGCCGAGCGAGTTCTCCGCCGGAGAGAGCCCCTGGCCGGGAGCGGCCGAGCGTCCCGGCGTCTGGAGGCGCAGGAGCACGCGCACCGCGGGGCCGCCGCGCAGACCCGTTGGGTGCCGCCGCGATGCCAGATAGAGATTGCCCCGCGCGGGCAGCATCTCGAGGGCCCGGTCGAGCATGACCTCGATGGCGAAGCGCATCTGCTCCGAGTCGCAGAGCGCGTTCGGGCGCGAGGGATCGAACTCCTTCAGCACGAGCAGGTGGCGGTCGCGGATCGTCTGGCGCCTCGCGTCGAGCGCCTCCTCGAGGAGCGCGCCGAGGTCCACCGGCTTGCGATCGGGCGGACCGAGGCCGGCGAGGCGGGCGAGCGCGTCCACGACGCGGTCGACGCGCTCCACCCCGTCGGTCACGTGGCGCGCGAAGCGCGTGCGGAACTCCGCGTCGCCGTAGCGCTCCGGCAGAAGCTCGGCGAAGGTGCGGATGGCGGTCAGCGGGTTGCGCACCTCGTGGGAGACGGCGTCGGCGAGCCTGCGCAGGGTCGCGTCGGACACCGGCGCGGCCGGGGCGGGCTGCGGCGGCGCGGGCTCCGGCGGGACGGGCTCGGCCGGGGCGGAGGCGGCGGGCTCCCGCTCGGGCTCCTCCACGAGCACGGCCAGCTCAGGCTCCTCCACGAGCACGGCCGGCTCGGGCTCCTCGAAGAGTGCGAGGGGCTCGGGCTCCATCTCCTCCAGGATGTGCGCCTCGAGCTCGACCGGCCGCTCGGCGTGCCGGCTCGGCTCCGGCGCCCGGGGCACCTCCGCGATGGGCCTCCCGCTCGCGCCGACCTCGAGCGGCGCGAGCGGGGCGCCCTCGATGCGAAGATCCTCCGGGCCCAGCGGGTTCGAGGCCCCGCTGGCCAGCGACTGGGCCACGACGGCCTCGAGCTCCCGCAGGTTGCCGGGCCAGGGGTACTCCTCCAGCACCGCCAACGCGTCTTCGCCGAAGCGCCGCGTCGGCTCACCGCGCGCGACGCACCAAGAGCTCGCCATGTTGTTGGCGAGGTTGGGCAGGAAGTCGGGCCGCTCGCGCAGGGGTGGGATGCGGATCGCGAGGCTGGCGAGCGCCCGCAGCAGACCCGGCCCGATTCCCCGCCGCTCGTCCTCGCGCTCGTCCGCCGTGCCGATCCAGCGCAGGCGCGCCGCGCGCAGGCTTCCGGGCGGCGGGCCGTAGTCGATCCATCCCTCGAGGCGGCGCTGGACCTCCGGCGGGAGCCGGTCGACGTCCTCGAGCCAGAGGCTGCACGCCCGCTCGGCCCGCGGGACCCGCGCCTCGAAGGCGATCGCCGCGAGCAGGTCCGCAGAGCTCGTCTCCGGGGTGCAGGGCAGGTGCACCAGCGAGCCCTCGGAGGTTCCTCCAAAGGCGTGGAGGTAGCGCGCCAGCGTGCCCCGCCCGGTACCCGGCTCTCCGCGTACCAGGATCGGCACCTCCGCGAGGCGGGGATCGAGGGCGCGGAGGAGCTCGGGGATCTCGAGGTCGGCGAACCAGCGCGAGAAGCGCGCCGCGAGCGCCGCGCGGCCCGCCCGCTCCGAGAGCGGCAGGGGCAGGGCCAGCGGGCGCTCGGCGTCGCGGATCATCCCGCGGAGCACCGAGGCCTCCGGCGGGTAGCCCACGAAGCGGGCGGGGATCGAGTCGAAGAGCCGCCTCGCGTCCTCGACGAGCCTCGGCTCGAGCAGCAGGATCCAGGCGCTCTCGCGCAGCCTCCGCAGCGAGCGGCGCGCGAACTCGAGCTCCGCCTCGAAGTCGCCCGCGAGGCCGAGGAGCACGACCTTCGGCGGCGCTGCGGCGTCGAAGCGCGGATCCGAGGGGGAGCCGACGACTGCCTCGGTGGCGGCGGCCAGGCGCACGAGGGCGGCGCGCTGACGCGGGTCGCGGTGGATGATCCAGAGGGGAGGCATCGCGGGTCGGTCCGTTCTGGGGGCGTGCACGGTTCTCGGCGTTGCTTCCGGCAATCCTCGTGCCAACGGGATCCGCGCGCAGGCGCCTCGCAATCCCCCAAGGCAAGTAGCCGAATTCCCGTGGCAACCGGGCCTCGGGCGCGATGCGGGCTCTGGCCGCACGGCCGCGGGCCGAAGCGCTGCGCCGGGGTAACTGGGAAATTTCTTTCACAGCGCCGCGAGTTGATCGCGGGGGAAACGTTTGCGAGATTTCCTGGATCGCGCTTCGGGGGAGGGGACGGGTGGCCGTGCTCGATCATGGCCCGCAGGTGCGCCTGCGCAACTGGTTCGATCGCCCGTACGACGGCGCCATCTCCGCGGCGCGCACCTGCTATTCGCCGCGTGTCGTCGATCCGGACGAGGTCACCCCGGGCCAGCGCGAGCGGATCGGCCCGCTCACCTTCGATGGCGGCCACCACACCGTCTTCCAGCACGCCACCTTCGAGTTCGCCCTCTCGGGGATCTCGCGCCAGCTCGTCTGGTGCTTCCTGCACGCCTTCCCCTACTACAACACCGAGCAGCAGAGCCAGCGCTACGTCCGCCTCGACGAGGTGGCGGCCCACGTGCCGCCGGCGCTCCAGGGCGAAGCGCGCTCGGTCTACGCGGAGGCGATCGAACGCGCCTGGTCGGCCTACCGGGAGCTGACGCGCCGGCTCGAGCCGAGGACGAAGGCGATCCTCGCGGAGCTCTGGCGCCTGGACCGGCGGCAGTCCGTGGCCTTCGGCCGGAGCGTGGCGCGCGAGGCCGAGAAGAAGGCGATCGAGACGGCGCGCTACGCGATCCCGATCGCCTGCCACACGGCGATGGTCTACACGGTCTCGGGCATCGTGCTGCACCGCCTGCGCCGGATGGCGCATGCCTGCGACGCGCCGCGCGAGGCCGTGGACGTGGTGGGGCGCATGCTGGCCGAGGTCGAGCGCGTCGATCCTGATTTCCTCCGGCGCGTCGGCTCGCCGGCGATCCCTGAGGAGGACCTGCCCGAGACGCGCTTCGCGCCGCCCGGGCTCGGGGACGCGGCCGCGCTCGAATCCTTCGACAAGTCGCTCGACGGCCGCCGCTCGCGGCTCGTCGACCACGGTGTGCGCTCGCCGGCGGTGGTGGCGGAGGCCATCCGCCACGTCCTCGGCCGCGTCGACCTCGACGACGAGTCGGCGCTCGCGCTGGCGCTCGATCCGGCGCGCAACCCCTACCTGCTCGAGACGCTGAACCTCTCGAGCCACTCCCCGCTGATGCGCGCGCTCGCCCACGCTCACTATACGTTCCGCAAGAAGCTCTCCCACACGGCCGACTCGCAGGACCAGCGCCACCGAACGGTCCCCGGGTCGCGCCCGCTGCTGTCGCGCACGGTGCCCGCGCACGCCGACGTGATCGAGCCCGGTCTGGTCGGCGAGGACCCGGGCTGCCGCGCGATCTTCCGGGAGGCCGTGGAGGCCGCTTGGGACGCACGGGCGCGCCTGCTCGCGCTCGGCGCCCCGCCTGCGCTCGCGCTCTACGTCCTCCCGAACGCGGTGGCCGTGCGCTTCGAGGAGTCGGGGTCGCTGCAGGACCTCCTCCACAAGTGGACGATGCGGACCTGCTTCAACGCGCAGCGCGAGATCTTCGAAGCCTCGATGGAGGAGATCGAGCAGGTGCGCGCCGTCCACCCGGAGCTCGTCCGGCACGTCGGCCCCCCCTGCTTCGTGCGCACGGGCCTGGCAAGGCCGCGCTGCACCGAGGGTTCCCACTTCTGCGGCGTAACGGTATGGCGCAGCTTCCCCGACGTCTCGCGCCGGATTTGAGCGCGCTCGCGGCGGCGCTGCTCGTCGGCCTCGGGCCTGCGACCGCGTTGGCCGAGGTGGAGCTCGCGGGCAGCTGGCACGTGCTCGTCCACTACCGAGACGCGGGCGCCGCGAACCCCGAGGCGGAGCGTTGGGAGGACCGCCTCTGGGTCTTCGAGCCCTCCGGGAGCCGCCTGCGCTGGACGGAGTTCCCGATCGTGATCTTCGACGACGAGACGGGTCGCTTCGAGCGGCGCGCCGGGAGCGGTCAGTACGCCCGCGTGCTGCACCACTGGGAGCCGAGCCCCGAGCAGCTCGCCAACCTCCGCGCGGGCCTGGCCGCGAACGACCGCGGCGCCCAGGCGAAGAGCCTCCGGCGCGACGGCGACGCCTGGAGCTCCGAGCTGCGCGCAGGCCCGACCTCGGTCTCGGTGATCACCTACCAGGAGAGCTGGAGCATCGCGGACGCGGAGAACCTTCCCGTCTTCGAGCAGCTCGACCTGCTCGCCTCGGAGAGCGCCGAGAGCCTGGAAGGGAAGACGGTGCTGCGCACCGAGCGGGTCCTCGAGGACGGCGACCTGCTCGTCGGGAGCTACGACCGCGACGGGACGCGCCGCGGGACCTTCCAGATGCGCCGGACCGGGGCGCGCAAGGAGCTCGCGAAGAAGACGCAGTCCGAGCTCCAGCGCCAGGCCTTCGCGCGCGGCATGCTGAGCTCCGAGGAGGCGCGCCGGGCGATCGAGCCCGTGCGCGGCGAGCTCGCGCGGGCGGGCATCGAGCTGGACGAGGAGGAGATGGGCCGCCTGGTCGAGCAGGCGCTCCGGCTCCTCGGGCAGGGAGAAGCCCCGGAGGACGTACGGCGCCGGCTCGTCGAGGCGGTGAAGAAGGAGCGCGGCTCGGCGCCCTCCCCGGCTCCCGCAGCCGATCGGTGAATCCCTCGGGTGCCGTGCCGAGGCGCGCCGAGGCGCGCGACCTCGACGCGCTGGCGGCGCTCTTTTCGGAGCTGGTCGCGCACCACGCGGCGGTCGACCCCGCCTTCGCGGTGCGCCCGGACTTCGCGGCCCGGCTGCCGGGCGCGCTGGCCCGGGAGCTTCGCGACCCCGGGTGCGCCGTCTTCGTCAGCGAGGCGGACGGCGCGCTCGCCGGCTTCTGCACGGTGCGCCTCGCGCGCGCGCCGAGGGAGCTCGCCGAGAGGGCGCGCGCGGAGATCGTCGATCTCGGCGTGCGGGCCGAGCGCCGGCGCGAGGGGATCGGGCGGGCGCTGGCCCTCGCGGCGGGTGGCTGGGCGCAGGCGCAGGGCGCCGCGCGGCTCGAGGTCCGGGTCGCCGTGCGCAACCCCGAGGGCCAGGCCTTCTGGCGGGCGCTCGGCTACGAGGGCTTCGTGGACGTGCTCCAGCGCCGACTGTAGATTCGAGGCGGGTCGCCCTCCCACACCGCCGAGACCGGATCCGCCCATGAGCACCCCGCCGACCGGCCCGCCGCAGGCCCTCCACCCCCTCGCAGCCGGGCTCAACGCCCGGCTCGAGGCCGCGGCGCCCGAGGTGCTCGCGATGCTCTCGGCGCTCGGGCGCCGGCTCTACTACCCGAAGGGCATCCTCACGCAGAGCGCCGAGGCCCGGCAGAAGGCGCACCGCTCGAACGCGACCCTCGGGATCGCGACCGAGGCCGGGGAGCCGATGCACCTGGCCTCGATCGCGCGCTCGCTCGTCGGCATCCAGGCGGCCGACGCCTTCGACTACGCCTCGCCCGGCGGGAGGGCGGGGCTGCGCGAGCGCTGGCGCGAGAAGCTCCTCGCCGAGAATCCTTCGCTCCAGGGCAGGTGCTTCGGCCTCCCCGTCGTGACGAGCGCGATCACCCACGGGCTCTTCCTCGCGGGAGACCTCTTCGTCGACCCGGGCGACTGCCTGGTCCTGCCCGACAAGATCTGGGGCAACTACCGGCTCACCTACGAGGTGCGCCTCGGCGCCAGCCTCGCGACCTTTCCCTTCTACTCGGGGCGCGGCTTCAACGTCGACGGGCTCGCGCGGGCCCTCGCCGAGGAGGGGGCGCGCCGCGAGAAGCTGCTCGTGCTGCTGAACTTCCCGAACAACCCGACCGGCTACGTCCCGACTCCGACCGAAGGCGAGGCGATCGCCCGCGCGCTGCGGGGCGCGGCGGCGCGCGGGACGAGGGTGGTAGCGATCCTCGACGACGCCTACTTCGGGCTCTTCTACCACCTGGGCGGCGAATCGATGACCGAGTCGCTCTTCGGCCACCTCGTCGGCCGCCACCCCAACCTCTTCGCCGTCAAGCTCGACGGGGCGACGAAGGAGCTCTTCGCCTGGGGGTTGCGCTGCGGCTTCATCACCTTCGGGCCGGGACGCGCCGAGAGCGCGGGGGAGGTGGCGGAGGTCCTCGACGCGAAGGTCCGCGGCGCGATCCGCAGCGGAATCTCGAACGTCTCGCAGCTCTCGCAGACGCTGGTCGAGAACGCCCTCGCCTCTTCGTCGGTCGCGGAGGAGCGCAAGCAGAAGCGCGAGATCCTGCGCGCGCGGGCGGAGCGGGTCTACGCCGTCGCCATGGCGCCGCGCTTCCGCGAGAGCTGGGAGGTCTACCCCTTCAACAGCGGCTACTTCATGTGCCTCGCCGCGAAGGGGGTCGACGCCGAGCGCGTGCGGGTCCACCTGCTCGAGCGCTACGGGATCGGCCTCGTCGCGACCAGTCCGACGGACCTCCGGGTCGCCTTCTCCTGCCTCGAGCTCGAGGAGATCGAGCCCCTCTTCGAGACCCTGCACCGGGCGATCCAGGAGCTGCGCGGGGAGTGATCGCCCCGGAGGTAGGCCCACCCCGAAGGCCCCGACCCCCGTGCCGCGGCTCGGGCCGCAAGCGCGCCAAGCGCGCGCGCAGCGAGCCGGAGGCGAGCGGAGTCAGTGCGATAGCAGCCCTCCTAGCGCGATAGCAGCCCTCCTAGCGGTCGAGCTGCTCGAGGATGGCGACGAGGGTCTCGACGCCGCGCTCCAGGTTCTCCACCGAGATCCGCTCGTTCGGGCCGTGGACGCCGCGCTGCTCCCCGCGGCGCTGCCAGCGTGGGACGAAGCCGTAGGCCGTGATCCCGAGCTCGCGGAAGTAGTGGGCGTCGGTGAAGCCGGCGAGCACCCGCGGTACCACGACGGCGCGCGGGTCGCGCGCCCGCGCGGTGGCCACGATCGCGCGATAGAGCGGCGTCTCGACGGGCGAGCCCGCCGACGAGAACGAGAGCAGCGTCTGCAGCTCCGCCCCGGTGTCGGCGGCGATGTCCGCGAGCTCTCGGGAGAGCTCCTCGCAGAGCCGACCGGGCAGCAGGCGCGCGTCGAGGTGCGCCGAGGCCTCCGCGGGGACCACGTTGGTTCGCGCCCCCCCCCGGAGCACCGTGATCGCGACCGTGTCGCGCACCAGCGCCGCATACGCCGGCTGCGCGAGGAAGCGCCGGCGGAAGCCGGCGTCGAACGCGAGCGCGTCGGCGAGATTCGAGAAGCCGGCCGCATCCTCCGGGGGGGCCAGCGGGGCCAGGACGCGGAACATCCGCGCCACCTCGGGCACCACGTGGAGCGGCGTCTCCCGCTGGCGGATCCGGTCGAGAGCGGTCAGCAGCCGGGGCACGGCCGCGTCCGGATCGGGCACCGAGGAGTGGCCGGAGCGCCCCTGGGTGGCGACGCGCAGCCAGCACGGGCTCTTCTCGCTCACGGCGACCTGCCAGGCGTCGGGTCCGCCGGCGGGGTCGACGTGGATTCCCCCGCCTTCGGTGAGGAGGAACTCGGCCCCGAGGAGCAGCTCGGGCCTCTCCTTCACGATCCAGCCGGCGCCGTCGTGCCCTCCCGTCTCCTCGTCGGGGGTCGCGAGCAGGACCACGTCGCGCGCGAGCCGCGCCCGGCGCCGGGCCAGCTCGGAGAGCGCGAGCAGGTGCACCACGGCGACGCCCTTCGCGTCGAGCGCGCCGCGCCCGAGCACCTCGCCGTCGCGGCGCACCCCGGCGAATGGATCCGCGTCCCATCCCTCGTCCGGGCTCGCCGGGACCACGTCGAGGTGCGAGAGCAGCACGATCGGGGGCCGTCGCCCCGCCCCGCGGAGCCGGGCCCAGACGGCGGCGCGACCGAGCTTCGAGTCGCCGCTCGGTGTCGGGATCACGCGGGCTTCGATCCCGGCCGTCTCGAGGACGCCGGCGAGGTAGGCGGCGAGCGGGGCCTCGTCGCCGGGGGGATTCACCGTACGGAATCGGATCGCTCGGGCGAGGATGAGGGCGCCCTGCTCTCCGATCCCGGGACTCGCCGCGCTGGCGCCGGGCTCCGTGCCCTTCTGCGCCGCGCCTGCGCACGCGAGGACCCCGAACGCGAAGGCGAAGGAGGGTGTCATTCCACACATTACGCCTCTGATGAGCCACTTCCTCCAAGGTAAGGGATGAGGCAGTCCCGAGGCGGTGGATCTGGATGCGTGGTTTAAACCACCCGAAAACGCGAGCGCCACGGCGCTCGATCTCTTGGGATCCAAGGGTGTTTACCGTGCGGAGGAGCGTGCCGAAGGCTAACTATACCCCGCCCCACTTCCGACCCGGAGGTGCGATGAGTCAGCAGCGAGAGTGGACCCGGACGCTCCTGGGGATCCTGAGACACGATCTCACGTTGGTCGCGCTCGTGGTCGCGTTCGTCGTCGTCTGCGCGGGGTCGTTCGCGATCGTGCAGCGCGAGGACGCGACTTCTCGAGAACACGCGCTCGTCCGCAACGGCAACGTCGAGATGGGGCCGGTCGGCGCGGAGCTCCTGATCGTCGAGCCGGAGGCGGAGCCGAGCTTCGTTCTCGACGTCGCCACCGATACGCCTTCCGAGGAGCGCTCGCTCCGCGTCTTCGAGGGAACGCTCGCGCGCGGCGAGACCCTGAGCCAGGCGCTGCGCCACAACGGCGTCTCGAACGACGTGGTGTACGGCGTCATCCGGGCCATGGGCAAGCTCTACGACTTCCGCAAGGCCCGGCCGGGTCACGGCTACCGGCTCTCGCTCGACTCCGCGGGCGCGCTGGTCGAGTTCCGCTACGAGACCTCGCCGGTCGAGAGCTACACCGTCTCTCCCCAGGGCGAGGCCTTCATGTCGCGCCGCGAGGATCCGCCGACGCGGATGGAGGTGGCGCGGATCGCCGGCCTCGTGAGCTCGAACCTGCACGAGGCCGTGATGGGTCTCGGTGAGAGCGCGCAGCTCGCGGTCGATCTCGCCGACATCTTTGCCTGGGACATCGACTTCACCCGCTCGGTCCGCTTCGGGGACGAGTTCCGCGTGCTCTACGAGCGCCGGTACCGCAGCGACTCGAAGGGAAGGGACGCCTACGTCGGGCCCGGGCGGATCCTCGCGGCGCGCTATGTCGGCGCCGCGGGCGACCACGCCGCGGTCTACTTCGAGTCCGGGCAGGGGCGCGCGGGCTACTACCGCCCCGATGGCAGCTCCGTGGAGCGGAACTTCCTGATGGCTCCGGTGCGCCACAGCCGGATCGCCTCGGCCTTCTCGAACTCGCGCCTGCACCCGATCCTGCGCATCTGGCGCCCGCACCACGGGATCGACTACGCGGCGCCCGAAGGGACCCCGATCTGGGCGGTCGCGGACGGGACGGTCATCCACCGCGGCCGGGCCGGCGGCTTCGGCAACTTGGTGAAGATCCGCCACGCCGACGGCTACGTCTCCTACTACGGTCACCTCTCCCGGTTCGCGGGAGGGATGGCGGAGGGGCACCGCATCCGCCAGAAGCAGGTGATCGGGTACGTGGGTCACACGGGCCTCGCCACCGGTCCCCACGTGTGCTTCCGCATGTCCAAGGACGGCCGCTTCGTCGACCCGGCGCGGCTGCGCTTCCCCGGCGGGACGCCCCTCTCGCCCGCCCTTCGCGAGGCCTTCGCCGGCTCCCGGGACGTGCTCTTGTCCCGGCTCGACGCGAAGGCGCCGCTCGTGGAGACGAACGAGGCGCTCTAAGGGGCTGCTGGCGCATTTACTCCGCTCGCCTGCGGCTCGCTGCGCGCGCGCTTCGCGCGCTTGCGGCCCGAGCCGCGGCACGGGGTGTGTGGCGTGCGGGGGTGGGCCTTCCTCCGGGCACGCCCGGGGGGGCTTCTAGCAGGACCGCCCGGTCCTGTGCGACCATTCGGCAATGACGCAGAGCCCCCCTGCCGACCTCGAGGGGCGCCTCGAGGCCCTGGGTCGCGAGCTGGGTGCCCGGGAGGCGCCGCATCGGGATGACCTCGCCCGCGTTCGCGCCGTGGCCGAGAAGCTGCGCGACCGGGTGGCGGAGGGCCTGGATCGTTTCCAGCGGGCGGCGGCCGGGGCCGGCGCCCCCCAGCTCCGCGCGAGTGTCTCCGAGACCCGGGTCGACGACAAGCACCTGCGCGCGGTGCAGTTCGACCTCGAGCGCGGTCGCTACCGTGCCATCGTGACGGTGAAGGCCCGCGGCGAGGTGACCCTCGTCGGGCCCTTTCATGCGGGAAAGGCCGAGGGGCCGTGTCGGAGCTTCCCCATCGGCAGTACCGCGGAGATCGAGGCCGCCCTCGTGGGTTTCCTCGAGCGCTTCCTCGAAGAAGCCGCGACGCCCTGAGCCAGGTCGCGCGGCGGTCACCCCAGCGTGCGCGCGGGAGCGAGCGTTGAGTTCAGAGCTCGAGTCCTCGAAGGAGCTGGAATCGCCGATCGAGTCGGTCGATCAGCTCGTGGAGTTCCTGCGGCGCTCGGAAAAGCCGCCCGAGCGCTGGCGGGTGGGGACCGAGCACGAGAAGATCGGGCTCTGGACCCCGGAGCTGCGCCCCGTGCCCTACGAGGGCGAGCGCGGGATCGCGGCCCTCCTCGAGGCGGTCGCCGAAGGGGACGGCTGGCAACGCCTCTACGAAGGCGAGCACCTGATCGCCCTGCGCAAGGACCGCGCGAGCATCACGCTCGAGCCGGGCGGGCAGCTCGAGCTCTCGGGCGCCCCGTTGCGCACCATCCACGAGACCTGCTCCGAGTTCCAGTCCCACCTCGCGACCATGAAGCGGGTCTGCGAGCCGCTCGGCGTCGTCTGGCTGGGCCTCGGCATGCACCCCCTGCACGGCGTGGCCGAGATCCCGAGCATGCCGAAGAGCCGCTACCGCATCATGCGCGGCTATCTGCCGGCGCGCGGTTCGCTCGCGCTCGAGATGATGTCTGCTACCGCGACGGTCCAGGCGAACTACGACTTCTCCGACGAGTCCGACATGGTCGCGAAGCTGCGCACCGCGCTCGCGGTCTCGCCCATCGTCTCGGCCATCTACGCCAACTCGAGCCTCTCCGAGGGCAAGGCCAACGGCTTCGTCTCGCGCCGCCTCCACATCTGGCAGCATACGGATCCGGACCGCACGGGCCTCCTGCCCTTCGCCTTCGAGCCGGGCTTCGGCTATCGCCGCTACATCGAGTGGGCGCTCGACGTCCCGATGTTCTTCGCGGTGCGCCAGGGCAGCTATCACCCGGCCGGGGGGATGACCTTCCGGCGCTTCCTGCGCGAGGGGTGGGCCGGAGAGCGCGCGAGCTTCGCCGACTTCGATCGCCACCTGACCACGCTCTTCCCGGAGGTGCGCCTCAAGCACGTGATCGAGGTGCGCGGCGCCGACGCGGTGCCGCCGGGCCTCACCTGCTCGCTTCCGGCGCTCTGGAAGGGAATCCTCTACGACGCGCAGGCGCGCGAGGCCGCGTTCGAGCTTGCGGCGGCCGCCAGCCACGAGGAGCGCGAGGCGGCCCGGGTCGACGTGGCCCGCCGCGGACTTGCGGCGCGCTACGCCGGGCGCCCCGTGATCGAGCTCGCGCAGGCCCTCGCGGAGATCGCCCGCCAGGGGCTGCGGCGGATCGGACACGCGGGCCGCCGCGACCCGGACGAGGCTCCCTTCCTCGACCCCGTCTTCGAGCAGCTCGCGATGGGTGCGAGCCCGGGTCAGGTCGTGCTCGATCGCTGGGAGGGTGAGTGGGGACGATCCGTGGATCGCTTGATCCAGTACGCGCGGTACTGATACCCTCGCTCCCTCCGGGGACTCCCCATGCGAGTCCGGGAGGCGCGCATGTCCAGCTTCAAGGTGACCTTCCAGCTCGACGAGTCGGACGCGGACTACTTCCGCAGCCTCTACCGGAAGGCGAAGAAGAACGCGGCGGAGCAGGACGCCGGGGCGATCATCCAGGCCGCGCGCGACGTCGTGAAGCGGGTGCGCGCCTCGAAGAAGACGCCCCAGTTCGTGATCGACGCGATCGGGGTGCTCGCCGACCTGACCGACCTGATCCGGGACGAGGCCTACGCCGCCCCGCAGAGGGTGCGGACCGAGGTGCTCGCCGCCCTCGCCTACTTCACGAATCCGGAGGACCTGATCCCGGACGAGGTCCCCGGCCTCGGCTTCCTCGACGACGCGCTCATGGTCAAGTTCATCGAGGAGGAGTTCAAGCACGAGCTCTGGGGCTTCCGCAGGTTCCGCGACCGGCGCGACGCGGCCGAGCAGCGCCCGTGGGCGTCGCCCGGGAGCCAGCGCCTCCGCCAGCGCCTCGACGCCGATCGCCAGCGCATCCGCGCCGAGATCGAGGAGCGCAAGGCCAAGGAGGCCACCAAGAGGAAGTCCGGCTCCTACCTGGGCTGGTGATGGCCGAGACCCGCCTGCCCCGGATCCTGGTCGTCGACGACGAGGAGGCGATCCTCGAGACGATGACCTTCACCTTCGAGGGGGAGTACGAGGTCCTCACCTCGAGCGACGCGCGCCGGGCGCTCCAGATCCTCGACGAGAAGTCCCCCATCGCGGTGGTGTTGACCGACCAGCGCATGCCGAACATGAGCGGCGTCGAGCTCCTCGCGGAGGTCTGCCGACGCCACCCGAACACCGTCCGCATGATTCTCACGGGCTTCGCGGACCTCGAGGCGATCCTCGAGGCGATCAACGACGGCCACGTCTACGCCTACATCACCAAGCCGTGGGAGCCCGACCACCTGAAGCAGCTGATGAAGCAGGCGGTGGAGCGCTACCGGCTCACGGTCGAGAACGAGCGGCTGCTCGCCCACCTCCAGCAGGCGAACGTCTTCCTCGAGGCCGTGATGGACGAGCTCGACGTGGGGGCGATCGCGCTCGACGCGGCCGGAGTGGTGCGCGCGGCGAACCGGCCGGCGCGCGACTACCTCGCGCTCGAGGGCGAGGCTCGCGGAAACCCCCTCGGCGAGGTGCTGCGGCGCCACGGCCTCGAGCACGTGGGGGGGGCGGCCTGGCGGATCGCGACCGGCGCTGGACCGCTTTCCGAGGACGTGGAGGTCCGCGTGGGCGGCTGCGCGCAGCGGCTGCGCGTTTCCGTGAAGACCCTGGACGACGAGGTGGGCCGCGGCTTCGGCCGCGTGATCTTCCTGCGCGAGATCTCGCACGAGCCGATGCAGCGGCGCTTCATCGACGCGGTGAACGACGTCGTGGGGGGCGATGGCGGCGAGCTCCGGCCGCGCCTCGAGGGCGCCCGCGAGCAGCTGCGGGCCCTCGGCGAGGAGCTCGGGCGCTCGCGGGTCGACTCGCCCGGGATCACGGAGCTCGGGGAGCGGGTCTCCCGGGCGCGGACCGCGCTCGAGAACTGGCTCGACGTGGACGACGCCCTGGCCGGCGAGGACTACCCCGACGCGCAGCTGCTCCAGGATCGCATGCGGGTCGCGATGGCGCGCTGGCCGCTCGCCGACGAGGTGCCCGAGCGCGTCCGGGAGCTCGCCCGTCGTGTGGAGGAGTACTACGAGTCGGGCGACAATCCAAAGCAACGCGTCCTCTGAGCCCGCGCACGGCCCGGTCCGCGCGCTCCCGGGACTCGACCGCCTGGAGCTGCGGATCGAGCGCCTGCGCGTGGCGTTCCGCTTCACCTACGCCTTCCACGCCCGGGAGGTGCGCTTCGAGCGCGACGCGGGCGAGGGGTTCGTCCGCATCTTCCCGGAGACTTTCTCCTTCCAGCCGGATCGGCACGATCCGGCGGAGCTCTACCTCCAGCTCGACGACCTCGCGCGCAAGCCGCGGCTGCTCTCGCCCCGCGCGCGGCGCCGCGACGCCGAGGTGCTGCTCGCGCGCCTCGTGCTCGGGATCCCCCGCTACCTGGAACGGGTGCTCGACCGGCTCGAGGCGGAGGGGCGGCTCCTCCCGCGCGCCATGGATCAGGTCTACGAGGAGATGGCGCTGCTGGCCCAGATCCTCGCGCGCTTCGTCGCGGACCGGGGCGAGGAGGAGGGGCCCGGGATCCGCGTCGCGGGCATGCACCTGCGCAAGCTCGCCTTCCGCTCGCTCTTCGCCCTGCTGCGCCGGCGCGTCGAGCCGGCCTACCTCGAGGCGTGGATCGCGGGCGAGATGGACCCGGTGGACCCCGCCGACGACCTCTCCGAGGCCGGCTTCTTCCACACCCTCGAGGGCGGCGACGCCGCCGCCGTGAACCGCAGCCTCGTGCGGCTCTCGCAGCGCGCCTTCCACCGCTGGCTCGAGGACGTCTGCCTGGTCGAGGAGAACCTCGCCTTCGAGGCGGAGGATTCGCCCTTCGCCGACCGGGAGACCGAGGTCCTGCGCGCGATCGCGGCCTCCGCGCGGACCGGGAAGGTGGACACCGCGAGCGACCTCTCGCCCTTCCTCCGCCGGCGCGGCGACCGCGACTGCCTGCGCGTGCTCGGCAAGCTCGAGGCCTGGTTCCTGCGCCAGTACGACGTGCATCACGCCGCGGCGGTGATCCACCACGCCGACCGGATGGCGCGCGGCGAGCCCGAGGCGCGGGGCGTGCTCTCGCGGCACGGCACGCGCAGCTACCTCGTGGTGCTCGGCATGCTGCTCGCGCCGCTGGCCGGCGCCGCCTTCGCCTACGAGCGAGCGCCGCGCGTCTTCGACGCGCTCTGCTCGGCGGAGCTCGCGCTGATGGACGCGCTCGCGCTCTGGTTCCTGCTCTACCGCTTCTGCTGGCGGCGCAACCTCACCGTCTTCCGTGCCTCCGTGCCGCGCATCTTCGCCGGCATCATCGTGGGGTACCTCCCGATCTTCTTCATCGACGAGGTCTGGGCGCTCACCGCCCGCTCGGTCGGGGTCGTGGTGAGCGTCTCCCTGCTGCTCGGCATGGCGACGCTGCTCTACCTCTACATCGAGGTGCAGCGGCGGCTCGGCGATCCCGACGTGGCCTTCGCGCGCGCGCGCCAGATCTTCGTGCTCGGGGTGCTCCAGGCCTTCTCGATCGGCCTGGTGATCACGGGGCTCCTCGGCCCCTTCATGGCCGGGCGCAACTGGGGGGAGGGGGTCACGGACGTCGCGGTGCTGCGCACGACGCTGCCGCCGCTCGTCGGGCAGCTCCCGGAGATCGTCGGGATCGCGCCCTTCCTGGTCTTTCCCGCCGCCGTCGCGTTCATGAGCTTCCTCTCCTTCTTCATCGGCACCTTCCTCCAGCTCATGTGGGAGGATATTCCGATCACGGAACCGTTGTGACGACGTTGCGTCTGGTTCCGGGGTCTTCCACCCGGTACCCTCTGTGCTTCCGGAGGCCCCGTCGCATGCCCGAGATCGTGATGTATTCGAAGGCGTGGTGCCCGTACTGCGACCGGGCGAAGCGGCTGCTGGCCGCGAAGGGGCAGAGCTGGAGCGAGATCGACGTGGAGGCGTCCGACGCCGCGCTCGACGAGATGATCGCGAGGAGCGGGCAGCGCACGGTGCCGCAGATCTGGATCGGCGACCGGCACGTGGGCGGTTTCGACGAGCTCGCGGCGCTCGAGGACACCGGGCACCTCGACGCGCTGCTCGGCCGCCCCGCGGGCGGGGCAGCCAGCGAGCACCGCAAGCTCGTGATCGTCGGGGGTGGGCCGGCCGGCTTCACCGCCGCGCTCTACAGCGCGCGGGCGGAGCTCGCGCCGGCCGTGGTCGCCGGGCTCCAGATCGGCGGCCAGCTGATGCTCACGACCGACGTCGAGAACTACCCGGGCTTCCCGCAATCCGTGACCGGCCCGGAGCTGATGGAGCGCTTCCGGGCCCAGGCCGAGCGCTTCGGCGCCGCCGTCTTCCTGGAGGACGCCACCGCGATCGACCTCTCGCGGCGCCCCTTCCGCGTGCGCACGACCGAGCGCGGCTTCACGGCCGACGCGCTGGTGCTGGCTCTCGGCGCCTCGGCGCGCTGGCTCGGCCTCGAGTCCGAGACGCGCCTCCAGAACAAGGGCGTCTCGGCCTGCGCCACCTGCGACGGGGCGCTCTTCCGCGGCAAGGCGATGGCCGTGGTCGGCGGCGGCGACACCGCCATGGAGGAGGCGCTCTTCCTCACGCGCTTCGCGTCCGAGGTGACGCTGATCCACCGCCGCGCCGAGCTGCGTGCCTCGAAGATCATGCAGGAGCGCGCGCGCAACCACCCGAAGATCCGTTTCGCCTGGAACTCGCAGGTGGACGAGGTGCTGGGGTCGGAGTTCGTGACCGGGGTGCGCCTGCGCGACGTCGAGACCGGCGCTTTGCTTGAGCTCGCCGTCGAGGCGGTCTTCGTCGCGATCGGCCACAAGCCCAACACCGATCTGGTTCGGGGGCAGCTCGAGCTCGACCCCGTCGGCTACGTCAAGGTCGAGTCGGGGGGGACGCGCACCTCCGTCGAGGGTGTCTTCGCCTGCGGCGACGCGATGGACCCGACCTACCGCCAGGCCGTGACGGCGGCGGGCACGGGCTGCATGGCGGCGATCGACGCGGAGCGCTGGCTCGCCGCCCGCGGGATCGAGTAGCCCGCAATGCCCCTCTCCCATCGCCTCGAGCGCCTGGTGGCGAGATCCACGGACAGCGTCGTCGCCACCGACCGCAGGGGGAACGTCGTCTACTACAACGACGGCGCCTCGCGCAGCCTCGGCTACGCGCCGGAGGAGATCCTGGGCAAGTCCGTGGGGAGCCTCTACCCGGACCTCGCCGAGGCGAAGCGGGTGATGGCCGCGATGCGCGATCCCGACCACGGCGGCCCCGGCGTCGTCGACAACTTCGAGACGACCTTCCTCTCGAAGACCGGAGAGCGGATCCCCGTCGCGATCTCCGGGACCATCATCCGCGACGAGGCCGGCCGCGAGGACGGGACGATCGGCTTCGCGAAGGACCTGCGCGAGATCCGGCGCAAGGACCAGCTCGCGACGCTCGGCGAGGTGGCGATCGGGCTCTCGCACGAGATCAACAACCCGCTCGCCGTGATCCTGAACCAGGTGGAGCTCGTCGAGCGCGAGATCGACGCGCTCGCGGGCGACCGCGACAGCTCCGTCGAGACCGAGCGCCTCTACGCGATCCGGCGCGAGATCTCCCGGATCTCGGAGGTCCTCGAGCGCCTGGCCCGGATGGCGCAGTCCGACCACTACGAGACGATCTCCTACGTGGGCCCTTCGCGCATGATCGACCTGCGCCAGCGCCGGGCGCCCTCCGGCGACCCGCGCCTGCGCGGGATCCGGATCCTGGTGGTCGACGACGACCTCGGGATCTGCCACTCGCTGGAGGAGATCCTGGAGGCCGACGGCTGCGCGGTCGAGACGGCTCAGGACGGGGCCGAGGGCCTCGAGAAGCTCGGCAAGGGCGCCTTCGACCTCGTCCTCACCGACGTCGTGATGCCGCGCATGGACGGCCACGAGCTCTACCGCGCCGTCCGCGACCGCCACCCGGGGCTCCCGGTCCTGATGATGACCGCCTTCCACTACGACAAGGACCACATCATCAAGCGCAGCCGGCTCGAGGGGCTCGACGGCGTGGTCTTCAAGAAGCCTGTCGATCCCGAGCGCCTGCGCCAGGCGATCGCCGAGACCGTCGCGGCCGCGCGCGCCCGCCCGGGCTAGAGCGGAGTCCAGCGGGCGGGCTATGGCGTCCGCGCCACGCACACGCCCACCACCCGGCGGGCGCC
This sequence comes from uncultured Spirochaetales bacterium, assembly GCA_964624475.1. Classification (GTDB taxonomy): domain Bacteria; phylum Myxococcota_A; class UBA9160; order UBA9160; family SMWR01; genus CAZUYC01. Next base: position 20,185 of record CAZUYC010000117.1, on the reverse strand, counting down.
GGCCCGGCGCAGCGCCCGCGCCGCCTCGTCGAGCGTGCTGCCCGTCGTGACGACGTCGTCGACGAGCCAGATCCGCCGCGGGACCGGATGCCGGGCGCGGAAGGCGCCGCGCACGTTGCGCCGCCGGGCGGCGCGCTCGAGCCCGGTCTGAGACGGCGTATCGCGGATGCGCTCCAGGGCGCGCGGCGCGAGGGGCAGCCGCGCCGGGCCGGCGATCGCGCGGGCGACCTCGCAGGCCGGGTTGAAGCCACGCGCGCGCAGCCGGCCCGGGTGCAGCGGAACCGGGACGACGAGGTCCGGCGGTGGCCCCGGGGCGCGCGCCCCGGCCTCCCGCGCGAGCGCGCGGACGATCGCGCCGGCCTTCGGGTCGAGCCCCGCGAGCCCCGGGCGCGGGTACTTGAAGCGGCGGATCCACCGCTCGACCGGCATCCGGAACTCGGCGGCCGCGACGAGCGCGTCGAGCCCGCGCGGCGCGGAGAGCGCCTCAGGGGCCCGCAAGAGCGCGCCGAGGCAGGCGCGACAGAAGCCGCCGGGTCCGGCGCCCGGCGCACCCTCGCAGGCGGGGCAGGTGGGCGGCAGCCACAGATCGAGGAGTCCGCGCAGGAGATCGAGCACGCCGGAGCCCGGCGGGACCGGGGCGCTGCGGGGGCAGAGTAGCGCCCGCTCGGTCGAGCCGCGGAGAAAAATGCGGGTCGGGGGTCTTGACAGGATGGAGGAGACCGTATCTTTCGGCGCAATCCGCGTCGCGACGCGCGGCGCCCGCTCCAGGGGGGGTGAGGCGACGGTCGCCGGCGCCAGGAGCTGCGACGGGAGGGCCACTGGGTGGCCATCTGCTCCGAGCCCGATCCGAGTCCGCGAGACGGCGCGGGCCGACTCCTTCACTCCATCGAAGCCGAGCGTCGATCCAGCCAGGCCGATCCATCCGCGCCGCCAGAGCGGGGCGCGGGGGAGTCGCCGTGCCACCCCGATCGGGTGCCGCGATGAGGATCGCGCTCTGCTACGACCTGCGCGACGAGTACCTGGCGGCCGGCTTCGGCGACGAGGAGACGGCGGAGTTCGACCAGACCGGGACGATCGACGCGATCGAGTCGGCCCTGCGCGAGCTCGGCCACGCGATCGAGCGCGTCGGCCATTTGCGCGCGCTGATGCGTCGGCTCCTCGACGGCTCGCGCTTCGACCTCGTCTTCAACACGGCCGAGGGCGTGCGCGGCTTCGGGCGCGAGAGCGAGGTGCCGGCGCTGCTCGAGGCCTTCGCCATTCCCTACACCTTCTCGGATCCGCTCGTGTGCGCGGTCACGCTCCACAAGGGGATGGCCAAGCGCGTGCTCCGAGACCTCGGGCTCCCGACGACCGAGTTCGCGGTGGTGGAGCACGAAGGCGACCTCCTGCGGGTCGAGCTCCCGTTCCCCCTCTTCGTGAAGCCGGTGGCCGAGGGGACGGCGAAGGGGATCGATGCCGGCTCGCGGGTCGAGACCCGCGCGGAGCTCGCGCGGCGCTGCCGGCAGGTGCTCGCGACCTTCCGCCAGCCCGCGCTCGTGGAGCCGTTCCTGCCGGGTCGCGAGTTCACGGTGGGGATCGTCGGGACGGGCGCGGCGTCCGTCGCCGTGGGCACGCTCGAGGTGATGCTCGGCGCCGGCGCCGAGCCGCACTCCTACACCTACCTGAACAAGGAGCGCTGCGAGGAGCTCTGCTGCTTCGACCTCGCGCCGTCGGCCGATGCCGCGCGCTGCGAGGCGCTGGCGCTGGCCGCTTGGCGCGGCATCGGCGGCCGCGACGCGGGCCGCGTCGACCTGCGCGAGGACGCCTCAGGGGCCCTCCAGGTGCTCGAGATCAACCCGCTGCCGGGGCTCCACCCGACCCACTCGGACCTGCCGATGATCTGGAGCGCGGTGGGCCGGCCCTACCGGGATCTGATCGAGTGGATCGTGGCGTCCGCGGCAGAGCGCGTCGCGGTGGCGTCTCCGGCGCGGCTCTCGTCCGCCGCCGATCGCCCCGGGGTGCTCCCGAGGCTCCAGTGAGGATCGCGGTCCTGCACGGCGAGCCGCCGGTCGCGCCGCGGCCCGACGAGCAGGACAGCCTCGATCAGGCGCGCTGCGTGGCGCGTCACCTCGCGGCCGCGGGCCACGAGGTGGTCCTGCTCGGGCTCGGCCTCGATCTCGCCGGAGCGCGCCGCCGCCTCCTGGATCTCGCGCCGGATCGGGTCGTGAACCTCGTCGAGTCGGTCGGCGGGAGCGGGCGGCTCGTCCATCTCGCGCCCGCGCTGCTCGAGACCCTCGGGATCCGCTTCACCGGCGCGCGCGCTGCGGCGATGTTCACCACGACCCGCAAGGTGCTGGCGAAGCGCCTGCTCGCGGGCGCGGGGCTCCCGACGCCCGCCTGGGTCGAGGCCGGCGCGGCGCCGCCCGCCGACACCCCGGTCGGGCGCTTCATCGTGAAGTCCGTCCACGAGGACGCCTCGATCGGCCTCGACGACGCGGCCGTCCTGGAGGTGGGCGACCCCGAGAAGCTCCCCGCACTCGTTGCGGAGCGCGGCGCGCAGCTCGGCGGCGAGGCCTTCGCCGAGGCCTACGTCGAAGGGCGCGAGATAAACCTCTCGCTCCTCGAGAAGGACGAGGGCGTGGAGGTCCTGCCTCCCGCGGAGATCGTCTTCGAGGCCTTCCCGGCCGGGAAACCCCGCATCGTGGGCTACGCCGCCAAGTGGACTCCGGGCTCCTTCGAGTACGAGCACACCCCCCGGCGTTTCGACCTCCCGGCCTCGGACGGCCCGCTCCTCGCCGAGCTCGAAGGCCTCGCTCGCCGCGCCTGGTCGCTCTTCGGGCTCTCGGGCTACGCGCGGGTGGATTTCCGGGTGGACGCGGCCGGGCGGCCGTGGATCCTCGAGCTCAACGCCAACCCCTGCCTCTCCGAGGACGCGGGCTTCGCCGCGGCGGCGGCCCGCGCGAACCTCGGGCTCCGCGACGCGATCCTGCGCATCGTCGCGGCGGCGCGATGAGCTTCCGCGAGGCGCTGCGGGCGGGCGACGTCGAGGCGATCGGGAAGCTCGTCGCCGGCTGCGGGGTCTTCTCGCCGGCCGAGGTGGAGATCGCGATCGAGGTGGCGGCCGCGGGCCTCGAGGCGGGCGCGGCGAGTGGCTACCACTTTCTTTTTTGCGACGGCCCTTCCGGGCTCGCGGGCTACGCCGCCTTCGGCCCGATCCCCGCGACCGCCGCGAGCTTCGATCTCTACTGGATCGCCGTGGAGCGCGGCGGGCAGCGCGCCGGCCTCGGGAGCCGGCTCCTCGCCGCGAGCGAGGCGCGCGCGGCCGCGTTCGGCTGCCGGCGCCTGTACGTCGATACCTCGGGCCGCGCCGACTACGCCCCGGCCCGCGCCTTCTACGAGCGCCACGGCTACCGCCGGGAGGCCGTCCTCGCGGACTTCTACGCCCCGGGCGACGCGAAGGTCATCTACCTGAAGACATTCCCCGGAACGACGGCCGCATAGGAGCCATCGGCCGTCACGTCAGCGGGAGCCCTTCCCACTGCTCGCTTCGGTCCTCGCTCGAGCGGCGGCCAGGGCGCGGGTCGCGAAGCGCTTGGCTTGCTCCAGCCAGTCGAGTCGTTCGCGTGGGGTCAAGCGCAGCCACGCCCGGCGCTGCTCCCGGTGCCGTGCTTCGAACGATACCCTGGCCTCGGGCTCAGCCATCGCCTCCCTCCTCGAGCTCGCGGGCGATGGCCTCGAGCGTGCGCACGTCTTCGAGATCCTGGGGACGCCCGGCCTGGCGTTTGAGCGCGATCAGATCCGAGATGCTCGCGACCGTGACGGTCGTCGTCCCGAGATCGATGCGGACGGCTCGCGCGTACGCGGCTTCGAACGGGAAGGGCTCGCTCGCGAAGAGGTCGATCTCCGTCGCAGGGAGCTCCGGGCTCCAGAGCGAGAAGACCGTCAGGCCCTTGTCCTCGATCCAGCCTCGGCGCGCGTCGGGATCCAGGAACTGCTCGAGGCTCACCGGAGCGCGCGGGCGGTAGCCGAGCCTTTCGAGGGCGGCGAGCGCAGCCCCCAGATTCGGGCGATCGAGCGCGATCACGAGATCGAGGTCCGCGGTGAAGCGAGGATGGCCGTGCAGAACCACCGCGACTCCGCCCACGACCAGATAGCGGGCGTTGCTGGTCTCGAGGGCCGCGAAGACGCGTTCGAGATCGCCGGCCGGCATGCGCAGACGTTACCACGCGGCCTCCACAGGAGATCGCTGGAGATCGCCTCGGAGGCCCTGCCAGGGCGATCAGGACGCCGGGGCGACGGCCGGGGCGGCGGCGCGCAGCGCGTGCTCGGGGCGGTACATGCGCGTGCGCCCGTTGAAGAAGGCGCCGCGTTCGATCACGAGCGACGGCGTCTCGACGTCGCCGTGCAGGCGCGCGCCCGCGTGGATCACGACCTCGCGCGAGGCGGTCACGTCGCCGACCACCGCGCCGTGGATCACCACGCTGCGGGCGCTGATCGCGGCCTCGACGCTGCCGCTCTCGCTCACCACGACGCTGCTCTCGCTCGCGATGGCGCCGCGAAACTCGCCCTCGATCACGAGCGGGCGCCCGAGGGCGAGCTTCCCGCTCATCTCGCAGCCGCGCTCGATGCGCGAGCTGTCGGGCGGAGCGGTCGCCGCCGCGCTGGCGTCCGCGCCGGGACCGGCCGCGGGCTCCGCGGACGCGGGGCGCGCGCCCTGCTGCGGAGCGTCGGGTACGACCCGACGCCAGCCTCGCGGTCCGATCGGCATGCGCGACTCCCCCCTCCGCCGCGCGGCCCGAAGGCGCGAGCTGCGGTCCCTGCGCAGGCATTCGGCGGGCTGCGGGCGGGGCTTGAGGCGCCCCCTGCGAGGGGCCTCTACGGGGAGCCCGGGCGTGCGTCTCAGCGCGCGGCGACGATCAAGGACCGGCCGGTCATCTCGGATGGGGCCGGGAGGCCGAGGAGCTCGAGCAGGGTCGGCGCCACGTCGGCGAGGCCGCCGTCGCGCAGGCGCCGGCCGCGGGCGTTGCGCGTGACCCACCAGATCGGCACGGGGTTCGTCGTGTGGGCGGTGTGCGGCTCGCCGGTCGCGGGGTCGACCATGAGCTCGCAGTTGCCGTGGTCCGCGGTGATCAGGAGCTCGCCGTCCGCCGCGAGCACCGCCTCGGCCACCCGCTCGAGGCAGGCTCCGATCGTCTCGACGGCCTTCACCGCTGCGGGGAGCACGCCGGTGTGCCCGACCATGTCCGGGTTCGCGTAGTTGAGCAGGATGAAGGCGTACTCGCCCTCGCGGATCTGCTGCACGACGCGCTCGGTCACCTCGCGCGCGCTCATCTCCGGCTTGTGGTCGTAGGTCGCGACGTCGCGCGGCGACGGGATCAGCACGCGGTCCTCGCCCGGGAAGGGCTTCTCCAGGCCGCAGTTGAAGAAGAAGGTCACGTGCGCGTACTTCTCGGTTTCGGCGATCCGGAGCTGGGCGAGCCCCTGACCGGCGATCCGCTCGGCGAGAATGTGCGCGGGCATCTCCGAGCGGAAGGCGACCGGGAGGCCGAACTCCGCGTCGTACTCGGTCAGGCACACGAAGCAGCCGGGGCGGACCACGCGCCGCCGCTCGAGCTTGCCCGCGAAGCGTTCGGGCCGGGCGCCGGTCAGCGCGTTCGTGAGCTCTCGCGCGCGGTCGGCGCGGAAGTTCGCGAAGACGACCGGGTCGCCGTCGGCGATGCGCGGCGAGTCCAGGGTGACCCGCGGCTTCACGAACTCGTCGGTCTCGCCCTTCGCGTAGGCGTCCTCGACCGCGGCGAGCGCGTCCTTGGCCGGCTGCCCCTCCCCGAGCACGAGGGCGTCGTAGGCCTTCGCGATCCGCTCCCAGCGGTCGTCGCGATCCATCGCGAAGTAACGGCCCGAGACCGTCGCGATCCAGCCCCTGGCGGCCGCGACCTCGCGCGCGAGTCGGCGCAGGTAGCCCTGGGCGCTCGTCGGCGGGGTGTCGCGACCGTCGAGGAAGGCGTGCACGGCCGGACGCGCGCCGCGCCGTCCGCACTCGCGCACGATCTCCAGGAGATGGTCGATGTGGCTGTGCACGCCGCCGTCCGAGACGAGGCCGAGCAGGTGCAGCGGCCGCCCCTCGCGGGCGGCGAGCGCGATCGCGCCGTCGAGCTCGGGGTTGCGCGCGACGCCTCCGCCCGCGAGCGCCTTCGAGATCCGCGTCATGTCCATCTCGATGATGCGCCCGGCGCCGAGCGTCATGTGGCCGACCTCGGAGTTGCCCATCTGTCCCGGCGGGAGCCCCACCGCCTCGCCCGAGGTCTCGATGCGCGCCATCGGGCACTCGCGGCGCAGGCGCTCGAAGAAGGGCGTGTGCGCGAGCGCCGTGGCGTCGGCCGGCCCACCGTCGCCCTGCCCGAAACCGTCGAGCACGACGAGCATCACCGGCCCCTTCATCGCGCCGCCTTGCTCGCGGGCGGCTGCGCCGCCTTGCGCTCGCCCGCGCCCGCGAGCCCGATCTCCGAGGCGTCGCTCCACAGCCGCTCGAGGGCGTAGGTCTCCCGCGCCTCGTGCTGGAAGACGTGGACGATCAGGTCGCCGCAGTCGAGCAGCGCCCAGCGCCCCCCCGTCTGGCCCTCGACGCCGAGCGGCTCCTCGCCGCACGCGGCGAGGGCCGCGAGGACGGCGTCGGCGATCGCCTGCACGTGGCGGTCGGAGCGACCGGTCAGGATCAGGAAGGTGTCGGCGAAGGAGACCACGTCGCGCACGTCGAGCGCGAGCGGATCCTCCGCCGCCTTGGCCTGCGCGGCGTCGAGCGCCAGGCGCAGCTTCGCGAGCCTCGAGAGTCCCTTCATGAGCTTCCGTATACCCCCTTCTGCAGCACCGCTTCGCGCACGCGCTCCGGCAGCAGGTAGCGCACGGAGCGCCCCGCGCGCAGGCGCGCCCGCAGGTCCGACGCCGAGACGTCGAGCCCCGCGATCTCGAGCGCGCGGATCCAGGTGCCGGCGCGGTGCAGCGCCGACCGCCCGTCGGTCGCGAGCTCGACCTCGTCGCGCACGCGCTTCGGCAGCCATTCCGCCAGCGAGCCGGAAGCCACTCCCGGCCTCACGATCACCGCGAAATGCGCCAGCTCGAAGATCGCCTCGGGGTCGCGCCAGGTGTCCACGAGCGCGAAGGCGTCGTGCCCGATCAGGAAGACCGGCCGCTCCGGGGCGAGGCGCCTCCCGAGCGCGCGCAGCGTGTCGACCGAGTAGGAGCGCCCACCGCGCTCGACCTCGAGCGGCTCGGCCTCGAAGCGCGGGTTGCCCGCGATCGCGAGGCGCACCCAGTCGAGGCGGAGCTTCGCGGGCGCGAGCGGATCCGCCGCGCCGCCCTCCTTGTGCGGCGGATCGGCGCTCGGCACGAAGAGCACGCGCTCGAGCGCGAGCAGCTCCGCGGCCTCTTCGGCCGCGCGCAGGTGGCCCAGGTGGATCGGGTTGAAGGTGCCCCCGAAGATCGCGACCCGCGGCCGGGCGGCTTCCGCGGGCCCGCGCCCCGCCCGTCTCATTCGCGCAGCTGGCCCTCGCCCTCGAGGACGAACTTCCGGGTCGTGAGCTCCTCGAGGCCCATCGGACCGAAGGCGTGCAGCTTGGAGGTCGAGATCCCGATCTCGGCGCCGAGGCCGAGGCGCTGGCCGTCCGCGAAGGCCGTCGAGCAGTTGACGCCGACGGTCGACGAGTGGACCCGGCGCAGGAACTCCTGGGCGCTCCGGTAGCTCTTCGTGACGATCACCTCGGTGTGGCGGGTGCCGAAGCGGCGGATGTGCTCGATCGCCGCGTCGAGGTCGGCGACGACGCGGACGGCCAGGATGGGTCCCAGGTACTCCTCGGCCCAGTCGGCCTCCGTGGCCGGCCGCGCCTCGGCGAAGACCTCGCGCGTGCGCTCGTCCCCGCGCAGCTCGACGCCCTGCTCGTGGAGCGCCTTGAGGACGCCCGGGAGCACCGTGCGCGCGGCGCCGCAGTGGACGAGGAGCGTCTCGAGGCCGTTGCAGACCGCCATCTGGCGGATCTTCGAGTCGAGCACGATCGCCTTCGCCATCTCGGCATCGCAGTCGGCGTCGAGGAAGACGTGGCAGACGCCCGCGTCGTGTTTGATCACGGGGATCCGCGACTTCTCGCTCACCAGGCGGATCAGGCCGGGGCCGCCGCGCGGGATCACGAGGTCGATGTGGCGCTCCTCGCGCAGCAGGAGCTCGACCGCGGCTCGGTCCACGACGGGCACGACCTGCACCGCGTCCTCCGGCACCCCCGTCCCGGCCGCCGCGGCACGCAACTCCGCGCCGAGCGCCAGGTTCGAGTGGATCGCCTCCGAGCCGCCGCGCAGGATCACGGCGTTCCCGGCCTTCACGCAGAGCGCCGCGGCGTCCACCGTCACGCTCGGGCGCGACTCGTAGACCATCGCGATCACGCCGAGCGGGATGCGCATGCGCCCCACGCGCAGGCCGTTCGGGCGCACCGAGCTGGACTCGATCCGGCCCACCGGGTCCGGCAGCGCCGCGACCTCGCGCAGGCCCGCGAGCATGTCCGACCACTTGGCGTCCGAGAGCTCGAGGCGGGCCAGGAGCGGCGCCGCCACGCCCTTCGCCTCGGCCTCGCGCAGGTCCCGGCGGTTGGCCTCGCGGATGCACTCGCGCGCCTCCGCGAGCCGCTCGCCGGCGCGCAGCAGCCACGCATTCTTTTCGCTCGTCCCGAGCTCCGCGAGCCGCTCCGAGGCGGCGCGCGCGCGGGTCGCGATCTGGTGGATGGTCGTCTCGAGGCTCACTCCGGGGGGCCCTCGACCAGCACGAGGTCGTCGCGGTGGATCACCTCGTCTCCGTTCGAATATCCTAGCACCTCCGCGATCTCGCGGGCCGGCCGCCGGGCGATGCGCCGGATCTCCTCCGACCCGTAGGCCACGAGCCCGCGGGCGAGCTCCCGGCCGGACGGGTCGACGCAGGCGACCGGGTCGCCGATCCCGAACTTCCCGCGCACCTCGACGATCCCCGCGGCGAGCAGGCTCTTGCCGTGCAGGGCGAGCGCCCGGGCGGCGCCCGCGTCGACCACGAGCGCGCCGCGCGCCCCGAGCGTGAAGGCGAGCCAGTGCTTGCGGCTCGCGAGCCGGCTCCCGGCCAGGAAGAGCGTCCCGACCCGCTCGCCCTGCCCGACGCGCAGCAGGACGTCCTTCGCGTGGCCGTTGCAGAGCACCGTGGAGGCTCCGCAGCGCGCCGCCGCCTGGGCCGCCTGGAGCTTGGTCGTCATGCCGCCGCGCCCGAAGGCGCTCGCCGAGCCCTGCGCCGCGCGCTCGATCTCGGCTCCGATCGATTCCACCACGTCGTAGAGCTTCGACGGCTCCCGGTCTCCTGGGCCTTCGCTCGCCTGGGCCGAGCTCCACAGGAGCTCCGGCCCGCTGCGCGCTTCGCTTGCCGCGGTCTTGCTCGGGGGCGGCCGGTCGTAGAGGCCGTCCACGTCGGTCAGGATCACGAGCAGGTCGGCCCCCACGAGGTTCACGACCGTCGCGGAGAGGTTGTCGTTGTCCCCGAAGCGGATCTCCTCGGTCGCCACGGTGTCGTTCTCGTTCACGATCGGCACCACGCCGAGTCGGAGGAGCGTCATCAGCGTGCGCCGCGCGTTCAGGAAGCGCTCGCGCTCCTCGAGGTCCGTGCGCGTGACCAGGATCTGCGCCACGCGCCGGCCGTGGCGCGCAAAGCGCCGGCGGTAGATCTCGACGAGACCGATCTGGCCCACCGCCGCGGCGGCCTGCTTCTCGGGGATCGAGCGCCCCGGCACCTCCCAGCCGAGCTCGCGGCTCCCGATCGCGATCGCCCCGGAGGAGACCACGACCACCTCGCGACCCGCGTCGCAGAGCTCCGCCACCTGCCGGGCGACGTCGGTGAAAGTGCGCTGCCGGAGCGCGCCGTCGCGGGTCAGGATGCTGCTCCCGATCTTGACGACGATCCGGCGGGCGCGACGGGCGATCTCGCGCGAAGCCCCACCGTCGCTCACGCGGCTTCTCCAGCGGGAGTCCGCCGTTGCTCGCCTTCGGCTGGCTGCGCGGCGGCAGGGGCCGCTTCGAGGGCGCGCACGACGGCGCGCAGCAGGGGCTCGACTCCTTCGCCCGTCGCGCCGGAGACGCGCACGACCTGACACCCGCGGCGCGCGAGCTCCGCCTCGACCGGCTCGAGCCGCCCGCGCTCGGCGAGGAGGTCGACCTTGGTGAGCGCCACGATCTCGGGCCGCGCGAGCAGCGACGGCTCGTAGGCGGCGAGCTCGCCGCGGATCGCCTCGTAGTCGGCGACCAGGTCGCGCGGGTCCGTCGCGAGACTCCCAACGTCGACCAGGTGGACGAGCACGCGCGTGCGCTCCACGTGACGCAGGAAGCGGTCGCCGAGCCCGGCACCCTCGCTCGCGCCCTCGATCAGCCCCGGGATGTCGGCCACGACGAAGCGCCGCTCGCCGACCTCCACCACGCCGAGGGCGGGGACGAGCGTCGTGAAGGGATAGGCCGCCACGCGCGGGCGCGCTGCGGAGATGCGGCGCAGGAGCGTCGACTTGCCGGCGTTCGGGAAGCCGACGAGGCCGACGTCGGCGAGGAGCTTGAGCGAGAGGCGCAGCCGCCGCGTCTCGCCCGCCCTCCCGGGCTCCGCGAAGTCGGGCGTCTGGCGCGTGGACGTGCGGAAACGGGCGTTTCCGCGCCCGCCGTGCCCGCCTCGCGCCACGACGCAGCGCGCGCCGTCCGCCGCCAGGTCGACGAGCGGCTTCGACGCATCGGCGAGGTCGTAGACCAGCGTTCCCACCGGCACCCGCACCAGCGCCGGCGCCCCATCAGCGCCCGTCCTCTTCGAACCGCCGCCCGCGACCCCGTGCTCGGCGCGGACCTCGGCGCGCATGCGGTGGTCGAGGAGCGTGCCGAGGTTGCGGTCGGCGACGAACACCACGTCGCCCCCGCGCCCGCCGTCGCCCCCGTCCGGCCCGCCGCGCGGCACGTACTTCTCGCGCCGCATGCTCACGCACCCGGCCCCCCCATCTCCGGCGGAGACCCTGATCTCGACCTCGTCGATGAAGGCGTCGCTCGGCTTCATGGGTGCCCGGTGCAGGGGTCAGATGCGTCGCTCCGCCAGCGAGCCGGGGAATGCGCGCGTCGCTCCTCCGCCCGCGGGGACGATGCGAGCGTAGCGGCTTCGCTCGGGCCCTGCCCGGGAAGCGCGCAGACGGATCTTCGAGCTCACGACGCGAGCACGTCCCCCGAGCGATAGCGCGCGAGCGGCTCGCGGCCGGCGCGCAGGCCGAGCTCGAAGCGGAGCTTGCCCGGCGCCTTTCCGCGGCAGCGGAGGATCTTCGCGTGCTCGCCGCGCTGGTGATGCCAGACGCAGAGATCGGGGACGGTGTTCAGATTTTCAGATTCTCCCGCGGTAGCCCCGGCAGGCCCCGAGGGTGAAGGAGAATCTGAAAATCTGAACACCGTCCCCGTCCGTCCGTCGCGCTCGAAGACGCGGTGTTCGCGCTGGAGCTCCGCGTTCGCGAGCCACCAGGTCTCGAACGCGTGCTCGAGGATCGCGTCGAGCGCCTCGCTCTCGCTGGCCGTGCGGCCGTGCTTGTGCTCGATGCGGCGCTGCACCGTGGCCAAGGCCCCCCGGAAGACGCGCGCCACGTCGCGCGGGGCGGTGAAGAAGAAGGACATCGTCTTGGGAAAAGTCGTGGGGTGCGCACCCGTTTGGGAATCCTGGGCCGGCGCGCCGGCAACGCGGGAGGCGCTCTCCGCTGCCTCACCGTCCGCCGTCCCGCCGTCCGCCGCTTCGTCGCGGCCGTCCTGCCAGGTGCCGAGCGCAGGGTCGAGCGGGGGCGGCTCGAGCTTTCCGAGAGCCAGCGCCCGCGCGACCTCGTCGCCGAGCCGCCGGACGCTGACCCGCTCGGCGTGCGTCACCCAGTCCGCGCGCCAGCGCTCGGCGTCTTCGCGCTTCAGCACGGGAATCAGCGGCTGCGCCTGCGCCCAGGAGAGGCGGCCCGCGCGGTAGGCCTCGCGCAGCGGCGGGGCGATCTGGCCCGCGCGCTCGAGGCGCACGAGCGCATCGGCCTTGCTGGGCGACATGCCCAGCCACTCGCGCGCGAACTCGCCGAGGCTCGAGCAGCCGGTGGCGCGGTAGAGTCGGCCCCGAGCCACCGCCACGAGCAAGGGGCCCATCTCTGCTTCGAGCCGCCGCTCGCCGTCGAGGGCACGTCGCAGGCGGGCATCGAGCTCGAAGGGGTCCGCGTCATCAAGCCCCTCGAGGAGCGAAGCGAGCCGCGAGTCGTCGCTCGCGCACCCGGTTGCGGGTGCGGCGTCGCTCGCCGCGGCTCCCGCCACTCCCCCCGGTGTGCCTTCGGTCCCGGGCCCCTGGGCCGCGCACCCGTTTGCAGGTGCGGGTGCAGCCACGGTCACCGCTCCCGAAGCCGACGCCACGAGCTCCGTTCCCGAGCCCTGGCTCGCGCACCCGTTTGGGGATTCCTGCGGCGAGCACGCGCCGAGAGCGGCGGTGTCCGGGGACCCGGGGGGTCGTTCCCCTTCCAAGGCCGAGTCCGACCCGTCCCCCGCCTGCTCGGCCAGGGTCCGCTGGAGCGCCACCTCGTCGTAAGGAATCGCCGAGAGCGCCTCCGCGGCCAGGCGCTCCGCCACCATCCAGGCCGGCACCGGGTGGCCCTCCATTCGCGAGGCCAGGAAGCGCGCCCGGTACCACTTCGCCCGCACCGCGGGCGTGCAGTGCACGAAGACCGTCTCCTTCGCCTCCCCCTCGCTCTCTCCCTCCTCGTCCGTCTCGGGTCGCAGCAGGTCGTGCGCCCGCGCGTCCACGGCGCGCACCTCGCGCGAGAGCTCGCGCGCCGTAAGCCTCGCCGCGTGCGCGACCCAGCGCTCGGCGTCTTCCGGCGCCGCCACGCGCGCGAGCAGGCGCGCCTTGGTCCAGGTAATGCGGCCCGAGACGAAGGCGCGCTCGACCGCCTCGAGACCCCTGAAGGCGCGATCCATCTGGGCGAGTGCCTGGAGCTGGCGGCCCGAGACCCCGAGGCGCTCGATGGCGTAGTCGCGCCGGCGGGCCCAGCCGATCCGCTCCCAGCCGCGGAGCGCCTCCAGGCGACCCGCGAGCCGCGCGAGCGTCCGCCGCAGCGGCGCCGCGGCGCGCACGAGCGCCACGAGCTCGGTCTCGGGGTCGGGCGGATCGCGATCGGCGCGGGCCGGCGCGCCCGCGGAGGCCTTCGCCGCGATGCGGCGAAGCCCGCGACCCGGAGCGGAGAGTCCGGGCCTGGACGCGCGAGCCAGAGCTGCAGCAGACGCCATCCGCGCCACCCATTCGGGACCGCGAGTGGGGTAGAGCGAGCTTAGGCGAAATAATAGCGAAAGTCAAGCGATCCCGGGGGCTGCAGGAATGCCCACGCGCTACGGATGCTCGCGCGGGGCGGACGCGTTTACCTCAGCTACGGCGAGCGCGAGCCGGATATCGCGCTGGTTCCGATCGGCGGCGGACCTTCACGAAGCCAAGCCGCTCGTGGAGCTTCACCGAGGGCTCGTTCGGGGATCGGCTGAATCCCCGCCCTCGGACCAGGGGAATGGGGCTGGCCTGGTCATCGAGCTGCTCTTTCGACCCGTGAACGACCCGCGACTCCATGCCGGTGAACCGCCGTTCGCCGAGCGCGGCCACCGCCGCGGCGGAGAGCGCGGGAAGCCTCGGCGCAGAAGGCACGCGGCTCGCAGCTCGACGCTGCGGTGGGCACCGAGCCTCGCGCCGCGACTCTCGCTCCCTGTGCTCCGCTCGCGAGCGGCTCGCCGACCTACGTTCCCCGCCACCCCGAGCAGACCGTCCTCTACGCGGTGGTGCGCGAGCAGATCGAGACCTTCCTGGCCCGCGCTCGCGAGCGCGAACGCCCGGTCCCGCGCTTCGTCGAGCGGGAGCTCCGCCGCTACCTCGAGTGCGGAATCCTGGCCCACGGCTTCCTGCGCGTCCGCTGCGAGGCCTGCGGTCTCGAGCGGCTTCTGGCCTTCTCGTGCAAGGGCCGGGGCTTCTGTCCCTCCTGCGGCGGCCGGCGCATGGCCGACACGGCGGCGCATCTCGTCGACCGCGTGCTGCCCGAGGTCCCCGTCCGCCAGTGGGTGCTCTCGCTGCCCTTCGGTCTGCGCTACCGGCTCGCGTACGACGCCCGGCTCGCGAGCGAGGTCCTGGGCCTCTTCGTGCGCACGGTCTTCGCGTCGCTGCGTCGGCGCGCCCGAAAGAAGTGGGGCATCCCCCGGGCGCAGTGCGGCGCCGTGACCTTCGTGCAGCGCTCCGGCGACGCCCTGAATCTCAACGTCCACTTCCACTCGCTGGTGCTCGACGGGGTCTACGCGCCAGAGGGGCTCGCCGGCGTGCGTTTCCTCCCGCTTCCACCCCCCGACGACGCGGAGGTGGCCCGCGTCGCGCAGCAGATCGCGACCCGCCTCGCGCGCCTCCTCGAGCGCCGGGGCCTCGGGCCCGACGCGGACCCCTCCGAGGCCGACCCCTTGAGCCTGGAGCAGCCGCTGCTCGCCAGCCTCTATGCCGCCTCGATCGCGGGCCGCGTGGCGACGGGACCGCGGGCGGGAAGCCGCGTGCTTCGCGTCGGCGACCGCGTCGACGCCGAGGATCTCCCGGCGCTCGTGGGCGAGCGCTGCGCCAGCGTGCGCGGTGTCAGCCTGCACGCGAACGTCGCCGTGCCCGCCCGTGATCGCCGCCGTCTCGAGAGGCTGTGTCGCTATGTGGCGAGGCCACCGGTGGCGACCGAGCGCCTCGCGCGCCTCCCGGATGGGAGGTTGCTGTATCGCCTCAAGCACCGCTGGCGCGATGGGACCAGCCACGTCGTCTTCGAGCCCCTGGAGCTGGTGGAGAAGCTGGCCGCCCTCGTGCCGCCTCCGCGCGTCCACGTCGTCCGCTACCACGGGGTCTTCGGGCCCTGCGCCAGCGCGCGAGATCGCGTGGTGCCGGGTCCGGGCGCAGCCGACTCCCTGGCCGCACACCGGCCCGACGCGATCGACGCTACCGGCGATTCGCCCGGGAACGGCGCGTCCGCAGCGGAAGCGGGGGCCGCGTCGGCTCTCGAGCCGCCTGGCCCGGCGGGCCGACCGTTGCGCTCCGCATTCCGCGGCACCGCAGAGTCGAGCCCAGAGGTCGGGAACGACGCGCCTCGCGCTGCGCCGCCTCGCCCGCGGCGGCTCTCCTGGTCGGAGCTCCTCCGCCGCGTCTTCGCGATCGACGTTCTCGAGTGCGCGCGATGCCACGGGGCGATGCGAATTCTCGCGGTGATCCACCCACCCGACACCACGGCGGCGATCCTCGCCTGTCTAAACCTCCCCACGCGGGCCCCGCCGACCGAGCGGGCGTCGCCGGATGGGGAGCTCGAGGATTCACAGCAGGCCGAGTGGTAGGGGGAGCGGAGACCGAGCGATCCGCCCAGGGGAGTCCCGCGTCTCGCAGCGACCCGCCGCGAGCCCCCTCGCGGCACCGACCCCTTGTATCCCCCGCCACCGGGGGGTGAGGAGCAGGGAGAGTGTCCATCTCCCCCGGAGATTTAACGGTTCGAGGGTTATCG
This sequence comes from uncultured Spirochaetales bacterium, assembly GCA_964624475.1. Lineage (GTDB taxonomy): Bacteria > Myxococcota_A > UBA9160 > UBA9160 > SMWR01 > CAZUYC01. Next base: position 4,640 of record CAZUYC010000117.1, on the reverse strand, counting down.
GACGTCGAAACTCGCTCTTGTACGTCCTATCCGCGTCCAGCGGCGGCTCCACGCGCGCGAGCGATCGGGGGGCCGGAGCGTCCCGGCGGCCGAGCTTCCCAGGCTGCGCTTGGCCGTCCACATTGCGGAGAGCGTCTCGCGCGGCAACGAGCTCGCCGCCGTGCAGGGGCTTCGGCGCCGCCTCGAGCGGTCGGGACAGCCGGGCGAGGGTCCCCGGCGGGAAGAGCTCTGGCAGCGCGCCTGGGGGCCACGGCGGCGCGTCGACTGGGTGGGCACCCTCGCCGGGAGGGACGACGAGAGCGGCGCGCGCCGTTCGAGGGAGGTCACGCAGTTCGCCTTCAATCTTCCGGGGCCACCCTACGTCCTGCTGTGCACGAAGATCGCTCGCGAGGGTATCGATCTCCATCTCTGGTGTTACCGCGTCGTCCTCTACGACCTCGAATGGAACCCTGCGCTCCTCGAGCAGGAAATCGGGCGGATCGACCGGATCGGATCGCTCTCGCGCCGGAAGAGGCGGCCGCTCGAGGTGATCTGGACTGTCACCCCAGGCTCCTACGAGGAATACATGAAGCAGGCGGTTGAGAGACGTCTCGATCTGATGAAGGTGCTGCTCGGAGCCGGTGAATGGCTTGCGTCGTCGCCCGAGACCCAGGAGCGGCTCGACGACCTCGAACGCTACCGGCTCGACTTCTCCCCCTGAGGCGTCTCCTATACTGACCTGTTCGCAGTCGATGGTTCACTCGCCTCGAGCCTCCTTGCGGGCTTCCTCCTGTCCCTTCATGCGGGCAGCGTGACGGCCTCCGTCGCTGACTAAAGAGGTTGCTCTGTGTCCGTCCTGCCATAGAAAGAAGACCGCAGCGCAGGATGGTGGATACGGGAACCCAGGTCGTGCCGGAAGAGGCGCGAGCCTCGATGCGAGGAGATCCTGGCTCGAGCCGCACCGGCCTGGGCATCGGCGTCGGCGCACGCCGGAACGAATAGAAGCCCCGCCGCGGCGATCCCGAATCAAGCAGCCGATACTCGGGCGAAACCGTACCGCCCGCGTCATGAGCGATGTGAGCTCGCACAGCAGCAGCGACTGCCCGCACCTCCGCAGCTTCGAGCCCCGGCCTTCGGCTAGGAACGCCCTGGACATGTTCGCCGGCACCGGAACGATGCGACCTCTCGGTTGGCCGCCGGGCGGTTGGGTCGAGGTGTCGTCTCGAGTCCGTAAGGCGCGAGGTCCAGCGGCGGCAGTAGCCGGCCGGTTGAGCGACGCACCCGGAGGATTGTCAATGGAAACGGTAGAAGCGACGGGAACGGGTCAGCAGGATTGTCACGAAGAACGGAAGAAGGGAAGGCATCTGGTCACAAGCTTCGGAACGCCCTCTACTCCGGCAATCCCGCCACGAAAGTCAAGCTGAACATCTCGTGACCGCTTGAGTCGCGTATGATCTTCACGTCGGTGGCCGACAAACGGCGGTGTTGGAGGGGAATCGAATGAGATTCGAGCGCCGCTGCGAGAAGCCTGAGCAGGTTTTCGGCGGTCGGATCCTCAATTCCGAGCGTCGAGAAGAAGAATGTAGTCAGCGTGATCCCCTCGGTGAACCAAGCCTCGGCGAGATAGGGCCTATCGTCTTCGAGCACGCCCGAGTAGCTTCCGAGATCACCTTCGGGAATCCACTCGTCGGTCAGATGCCGATTGGGAACGAAGTCGGAGCGATCGGGCTTCGGGGACATGGCCGGTATCTCGGTTCTGGTCGGCTGAACACTCCGCGGTAGCGTTTCCTGCCCGATGCAGAGCAACCCGCACCAGCCAATGTCTACGCGCCCTCTTGGAGCGCCTTCGCAAGATCAACCGAAGCGTCGAGGATCGTTTCCAGGTCGGCCGCGCGGAGATCCCGCCAGCGGATCCAGAACTTTCCGGAGTTGAGAGTGCGCGCGGCGACATCGGACGCGGAGATCTGCTTCACGTAGGCGTCGTAGGTCGCGGGGTCAGCGCCCTCGATCTTGTCGAAGCACTTGCGCGGGAGTGTCGCGATCCAACCCTCCTCGGTACGGACGATCTTGTGCCAGGCCCCGGCCAGCGCCACCTCGAAGAAGACGCGCTTCTTCGCGACGCGCACACGGCCGAGCTTCATCCAGGTTTCGCGAGCCTGTTGGTAAACTGGGCGCAGGTCGACAGGCGCTGCCGCGAGGAAGATCGGCCAGTCAAGTGGCAGGCTATCAGGGGAACTCTCCTCGAAGTCTACCGAGACGGCAGGCTTCGAGTTCTCGTAGATCACCCGAATGACACCGCGCGTCTGCTCCACGGTGCGCCCCACGACATCGGGGATGACGAGAAGCGGCCAGGGGACCCCCTCGACCGTCGCATAGAACTTCAGTTCGACGAGCCCGATCGTGAAGTCGAAGCCGGGCGCTCCCTGCACAGCACCCGTCAGCAGCGCGACGTTCGGCGCGATCCGGTCGCCGACAATGAGGAGCAACATGTTACCGGCCGCGAGGCTCTCCACCAGGCCCTCTTGAAAATCGACGAAGTCGATCGACTGGCGCGCCAGCTCAGGCCGCACCCGTCCTTCCAGCGATGTAGCGGCGGATGCTTGGTGACCGCGGTTCGCGCTCTGCACGGCTGCCGCGAGGTCATCGTATGACCATGCTGCTAGCTCCTTGGCGTAATCGAGGATCTGGGCGACCACCGTGCGATGCTTCTCCGGGTTCTTCCAGAGCTTGGTCTCGACCACCGTGAGGAGGCCCTTGGGGCTTACGTAGAGGTTGTCGATGGGACCGCGGGGCGTCGGCACTTCTCGACCAAGGGGGATCAGCGGTGCGTACGCGTCGTCGAAGTGCCCGGCGGGAAGGAGCTCCGGCCGCTGGTAGATGAGCGCCTGAAGCCACGCCTCATCCATGCCCGAACCCGGCTGGATGTCGAGGCGTCGCAGGGAGCGGCCGGGGCCCTGGGAGCTGGGGAGAATCAGCGGACTCGTTGCCATGATCACCTCGGCCGCGCTGGAGTCGGGCGGAACCAACTTACCGGCGACCGCGACCGTGCCAGCATTTGAGGATCGGCGAGCGATCTGGAGGCTTGAGCCGGAACCGGTCGAATCAACGAACTCGAAGGACCAGAGCAAGAAGGAGATGAAAACCCACCCGAAGGACCGGGAGGTCGCGGACAGGAATAACTTCGAACCTCCAGTATCCCCTGCGGGGCGAATCGGAAGCGAATCGGGACCGCCAAACTCGGCAACAGAGACGAGCGCGACCCGCTGCCCGCCATCGGCCCGCAGCTCGCCGTCTCCGGTCCCGATTCGCCTGTGCCCCCCTCCCAAGACCCCGCGAAAACGCGGGAGTTTCTGGGAGGGTCGCGGGGTGCGGGTGCAAAGTCTCTGCAACCGCAGACTAGGTGGCGGAGCGTGCAGGCGAGAGCGAACCCGTCTCCGGCGGAATTCCCTGATCTACAGGGAAAATACAGGGAAACTACCGACCTCGGGCCGCGAGGGCGTGGCGAGACTGCCCGATTCCAGTCGCTTCTCGGACCCGTCGGCAATAGGGAATTTTAGCTGCGTTCATGGCAAGGTCCGATAGTGCGCCGTGAAAAGGCGCCGATTCTCAGTGGGTGCAATTCCCACCCGACAAACTGGTCGCTCCAGTCGGTAGCCGCCGGAGCGGTCGTGGAGGCAACGAAGCGATCGAAGCCTTCGGAAAGGGTCCCCTTGGGGGATCTGGCGAGCACGCAGGCCGGAACGTGAGTGAACGCCGAGCAAGCCTCGAAAATGCCGATGCGGAGGCCGACCGGATTATCGGATCGGGAAGGCCGACGTCGCTGGGCGAGACGAGCGACAGCACTCAGCGGCTCCGCCGGGGTATGGGCGTCGGCATGCGTGCACAGGGGAATCGGGGCAACACGGGAAGCCCCATCGGGTGGTGGCGCGTGACCACCGACCGGACTCCCGCGAGGGACAGGCCGGGCCCAGTGGGGTGGCGGAGAGGCCCGCAGTACCGCGGAAGCCGGGTAATGCCGGTGGAGGGAAGGGGCCTTGGGTCAAGGCCAGCGTAGGAAGTGGCGAGAGCCGGGAGATTGGCGATGAGCCTACAAACTCCGGAAACGGTTCGGAAGCTGCAGGAGACGTTGCACGCCAAAGCGAAGGAGTCTCCGGACTTCCGTTTCTATGCGCTGTACGACAAGGTGTATCGAGCCGACGTACTCGAGTTCGCCTTCCGGCGTTGCCGTCTGAACGGCGGCGTGGCGGGGGTGGACGGCGAGCGGTTCGAGGACATCGAAGCGTACGGGGTGGAGCGGTGGCTCGGGGAACTGACGGAAGAACTCAGGGAGAAGACGTACCGCCCCCAAGCCGTCCTTCGGGTGTGGATCCCGAAGCCCGACGGGTCGCAACGACCGCTGGGCATTCCGACGGTGAGGGATCGTGTCGTGCAGACGGCTGGGGTGCTGGTCCTGGGGCCGATCTTCGAGGCCGACCTGCAGCCGGAGCAATACGCCTACCGACCTGGACGGAGCGCCCTGGATGCCGTGAAGGCCGCCCATGCGCTCATCGAGTCGGGGCACGCGGAGGTGGTCGACGCGGACCTGAAGGGATACTTCGATGAGATCCCGCACGTCGAGCTCATGAAATCGGTGGCCCGCCGCGTCAGCGACGGTCGCGTGC
>CAZUYC010000116.1:0-11791 GCA_964624475.1 uncultured Spirochaetales bacterium | reverse complement strand
CCGAAGACGAAGGGCATCCGGCAGCAGATGGCCAAGGACGGCTGGCTCTGCTTCGGCTGGCCCACCGAGTACGGCGGGCAGGGGCGCAACGAGGTCGACCACTTCATCTTCTTCGACGAGTCGATGCGCGCCTCGGCGCCCGTGCCGATGCTCACCGTCAACACCGTCGGCCCGACGCTCATGCGCTTCGGCACCGAGGCGCAGAAGCAGGCCTTCCTGCCGCGCATGGCAGCGGGCGAGATCGAGTTCTGCATCGGCTACTCGGAGCCGGGCGCCGGCACCGACCTCGCCTCGCTCCAGACGCGTGCCGTGCGCGACGGCGACCACTACGTGGTGAACGGCCAGAAGACCTGGACCAGCCTCGCGAGCGGCGCCGACTACTGCTGGCTCGCGGTGCGCACGGATCCCAAGGCGGCCAAGCATGCGGGCATCTCGATCCTGATCGTGGACCTGAAGAATACGCCCGGCATCCGGATCGACCCGCTCGATCTGCTCTCCGACCATGACATCAACCAGGTCTACTTCGAGAACGCGCGCGTGCCGGCCGCGAACCTGGTGGCGGGCGAGAACAAGGGCTGGAAGCTGATCACGAACCAGCTCAACCACGAGCGGGTCACGCTCTGCTCCTCGGGCCTGCTCGAGCGCTGCTATCTCGCCGCGCGCGACTACGCGAGCGAGACGAAGCTCCCCGACGGCCGGCGCGTCCTCGACGAGGAGTGGGTACAGGGGAACCTCGCGCGGGTGTACGCGGGCCTCGAGTTCCTGCGGCTCATCAACTGGAAGGTGGCGTGGACGGCGACCCGGGGCACGCTCTCTCCCGCCGACGCCTCGGCCACCAAGGTCTTCGGAACCGAGTTCTACCTCGATTCCTTCCAGCTGCTGATGGAGATCCTGGGCCAGCGCGGCTACCTGGCGCGCGGATCGCCCGAGGCGGTGGCGGCGGGACTTCTCGAGGGGATGTACCGGGGCCTCATGATCCTGACCTTCGGCGGTGGCGTGAACGAGGTGCAGCGCGACCTGATCGCCCTCTTCGGCCTCGGCTTCCCCCGCATCCCACGCCACTGAGCAGACGTGCGAAGCGAAGCGCGCCCGGCGAGGCGCAGTCGAGCGAAGGTCGCCCAACCCGGCGGCCCGCAAGCCCGCGCGAAGCGCGGGCGCGCAGCGAGGCGCAGCCGAGCGGAGTGGACAGAATGGACTTCTCCTACAGCGACGAGCAGCAGGCGGCGATCGAGCTCGCCCGACAGATCCTCTCCGACCATTGCACCCCGCAGCGCCTGCGCGCGCTCGAGCAGGCCGGCGGCCCGCGCTTCGACCGCGCGCTCTGGAGGGCGCTCGCCGAGGCGGGCCTGCTCGCGGCGGGCGTGCCCGAGGCGCAGGGAGGCGCCGGGCTCGGCTTCCTCGTGGTGGCGGGGATCGTCGAGCAGGTGGGGCGCAGCGCGGCGCCCGTGCCGCTGCTCGAGACCTCGGTGCTCGGGGCGCTTCCGCTCGCAGAGTTCGGGAGCTCCGAGCAGCGGGAGGCCTGGCTGCCGCGGGTTGCCCGCGGCGACGCGATCCTCACCAGCGCGCTGGTCGAGCCCCATCGCGAGGCCGCGCAGCCGGGCACGCGCGCGACGCGCGACGGCGCGGGCCACCGGATCACGGGCCAGAAGCTCTGCGTACCGGCCGGCCCGATCGCCGACGCGATCCTCGTGCCCGCCGCGGTCGAGGGGGGCGGCGTGGGAGTCTTCCTGGTCGAGGCCGGGGCGGAGGGCGTCGCGCAGCAGCCGCTCGTCACCACCAGCCACCAGCCCGAGTCGGTGCTCGAGCTGCGCGACGTCCGCGTCGGCGCGGGCGCGCTCGTCGGAAGCGTCGCGCGCGGCGCGGAGATGGTCGCCTGGATCGAGCTGCGCGCCACCGCGGCGCTCTGCGCCCTCGCGGTCGGCGTCTGCTCGGAGGCGCTGCGCCTCACGGCCGAGTACGCGAAGACGCGCAAGCAGTTCGACCAGCCGATCGCGACCTTCCAGGCCGTGGCCCAGCGCGCCGCGGACGCCTTCATCGATACCGAGGCGGTGCGCCTCACCGCGCTCCAGGCGGCCTGGCGCATCGACGCCGGGCTCCCGGCGGAGGCCGCCGTCGCGGCAGCCAAGTACTGGGCGGCCGCCGGCGGCTCGCGCGTCGTACGCGCGGCCCAGCACCTGCACGGCGGCGTCGGCGTCGACCGCGAGTACCCGCTGCACCGCTACTACCTGTACGCGCGCCAGCTCGAGCTGACCCTCGGCGGCGCCACGCAGCAGCTCCGGCGTCTCGGGCGCCTGATCGCGAACGACGCCGCCTGAGCCTCGGACGGTCGGCCCCCGCCAGGCGCCGCCAGGGCCACCTCGGTCCGGAGCAGCCGGAATCCGATCGATTGGAGAACGATCATGGCCGCGCGCGACCCGCTCCAGCGCCTGGGCCTCCCCGGGGTGGCGCAGATCGGCTACGTGGTGCGCGACCTCGACGCGGCGATCGCGCTCTACGACCCGCTCTTCGGGCCCTTCCGGCGCATGGACGGCTCGGTGCAGGCGGCGGAGTACCGGGGCCGCCGGGCGGATTGCCGCCTGGAGCTCGCCTTCGGCTGGAGCGGCGACGTCGAGATCGAGCTGATCCAGTGGATCTCGGGGGATTGTCCGCACCGCGAGTTCATCGAGAAGGGGCGCGAGGGCATGCACCATCTGCACTTCCGCGTCGACGACTGCGACGGTTGGGTCGAGAAGCTCCGGCCGCTCGGCTACGAGCCCGTCTGGTACAAGCACTGGTCGGCGGACACGAAGTTCGCGTACCTGGAGCGCCCCGACGATCCGACGCTGATCGAGTTCCTGCAGATGTCCGGCGGCGCGGGCTCGATGGCCTAGCCCGATAAACTTCGCTCGCCTTCGACTCGCTGCGCGCTCCGCTTGCGGCCGCGGCCTAACCCGATGAACTTCGCTCGCCTTCGGCTCGCTGCGCGCTCCGCTTGCGGCCGCGCGGCCCTCCGGGGATCTCCTCGGGGGCGAGCTTGCGCACCTTCTGCGGATCGATCCTCATCGGGATTTCCTCCGGCGCAGGGCGGCGAGCGCCTCGCCGACGTGCTTCGCCGCCTGGAGCTGCGAGTTGAAGACGTGGCGGACGATGCTCTCGCGGTCGATCACGTAGGTGACCCGCCCCGGCAGCAGGCCGAGCGTCGAGGGCACGCCGTAGCGTTTGCGCAGCTCGCCGCCCGCGTCGGCGACGAGCACGAAGGGCAGCCGGTACTTCTCGGCGAAGCTTCGGTGTGAGGCCGCGGAGTCCGAGCTCACGCCGATCACCTCGGCGCCGGCCTCCCGGAAGGCCTCGTAGCTGTCGCGGAAGGAGCACGCCTCCTTCGTGCAGCCCGGCGTGTCGTCCTTCGGATAGAAGTAGAGGACGACGCCCCGCTGGCCCTTGAAATCCGAGAGCCGCACGCGCCGGCCGCTCGCGTCCGGTAGGTCGAAGTCCGGCGCCGCGTCGCCGACCTGGATCCCGCTCCCCCCGCCGCCGAAGAGATCGAAGAGACCCATGCGCCCTCCCGCCGAACCCCCGTGGTAGCATGCGCCGCGAGGAGGTGCCCGATGCCCGCCGCTCCCGCCGCCGAGATCCGCGCCACCCACGACCGCTACGTCGCGACGCGAGACCGCATCGAGGCCGGCGAGCTCGGCTGGGACGCGCTCGCCGCGTCCTTCAGCGAGGACGCAACCTTCATCGATCCGGCCTGGGGCCGGATGCAGGGAATCGCGGAGATCCGCAAGTTCCTGGTCGAGAGCATGTCGGGGCTCGAGGACTGGCGCTTCCCGCACCAGTGGCTCGCGATCGAGGGCGATCGCCTCGTGACCCACTGGCTGAACCGCCTTCCGGGGCGGCGCGCCGACGGGACCTTCTACGAGGCGCCCGGCGTCTCGATCTTCGAGTACGCCGGGGGCGGCAGGTTCTCGTTCGAGATGGATCTCCTCAACATGGTCCACGTGGGCGAGCTGATCCGCGAGAGCGGGTGGCGGCCGCCCGCCTCGTTCCACGCGCCGCCGCGGCATCCCCGGCGATAGCCTAGGGCCGCTCGACCCGCACCGAGCGCGGGCGCTGACGAGCCCGATCGTCAAGCCTCGGCGATGGCCGGGTCGTAGGGATCGTTGCAGAGCTCGTCCATGGCACCTCTCGCGCCTCGGCGCATCCTACGCCCCGGCGAGGTAGCGGCGCACGTACTCGGTGAGACCTCGGGCGATCGCCTCCTCGGGCGCCAGGAACTCCGCCCAGACCACCTCGCGCCCGTCGACGCGCAGCCTCGGCGCCTCCTCGAGGTGGAGCTCGAAGAGGTGGACGTGGTCCTCCGCGTGGGCGACCCGCCAGACGATCTCGCGCGCGTAGCGCAGGGCGGCGGCCGGGACCTCGATCCCGACCTCCTCGAAGAGCTCGCGCCGTGCGGCCTCCCGCGGCTCCTCGCCGCGGCGTAGCCCTCCCGCCGGGAGCGAGAGGAGCCGGCGGTAGGAGTTCCGGAGCACCAGCAGGCGGCCCTCGTGCCAGACGGCGACGGCGGCGCCGCGCAGGCGGGGGCGCGTCACGAACCACGCGACGAGCTGCGCGCGGTGGGCGACGCGCAGGCCCAGGCGAAAGACGCGATCAGCCAGCGTAGAGCGCCTCGACGCCGACGACGTACTTCGAGCTCCTCGTCACGCGGAACGGGAAGCGGTTCGCGACACGCGATGCCCCGTCCTCGTGCCCGAGCCCGAACTTGAGCTCGATGATCACGCGCCCGTCGTTCCCGATCCAGCCGTGGAAGTGCCGGACCCCTTCCGCGACCCCACGGTAGCCGAGGTCGGAGTCCACGGTGATGCGGTAGATCCCGTCGCGCGAGACGAAGTAGCGCCGCCGGTAGCGGTTGATCAGCACCGTCCGCAGCACCGACAGGTCGCACTGGAGCGGGGCCGGCAGCTCCGACTTCGCGAAGAGCAGCCTCGGGTCGAAGTCTTCCTCGAGGTCGAAGGGCAGGAGCGGGTGCGACTCCTTGCTCCCCACCAGCCCCTGCTTGCGCTTGAGCTCGAGCACCGGCCGCGCGATCGGCCCGCGCGGGCTCCCGTACCAGCGGATCCGGCACTTCACGCGGCGCGCGACGCCCCGCACGTTGGCGTGGTAGTGCTCGAGCGACGGCGTGTCGAGGTAGACGTTGTTCACCCAGCGCGGGCGGTAGGCCTCGCGAAAGAGCGCGGGGTGGAAGCGGAGCAGCGCCTCGGTCTCGGCCACGCCGAGCTCCGAGGTCACGAACTTGCGCTCGTAGCGCAGGTCGCTCGGGGCGCGCTCAGCCATTCGGGGGCCCGTAGAGCTCGTCGAAGACGCCGGTCGCGTTCGGCTCGATGTCGCGGCCCTCCATCACGAGCTTCGAACCGCGCTCGAGCAGGTAGGGCGTCGCGGCGCCCTCGAGGCGCGCGCCGCGCAGCTCCATCGAGGCCGGCCCGAACTCGGACTTCTTCTCGTAGAGGGTGAAGCCGATCTTCACGTCGATCACGCGCACCCCCTCCGCGACGACGTGGCTGCGGTCCTTGCTCGCCATGCCGATCTTCGAGTCGCGGACCTCCACGTCGCGGACGGTGAGATCCGCGTGCTCGCCGGCGGAGACGCCCTTGTCGCCCGCCTTCTCGATCCGGACCGACGACACGCTGACGCGGCTGCCCGAGACGTCGATGGCGTCGTTCACCATGCCGCGGAAGACCGAGCGGCGGAGCTCGCCGTCCGAGAAGTCGGCGTCGAAGGCGTCCGAGGTCGTATCGTGGAAGAGGGCCTCCTCGATCTCGAAGGGGGAACGCACGAGGTTGAGGCCGTCCTCGGAGACGTTGTTCCCGAACTCGGTGCGGGAGATCGAGACGGGGGAGCGGTAGAAGGTCACCGCGCCCGTCAGCTTGAAGCCGGGCCGGTCGGGGTTGCGCAGGCCGAGGAAGGCCACGTGCTCGAGCGTCGAAAGCGAGCCGGCGTCGAGCACGAAGAGGCCCTGCCCCGTCCCGTCGCTCGAGGTGAAGACGACCGGGTCCCCGGACGCGCCGCGCAGGTCGAGCGGCGAGCGGCTCAGGATCAAGGCGGAGCGGACGAGGTCGAGGCGCGTCCCCGCCCCGGCGTGCAGGCGGTAGCCCGCGGGCACGATGAGGTCCCGATCGACGGTCCAGGAGCCGGGCCGGATCGAGATCACCCGGGCCGCCTCGTCGACCTCGACGAAGCCGAACTCGCTCGCGTTCGGCGGGCGCCGATGGAGCTCCCCCTCGGGCAGGCCGCGCCGCCGCGGGCGCGGGAAGACCTTCTCGCGCCGGATCTGGCTCGACCCGAGCACGCGGTACTCGACCTCGAGCGCCTCGGCCAGCGGATCCGACCACGCCGCTCCGGCGCGGAGATCGAAGGGGACGCTCTGCCACGCGACCCGATCCGGGGCAGCGGTCGCCCCGACCAGGGCCTCGCCGCCCGGCTCGAGCAGGACGTCTCCGGAGCGCGCGCCCACGACCTCGAGCGGAAACGCGCCGAGGTTTCCGACCTCGAGCTCGACGCGCCCGGAGTCGCCGCGGTCGAGGTAGGCGTGTAGACCCTTGGCCGGCGCGAGGACGTTGCGGATCGTCCGCGCATTGGCGCGCAGGATCTCGGGATCGAAGCGCTGCCAGGGGAACTCCTTGTGCAGGATGCGCAGGTTCCGCTCGAGGCCGGGGTCGATCTCGGCGAGCAGGGAGTCGACGTACGCCGGGTCCGACACCCGCTCGAGGTGTGCTACGTACTCCGCCATGAAGGCAGGATCGGCGAAGGCCAGCGTCCGGAAGCCGGCGTCGTCCTGGGCGAGGAGCACGCTCGATCCGAGCAGGTCCTCGAGCACCACGCCGGCGTTGCCGTCGAAGCCGATCGGCTCGAGCCGCGAGGCGATCGGGTCGTAGTAGAAGCGGAGGTTGTGCCACACCCCACCGTGCTCGGCACCGAGCAGGTCGAGGAGGGCGAAGTAGGTCGCGAGCTTCTTCGAGTCGAAGGCCTGCGCGACCGGGAGCTCACCGGCACGGAAGGCCTCGAGGAGGCTCGCGGCGGCGAGCACCACCTGATACTGGGGATCGTCCTTCGGGGGCAGGGCACCGAAGCTGTCGACCGCGGCGGCCCGGAACCCGCGCAGGCCGGTCGGGCTCCGATCGCCGACCTCGCCCGTCGCGGCGATGTCCCTCCAGTGCAGGCTCTCGTCGAACTTGAGGATCGGGCCCTCCCGCCGGCGGCGGTTCTCGACGACCCGCTTGTCGAAGGCCTCCTCGAGCGCGTAGACGCCGAGATCCTTGCCGTTCAGGGTGAGCTCGACGAACTCGTAGCGCAGCGCCACGATGTCCTCGCGCGCCAGCGCCTGATGGAAGACCCATTCGTAGACGAAGCGTCGCGTCTTCGGGTGCTGGAGCGAGAAGTTCTTCATGCCGAAGAGCGTGTCCTCGCCGCGGAGCTTGACGCGGAAGGACCACTTCGGGCCGGTCAGGTGGTCGACCCAGTCGCCCTTGAGCCGGACCTTCGCCCGTTTCGTCGGCTCCCCCTGGCTGCGGATGCGGGCCGGGACGAAGTCGTCGTCGCTCCCGATGCGGAGACCGCGCCCCAGCGCGAGCTCGCGCTGGTAGGCGAGCTTCTGGAAGTCCTCGTGCTTGATGTCGAGGACGAGGTGCTCCGCGTCCGAGAAGAGCCACCCGGAGATCCAATTGGGGACGATGGCCAGCCGGGCCGCTACCACGTCGTCGAGCAGGTCCTCGAGCGAGGCGGCCACTCGGTTGCGGTACAGGACCATGCCCTCGTAGAGGCCCCAGAGGGTCGAGCCGGCGACGAGCCCGCCGACCCCGAGCGCGATCGCGAGCCGCCGCAGCCCGCGGCGGCGGAACAGCGGCTCGAGCGCGGCGGCGCGGGGCCGGGCGGTCTGCTGGAGGATCACGCGCCCACCCCCTGGACGTCGAGGAAGGAGAGCCGCAGGTCGCGATTCATCGCGAGGAGCTCCCGCTTCGCCTGCTCCAGGCACGCGAAGTCGTCGAACTCCACTCGGAAGGAGGCCTCGAGGGCGGAAGAGGTCTCGTCGAAGCGCTTCAGGTCGACGCCGGTGAAGTTCCGGCGCAGGATCTCCACGACGCGATCGAGCGCGATCTTCTCGTGGTTCTGGCTGTCGACGGTCAGGTAGAGGTTCTGGCTGGGAACCGCGCGCTTCCCCCAGTGCAGCACGACGACCAGCACCGCGATCACGCCGAAGGCGACCAGCGTGACGACGCGCTGGTCGGCGCCGAAGCCCAGGCCGATCGCGATGTTCAGGAAGAGGTAGGCGAGCTCCTCCGGCTCCTTGATGGCGGCGCGGAAGCGCACGATCGAGAGCGCCCCGACGAGACCCAGGGAGAGCGCCAGCGACGACTTCACGATCGAGATGATCAGCACGGTCGTCGTCGCGACGAGCATGAAGTTCCGCGAGAACTGCTGGCGGTTCGAGAGCGACTCGCCGAAGTGGACGTAGATCCGGCCCAGGATCCAGGCGAGGAGCGCCGCCAGCACCACGTTCAGCGCGAAGGCGGGAAGGTCCACCTGCACGCTCTGGTTCGCCAGGAAGTCCTGGAAGGTGAGCTCGCTGTTCATGGTGACGTCCTCGAAGTGACTCCCGGGCTCGGGAGGTGATGGGTCCAGTCCGTCCAACCCGCGATCTTGCCGGGCCGCGCCGGGACGGCCGTGGGAAGGCGCGTGCCGTAGTAGTAGTTGGCCAGGTAGGGCTCCCAGGTGTCATCGCCCTGCGCCGGGTAGGCGGCCTCCGAGTAGAGCCACTCGAACGCCCGGAGCAGCGCGCGATCCTGCCACTCGAAGACGTCGTAGCCGGCGTTGTGGAGGATCACGGCCTGCACCAGGGCGCCCTGCAGGGCGCCGTAGACGTAGTTCTCGTGCGGGGGCGGCCAGGCGAAGGGGCCGCTGCGCCGCTGGTCGTCGGGCAGGACACCGTCGATCGAGCGACCCTCGCGGGTGGAGCCCTTCGGGTTGATCCCGACCGGCGCGTCGGGATGCGCCTGCCACCAGAGCTCGCCATAGCGGAAGCCGTCGTACGCGGAGCGGTCCCCGAGCCAGCCGCGGAAGACGCGCGCGGCGCGCTCCAGGTCCTGCTTGTCTCCCAGATAGGCCGCCACGGCGACGCGGCTCGCCCCGGCGGAGGTGCCCCAGTTGTTGGGCCGCCGCTCGTGCGTCGAGACGAGCGTCCCGCCCTCGAGCTTCCGGTGCCGCACCTCGCGCAGCCAGGCGCCGAAGGCGCGGCCCTGCTCTCCGGGGATCCCGCCGACGAGGTCGGCGGCGATCACGTACGCGGCGAGCTCGCGACCGAGCGCCAGGGTGCTGCCCCCGCTCTCGGTGCCCATCGCGGCCATGCACGCGTCCACGACCTCGCTGCGGTAGCGCTCCTCGCCGGTGCGCGCGTACACGAGGCCCTTGGCGAGCACCTGCACGTTCGTCGGGTCCTCCTGGTTCGAGAGATCCGGCCGGAGGTTCCGCGGCTGGGCCGCGCGCAGCACGTTCTCCCACTCCGGCCCCGAGGTCGGAAGCGACGCGAGCCGTGCGGAGTCGATCCAGAGGTGACCGGCCGCCGACGCGTCGCCCTCGACGAGGGACGCGAGCGCGCACGCCGCGGCGCCGACGAGGCCGAGCAGCACCGGTAGGGGCGCCCTCAAGGAATCAGAGCTCCTGGAGCCGGCGCTGCACCCGCGAGGACTTCTCCTCGTAGTCGGTCGGCTGGGACGTCGCCTGCTCCCGCTCGCGCAAGTGCAGGAAGAGCGCGTAGGCGAGGCCGCCGAGGACGCCCACGAAGCTGCACGAGATTAGCACCGGGAGGGTGAGCGGCCACACCGCGTCGGGCGGAATCGACGGCGCCTGGAGCACCCGCACGAGCGTCCCCGAGTTCTCGCCGCCCTGGGCCGCGAGGACCGAGAGCTCCTTCTCGCCCATCAGCGCCAGCACCCCGCGGCGCTCCTCCTCGAGCCGGGCCATCTCGTCGCCGACCTTCTTCAGACCCGAGCGCTCCGCCTCGAGCTGCTTGACCTTCTCCCACTCCTGCTCGTAGAGGCCCGCGAGCGCGGTCTCCGTCTTGCGCGCCGCGCGCGCCGCACGCTGGAGCTCGTCCATGCGCGTGCGGCCCCCGACGCGGATCTGCTCGCGCATGCTCGCCACCCGTTGCTCGGTCTGGATCACGTCGGGATGCCTCGGGGAAAGGCGCGCCTTGAGCTCCGCCAGCATCGCCTCGGAGCGCACCAGCTCGTCGAGGATCTCCCGGCTGGGAGCAACCTGCGCGTTGCGCTGCTCGCGCAGCCCCGCGAGCTCGTTCTCGAGGTCGATGCGCGTGCGCTGCGCCTCCACGCGGGCCCGGGCGTGCTCCTCGAGGCTCATGCGATGGACGGTCAAGGCGTTCTCGCTGTCGCTGAGCGTCTGGATCCCCGACTCCTTCATCTCGTAGACCTGGACGAGCTCGGTGATCTGGCCCGCCAGCCCCGCCTCGCGCTGGCGCAGGAGATCCAGGCCCTCGCGGTGCGCAGCCGTCTCGTTCTCGCGCACGTAGTGCTGATAGCTGGCGACGAGCGCCTCCAGGAAGTGGACGCCGCGCTCCGGGGCGGCCGTGCGCAGCGTGACCGCGAGCACGTCCGTGCCGAGCACGGGCGAAGCCTGGAGCACGGGAAGGGTCGCGAGCACGGCCTGCGCGACGGGATCGACTTCCTCTTCGGGGCCGAAGGGGTTCAGCGCCTCGATCCAGCCGGACAGGGTGGCGAAGATCCCCCCCTCCTCCTCCGGGAACCCGATCGCGCGGATCGCCTCGGAGATCATCGCGGGGCTCTGGATCACCTCGGCCTGCGTGCCGACGAAGGTCGACCCCGGGCGCATGTCGAAATCGCGGATCACCGACTTGCGGAGCTCGACGTGGAGGAGGGCCTTCACGATGTAGATGGAGTCGGTCCAGGCCAGATAGAAGGCGCCGAAGACGAAGCCGACGAGAGCGCCGATCGCGAGGAAGCGGCGGCCCTGCCGGGCCACCTCCGGCAGCAGCTTCAGCAGGTCCGCGCTCGGCGGCTCCGGGCGCTGCTCCGTCGGAGACATGAGCGGATAGAGCGCCCAGACCTGTGCCTGCTGTGTCTGCTGTATCTGCTGTATCAACGGCGCGTCGGCCATGCCGAGCGAATCGCGCCGGATCTCGAGGGTTCGTAGCTCGGTCTCTGCGGGGAGGCGAGGGTCGCGGGAGCGCATGTTCAACTGTCGACCTTCAATCGAGCGGGTTGATGTGGGGAGTTGCCACGCAGGAAGAGTGGCCTCGCGCCGTCGAAGGTGACGGGTCGCGGCGGCGGCAGGCTCGGGAGGCAAGCGGAGACCGGATCTGCGGCTTCTCGCCCCGCGAGGGCCGCAAGAACCTGCGCGGTGCACCCCGGATTCCCAGCCCCCGCATCGGCGTCACTTCCCTCGAGCGGGGAGACACAACCTATGGACACCCGAGCCCGGGACCGGGTTTTGTCCGGCACGATCCGGGAACGTGCCGGCATCGCGAGGGGCCTCGGGTCACGGAAGGCGATGGCCAGCGAAGCAACCACCAGCCCCGACTCGGCGAGCCCCCGCGGAGGCTTCGACTGGCGGGGCGTTCTCGAGCCGTCGCGCCGCGGCGTCGCGGCGCTCGCCGGCGCGGCGCTGCTGGTGGCTCTGCTGCTCGCCGCGCGCGGCGAGCTCTGGCTGGTCGTCGCTCCCTTCGCCCTGCTGCTCGCTGCCTACGCGCTGCTGCGCCAGCCCGACTGGGCGGCTCCGGCCTTCGCCTTCC
>CAZUYC010000115.1:0-35655 GCA_964624475.1 uncultured Spirochaetales bacterium | reverse complement strand
ATGCGCAGGGCAGGCGCCGACGAACCCGCTGCTCTCGGTGGTCGAGATCGTGGACCACGAGCCCGACGGCGACCACGACGGCGAGGACGTCGCCGCGGCGCTCGCCGAGTGCTCGCGGCGGCGCGGCTGCGTGCTGCGCGCCCTGCCCGTGACCTACGAGGACGTCAACCTGGAGCTCGCCGGCGGCGACTTCTCGCACGGGCTCGTGATCGAGGGCTACGGGTCGGCCAGCGTCTTCCGCTCGCGGGTCTACTCGGTGGCCGACCACGATCCAACACTCTGTGCGCCCGAGACGCCGTCGCCGTGCTACCTGCCAGGGCCGGTGTTCTCGATCTCTCAGGCTAGTTTCGAAAGACGGCTCGACGGAGTGCGCTTCCGCAACTTCCACGTGGACGGGCGCAAGCGCGAGCAGGTCGACCCGGGCACGGACATGAGCAGCTGGCAGCATCGGGCCATCTCCGCGATCTCCGCGAGCGTCGTGAGGACTGACGGGGGCTGCGTCCACAACGTGACGGCGCGGGAGCTCATGACGGGAGGCTTCGGTCTCCTGCGCGCGAACGGTTGGATCATCGAGCACAGCACGGCGATCGACATCGGCTGCGAGGAGGACTTGACGCCGTGCCATGGGCTCGAACGAACGCCCGAGTACCTCTCGATCCCGGGCTTCCAGGCGGCGGGCTTCGGCATCATCGCGGGGCCGCTGACCGACGGGACCGTGGTGCGCGACAACCGCGTGGTCCGGGCGACGAAGTACGGGATCGCCGCCGTCTTCGGTTCCGGCTTCCACTTCCACGACAACGCGGTCGAAGCGGGCGGTGGCGCCGGGATCCAGTGCAACACCTGCGACGCCGGCGTGATCGAGCGCAACCTCGTGCGCTCGATGCACTATCCCACGGGGCGCAACGCCACCTGGCCCGCGGGCTACGGGGGCGAGCTGGCACAGGGCATCCAGTGCACGGGTCCGGGGCACGATCTCTCCATCCTCGACAACATCGTGATCGACGGGGAGGGCAGCGGGATCCGGATGCAGTGCTCCGGGCCGAATCTGCTCGTGCAGGGCAACGCCATCTTCGGCAACTGCCGGAAGTACGGGCAGAGTCTGGTGGTGGCGGACGGCGAAGGGGCGGTGGTGCGCGGGAACGTGGTGACCGACCACGAGGGCGGTTGCCGCTACTCCGTCTTCGTCGCCAACGCGCGCGGCGCGCAGATCGAGGGCGGGAGCATCACGAGCGGACCGGGGACCGCGGCGGGGCTCTTCGTCGTCGGGACCGCGGTGGGGCCGACGACCGGGCTCCTAATGCGGAGCCTGCGGATCACGGGGGCGGGCGCGGGCGTCGGCGTCTACCTCGCGCCTTGGAGCTCGGGAACCACCCTCTACGATTCGACGTGCATCTCGGGGTTCCCCACCCCGCTCGTCGACCAGAGCGCGGGCGGGACGCGCCGCGCGGCCGACCCCGCGGGCGCCTGCGCGCCGTAGACCCGATTTCAGGTGAGAGCCCCCCGCTCGGCGCGCCGGCAGGCGGCGCGGCCGCCGGGGGCTTCGCGATGGCGTCCGCCAGCACCTGGGCGAGCAAGGCGTGCCCCTCGCGATTCAAGTGGGGGTCGTGCGGCAGCAGGTGGAATGGGCCGAGCGCCTCGGCGTCCCGGAACGCCTGGACCGTCGGCAGGAACTCCACGCCGCGCGCCTCCGCCACGGCCGCGAGGCGTTTCTCGACCGCGAAGGAATCGTAGGTGGCCTCGGGGACGCCGAAGCGCTCTCGCACGATCTCGATGTAGGGGGGCCAGATCTCGGCCACCTCGGGGTGCTCGAAGAAGAAGAAGCGGGCCCCCTCGCGTTCGGCCGTCTCCCGCATGCGGGCGACGAGGGCTCCGAGGAGCTTCCAGTCGAGCGCGTCCGCCATGCGGCTGCGGACGTAGATCTCCTGGAGATCGCCGAGGAGGAGTCGCTCGCTGAGCCCCACCCGCCGGGCGCGCCACAGGAGGATCCGGGGCTGCAGGAGGCGGTAGAGCGCCGAGAGCTGGATCCAGGCGCGGGGCCCGATGCCCAGCTGGCGGATCTCGGCGGAGGGGCGAGGGAGCGTGAGCCGCAGGCGCTCGCGCCCGTCGAGCTGGAACACCGGCTTGCCGATTCCCCAGGCCTCGTCCACGCCGTTCCCGCCGAGGTCGTTCAGCGTCGAGCCGTAGATCACGACGTCGGGCCGATAGGCCGGAACCCAGCGCTGCATCAGCAACAGCGCCTGGTCGGTGGAATGCCCCTGCACCCCCGCGTTCACGACGTCGGCGGGCAGCCCCCTCTCGCGAAGGATGGACTCCAGGCGTGCCGAATAGGTCTCTTCCTGCGGGAGCCAGCGTCCGACGAGCATCGAGTCGCCGAAGAGCATCACGCGCAGCGCGCCCGGGGGTTTCTCGCGGTGCGCATCGCTCGGGACGAGCCCGTCGGCGTTGGTGCGGAAGCGAACGGTTCCGAGCAACGTCTCGGTCGTCAGGTCGAGGTCGGGCCGGTGGACCCAGCCGATCTCGTCGTCGAGGCGCCAGTCACCGGTGCCATCCTCGAAGCGCCAACGCGACTCGGGGAAGAAGAGGCGGACGCTCGCTTCGAGCATGGTGAGCGTGGCGATCAGGCTCAGCGCGGCGAGCGCGAGCGAGGCGAGGAGGTTCCTCACGGTCGGCTCATGGCAACAGCCACCTCACCCGCCGCCGCAGCAGGGACGTGAGCGGGACCGCTACGGCGATGGTGCCGGCTGCGCGCAGCCAGGATCCGGGGATCCCTGAAGTCGCCCCCCCGAAGGCGAGCAGCACTCCGAGGATCGCCGGATTCAGTACGAACACCCCGAAGGTCGCGGCGCCGATGCGTTGGACCGCACGGGGAGCGGATTGGCGCGCGAGAAAGGGCAGACAGAGGCCGACCAGGGTGGCGCCGACCAGGATCGAGAGGCGCGCGTAGGGAAACGTCGGTTCGCCTCCGACGACCGGGCCGGTCGGCAAGCCGACCGCGGCGATCAGCACCCCCGCCGTCACCAGGACGGCGGCGGCTCGCGCGTCCACGCCCGATGGCACGTCGCCGGAGCGGCGCGCCCACTCGCCCAGGTAGGCGCCGAGGGTAAAATAGTAGAACCACAGCCACACCGCGCTCCCCGTCGTGAAGGGTCGTGCGACCCAGACCGGGAGACCGAGCTCGGCGCACACGGAAGGCGCGGCCCCGATCATCGAGAAGCCGGCGAGCGCCGTCACGCCGGAGACGACCACCATCGCCGGCCGACGCCAGGCGCCCTCGGGCAGGAGGACGCCGGAGACGAAGAAGGTCTGGATCAAGACCAGGAAGTAGAACTGCCCGGGCCACGACGCCTCCGCGAAGGGCAGCAGCGCGCCCTTCCAGGTCAGCCGCTCGGGCATTCCGTCGCGGGCGATCGCGAATGCCCAGTAGAGGAGCCCATAGATCACGTGCAATCTGACGAAGCGCGAGCAGGCGGCTGCGAGTCGAGCCCGCGTCCATTCGCGGAAGCTCGCCAGGAATCCAGTCACCAGGAGGAAGACGGGCACCCCTAGTCGGGCGATTCCCCCGATGAAGTGACGGTCGTACCAGGCGGGCTCCGTGGGGGCGGCGTGGATCAGAACGACCATCGCGATCGCGACCCCTTTCACGGCATCGAGTCCCGGGAGCCGGCCGCCGCCTTTCATCGCGAGCTCGGTTCACCCGACGGCCGGCAAGCGAGGCGCCGGCTTCGTCAACGCCCGCACCACCAGGTGCGCGACCACGATGGGCGTGACGTTGAATACCACGCCGTTGATCGGACCCAGGAGCTGACCCTGGAGTGTGGGCCCGATCGAGAAGAGAGCGACCACGCCCGCCAGCAGCGCGGGGATGGTGGCGTCGGGCCGCAGGAAGCTCTCGTGGAGCAAGCGGAACCAGACGCCGAGCAGCAGCATCCCGATCGCGATCCCGGCCCAGCCGAAGTTGAAGTAGAGCTCCCCCACCCACGAGGGCCCCGTGTTCGAAATGATCCAGGGGCCCGAGCCGAATTTATCGGTCACCCACTGGCCGATGGTCGTGTCGGGCTTCCCCGCCCAGAGGAGGCGAGGGATGTACGAGATGGCGATGTAGCCGAGGCTCCAGCCCCCCTGGAAGGGCACCACGTCGCCGGCGTCGCGCACGATGACGCTCGTGATCGAGAGGGCGTCGAAGCGATTGCTCGTGGCCTCGAGACCGGCGCGCAGGTAGTCGCCCATCTCCGAGGTGCGCACGAAGCGCTGCATCAGGTCGATCGCCCGCTGCGGGCTCGTGATCACCTCGATCGCCGACAGGCGGTTCCCGAACAGGTAGTCGCGGTAGGTCTGGATCACGGGATAGAGCAGCATCATCACCACGACGAAGCCGGCGACCCACCGGATGCGCAGGCGGCGCGTCACCATGATGTGCGCGGTCGCGACCATCGCGAGCGGCATCAGGAAGAGCTGCTTCGAGCTGGTGAAGAAGTTGAAGGCCATGCTCGGAGGGATCAAGACGACGAGCAGCGCGAGCGCCGACCGCGAGCGGTAGCGCAGCTGGCAGATCGTGAGGAGTGCGATGCCGAAGAAGGTCGCCGACGCGACCGTTCCGAGCACGCCGCTGCCCGCCCGCTTCGGGAGTATCCCGATCTGGCCGGCCAGGACGACCGTCCAGCCGAGCGGGATCATGAGGAGCGCCACGGCGAGCGCGGTCTCGTGGGACCACTCCCGCTCCATCTTCGGGAAGACGCCGGCGGCCGCGCGTCCGATCGGGAGCGAATAGCCCACCAGCAGCGCGGCGAAGGCGACGAAGACGGCGACCTCGCCCCGGGCGATGTCCTCGGGGGTGATGCCGCGGAGCTCCGCGAAGGTCTCGGGACCGTATCCGGACCTCCCGAGGTAGGAGACGAACGCCGGCAGCACGAAGTGGGCCAGGTACGAGAGAGAGAAGAGCGAGAGCAGCAGGTGCCGCCGCGCGGGCGAGCGCACGCTGTCCAGGACGATTGGGGAGAGCACCAGCATGCCGGTCGCGATCGCCGCGCCGAGCAGGCCGATCCGGTTCGACGGGATCCCCACGGCGATGCCGATCCCGAAGGCCACGAAGCCGATCAGCGGCAGCGAGAGCAGCCGCAGCAGGTCGCCCACCGGCGAGACGGCGGCCGGCCGGCCGAGGGCGGCTCCGCTCACGGCAGGCACCCGACCCGGCGGCCGGTCCGGCACGACTCCTGGATCGCGAAGGTGGCGCGCGAGGTCGACGCGATCTCCTCGAGCGAGAAGGGCGAGGCCGCGCCGCTTCGCACCGCGGCCACCACCGCGGCGACCGCGGCCGCCTGGCCCTTGTCCTGGTTCCACGTCAAGACCCGCGCCCCCCCGGAGGTCCTGCGGAAGTTCGAGCACGCCACGGTGCGGCCCTCCGCCGAGCACTCGAAGCGCTCCTTCGGAACCTCGGGAGCGGCGCGGGAGAGGTATTCGATCGTCGCGGTCGAGCCGTCCGCGAAATCGAGCAGCGCCACCACCGAATCGTCCTGTTCCGGGTCGCGCCCGAGCGGCCGTGCAAAGACGCCCTGCACCGGCTGCCCCACGAGCCAGGCGCAGAGGTCGACGAAGTGGCAGACCTCGCCTACGACGCGGCCCCCGCCCGCGCGCGGGTCCGTGATCCAGGTGCCGGCGGGAGGCGGCCCGGCCGCGACCGCGTAGTGGATCGCGAGGGGGCCCTGGCGGCCGGCGAAGGCCCCGCGGGCGGCGCGCGCGTGGCGGGAGAAGCGGCGGTTGTAGCCGATCGCGAGGAAGCCCCCGCTCTCGCGGGCGGCGGCCACGACCCGGTCCACCTCCTCGGCGGAGAGCCCGACCGGCTTCTCGAGCCAGACGGCCTTGCCCGCGCGCAGCGCCGCCGCGGCGAGCTCCGCGTGGCTGTCGTGGCGCGTGGCGACGAAGACGAGGCCGACGGCGGGATCGGCGAATGCCGCGGCGGTGTCGGTCCCGCAGCTCTCGAAGCCGAAGCGCTCGGCGGTGCGCCGCGCCGATCCGCCGGTCGCCGTGACGAGGGCCACGCGCCGGGTGCCCTCGCAGCGGCGCAGCGCGGGCAGCAGGACCGCCTTCGCGTAGTTGCCCGCGCCGAGCACCGCGACCCCGAGTGCGCCCGCGACGGGGCGCTCCGGCCGCGGCGCGAGGCGCAGGCTGCGCTGCGAGGCGGCTTCCGCGGCGTACTCGAAGACGAGCGAGAGTGCCGGGCGCTCGCCGCTGGCGAGCTCGCGATAGACGCGCTCCGCGTCGGCGAAGGCCACCACCTCGGTGTCGAGCCGCTCCGGGGCCACGGAGCCGGCGGCCAGCAGGGCGAGGAAGGCCTGGAGGTTGCGGTTCTCGGTCCAGCGCACGAAGGGCAGGGGATAGTCGAGCCCGAGCTCCTCGTAGCGGCGGTCGTAGCGGCCCGGCCCGTACGACATGCTCACCACGAGCTCGAGCTCCTTCTCGTAGACGACGCGCCGGTCGAGCTCGATCGGGACCGCGCCCACGAGCGAGATGCGCCCGCGCCGGCGGCAGAGCCCTGCCGCGGTGGCGAGCGGCGCGGAGCTCTCGGACGAGGCGGTCACCAGCGCCAGGTCCACGCCGTGGCCGGCGGTCTCGCGGGCCTTCCAGTCGGCGGGAAGATCCCCCGGCGCCGCACTCCACTCCGCGCCCTGCGCCAGCGCCTGCTTCACGCGCTCGGGATTCGGATCGATCCCCAGCACCCGGCAGCCGTTGGCGCGCAGGCACTGGACCGCGAGCTGTCCGATCAGCCCGAGGCCCACGACCGCCGCGATCTCGCCGAGCGTCGGTCGGGCGAGGCGCAGCCCCTGGAGCGCGATCGCGCCGACGGTCGCGTAGGCCGCCGCGCGGAGCTCCACGCCGTCGGGTACGCGCGCGACGAGGTTCTCGGGCACGGCGTTCCACTCGGCGTGGTTCGCCCAGCCCGCTCCGGCGCACGCCACGCGGTCGCCCGGCGCGAAGGCGGCGACGCCCTCGCCGACGGCCTCCACCACGCCCGCGCACGAGTACCCGAGCGGCTGCGGGGCGTCGAGGCGCGTGGCGACGGCGCGCCAGGTGGCGATCGGCCCTTCCTGGCGCAGCTTGCGCGTCACCTGGCGGACGAGGTCGGGGCGGCTGCGCGCCTTGGCCACGAGCGAGCTGCGCGCGAAGCCGAGCGCCAGGGTCTCGGTGCCCGGCGATACCACCGAGTAGCGCGTGCGCACCAGCACCTGGCCCGGGCCCGCCAGCGGGGCCGGCACCTCGGCGAGCTCGAGCTCGCCGCTGCGGGCGCTCTGGAGGATCTGCTTCACCGGCTGGCCGGGTCCGCGGAAGGCGTCGGGCGATCGACGAACATGCGGCACCACATCTCGACGCAGATCATCGCGAAGATGGGGTAGGTCGCGTCGATGCGCCGGTCGCGATCGAGGCGCACCAGCTCCCGCACGCCCTCCGGGTCGAAGAGGCCGCGCCGGGCGAGGGTGGCGGGTGCGAGCATGTCGTCGACCACGGGCCTGAGCTCGTTGCGCAGCCAATGGCGCAGCGGGGCGCCGAAGCCGGTCTTCCCGCGGTAGATCACGTCGCGCGGGAGATAGGGCTCCATCGCGCGGCGCAGCACCCACTTGCCGAGCCGGCCGCGCTGCTTCATGGCGAGCGGGAGGCGCGCGGCGAGCGCCACGAGCTCCCGGTCGAGGAGCGGGACCCGGACCTCCACGCCGTTCGCCATCGAGACCTTGTCCACGTAGTTCAGGTTGTGGTCGGTGAGGAAGAACTTCTCCTCGAGGAAGAGCATGCGGTTGAGCCGCGGGACCGACGCCGGGAGGGCGCGGAGCGCGCTCAGCACGGGATCGTCCTCCTCCATGCCGGGGTCGTCCCGGAGCCGCGGGCCGAAGACGCTGGCGAGGCGGTCCGGCGCGATCCAGTGGAAGTAGGCGGCGATCCGGCGGTCCCCATCGAGGTCCGCGTAGCGGAAGGCCTTGGCGATCCGCCGCGAGAGCTCGTGGGTCGGGCGGATGCGGCTGCTCGCGGCCCGCAGCCCGCGGCGCGCGCCGTGCGGCAGCCACGACCACCAGGGTTCCTGCATCAGCGCGTAGTGGCGCCGGTAGCCCGTGAAGATGTCGTCGCCGCCCGCGCCCGAGAGCAGCACCTTGATGCCGTGCTGGCGCGCGAGCCGGCTGATGAAGAGCGCGTTGATCGGCGCCGGATCGGCCTGCGGCTCGTCGAGGTGGAAGAGCATGTTCGGCAGCTCTTCGACCATCTCCGGCCCGACGAAGATCGTGTGGAGGTCCACGTCGAGGTGCTTCGCCACGCGCTGGGCGTGGGGCAGGTCCGCCGCCATGCCCTCGGCCCGCGCGCTCGCGTCCCGAAACCCGATCGTGAAGCAGTGCAGACGCTCGCTGCCGAGCGCGCGCCGCGCCATCGCCACGACGCTGCTCGAGTCGAGGCCGCCGGAGAGGAACGCGCCCACCGGCACGTCGGCGACGAGCTGGCGCTCGACCGCGCGGGTCAGGTACTTGCGCACCTGCACGATCGCGTCCTCGACCGGCCAGTCGACGATCTCCTGGTCGAAGGGGAGCTCCCAGTAGCGCCAGTGGTCGGCGACACGCCCGTCGCGGATGCGCAGGGCAAAGCCCGGCTCGAGCTTGCGCACCGACTCGAGGATCGTCTGCGGCGAGGGGCACCAGAGGTAGAGCAGGTGGTGGCGCACGGCGCGGGTGTCGAGCGCCCGGTCGAGCGAGGGCTCCTGGAGCAGGGCCTTGATCTCGCTGGCGAAGAGCACGCCGCGCGGGGTCTCGGCCCAGTAGAGGGGCTTCACGCCCAGCTGGTCGCGCGCCACGAACAGCTCGCGCGAGCGCGTATCCCAGATCGCGAAGGCGAAGATGCCGTTGAGCCGCGCGAGCATCTTGTCCCCATCGCGCAGGTAGAGGTTCAGCAGCACCTCGGTGTCGCTGTGGCTCTGGAACGGGTAGCCGTCCTCGACCAGCTCGCGCCGCAGCTCGCGGTAGTTGTAGATCTCGCCGTTGAAGGTGATCGCGACGCGGCCCGTCGCGTCCCACATCGGCTGGTGGCCGCGGGCGGAGAGGTCGATGATCGAGAGCCTCCGGTGCGCGAGCCCGAGGCGCGCCTCGGGGTCGAAGAGGATGCCCGCGTCGTCCGGCCCGCGATGCGCGATCGCCGCGTTCATGCGCTCGAGGAGCGTCTGGTCGAAGTCGCCGGAGAATCCGGCTATCCCGCACATCGCCGCGCCTCCAGGTGAGCCCGCCAGCCGGGATGGGGGAGGAAGCCCTGCTCGGGCGCGAGCGCGTGGAGCGCCACCTCCCGCGTGCGGCCCAGGGCGTCCGCCTCGAACACGCGGAGGTCGGCCGGGTCGCGCGTCGCCCCGATCCGGAGCTCGGTCGCCGCCATCGCCTCGCGCAGCTTCGGGATGCGCTTTTCATCGAAGCCCATCAGCCGCACGCAGACGAGGTCGAGCGCGAGCGGGTCGGTGGCCGCGACGATCGCGCCGAGCGGGCGGTCCCGCGGCGCGAGCGGGCCGGCGCCCTCGCCGGCCACGATCCCGTCGATCACGTGCAGGGCGCGGCGCACCGGCCCGGCGGCGTCCCAGCGCGGGCCGCTCGCATCCGAGTAGTAGAAGGCCCGGTTCAGGTCGAGGCACATCCGCCAGGTGGTGCGGTTGCCGTGCCAGTTGCCGCTGCGCACGAAGTCCTCGCCCCGCGCGGCCGTCTCGAGGCGGCGGAAGGCGCGCAGGAGCCCGCTGCCGACGCCCCGCCGGAGCAGCCTTCGCGCCGCTTCGACGCCCCGGCTGCGCGCGCGATCGAGGAGGCCCTCGCCGGGGAACTCGTCGCCCCCGGCGCCCGGCGGGCCCGCGCAGTGGTGCGGGAGGAGGTTCTTGTCGCCGTTGATGCCGACCAGGTTCTTGAGCGCCAGGGTCACCCCGGTCTTCTTGTGCGTCTTGAGCTTGGGGAGGTTCACCACGAGATCTGCGGAGAGCACGGTCTCGGAGAGCAGGTACTCGTGGCGTCCGCCCGCGTGGTGCAGGGTGGTGGGACGCGAGTCGTAGTCGGCGCCGCGGAAGCGGCGCGGGTCGAGTCCCGAGCCGTGAAACGCGCTGCGAGTCCCGAGGTCGACGCGGCGGTAGCCGCGGGGGTCGCCCGGGAGCGGGCTCCGCGAGACGATCACGCCGTCGCGGTAGCGGACGACCTCGCGGCGCAGGTCGACCACCTCGAGCTCGACGCCGAGCGCCTCCTCGTAGAAGGCCGAAAGCTGATCGAGGCCGGCGATGCGCCGGATCTCCGCGAACTCGCAGTCGTGCTGCGGCGCCTCGGCGATGGCGAGCGAGCCCTCGGGCCCCACCGCGAGCAGGGCGTAGTCGAGGGCCGCGCGCAGCACCGAGCCGTGGGTCACCACGGAGTCGACGCTCGCTCCGGGCAGCGGGTTCCAGTGCCGGATGAAGTTGGGCTTGAGCACGACGCGAGCGCCGCGCGCGACGAGCTCGCCGAGGGGGTTCCATTCCGGCGTGCCGAAGCGCCCGGCGTCGAGGCCGAGGGCGACGAGCGCGGCGCGCACGGCGGCATAGACGTGGTTCGGGGGGCCGGCCTCGACCGGTAGCCAGGCGGAGAGCTCCGGATAGGCCTTGCCGGGCCCCCACGGCGCGAGGAGTCCCCGGTACGACGGCTCGGTGCGCGCGAGGCCGACCCGGATCACCCGGCGTTCCTCCCCACCGCGGACTTCACCGCCCGGAACTTCCCGTTGGGCTCGCGGGCGATCTGTCCCACCAGCTCGATACGCACGTCGATCTCGTCGCCGAGGCGCGAGCGCATCTCCTTCATCACGCTGCGCTCGCTCGATTCGGTCCAGCTCGCGCGCGGCACGATCAGCACGTCGACCGCGCGCGGGTCGCTCTGGAGGATCTGGGCCTCGGCGACCTCGAACTGCTCCTTGAAGACGTGGTCCATGCGGCCGACCAGGCGGCCCTCCGGGGTCAACACGTAGTCCTCGATCCGCCCGTCCACCTCGAAGAAGACCTCGCCCGCGCGGCCGCAGGGGCAGGGCCGCTTGGCGCGGGTTCCGACGTCGCCGATCCGATAGCGGAAGCGCGGCGTCGCCTCGGCGGCCAGGCCGGTGATGAGCAGCGGGCCGCGCACGTACTCCGCGGTCTCCTCCTCGACCTCCACCTCCACGATGCAGAACTCCATGTCGACGTGGAGGCGCCCGGCCTCGCACTCGGTCATCGAGACGTCGAACTCGCTCACGCCGTAGCGGTCGCGCACGGGGGCGCCGAAGGCCTTCTCGATGGTCTCGCGCTGGAAGGCGAGCAGCGACTCCGACGAGGTGAAGACGGCGGCGATGCGACCGGGGGGCAGGGGCCGATCGGCCTCGAGCAGCGCCCGCGCGACCAGGTGGATCGAGGACGGGTAGCCCTGGACGTAGCGCATCTCGGCGCGGTGCACGGCGTCCACGTAGGGGCGCAGGTTTGCGGGGGTCATGTGGTAGATCGAGAAGAGCGTCTGCCCGGACCAGGCGTTGCGGCGCCAGAAGGGCGGCGCGGCCTGGCGCACCGGGACGATCGTCGGGCCGGTGAAGCTCGAGTGGGGTGCGTCCACGGCGAGGCCGCAGCGCCGGCGCAGGCGCCAGACGGTCGCGTACTCCTCGCCGAGGGTCTCGGGCGTGTACCAGAGCGGGAGCGCGGTGCCCGTCGTGCCGCTGGTGCGGCCGCGGCGAAGCCGGTGGCGGGGCACGTCGCGCGCGAGGAAGGCGCGCGGCTGGTCGCGGTAGGTGCGCTTCTCGAGCGGGGGGATCCCGGCGAGCGTGCGGCGGATCGCCTCGGCGGGATCCCGGTGCTCCGCGGGGGGCGCGAGGTCGCGGTAGTAGGGGACGTGCTCCCGCGCGCGCTGGACCAGGCGCTCGAGGCGCACGCGCTGGTGCGCGAGCAGCGCCTCGAGCGGCGCGCTCGCGCTGCGCTCGAGCTCCGCGAGGGTCGCGTGGAAATGCGGGTTGAAGCGGGCCTGCGCGCGCCAGAAGCCCCCGATCGTACAGGCCCCGTTCTGGGCGAAGATCGGGAGCGCCGGGTAGATCGCGGAATAGAGCGAGTACGAGAGGCGGTTCACGGGCGCCCCGGCATCAGTTGGGAACGTAGGCCGGGAGCTGCGCCACGAGCTTTGGCGCCAGGTCCCGGAAGGCGGCTTCGGCCGCCGCCTCGTCGCCGGCGAGGATCGGCATGGTGAAGCGCACCAGGGCCCCGTCCGTGCGCCCGCGCAGCGCCCGGTCGAGGCCCACGTAGACGATCTTCCTCCAGTCCTCGGCGATCACCCGCCCGTTCGACTGGTACCAGTAGTAGACGAGCTGCCGCGCGTTGCCCTTCGCGATCTGCAGGCGCCGGACCCGGGTCGGCTGCTGCGGCAGGACGGGAAAGTCGACGTCGACGCTCTCGAGCCGGATGATGTCCCAGCCCGAGCCGGGCAGGCAGTGCGCGGGGGGGTGGATCGAGTTCTCGCCCGAGCCTCCCCCCTGCTCGCGGATCTGGGACGCGTGGTAGCCGACGTAGACGCTGACCAGGGCCGGGGGCACGTCCGCGCCGTCCCCCGCGCGGCTCCAGTTGCAGAGGTGGTAGTCGGTGACGCCGAGGTTCGCCTCGATCTCCGCCTCCATGCGCTCCGGCCGCTGGCAGGTCCAGTCGCCGTGCGCGAGCGGAAAGCGATCGAAGCCCTCGCGAGGGGGGATCACCGCCTCCGTCGCCAGCTCGTGATAGACGTAGAGGTTGAGCAACAGGAACCCGAGCGCCGCCGCGAGCTTCATGCCGGCCGCCTCCTCGCCCCGCGCCCGCGCCACGCGCGCGGCCAGAAGAGCTGGAGCAGCCACGCCTCGACCAGGAGCAGGGCGAAGGCCAGGCCGAAGGTGAAGAAGCCCTCGGTCTGGTGGATCACCCCTTCGGCGGCCCCCTCGCCGAAGCGGTGGGTCAGGTAGCCGGTGAGCCCCACGCGGAAGGCGTTCACGAGGATCGCGATCGGGATCGCCGAGAGCACGATCACGACCCGTTCGGCGGCGTTGCGGCGGAAGAAGTAGGCGAAGACCACCGCCAGCGTCCCGAGCGCCATCAGCGAGCGCAGCCCGCTGCAGGCCTCCGCCACGAAGAGCTGCGTGCTCGCGAGATGGATGATGTTCCCCTCGCGCAGCGCCGGCACCCCGATCGCGTGGAGGGACGAGACCGCGAGGTCCGCCGCCACGAGCTGGAGGGGGAAGGCGACCACGTTCACCAGCGACTGCGGCAGCGGGACCATGAGGAAGAGGAAGAGCAGCGGGAACGCCAGCACCCGGAAGACGCGGGTGCCGAGCAGGAGCAGCACGAGCCCGATCACGGTGAGCGGGAAGGCCGTGCGCATCGCCATGAGCTCGACGCCGAGGCGCCCGAGCGCGAGCGACAGGCTCCCGAGCGCCAGCGGGACCAATCCCCACCAGCTCGGCTGGACGGACGTGCGCCGCAGGCGCCCGCGTCGCTCCCAGGCGAAGTACACGGCCAGCGGTGCCACCAGGAAGCCGTGCGAGTAGTCGGGTTTCACCCTCCAGTGGATGACCATGAAGTGCAGGATCGGGGCGAAGACGCCGATGGCGGCGACCACGAGGCCGGCGGTCGTGAGATAGGCGCGGCGCCGCTCCGATGCGGCCTGCGCCGCCGCGGCCGCGTCGACGCCGCCCGGGGTGCCCACGTCGGTCGTCAAGCGCCTCCTCCCCCGAGGGCTCCGGCTCCCGCCCGCCCGGATTAGAACAGCGCGTAGATGAACGGCGCGACGGCCGAGCCTTCCGTGAGCACGATCAGCACGGAGAGCAGCAGCATCGTCACGACGATCGGCCCGAGCCACCACTTCTTGCGAACCCTCATGAAGGCCCAGAGTTCGCCGAAGATCGCGAGCCGGCTACCGGTGGAGCGCGCCATCCATTCCCCCTGTCGAGCGGACCGAACCGCTCAGTCGAGCTCGAATCGTTCGCGCCAGTCGAAGTCCTCGTGGAGCTCGGGCTGCTCCTCCTTGCGGAGGATCTGGTTGCCGAGCACGAGGGTGTCCATCTCCGTCCTCATGAAGCAGAGGTAGGCATCGTCCGGCGAGCAGACGATCGGCTCGCCGCGCACGTTGAACGAGGTGTTGATGAGCACCGGGCAGCCCGTGCGCCGGTCGAAGGCGGCGAGGAGGTCGTGGAACTCGGGGTGGGCCTCCCGCGTCACGGTCTGGAGTCGCGCCGAGCCGTCCACGTGGGTCACGGCGGGGATGCTGCGCCCTGGCCGGACCGGGCAGACGAGGAGCATGTAGGGGCTCTCGCGGTCGATGTCGAACCATTCGGAGGCGCGCTCGGCCAGGACCGCCGGCGCGAAGGGGCGGAAGCTCTCGCGGAACTTGATCTTGAGGTTCACGCGCTTCCAGTTCTCCCGGTTGCGGGCGTCGGCCAGGATGCTGCGGCTGCCGAGCGAGCGCGGGCCCCATTCCATGCGGCCCTGGAACCACCCGACTACCGCCTGATCCTCGTCGAGGAGCCGGGCCGTCTCCTCGATCATCTGCTCCCGCGCGACCTGGCGGTAGGGGACGCCGCGCGCGTCGAGGTAGCGGCGGATCGCCTCGTCGGACCAGGCGGGGCCCCAGAAGGCGTGGTCCATGCGGAAGGAGCGGGGCTTGCCGAGGACGGCGTTGTGCGCGAAGAGGGCCGCGCCGAGCGCGCCCCCGGCGTCGCCCGCGGCGGGCTGCACCCAGAGCTCTGCGAAGGGGCCCTCGCGCACGACCCGGCCGTTCGCGACGCAGTTGAGCGCGACGCCGCCCGCCATGCAGAGGTTGCGCATCCCGGTGCGGCGATGGAGGTCGCGCACCATGCGCAGCACGATCTCCTCGGTGACCTTCTGGATGCTCGCGGCGACGTCCCAGTGGAAAGGCTCCATCTTCGCTTCGGAGTCGCGGCGCGGCTGCCCGAAGAGCTTCTCGAAGCGGGGGTTCGTCATGGTCAGGCCGTAGTCGTACGCGAAGTAGCGCATGTTCAGCTTGAACGAGCCGTCCTCGCGCAGATCCACGAGCTCGCGCAGGATCGTGTCGGCGAAGCGGGGCTCGCCGTAGGGCGCCGCGCCCATGACCTTGTACTCGGCGCTGTTGACCTTGAAGCCCAGGTAGTAGGTGAAGGCGCTGTAGAGCAGCCCGAGGGAATGCGGGAAGCGGACCTCCTTCAGGAGCTCGAAGCTGTTGCCGCGGCCGATCCCCTGCGTCGCCGTCGCCCACTCGCCGACGCCGTCGCAGGTCAGGATGGCCGCCTCCTCGAACGGGGAAGGCAGGAAGGCCGACGCCGCGTGCGATTGGTGGTGCTCGGCGAAGAGCACCTCTCCGTCGAAGCCGAGACGCTCGTGGATCATCCGGGGCACCCAGAGCTTCTCCTTGAGCCAGATCGGGATCGACTTGGCGAACGAGGGCAGCGAGCGCGGGAAGGTGGCGAGGTAGGTGGTGAGGATGCGTTCGAACTTCACGAAGGGCTTGTCGTAGAAGACGACGTAATCGAGGTCGCCGATCCCGATCCCCGCCTCCTCCAGGCAGTAGCGCACGGCGTTGCGCGGGAGGTCCGGGTCGTGGCGCTTGCGCGTGAAGCGCTCCTCGTGGGCGGCTGCGACGAGCCCGCCGTCGCAGAGCAGCGCCGCCGCCGCGTCGTGGTAGAAGCAGGAGATCCCGAGGATCTTCACGTCGCTCCTCTCGGCGATTGGCGAGGCCACCTACGAGGTGAGCCGTGCGCGCTCCAGGTCCGGCTGCGCCGAGTCGGCGTCGCGCCAGGCCGTGCCGCCCGCCCCGAGACCCCGGCGCTCGAGGAGATCGCGGCGGGCGAGGCCGAGCGCGAGCGCCACCGGTCCGATGAGCAGGGCGTAGAACAGGGTCAGGATAACGAGGGTCTGGGTGAAGCCGAAGCGCGCCGTGATCGCCATCCATCCGGCCAGAAGACGCCGCCAGCCCTTCGCTGCGTCCGCCCGCCCGCGTCCGTCGAACCCTGCTCGCACCACCCTTCCCCCCGCCAATCCGATCTCCCCTCGGGGACCCCGGTCGGCTCGCAAGAGCATCCTCCCCGGCCGGCTAGAAGCGTGCCCTCCCGACCGCGGATCGGCATGCGCCTCTCCTAAAATAACACCGGTTGGCCGCGAGGCTCAGGGGCCTACTGCCGCCGCGTGCGCGAGCCGATGGAAGGAACGACAGTTCCACAAGGGGTAAGGAGACTTCCCAACCAGGGAAATCTATTACACACTAGGGAACACTATTTCGTCCGAATCCGGAGAGGCGAGAAGGACCCGCCGGATTCGGGCGAGAGACGTCGGAAGCAAGGGTGGCCAATGGCGGAGCGGTTTCGAGTCCTGGTGATCGATGACGACCCGAGCGTGCGCGACTACATGGAGGCGCTGGTGTCGCGCCAGGGGTTCCAGGTGTTCGCGGTGGCGGATGGGGAGCAGGCGCTGAAGCTCCTGGCCGAGACCCGGCCCGACCTCGTCACCCTCGACGTCGTCCTTCCCGGCATGGACGGGCTCGCCACGCTCGCCGAGCTCAAGCGGCGCCTGCCCGACGTGCCGGTCGTGATGCTCTCGGGCCACGGGCAGGCGCGCAACATCGTGGAGGCGATGCGCCTCGGCGCCTCCGATTTCCTGCGCAAGCCCTTCGAGGTGGAGGAGCTCGAGCTCGCCTTCCAGAAGGCGCTCGAGAAGCGGGCGCTCAAGCAGGAGGTGGAGCGCCTGCGCGGGCAGGCGCGCTCCGAGACCGAGCTCCTGCTGCTGTGTGGCGACAACCCGAAGATGAAGGCGGTGCGGGACATCATCGAGCAGGTCGCAGACACGGACATCACCGTGCTCGTGCGCGGCGAGAGCGGCACCGGCAAGGAGCTCGTGGCGCGCACGCTCTTCCAGCTCTCGGGGCGCCGCGACCAGGCCTTCGTCAAGGTGAATTGCGCCGCGCTGCCGTCGGAGCTGCTCGAGAGCGAGCTCTTCGGCTTCGAGAAGGGTGCCTTCACGGGCGCGCAGAAGCGCAAGCTCGGGAAATTCGAATTCGCCAACCACGGAACGATCTTCCTCGACGAGATCAGCGAGATGCACCCGAACCTCCAGGCGAAGCTCCTGCAGGTGCTCCAGGACGGGGAGTTCTCGCGGCTCGGCGGCGAGAGCGACGTGCACGTCGACACCCGGATCATCGCGGCCACCAACCGGAACCTCGAGGAGGCGGTGGGGGACGGGAGCTTCCGCGAGGATCTCTACTACAGGCTCAACGTGGTGACCATCCAGCTCCCGCCGCTGCGGGAGCGAAAGGACGCGGTGCCGCTGCTCGTCGATCACTTCCTCCAGAAGAACAACGAGCAGTACAACAAGCACCTCCAGCAGCTCTCCCCGCCGACCATGGGCGTCTTCATGCACTACCACTGGCCCGGAAACGTCCGGGAGCTTGAGAACATGGTCCGGCGCATGGTGGTGCTCGGCAACGAGCAGGCGGTGCTGGACGAGATCGGCGCGCGGGGGGTGGGGGAGAAGGGCCCCGAACGGGGCACCGATCCGCTGGATCTGGCGGCCCTCGGAGCGGACTTCACGAGCGGCGGCATGATCGATCTCAAGGCCGTGTCGCGGCGTGCCGCTCAAGTTGCCGAGAAACGGGTGATCGAGCGCGTCCTCCAGCACACGCGTTGGAACCGCAAGGAAGCCGCGGAGAAGCTGCAGATCAGCTACAAGGCGCTGCTCTACAAGATGAAGGAGAACGGCCTGAGCGAGGGCCGCTAGGGGCAGCGGGCGTGTATCGCGCGTCCCGCGAGGGGAGGATGAAGGATGAAGGCACTCCGCCGGGAATGGCTGGCGACCCTTGCCCTGGCGGCGCTCGCCGCCGGCGCCGCCGCCTGCGCGGCGAGGGCGCTCTCGCCCCCGCCCGCGGACCCGACGCCCGAGGAGCGCGAGTACCGGATCGGAGTGACCGACGTGCTCCGCATCGGCGTCTGGCGCAACGAGGAGCTCTCGGTCGACATCCCGGTCCGTCCCGACGGCAAGATCTCCGTCCCGCTGCTCGACGACGTACAGGCCGAGGGACTCACGCCCCAGGACCTGAAGGAGGTCCTCACCAAGGAGCTCGCCGAGTACATCACCGCGCCGGACGTGACGGTGATGGTGCTGCAGATGAACAGCCGCTTCGTGTCGGTCCTCGGCGGAGTGCCGAGCGAGGGGCGGGTACCGCTGACCCGCGACCTGCGCGTGCTCGAAGCCATCGCCGTCGTCGGTGGCTTCGCCACCTTCGCGCAGAAGGGCGACGTGCGGATCGTCCGCCGGGCTCCCGACGGAAGCGAATCCGAGTACCGCTTCGACTACGACGCGTACATCCAGGGGAAGGCTCCGGGGACGAACATCGTGCTGCGCAACGGCGACACGATCATCGTGCCGGAGTGATCGAAAAGGGGGGTGAGAGGTGACGCTACGAAGGACGCTCGTGACCGCAATGGCGCTCTTCTGGTCGGCGCCCGGCTGGGCGACGGATCTCCGGCTCTCGCTCGGAGCGCAGGGCGAATACGACAGCAACGTCTACAACCGCGAGACGAAGATCAGGAACGACTTCGTGATCCTCGGCATCCCCGGGATCGAGCTCTTCGAGACGGAGGGGAAGTTCACCTACGACGTCGGCTACGAGTTCCCCTATCAGCGAAGCCTCAAGACCAACGCGCTGAACAACTTCAACCACCTCGCGCGCGTGGGGGCGGATTACCACCTGAGCGACCGCACCCAGTTCTCTTTCAGCAACCGCTTCACCTACGTGGAGGCGCTCTCCGACAACAACGAGAACAACACCCCCAACCTCGGGGACAACAACACCGATCAGGAGGTGCTGCGCAACCGCGCGACCTTCCGCAGCGAGCACCACTTCACGCCGCGCCTCTCGAACAGCTCGACCTTCAGCCAGGAGGTCTACTACACGACCCAGGACAACCGGGCCGACAACCAGAGCTACGGCCTCTCGACGGGA
Organism: uncultured Spirochaetales bacterium; assembly: GCA_964624475.1. Taxonomy (GTDB): domain Bacteria; phylum Myxococcota_A; class UBA9160; order UBA9160; family SMWR01; genus CAZUYC01. The sequence goes on along the minus strand of CAZUYC010000115.1, from coordinate 16,684 downwards.
CTCAACTACGATCTGACCGAGCGCCAGAAGCTCGGCGGGGGAGTCCAGTCGACCTTCCAGGACTTCCAGAACGCGGACAACCTGTTCACCTCGACGTGCGGCGGCCTTCTGCCTCCCGGGACCATCGTGCAGGAGGAGATTCCCGAGAGCCAGACGATCTTCGTCGGACCCTACCTGGCCTGGTCCTACCGGATCGACGAGCAGAGCCAGTTCCGCATCAGCGGCGGCCCGACCTACGTGCACAGCGAGCAGGATGCATTCTTCAACGGCTGCGTCCCGAAGGGCTCGGACTCGGACGACCGGATCGCCGCCCTCGGGGAGTTCTCGATCGACCGGCGCTGGAGCCCCACGATGATCTCCGGGTTCTCCTACAACCGCCGACAGGACACTGCCTCGGGGGTCTCGGGGAGCGCGATCCTGGACGCGGTGGCCCTGACGCACACCTGGGCGCTAGCCGAACGCTGGACCCTGGCGCTGCGCGGCGACTGGACCCAGCGCAAGTCCGCCACCAGCATCGAGACCGGCGACGAAGACCTCGACACCCAGCGCTGGGGCGCGGGCGCCATGCTGGCCTACCGCTTCACGCGGAACCTGACCGGGTCGGTCCGGTATCAATACAGCAAGCAGCGGTCCCAGAGCAATACCGCGGGCCGCTTCTCGGACTTCGACGGGCACGTGGCGTCGCTGGGCCTCAACTACGCCCTGGATCCCATCGAGGTGTGGTAGTGGAATGAACGCGGAAGCCGGCCTCCAGCTCTCGGATCTCGCGGGGATCGTCCGGCGCCGCGTCGCGGTGATGGGCGGCGTCGCCCTCGTCGTGTTCCTGCTCTTCTACTGGGTCGCGATGGCCCTGCCCAACGAGTACGAGAGCTACGCGACCGTGCTCGTCGAGCCCCAGTCCGTGGCGCCCGAGCTGGTGAAGGCGGGCGTGCGCGAGAGCGACCTGAACGAGCGCCTGCACCTGATGACCGCCGAGATCCTGAGCCGGCCGCGGCTCTCGCGCCTGATCGACGAGCTCGGACTCTACCGGCAGGAGTCGCAGTACCTGCTCCGGGAGGAGGTCATCAGCATGATGCGCGACAACCTCCGCGTGGAGCCGGTGATCCCCGAGCTCGAGTCGGGGCGCTTCCGCCCCGACTACGAGATCAACCAGTTCAAGATCCATTTCCGCGACGGCGACGCTCGGATGGCGCGCAACGTCGCGCAATCCCTCGCCGACGACTTCATCGAGGAGCATATCGACGCCCGGGTCAAGCTCTCGCAGAAGAGCCTCGAGTTCGTCGACTCCGAGCGCCAGCGCCTCTCCGAGCGGATCGCCGAGGTCGAGAACCAGCTCAAGCGGATCAAGGCGGACAACGCCGGGAAGCTCCCCGAGGACGTGCCCTCGAACCAGCAGCAGCTCGCCCGGCTCGGCGCCGAGCTGGCGGACACGCGCCGGCGCCTGGCGCTGGCCCGCAGCGACGAGACCTTCTTCCGCAGCCAGAGCAACACGGCCCGCGAGCTCTCGGTCGGGGTCGACGACGCCAATCCCGAGCGACGGATCCAGCTGCTCGAGCTGGGCCTCAAGGACTACGTCGCGCGCGGCTACACCGAGAAGCACCCCGACGTGGTCAAGGCGAAGCTCGAGCTCGAGCAGATCCGCGGTCTCGTCGAGGATCGACGCAAGGAGGCGAGCGAGCGCGACCCCGGCGATGCGCCGGCCACGTTCGCGCAGCAGAACGCCGAGGCGGAAGCGCAGCGCGCCGGCCTGCGCCGCGAATCCGAGGAGGGCGAGATCGAGCAGCTCGAGGCGGCCGTGGCCCGGGTCGAGGCGCGCCTGGCCGAGACGCCGACCGTGGCCGAGCTGCTCGGGGCCCTCGAGCGCGAGTACCGGCACCTGTTCTCGAGCTACCAGGAGTTCAGCGACAAGCGCCTGAACGCCTCGGTGCAGGCCGATCTCGAGCGCAGGCAGCTCGGCGAGCAGTTCCGGGTGCTCGAGCAGGCCTTCGAGGGGCTCGGCCCCGTGTCGCCGAACCGCATCTTGATCGTCGCGCTCGGAGCCATCTTCGGCCTCGCCCTCGGCGCCGCCATCGGCGTGCTGCTCGAGGCGCTCGACCCGGCCGTGCACGACGCCCGCGGCCTCCAGCTGGCCCTGCGCATTCCGGTACTCGCCTCGATCCCACAGATCTGGCTCGAGGCGGACCGCGCGCGGATGCGACGCCGTCGCCTGCGTGCGGCCTTCGGCACCGTGGCGCTGGTCGGGTTCGCCCTCGTCGGCGGGGCCGCGAACTACCTCTGGGTCAATGGCTCGCCGCTGGCGGTTCCCGAAGGCCTCGGCGAAGCCGCCCCGGCGCCGGTCGCCGCCACGGGGCCGGCCGCGCCCCCCGCCCTGGTCCCCGCACTGGCCCCGGCCCCCGCCCCGGCCCCCGCTCCGGCCGTGGAGCCGTAGGTCCAAAGCCGTGTACTGCGCGTATTACGGATTGGCCCGACGTCCCTTCGAGATGACGCCGGATCCGGCGTTCCTCTACCTGGGGGAGACGCATCGCGAGGGCCTCGCGACCCTCGTCTACGGCGTCCAGTCCGGCAAGGGCTTCGTGCTGCTGACCGGCGAGGTCGGGACCGGGAAGACGACCCTCCTGCACGCACTGCTCGGACAGCTCGAGGCGGACACGGCCTCGGCCTTCGTCTTCAACCCGCGCCTGGAGCCGCTGGACTTCTTCCGGGTGCTGCTCGACGAGTACGACATCGACGTCGAGTGCCGCACGAAGGCGGAGTACCTGCTCAGCCTGAACGAGTTCCTGATCGAGCGGCTCGGCCAGAACCTCAAGACGGTGCTCATCATCGACGAGGCGCAGACGCTCTCCCCTGAGATGCTCGAGGAGGTGCGGCTGCTCTCGAACCTGGAGACCCCCACCTCGAAGCTGCTCCAGATCCTCCTGGTCGGCCAGCCGGAGCTCCTGGACCTGCTGGCCCGGCCCGAGCTCCGGCAGCTCCGGCAGCGGATCGTGCTGCGCCACCAGCTCCGGCCCTTCGACGAGGGCGAGACCGACGCCTACGTCGACGAGCGGCTGGCGCTGGCGGGCTATACCGGCAAGGGCATCTTCGACCGGGGCGCGCGGCGCGAGCTCCACGCCCTGACCGGCGGGGTGCCGCGTCTCGTGAACGTGGTCTGCGACGGCTCGCTCCTGCTCGGCTACTCGCGCCAACTCGCCGGAATCGGCGCGGCGGCGGTCCGCGAGGTCGCCGCGGACCTGGGGCTGCTGGCGGGCCCGGCCGGGTCCCCCGGGGTACGAAGGCCGCGCGCGCGCCAGGCCCGTGGCTGGCTCGGGCGCTTCCGGCAGGGATAGGCGAGGGGCTCGGGGAGCGGAGAGGGATCGGATGGCGAAGGTCTACGACGCGCTGCGCAGGGCCGAGGAGGAGCGCAAGCGGCGCGCCAGCGCGGGGGAAGGGCCGCTCGCGTCTCCGGGCGCGCCGGACGCGGGCGACGTGTCCCCCTCCGTCCCGTTCTTCGAGGGCGGCCGGGCCGCGGGCGGGCGGGGGAGGGGCCCGTTCTGGCGGCGCCTCCTGGCCCGTCGCAGGCGTTCCGAGGCGGGGGAGACGGCGCTCGACGGCAACAAGCGGCGGATCACGCTGCTGCAGCCCGAGTCCTTCGTCGCGGAGCAGTTCCGCTCGCTTCGCGGGCGCATCGATGCGATGTCCGCGAAGCAGCCGCTGCGGACGATCGTGATCACCAGCCCGAACGCGGGGGACGGGAAGACCACGGCGGCGATCAACCTCGCGACCGTCACGGCGCTCTCGCTCGGGCGACGCGTGCTGCTCGTCGACTGCGACCTGCGCAAGCCCAAGATCCACCTGGCCCTGGGGCTGCGCCCCGAGGCGGGACTCGCGGAGGTGCTGACCGGCGCGAAGAGCCTCGACGAAGCCGTGCTCAAGGTCGAGGGGATGAACCTCGAGGTGCTGGCCGTGCGCGGGCGGCCGGCGAACCCCTCCGAGCTGCTGAGCTCCGCGAACATGGTCGAGCTCGTGGAGGAGGTCTCGAAACGCTACGACCGCGTGATCCTCGACACGCCCGCGGCTCTCGGCATGCCGGACGCGAGAGCGGTGGCGGAGCTCGCCGACGGGATCGTGCTCGTCGTCCGCGCCGACGTGACGGCACGGCGGGACGTCGAGGCCGCGATGGAGCTGATGGACCGGCGGCGCCTGCTCGGGCTGCTCCTGAACGGCGCCCAGATGAGCCAGGGGCGCTACGGCTACATCTCGTAGCGCGGCGCGGAGGCCGAGGGCGGAGGCGGGGTCCCTCGCGCTACACATCGGGACGTGGACGCGGTCGAGCTCCTGACTCCCCTGCTGGCGGCCTCCGCGGCGGCGGCGCTCGCCACGCCGTGGGTGGCCCGGCTGGCGCGCGGGCTCGGGGTCGTGGATCGGCCCTCGTTGCGCGGGGTCAGCGTCCGGCCGGACGTCCCGTTGCTCGGGGGGCTCGCGGTCGCGATCGGCTTCGGGGTGGGACTCGCCGCAGGCGCCGCGACGCTCACCGACTTCACGGCCACCCGCCGCCTCTCCGGTGTACTGCTCGGGGCGCTCCTCGTCCTCGGCCTCGGCGTCTGGGACGACCGCCGTAGCCTCGGCGCCCGCGCGAAGTTCACGGTGCAGATCCTGGCGGCGCTCGTCGCCGTGGGCGCTGGGCTGCGCATCGGGCACGTGACCGAGCCCACGACCCGCGCGTTCTTCGAGCTCCCGCTCTGGCTCGGCTGGGTCGCCTCCGTGCTCTGGATCGTGGGCGTCACGAACGCGATCAACCTGATCGACGGACTCGACGGGCTCGCGACCGGCGTGGGTGCGATCATCTGCGCGACCCTCACGGCGATCGCCTGGCAGGGCGATCACGTGGTGGGGGTGTGCCTCGGCGTGGCCCTCCTCGGCGGGCTGCTCGGCTTCCTGCCCTGGAACTTCCCCCCGGCGCGGATCTTCCTCGGCGACACGGGCTCGCTCTTCGTCGGCTTCACGCTCTCGGTGCTCGCTCTCGAGGGCTACCGCCAGCTCTCGCTCCTCCCCTTCGTCGTGCCGGTGCTGGCGCTGGCCGTTCCGATCCTCGACACCTCGCTCTCGATCGTGCGGCGCCTGCGGCTCGGCGCTCCCGTCTTCAGCGCCGACCGGCACCACCTGCACCATCGCCTGCTCGAAACGCGCGGCTCGGCGCGCGGGGCCGTGCTGCAGTTCTACCTGCTGACCGCCTGCTTCGGCCTGATCGCGCTCTCCTTCACGCAGCTGCGCGGTTACGTCGCGGCGGCGTGCCTGGCCGCGGTCGCGCTGCTCACGCTGCGCATGCTCTGGAACCTCGGCGCCCTCTCCGCCGATGCCGACGCCCCGGCCGCCGGCGGGGTGGAGCGCGCGAAGGGGGAGAAGCGATGAGGTCGGGCTGCGCGCTCATCACGGGGATCACCGGTCAGGACGGCTCCTATCTCGCGGAGCTCCTGCTCGAGAAGGGCTACGAGGTGCACGGGCTCGTGCGCCGCTCCAGCACGGAGGCCTTCGAGCGCATCGCACACCTCCGCGACCGCCTGCACCTGCACCAGGCCGACCTCCTGGACCAGAGCTCGCTCGTGAACCCGCTGCGCGAGATCGGCCCGGCGGAGGTCTACAACCTCGCCGCCCAGTCCTTCGTGCCGACGAGCTGGGTGCAGCCCTCGCTGACGGGCGAGTTCACCGCGATCGGCGTCGTGCGGATGCTCGACGCGATCCGGATCGTCGATCCCGAGATCCGCTTCTACCAGGCTTCGAGCTCCGAGATGTTCGGCAAGACCCGCGAGTCGCCGCAGAACGAGGCCACCCCCTTCCACCCGCGCAGCCCCTACGCGGTGGCGAAGGTCTACGGGCATTGGATCACCGTGAACTATCGCGAGAGCTACGGCATGTACGCGGTCTCGGGAATCCTCTTCAACCACGAGTCCCCGCGGCGCGGACGCGAGTTCGTGACGCGCAAGATCAGCGAGGGAGCCGCCCGCATCAAGCTGGGCCTGGCCTCGGAGCTCTTGATCGGCAACCTCGACGCGAAGCGCGACTGGGGCTACGCGCGCGAGTACGTCGACGCGATCTGGCGGATGCTCCAGGGCCGCGAGCCTCGCGACTACGTGATCGGCACGGGCGTGCAGCACTCCGTACGAAAGTGCGTCGAGATCGCGTTCCGGCGGGTGGGGCTCGATCCGGCCGATTTCGTGCGGGTCGACCCCGCGCTGATCCGCCCCGCCGAGGTGGACACGCTGCTGGCCGACCCGAGCAAGGCGCGCGAGGAGCTCGGCTGGAACGCCGGGACGAGCTTCGCCGAGCTCGTCGAGTTGATGGTGGACGCCGACCTCGAGAACCAGGAGCGCGTTTCGGGCGCGCGTGTGGGCCGGGGCCGGGCGCGGTGAGCGCCCCCGGGCGTATCCTCGTCACCGGCGTCGCCGGCTTCATCGGCTCGACGCTCGCGGATCGCCTCCTCGCCGAGGGGCGCGAGGTGGTCGGCTTCGACTCCTTCGACCCCTTCTACCCGGAGCAGGAGAAGCGCCGGAACCTCGCGGGCGCGTCGCTTCGGCCCGGCTTCCGGCTCGAGCTCGGCGACATCCGCGACGCGGCGGCGTTCGACCGCGTGATCGCGGCCGCGCGCCCCGAGGCCCTCGTCCACCTGGCCGCGCTCGCCGGCGTGCGGGGGAGTCTCGAGAGGCCCGGCGAGTACGCGGACGTGAACGTGACCGGGACCTCGGTCGTGCTCGCGGCCGCGGTCCGCCACGGAGGCCCGCGGGTCGTCTTCGCCTCCTCGTCCTCGGTCTATGGCGAGCGGAAGTCGGGCCCGTTCCGCGAGTCCGACCCCGTGGAGCGGCCGGTCTCGCCCTACGCCGCCACCAAGCGGGCGGGCGAGCTCGTGGCCCACACCTTCCACCACGCCCGGGGGCTCCCGGTCACCTGTGCGCGGATCTTCACCGCCTACGGCCCGCGCCAACGGCCCGATCTCGCGATCCGCAAGTTCGCCGAGCGCATGCGCCGCGGCCAGCCGATTCCCGTCTACGGCGACGGCTCGAGCCTGCGCGACTTCACCTACGTCGACGACCTCGTCGATGGGCTCGTGCGCGCCGTCGATCGCGATCTCGGCTTCGCCATCCTGAACTTCGGGGCCGGTCGGCAGGTGGCGCTGCTCGACGTCGTGAAGCTGCTCGAGGCGGAGCTCCGGGTCCCGGCCCGCATCGAGTGGCAACCCGCGCAGACGGGCGACGTCCCGCGCACCTGGGCCGACACGACCGCCGCCCGCGACGCCCTCGGCTACGCGCCGCGGGTCGCGCTGGAGGAGGGGATCGGGCGCTTCGCCCGCTGGCTGGAGGAGCGGCCTTGAGGGGAGACGGCCGGCGCGCGCTCGTGACGGGCGGGGCGGGGTTCATCGGGGGGCACCTGGCGCTGCGGCTCTTGCGGGCGGGTTGGTCGGTGCGGGTCCTGGACGACTTCTCCACGGGTCGCGCGGAGAACCTGGCCGCGCCGCGGGAGCAGGTCGAGGTGATGCGAGGCGACGTCCGCGACGGCGAGGCGGTGGCGAAGGCGCTGGAGGAGGTCGAGGTCGTCTTCCACCACGCGGCGGTTCCCTCCGTGCCCCGCAGCATCGCGGACCCGCTCGGAACGGACGCCGTGAACCTCGGCGGAACGCTCCGGATCCTCGATCGGGCCCACCGGGCCGGGGCCCGGCGCGTCGTCTACGCCTCGTCGTCCTCCGTCTACGGGGACTGCGCCGAGCTGCCGAAACACGAGCGCATGCCGGCGGATCCGCGCTCCCCCTACGCGCTCCAGAAGTACGCGGGCGAGGTCTATTGCCGGCTCTACACCCGGCTCTACGGCCTCGAGACGGTGTCGCTGCGCTACTTCAACGTCTTCGGTCCGCGCCAGGATCCGAAGGGCGATTACGCCGCGGTGATTCCGCGCTTCGTGTCCGCGGCGCTCGCGGGGGCGCCGCCGACGATCTTCGGAGACGGGGAGCAGACACGGGACTTCACCTTCGTCTCGGACGCGGCGGAGGCCAACCTGCACGCGGCGGACGCACCCGCCGCCGGGGGAGAGGTGGTCAACGTCGCGAGCGGCACCCGGACGTCACTCAATGCCCTCTGGGACCACATACGAGAGATCGTCGGAACCGGAATCGAGGCACGCCATGCCCCGGAGCGGGCCGGGGACGTGCGCGACAGCCTCGCCGACTTGACCCGGGCTCGGGATCTGCTGGGCTATCGACCTGCGGTGGCGCTCCGCGAGGGGCTGCGGCGGACGGTCGAGAGCCTGCGGGGGTCCTAGGGGTCCGGCATGGAGAAGCGACAGTGAACGTTTGCGTGATCGGGACTGGCTACGTGGGCCTCGTAACCGGCGCTTGCTTCGCGGAGTTCGGCGTGCAGGTGCGCTGCTCGGACAACGACGCCGAGAAGGTGGCGCGCCTCCAGCAGGGCGAGGTTCCCATCTACGAGCCCGGGCTCGACGAGATCGTGGATCGGAACCTCCGCCAGGGCCGGCTCTCGTTCACGACCGACACCGCCGAAGCGGTTCGCCACTCGCTGGTGGTCTTCATCGCGGTGCCGACGCCTCCGCTCCCGGACGGCAGCACGGACCTCTCGGCGGTGGAGGCGGTGGCCCGCGAGATCGGCCGCACCATGGACGGCTACAAGGTGGTGGTCACCAAGAGCACGGTCCCGGTCGGTACCGGGGACAAGGTGCGCGGCTGGATCGCCGAGGAGCTGCGGCGGGCCGGGCGGGGGTCCGGCTTCAGCGTCGCCTCGAACCCCGAGTTCCTGCGCGAGGGCGCCGCGATCGGCGACTTCATGCGCCCGGATCGGGTGGTCATCGGCACCGACGACGAGCAGGCCATCGCGATCCTGAAGGACCTCTACCGCCCGCTCTACCTGATCGAGACGCCGGTGGTGATCACCGACCTCCGCACCGCGGAGCTCGCGAAGTACGCCGCGAACGCCTTTCTCGCCACCAAGATCTCGTTCATCAACGAGATCGCGAACCTCTGCGAGCGGGTCGGCGCCGACGTCCACGCGATCGCCCGGGCCATGGGGCTCGACCGACGCATCGGCCCGAAGTTCCTGCACCCCGGGCCCGGCTTCGGCGGCTCCTGCTTCCCGAAGGACACCCGCTCGATCGCCCACTTCGCGCGCCACAACGGCGAACCCTGCGAGATCGTCGAGGCGGTGGTCCGCGTCAACGCTCGCCAGCGCGAGCGCATGGTCGACAAGGTGGTCGAGGCGCTCGGGGGGGACGTGCGCGAGCGCACGCTCGGCATCCTCGGGCTCTCCTTCAAGCCCGAGACGGACGACATGCGCGAGGCACCCTCGGTCGACATCATCCAGGCGCTGATCGAGCGGGGCGCGCACATCCGCGCCTACGACCCCCAGGCCATGCCGCACGCGGTCAAGGTCCTGCCGGCGATCGTCCCCTGCCAGGACGCCTACGAGGCCTGCGAAGGCGCCGACGGGCTCGTGATCATCACCGAGTGGAACCAGTTCCGGATGCTCGACCTGAATCGGGCCAAGGAGCTGCTGCGCCAGCCCGTGATCGTCGACCTGCGCAACATCTACGACCCCGCGTCGATGCGCGCCGCGGGCTTCCGGTACGTCTGCGTCGGACGTTGATGCCGGAGAGCCCGGGGGCCCGCGTTCATGCGGTGATCCTGGCGGGGGGCGCCGGTGAACGATTCTGGCCGGCGTCCCGCGAGCGACGCCCCAAGCCCTTCCTGCGCGTGGAGGGCGGCCGCACCCTGCTCGCCGGGGCGCTCGCGCGCGCGCGCCGCGTCGCGGCCCCGGGCGCGGTCTGGGTCGTGTGCGGCCGCGACCAGGCGGACGCGATCCGCCGCGCCACGCGTCTCCCCGCGCGGCGTGTCCTCGTCGAGCCGCAGCGCCGCAACACGGCGATGGCCGTGGCGCTGGCGGCCGCCTGGATCGCGCGGACGGAGCCGGACGCGGTGCTGGCGATCCTGCCCGCGGACCATCGCATCCCCGACGAGGCGGCCTTCGCGGCGGCGATCCGGCGCGCCGCCCGCGCCGCCGCCGGCGCCGGCGTGCTGGTGACGCTCGGCGTGCGCCCGACGCGCCCCGAGACGGGCTATGGCTACATCCGCGTCGGCGCGCCGGCGGGGCCCGCCTGGCCGGGCCTGCATCGGGTGCGCCGCTTCGTCGAGAAGCCCGACGCGGCCCGCGCGCGCCGCTTCCTGCGCGCGGGCGACCATCTCTGGAACGCCGGCATCTTCGTCCTCGGCGCCAGCGCTCTGTTGCGCGAGGTGCAAGCCTGCGCGCCCGGGCTGCACCGCGCCCTCGCCCCGCTGCGTCGCTCCCGGCGTGCTCCTTCCGCCCGCTTGCTCGCTCGCTGCTACCGGAACGCGCCCGCGCTGCCGATCGACGTCGCCGTGATGGAGAGGAGTCGCGCCGTCTGGACGCTGCCGGTCGAGTTCCACTGGAGCGACGTCGGCACCTGGTCGTCGCTGGCCGACGAGCTCGGGGTCGCGCCGGGCGCGACCCGGGTCGTGCGCGGAGAGCTACTGTACGACGAGCGGGGCGGCAACCTCGTCTGGGGCCGTCGGGCGGTCGCGTTGCTCGGGATCGAGGGAGTGGCAGTAGTGGACGCCGGGGGTGTGCTGCTCGTCACGAAGCTCGAGCGCAGTCCGGACGTTCGGCGGATCGTGGCCGCGCTCAAGGCCCGCGGCCGCACGGACGTTCTCTAGAGCAGCGGGCGCCTCGTCCGTCGAGGTCCGGACGCGGCTCCCGCACGATCGAGGTCCCCCCCGATGCCCATCCCGCAGCGCGGCAAGGAAGCGCTCGAATCCCTGCGCCAGATCCCGCTCTTCGCCAAGGTGGGCGACGCAGATCTGCGGAACATCGCGCAGCTCCTGATCGAGAGGCGTTTCCCGAAGAACAAGACGATCGTCGAGGAGGGTCTACCCGGCGACTACATGTACGTGATCCGCGAAGGCCGGGTGAAGGTGACCAAGCTCTCGGGGGACGGTCGCGAGAAGATCCTCGAGCTCATGGGCCCCGGCGACTTCTTCGGCGAGATGTCGCTGCTCGACAACGCCGAGCGCTCCGCCAGCGTGAAGACGCTCAGCGACTCCCGCATCCTCGCGCTCTCCCGCAGCGACTTCCTCTGCGAGCTGCGGCGCAACCCGGACCTCGCGATGGCGGTGATCCAGGAGCTCACCCGCCGGGTCCGCCAGATGGACGAACAGGCGAGCTCGCTCTCGTTCCAGCGCGTGCGGGAGCGCACGCAGGGGCTGCTGCTGCGCCTCGCGCGCGAGGACTCGACCCGCGACGGCTGGCGGATCACGCCGAGTCTCACCCACCAGCAGATCGCCGACATGATCGGGACCTCCCGCGAGACGGTGACCCGCGTGCTCAAGGTGTTGAAGGAGCAGGGCTGGCTCGCCCAGGAGGGCAAGCATTATCTGGTGTGTGCCGTCGGCGGCGAGTAGTTAGTCCGCAGCTACCGCATCTACTCCGCTCGCCTGGGCCGAGCTCCACAGGAGCTCCGGCCCGCTGCGCGCGCGCTGCGCGCGCTTGCGGCCCGAGCCGCGGCATTGGGGGTGGGGGGTGCGGGGGTGGGCCTTCCTCCGGGGCCGTCGGGTGGCTCCCGGCCACAGTGCTGTCAATTCCACTCTTGTAACGGCCGATGGTCCGGGCATGGAGGAAGCCGTGCCGGCACCGGCCCGGGAGCACCCGCGGAGCGTCGGTCCGCAGGACGCTGCCCGTTTCGAGCGCTGCCTGATCGACTCGATGAGCTCCGGGGTGCTGGGCGTGGACGCGTCGGGCGTCGTCGCCCTGATGAACCTCGGCGCACGGCGGATCCTCGGCTGCCCCGCAGACCCGGGGGCGCCGGTCCTCGGCCGCGACTGCCGCGAGGTCCTCGCCGCGCAGCCGGAGGTGGCACGCCTCCTGGTCGAGGCGCTGCGCAGGCCGCAGGCCCTCTCGCGCGTGGAGCTCTCCCTCGCGGGAGGGCGGCCAGGCGGAGCGAGCACGATCGGCCTCACCCTCTCGCCCGTGCGCGACCCGACCGGCCGGCTGTGCGGCGCGGCCATGCTCTTCCGCGACCTCGCTCCGATCGAGCGCAAGAGCGAGCGGGAGCGCCTGCGCGACCGCCTGGCCGCTCTCGGAGAGATGGCCGCAGGCCTCGCCCACGAGATCCGGAACCCGCTCGCCAGCATGGAGGTGGTGGCCGGGCTCCTGTGCCGGCGCCTCGAAGGCGAGCCGGAGGCGCAGGGGCTCCTCGCCGAGCTCCTGGCCGACCTGCGCGGGCTCGCCGCGACGGTGAGCTCGGTGCTGGACTTCGTGCGACCGGTGGTGCCCGAGCGGGCGCCGCTCGCGCCGGTGTCGCTGCTCGAGGAGGCGCTCGCGACGGCGCTCGCGCGGATCCCGTTCGCGGGGCGCATCGAGCGCGACTACGACCCGGCCGTTCCTGCGCTCTGCGGAGACGCGGAGAAGCTTCGCAGCGCCCTGACGGAGCTCGTCGTGAACGCGCTCGAAGCGATGGCCGGCCGGGCGGGCGAGATGCGCCTCGGGCTCGCAGTGTGCGGACCGCGGGGCGGCACCCTGCCCGCGCCCCAGGACGAGCCCGCGCCCGAGATCGCGCTCTGCGTCTCCGACACGGGGCCGGGCGTGGCGCCGGATCTCCGCGAGAAGGTCTTCTACCCCTTCTTCACGACCAAGCCGCGCGGCTCGGGCCTGGGTCTCGCCAGCGCGCAGAAGATCGCGGCTGCCCACGGCGGAGCGATCGAGGTGGACGCCCGCCCGGGTGCCTGCACCTTCCGGTTGCGTCTGCCCGTGGCCGGAGAGGGCGCGTGAGCGCGACCGGCGCGGCGCGCATCCTGCTCGTGGAGGACAACGAGCGGCTCCGCCACGCGGTGGCCCGCGCGCTCCGGGAGTCGTGGGAGGAGGTGGACGAGGTCGCCACCGGCGAGGCGGCCCTGGCCCTGCTGCGCGACCCGGGCGCGGAGCCCTTCGACGTGGTCCTCTCGGACGTGCGGTTGCCCGGGGTCGATGGGCTCGCGGTGCTGCGAGCCGCGCGGGAGCGCGATCCCCGCACGAGCGTGGTGCTGCTCACTGCCTACGGATCCATCGAGACCGCGGTCCTGGCCATGCGCGAGGGCGCCTTCGACTTCGTGCAGAAGCCCCTCGACCTCGAGCAGATCGAGCTTCGCGTGGCGCGTGCGGTGGAGCACGGGCGTCTGGTCGCGGAGGTGCGCGATCTGCGGGCGGAGCGCGACGCGCGCGACGCCGCCGCGGACGTCGTCGGAGAGAGCCTCGTCCTGCGCGCCGCCGTGGACCTGGCAAAGCGGGTGGCGGCCACCCGGTCGACGTTGCTCCTCACGGGGGAGACGGGGACCGGAAAGGAGGTGCTCGCGGGCCTGATCCACCGCCTCTCCCCGCGCCGCGACCGGCCGCTCGTCAAGGTCAACTGCGCGGCGCTCCCCGAGACCCTCCTCGAGTCGGAGCTCTTCGGCCACGAACGCGGGGCCTTCACCGGCGCCGACCGGCCGCGCATCGGGCGCTTCGAGCAGGCGAGCGGCGGGACGCTCTTGCTCGACGAGGTGGGGGACATGTCGCCCACCACGCAGGCGAAGCTCCTGCGCGTCCTCCAGGACCAGGAGTTCCACCGGCTCGGCGGCACGCGCATCCTGCGCACCGACGCGCGCATCGTCGCCGCCACCAATCGCGACCTCGCGGAACGGGTGCGGGCCGGGCTCTTCCGCGAGGACCTCTTCTTCCGCCTGGACGTGATCCGGATCGAGCTGCCGCCGCTGCGCGACCGCGGCGACGACGTCGTGGCGCTGGCCCAGCGCTTCCTCGCGGACCTCGCAGGCCAGTCGCCGCGCCCCGTGCGCGGCTTCAGCGAGGGGGCGCTCCGCCGGCTCCGCGCCCACCGCTGGCCCGGCAACGTCCGCGAGCTGCGAAACGCCATCGAGCGCGCGGTGCTCATGGCCGAGGGGCCCCGGATCCGGGCCGAGGACCTCGCGCTCTGCGGAGAGGGCGTCCTGGAGGCTGCGGCATCGGCGACCCGCCTCCCCGCGGCCGGGGTCGACCTGCGCGAGGTCGAGCGGACGCTCGTCGTCGAGGCGCTCCATCGCTCCGGTTGGGTCCAGAAGGACGCCGCGCGTCTGCTGGGTGTGAGCCGCCGCAAGTTGAATTACATGATCCGGCGCATGGCCATCACCCACCCGAGCTGGCGCCGCAACCGACCCCCCTTGATTCCCGCGGGAGATGGGTGAAACCTACCCCGGCGCGGGAACGATTCGACGACCGGAGGTGTCGAAGCCGCGACCGCCCGAGACGAGGTGCCTTCATGCGCGACGCCAGGCTACGAGCCCTGCTCCTGACCCTTCCGCTGCTGCTGCACGCAGCCTGTCAGGACGACGCCGCCAAGATCCAGGAACACCTCGCCCGGGGTGAGGAGCACGCGAAGGAGGGGCGCCTCGCGGAGGCGCAGATCGAGTTCAGGAGCGCGCTCCAGGTCGATCCCAACCGTGGAGACGCGCACTACAAGCTGGCCCACGCCTACCTGCGAGGGCGCAAGGTCAAGGAGGGCTTCTGGGAGCTTCGCGAGACCATCCGGCTCGATGCCAGCAACCACCCCGCGAAGCTCGAGTTCGCGCAGATCGCGATCCTCGCCGGAGAGCACGAGGAGGCGCTCAAGCAGGCCGGGCTCGTGATCGAGGCCGAGCCCTCGAACGTCGCCGCGCACCTGATGCAGGGGCAGGCCCTCGACGGGCTCAAGCGCGGCGACGAAGCGCTCGCCGCCTACCGGAAGGGGCTCGAGGTGGCGCCGCAGGACCCGTCCGCGATGCGCGCCGTGGCCCACGCGCTCGCGACGCGGGGGCAGCTCGACGATGCCGAGCAGATCTGGAAGCAGATCGCCGAGCGCGAGCCCGGCTTCGCCGCCCAGACGGCCTATGCCGGCTTCCTCCGCCGCTACTACAGGCGCGAGCGGATGGACGACGCCGAGGCGGCGCTGCGCAAGGCCCTCGAGCTCGCCAACGAGAAGGAGAAGGCGACGGCCTACGCCCAGCTCGCCAATCTGTACTTCACCAGCAAGCGCGAGGACCAGGCGGTGGCCCTGCTCCGCGAGGGCATCGAAGCCACTCCCGACCCGGTGGAGCTGATCTACATCCTCGCCCGGCTCGAGCGCATCCGCGGCAACGAGACCGAGGCCGACGCGCTGGTCGAGCGCGCGACCCAGGAGCGCCCGGACGACCCCAAGGTCTTCCTCGTGCTGGCCAGCTACCGCACCCGCAACGGCGATCGCAAGGGGGGCCTCGAGGCGGCCGAGAAGGCCGTCGCCCTCGACCCAAGCGGCAGCCAGGCGCTGCTGCGCAAGGCCGAGATCCTGACCGAGATGGGCTACCGCGACGAGCGGGAGGGCGGCATCGAGGAGGGCTACCGGATCGTCGCGGACATCCTGGAGCGGGAGCCCTCGAACCCGGATGCGCTCTTCGTCGACGCGAAGATCAAGGTCACGCGCAACCAGATCGTCGAGGCGATCACCTCCGTCCGTGCGGCGCTCGACTCCCGCCCCGACTGGGCCGAGGCCCGCTACGTGCTCGGGGCGGCGCTCGCCGCCAGGAAGGAGTACACGTCCGCGCGCGGCGAGCTCGGTCGCGCGCTCGATCTCGATCCGAGCCTCGCCGAGGCCAACCAGGTGCTGGCCCAGGTGCACCATCGACTGGGGGAGAGCGAGTACGCGGTCGAGGTGGGGCGACGCTACCTCCGCGAGCGGCCGGACGACGTCAAGATCCGCCTGCTGGTGGCCCAGAGCCTCGTGAACCTCGGCCGGCTGGACGACGCGCTGGTCGAGCTCGCTGCCGTCCCGTCCGAGAAGCGCACGCACGAGGTCGACTACGCCCTGGGGCGCATCTACGCGGGGAAGGGCGAGCGCGAGCGAGCGCGCGAGCACCTCGTCGCCGCCGACCAGGCCATGCCCCACCACCCGGAGGTGCTCGAGAACCTGCTCGAGCTCGACCGCCGGGAGCAGCAGGTCGCGAAGCAGGGGCGGGCGGAGGCCGGCCGCATCGAGACCCTCGACCGACGGATGGTCGAGTCGCTCGGGCGCGTCCACGCGGCCGTCGCGGCCAAGCCGGACGACGCGCGCGTCCGGCAGCTCGAGGGTATCGCCGCGGTGATGGAGGAGCGGCTCGACGAGGCGGAGGCGGCCTTCCGCAAGGCCATCGAGCTCGACCCGACCGAGCGCAGCGCCTACGAGCGGCTCGGGCGCTTCTATGCGGCGACCGGCCGGACGGAGAAGACGATCGAGGTCTACGAGAAGGCCCTGGAGCTGCGCCCGGACGACTCGAGCTTCCACCACTTCCTCGGCATGCTCTACGAGCTCCGAGGCGACTCGGAGCGCGCGGTCGCGCGCTACGAGGACGCGATCCGCCTCGATTCCGATCTCGCGGAGGCGAAGAACAATCTCGCGTACATCTACGCGGACCAGGGCAAGAACCTCGACCGGGCGCTCGACCTGGCGCAGGACGCGAAGACCCTGCTCCCGGACAATCCGAGCGTCTCCGACACCCTCGGATGGGTGCTGTACAAGCGCGGCGTGCCGGCGGCGGCGATCAGCTACCTGAAGGAGGCGGAGGCCGCGACGAAAGCGGGCGACGCGAGCCTCGGCGTCGTGCGCCATCACCTCGCGCTCGCCTACGAGGCGAACGGCGACACCG
>CAZUYC010000114.1:0-47708 GCA_964624475.1 uncultured Spirochaetales bacterium | reverse complement strand
CTCTTGCTCGACCTCGGCGCTCAGGAGTCTTCCCGCAGCCTCGAGCAGCGGCTGCGTCACTACGCGAGGCCCGCGCTGCTCTGCCTCGACGAGGTCGGCTACCTCTCCTACGACGCCCGCGCCGCCGATCTGCTCTTCCAGGTCGTCTCCCGGCGCTACGAGCAGAAGTCCCTCGTCATCACGACCAATCTCGCCTTCAAGGACTGGCCTGCGATTTTTCCCAACGCCAGCTGCGTCACGGCCTTGATCGATCGCCTCACGCACCACGCCGACATCTGCCGCATCGAGGGCGAGAGCTACCGGCACCGCGAGGCGGAGGCGCGGCGGCCCAAGAAACCGCGCACGTGACCCGGCGCTTCGCACCGGATTCCCGAAATCTCGATCGGATCCCGGCGCCCGACGACCTCGACCGCGCACCCGAGCTCGCGATCCTCGCCGTGCTCGACCACACCCTCGAGCTCGCTGCCGCGGCGCTCGCCGGCGCGCATCCCGAGCTCTGCGATCCCGAGCGCCCCTACTGGCTCGGCTCCCCCACGCGCAGCCTCACGATCGCCAAGACCCTGGTCCCCCGCATCCGCGGGCTCCAGCGCGCGATCCACGCCTATCGACGAGCCCTCGAGATCCGACGGCCGCAGCTGGACTCCACCGATCGCGACGACCTCGACTTCTGATCCCTCGGCTCAGAGCCCGCCGGCGAGATGATCAGATTTCTACGTTTTGTCGTGATCGCCAACACCGATCCCGACGCACACCACCGTGACGGAGTGGGGGATGCCGTACCAGGTGCGGGTCTCCAGGAAGATCTCGGGAACGGCGTCGGTGAACGACCAATCCGTCACCGGCTCCCGCACCACCTCCCCCGCGAGCCAGAGGCCGGGGCGCCGATCCTGTGGAGCGCAGGCGGCGAGAAAGGCCGCGACGAGCGCGAGGATCGCGCCGGCGCGCGCCCGAGGACCCGGATCGGAGCCCGTCATGTCTCCCCCCGCTTCGCGTTCGACGCCGGATTCTACCCGCCGTCGCGTGCGATGCGAGAGGGGAGCCTGCGCCGGCGCGCGTCAGACGCCGGCGTAGTGCGCGAGCGCCTCCGCGAGGCTCGTCTCCTGCGCCCCGGGCTCGGCGGCCACCGCAGCGAGCCACTCCGGCCGCTCCGCGCAGCACACGCTCACGGGGCGCTCGAGCCCCGAGAGCTCGTTCGCCTGGCGCAGGAAGGCCGTGGCGTAATCGGGAGGCCGCACGTCGCGCGACAGCTCGGCGAGCGCGAAGGGGTCGGGGGTTCCGCGCGCCGTCGGGTTCGGGAAGGCGATCTGCGGCGTCCCCGGGCGGGGTCCGCCCCCGGCGAGACCGAGGCCGTCGCGAAGGATGGCGCCGCGCACGCCGCTCGGCCGCGCGCCGGCGAGCAGGAGCGCGACGTAGGCGCCGAGGCCTCGACCGACGAGCGTCGCCTGGCCGAGCTCCCGCAGCGCCGTGTCCGCGTCGGCCATCGCTCCCTCCGCGGTGTAGCCCCCGCCGCGCGGCAGCGTGCTCTCGCCGTGCCCGGTGAAGTCGAGGCCCAGGATCGGGCCGCTCCAGCCCGCGAGCTCGGGGGGCAGGGCGCGCGGCGTGCGTTCGCCGAGCCCGTGGAGCAGCAGGAGCGCGCGGCCGGAGCCCCCGCGGAGCGGGTGGAGCGCGAGCTCGACCCGGCAGTGGCGAAGACGCCGGGTCACGAGGGCAGCTGCGCGAGGAACGCGAGCACGAGCTCGGCGACGCGGCGGGGCTGCTCGATGTGGACGAAGTGCCCGACGCCGGGGAGCTCCACGACGCGGGCTCCGGGCGGGAGATAGGGGCGCAGGTCCTCCGCGCGCGTGTCCCAGCCCATCGGTTCCGACTCGCTGGCGAGGATCCCGAGGAGCGGCGCCGGGAGGCTCGCGAAGCGCGACATCGACCAGACGGCGCGCCAGGGTCCGAAGCCGCCGGGGCGCAGGGCCGGGTCGATCTTCCAGCGCCAGCCATCCGCGTCCTTGCGCGCGCCGATCGTCGCGATGTAGCGCAGCCACTCGATCGAGAGCCGCGGATTCATGCGCTTCCGCCGCCGCGCGAGCCCATCGAGCGTGTCGGGCTTGCGTACCCGGGTGGCGGCGGCCTGCCGGTGGTCCAGCCAGCCGGAGAGCTCGCTCGCCAGGAGCCGCGTGCGCTCGTGGTCCGCCACGTCGGGCGGGGGTTTGTGCGAGGGGATGCCGTCGAGGTTCACGAAGGCGCGCACCCGGTCCGGCGCCGCCTGGATCAGATGCGTCGCGATCGCGCCCCCCTTCGAATGCCCGACTGCGACCAGCGGATCCGGGCCGATGGAGTCCGCGACGGCGAGCATGTCGCGCACGTCGGCGTCCCAGCTGTAGAGCTCGGACCAGTCGGAGTCGCCGTGCCCGCGCTGGTCCCAGGCCACCACGCGGTAGCCTGCGGAGGCCAGGAGCGGCGCGAAGACGTCGAAGGTTCCGGAGAAGTCGAAGCCCCCGTGAGCGAGCAGGATCGCGGGCGCCGACGCGTCGCCCCACTCGGAAACGGCAACGCGGAGCCCATGCGACGCCACGAAGCGCTGGCGCTCCGGCCGCCGCGCGCCCGGATGGTGGGCGGCTCCCTCCTCCTCGGGCGTGAGTGCGGGGCTCAACGCGGGCCCTCGGTGGAGAGCACGGAGTGGATCGAGAGCCGCGCGCCCCCGATCTGGAGCCGCACGACCGGGATCCGGCTCATCCGCTCATAGATCATCGCCAGCCGAATCCAGCAATTTCGCCTCGTAGGGATACAGCGAGATCACCGCCGCTCCATCGGAGCGCACCCAGACTTCGTCTTCGAGCTTCACGCCGTCCTGCCCGCCCACCTTGCCGGCGTAGCACTCTACCGCCAGGACCATGCCTTCCCGGAACTCGCCCTCCGGCACGTCGGTGTGCGGATCGCCGGGGAAGGGAATGTTGGGCGGCTCGTCGTCGGTGCCGATGCCGTGCAGGATGACGCCGTATCTCTGGGCCCGATACGCCTCCGGCAGGACCGGGCATCGGGCCAGGAATTCGGCGTAGCTCACGCCCGGCTCGATCAGCTCGATACACGCCTGAACGAAGTCATGGGCGACCTTGTACGCTTCCTTCTGCACGGCAGAGCCCGCGTCGCCGCAGAGGAACGTGCGCGAGATGTCGCAGGCGTATCCCTCGGGACCGATCATGTCGGTATCGATCGCGACCAGGTCGCCGGGGCGCACCAACTTGCTGCCGGCCTCGTGGAACCACGGGTTGGTCTTGTGGCCCGAGACGATCAGTCGCGTGGAGCAGTGTTCACCCCCCAGGGCCAGCATGCGATGCCAGAAGGTCGCCAGCAGCTCGTGCTCCGAGATGCCCGGCCGGATCGCCTGCTCCATGTCATGCAGGGCCGCCTCCGCCACGGCGCAGGATTGCCGCATCAGTTCGATCTCGTCCATCGTCTTGATGACGCGGGCGGCCTCGATGGCATCATCCGCATCCGTGAGGCGCAGGCCCTGCTGCTGCAGGCCGGTGAAGCCGTAGAAGTCGAGGACGTCGACGCCGATCTGCGCATCGGCCAGGCCCCGCTGGCGCAGGACGTCCTCGATCTCGGCCGCCCAGAGGGCGGAGTTCCTGGCGGAGTGGCCGTCCGTGAAGCGGGCCTGCCAGAAGATCGAGGGGCGCACGTCGGGCCAGAATGGGTTGGCGCGGAACTCGGCCCCGCCATACTCGAAGATGACCGGATCCCCCTCGACCGGCACCACGATGTAGTGCGCGAGGTTCACCGCCGTCCACAACGGCATCACGCTGATTCCGGTGCAATAGCGGATGTTCACGATGTCGGTGAGCACGAGCGCGCCGAGCTGACGCGCAGCCATCTCGCGTTGCACCTTGGCCAGCCGCTCATGGCGCACGCGACCGAGGTCGACCCCCTGCTCCATGAGGGTGTTGGCTCGTCCCATCACGCGCCGGTCACGTGCGACCATGGTGCGGCTCACGGCCCCCCGGGGCCGGGCAGCACACCCGCCAGGGCTGGCCGCTCACCGGGGCGCCGCAGCAGCTTGCCGCCGATCATGACCATGGACACGCGCTCGAGTGCGCCGATGTCGGCCAGCGGATTGCCGGGTACGGCGATGATGTCGGCAAGCTTTCCGCGCTCGATCGTGCCCAGCCGATCGTCCCAGCGCAGCAGTTCCGCGGCCACGCGCGTACCGGCCTGGATCGCATCCATCGGCGTGATTCCGGCCTCCACGAAGACCGCGAACTCCCGCGCATAGACGCTCGGATCGACGGCGCCGGCCCCCAGATCGAGGCCCACGACGACCTTCACGCCGGCCCGGTGCGCACGCCCGATCGCCGCCACGAACGCGCCGCGATCGTGCTCGAGATAATCGTCGTTCTTGTCCTGCGCCCGCAGCTTGTCACCTCGCGCATAGTGGTCGCCGAGATACACGGTGGGCACCAGAAAGGTCCCGCGCTCGACCATCATGCGGATGGCCTCGTCGTCGAGATAGGTGCCATGCTCGATGGAGCGCACACCCGCGGCCACCGCCTGCTTGATGCCCTCGGTGGCATGAGCGTGGGCCGCCACCGGCACGCCGAGGCGATTCGCTTCCTCCACCGCGGCGCGCAGCTCCTCGGGGGAGAACGCCACGTTGCGCGGGTCGTCGCCCACCGATTCGAACGCACCGGTGACCAGGAGCTTGATCCAGTCGGAGCCGTACTTCACCTCCTCGCGAATCGCCTTCCGGATCTCCTCGGGCCCATCGGCGATCAGCCCGTCCGCGTGCACGTGCTGCTCGGGAGACAGGTAGTTCACGTCCCCGCCCCCGCCGGTGATCGAGATGTAATGCGCGGCCCCGGTGAGTCGGGGTCCGATGAACACTCCGGAGTCGATGGCCCGGCGGAGATCCTGGTTCGCGTAATACACGTCCGCATCGCCCATCACGCGCACGCCCGTCCAGCCCGCGAGCAGGAGACGTTGCAGGCCGGCCAGGGCCATCAGCGCCTTGGACGCGGACGAGCTGGCGAGGTGCGCGTTCTGATAGTCGTCGGCAGACATCAACGGGTGTTCATGGGCATTGATCATGCCGGGCAACAGCGTCGCATCACCCAGGTCGACGAGCTCGGCCCCGCGCGGAATGATCGAGCGATCACCGACGGCAACGATGCGATCGCCCTCGACCAACACCGCTGCGTTCGTGATGACGGACGAGCTGCGGCCGTCGATGAGACGATCCGCAACCAGGGCCGTCGTGGCGCGCGCGGCGCCGCCGTCCGCGAGCAGCGCGAGCGCGACAGCGGTGCCCAGTGCGTGGCGCGTTCGGCATTGCCCGCGAGCCAGGGAGCGAATGCCTCGTTGCATCGAGCGTGTCCTCATCTCCCCGCGGACCCACGCAGCCGAGGGGATCCGTGGTTGCGACCGATGGTGCGTCACAAGGGTCGCGCACGCCATCCATCCGGGTTGCGGCGACGGATCCCGTCACGGACGAATCACTGCGGTGCGCTTCTTCGTATGGGTGAGGTTCAGCTTCGGCAGGCCGAAGCTCTCCGTTTGACGGATGATCTGCTCGAAGATGTCCGCCGCACTCGCTTCATCCGTCACCGACCGGGGAATTCCGCTTTCGGGGAGTCTGCTGCCATAGCCCTCTTCGATCGGATGGAGCTCGATTTGCGACAGCTGATTCCCCTCGAAGCGACACTCTGCGACGACGCTTTGAAACGTGAACGCGTGCGCGAAGCTGGCCTTGTTCAAGGGTGCCGTGAGGTCGTAGTCGGTTGCCTTGGCGGGATACTCCCAGGCCTTCTCGAGCAGCGCCCGGTTGATCCGGAAGAGATCGTGCGGCATCAGCTCCTGGACATCACTCCAGAAGAAATTTCCGAGTCCGTAGAAGATCGGCCGGTAGCCTCGCACCGGGGACCTGTATACCTCGATCGGTCCGAGATTGTGATTGCCGGTGACGACGAAGAGGTCCGCACCGGAATCGATCGCATCTCGCGCCAGCTGTTTCAGGAACTGCGCCGCGCCGCGCGGCGCATCGTCGTCGTCGCAGCCGGTCGAGCATTCATGGGAATGGATCGACACCACCACGAAGTCGGCGTTCTCCTGTGCCGCGCGGATGCTGCGGTAGATCTCCTCGAGGTCCTCGGCATCCATGGAGTGCTCGTACGACAAGCCGGCGGCCTGGCGATACCTCGTCCCGAAGAGCTCGCCCTCGGTCGGGGAGTGGCCACAGGTCTTGCCGTACAGGACGCAGTCGACCTCCGCGAGGGGCTTCAGGGCCGCCGGCGGTACACCGACGACCGTGGTCAGATGCAGCGCGCTGACGCCTGCTCTCCCGGGCGATGCTCCCATCTCGGGAAGCGATTCGGTCGTCGGTCGGAACGTCGATGCCAGCGAGACCAGCGCGACGCGCCCCCCGGTGCTCTCGAAATACTGGGGCGCTCGCGCCGACCCATTGGTCTCGCCGACCCCGGCGTAGACGATCCCGGCTTCGTCCAGCCACCGGCCGGTCTCCCGCATGCCCTCGATGCCCCAGTCCAGGGCATGATTGTTCGCGCGGGAGACCATCGCGAAGCCCATGGTCCGGAGGTCCCGCGCGACGGCGGGCACGGCCGAGTTGGTCCAATCGCCCTCCCACGAATGGGGCGAACCCTGGAAGGATCGGGCGTCGAGGATCGTCGTCTCCAGATTCCCGTAGGCGACGGGGGCGCGCTTGAGCAGGTCGAGGACGGCATCGAACGCCGGCACTCGCGCCGCGTACTGGGACAACGGCCGCGAGAGGATCAGATCTCCCACCGCCGCGATCGCAAAGCCGTCGGGCACGCTCGCTTGCAGTTCCCGGGCGATCGGGCGCATGGGGTCGAAGTGCGCAGCGTCCTTGACGACCGGATCGCCGGCACCGAAGCGCGGTTCCCCCGCATGGGTCGCAGGCGCCATGGCCGCGAGCGAGATGGGCACTGCGAGCGCGACCAGCGAGCCTCGAGCCATCCCGGTTCTGCTCCTCTGCGAGCGGGTCGCCAGCGTAACCGAGCGACGACCCCGAGAGCGATCGGTCCGGTGAGACTCAGGTTGTCCTTGTCGGGGATCGCGGTCTGGGTGGGGCCCTCCAGTCAGCGATCGAGCGCCTCGATATGCGGTGATTCCCGCCCACGCACCTCCCGTCCGCTGGGAGAACTCCGCGATCCTACGATGCGTGGCCTCGCGTGTCGTGAGCTCGGCCCGCGCGTGAGCGGGCGCGGGTCGCGCTACGCTCGCTCCCGCAGCATGGCGAACCGACCTCGAACGCCGCTCCGCCTCGCCGCCCTCGCGGTCGCCCTGGCTTCTCTCGCAGCCTCCGGCTGCATCACGCGGACGGTGCGCCAGACGCTGTTCGACGACGGGCACGATCGGGTGATCCTGCGCGGCCAGAAGCGGGGCGGCACCCCGGTCGACCGCGGCTTCGACCAGCCGATCACGATCGCCGCCGTGCGCCTCGCCCACATCCTCTCCCGCATCGACCTCGAGGACGACTCGGGGAAGAAGAAGGAGCGGCGCCCGGCGATCCCGACCGAGAGCCTCTACGCCGTCGCCGACGCGCTCGCGAAGGGGCTCGCGGCCGCGGACTCGAGCCAGGAGGTGGTGCTCCAGTCGGTGCGGCGCTCGAAGCACCTCGCGGTCTTCGACCGCTTCTACCTGACGAGCCTGCTCGTCTTCGCGCAGGACGATCTGCTCCACGTGCAGGTCGCGCGCTCCGACTGGGAGATCCCTCCCCGCCGCCGGGACCAGCTCCCCGAGCCGCACGCCGGCGAGCTGGAACAGAGCTTCCGCCTGCTGGTGGACCAGGGGATGACGCTCGAAGGCCCGCAATCGGCCGTCGTCGACTGGCGCGACCCCGTCTTCGCGAAGCCGACCCGGACGCGGATCATGCCCAGCGGCAAGGTGCTGCGCACCACCATCCTGATGGAGAGCGAGGAGGAGGCGCCGCCGCCGCGGCCCACCCTCCCGCCCGAGCTCACGCCCGAACAGCTTCGGGCCCTCGCGGACCTCGAGGAGGCCCGCCGGGAGGGCAAGCTCAGCGAGACGGAGTACGCGGCCGAGCGCAACCGGATCCTCGAGCCCCAGGCGCCCGCGCCCTGAGCGCAACTCGAACGGCGCCCCGACCCGCTTGAAAGCCACCGCCGGCGCCCCGTACCCTGGATGCGGAGGCCACGCCGTGAAGGTCGACCCGCGCACCCTGCCCATCCGCGAGGACGACGCCGCGATCTCGAGCGCGCTCGAGAGCGCGAGCATCCCCACGCTCCTCGTGTCGATGGTGCACGTCACGGGGGATACGAGCTGGCTACGCGGCGACGTGCGGCCGCGCACCGCGGTCATGGGCGACGTCCAGGGCTTCCTCTCCGAGGAGGAGAAGGCGCGCGTGCGCCGCGACGCGCTCGGCGTACTGCGCGCGTACCGCGACGGTGGCTGCAAGCTGCCGCCGCCTCCCTCGCCCGAGACGATCCGCGAGATGATGAGCTTCATGGTCGGCGAGCCCGTCCCCGACGAGTACGTTCCGATGATGCTCGAGGAGATGGAGCTCGACGGCGAGGACGTGCGCGGCCTGCACTGGGAGCGGGCCGTCCCCGCCGAGGCCAAGAGCCGCTTCTTCGTACTCGTGATCGGCGCGGGGATGTCGGGCCTGCTCGCCGCGATCCGGCTCGAGGCCGCCGGGATCCCCTACACGGTGATCGAGAAGAACCGCGCCGTCGGGGGCACCTGGTACGAGAACCGCTACCCCGGCTGCCGCGTCGACATCGCCAACCACTTCTACTGCTACTCCTTCGAGCCGAACCACGATTGGCCCGAGTACTACTCGCAGCGCACGGACCTCTTCGCCTACTTCGAGCGCTGCGCCGACGCCTACGGGGTACGGCCGCACATCCGCTTCGAGACCGAGGTCGTCTCGGCCCGCTTCGACGCCGAGAGCTCGCGCTGGAAGGTCGTCGTGCGCTCCGCGGCGGGGAGCGAGCAGACGCTGGAGGTGAGCGCGATCGTGAGCGCGGTGGGGCAGCTCAATCGGCCGCGGATCCCCGAGATCCCGGGGATCGACTCCTTCCAGGGGCCCGCCTTCCACTCGGCCGCCTGGGAGCCCGAGCACGAGCTGCGGGGCAAGCGCGTGGCCGTGATCGGCACCGGCGCGAGCGCGTTCCAGCTCGTGCCGGAGGTCGCGAAGGTGGCCTCCCGGCTCACCGTCTTCCAGCGCTCGCCGGCCTGGATGATCCCGAACCCCGCCTATCACGCCTTCGTGAGCGAAGGGAAGAAGTGGCTGCTCCGTCACGTGCCGTACTACGCGCGCTGGTTCCGCTTCCTGCTCTTCTGGCCCGGCTCGGATGGCCTGCTGCCCTCGCTCCAGATCGACCCCGGTTGGCCGCACCCGGAGCGCTCGATCAACGCGCTGAACGAGGAGCATCGGCGCGTCTTCACCGCGTACCTGGAGAGCCAGGTGCGCGACGACCCGGAGCTGCTCGCGAAGGTGATCCCGAGCTACCCGCCCTTCGGCAAGCGCATGCTCCAGGACAACGGGAGCTGGCTCGCCGCTCTCCAGCGCGAGAACGTCGAGCTCGAGACGCGGGGGATCCGCGAGATCACGCGCGACGCCGTGGTCTGCGAGGACGGGACGCGCCATCCGGCCGACGTGATCGTCTTCGCCACCGGCTTCCACGCCAACCGCTTCCTCTGGCCGATCCGGATCGTCGGGCGCGCTGGCGTGGAGCTCGAGGAGCTCTGGGGCGAGGACCCGCGCGCCTACCTCGGGATCACCGTCCCCGGCTTCCCGAACCTCTTCTGCCTCTACGGCCCCGCCACGAACCTCGCGCACGCCGGGAGCATCATCTTCCACTCCGAATGCCAGGTGCGCTACGCGATGGGCTGCATCAAGGCGCTGATCGAGAACGGCCTCTCGGCGATGGAGTGCCGGCCGGAGGTCTGCGACGCCTTCAACGCGAAGCTCGACGCCACGCTCGCCCGCACGGTCTGGTCGCACCCCGGGATGAACAACTGGTACAAGAACAGCCGGGGCCGCGTGATCACCACCTCGCCCTGGCGCCTCGTCGACTACTGGCGCTGGACCCGCGAGCCGGACCTCCCGGACTACGAGCTGCGCTGAGCGAGAGAGGGCGGTGCTGACCCCGTGGCTGGGGAGGCGACCGCGCCGCGGCCGCAGCGCGGCCGCGGCTTGATGCCGGCGGCGCACCGGGTGGGCTGGCCGCTGGCCGGCGCCGCGCTCCTGGCCTGGCTGGTCGCCACCGCGCTGACCGCGACGGATCCGTTCGGCCAGGTCGACGCGGTCAGCTACTGGGCCGAGGCCGACGCGCTGATCGAGCACGGCCAGATGCGCGAGCGGTTCGCTACCGGGACCACGCCGAGCACCTGGCGGCCGCCGCTCTACGGCGGGTTCCTGGCCGGGCTGCGGGCGATCGGGCCGGGTCCGGAGGCGGCGGTGCGGGCCAACCAGCTGCTGGTGCTGGTGGCGGCGGCGCTGCTCACCCTGTGCGCGCGGCGGCTCGGGGTCGGGCGCGGCGTTTCGGCTGCCGCTGGGCTGGCGTACCTGTGGCACCCGGCGGCCAACCGGCTGGCGGCGTCGCTGATGTCCGAGAGCCTGTTCATGGTGCTGGCGCTGGGCGCGCTGGCGCTGGCCGGCAGGGGAACCGGGTCGCGCCGCTGCGAGCCGCTGCAGCTGATCGGCTGCGGCCTGCTGTGTGGGCTGGCGCTGCTCACCCGCACGGTCTTCTATGCCTGGATCCCCGGCGTGCTCGCGCTCGCGGCGGCGCGGCCGGCCCGCGTGGGCCGCGCCGCCGCCGCCGGGCTCGTGGCCGCCGGGCTCGTGGCCGCGGTCGCGCCGTGGACGGTGCGCAACGCGCTGCTGCACCGTCGCCTGGTCATCGTCAACACCGCAAGCGCCTACAACCTGTGGGTGGGCAACGCGCTCGACGCCACCCGGGTCGAGGACGCGCCCACCCGCGCCTGGCTGGTCGAGCTGCGCGCCGGCCGCTCCGAGGTCGAGGTCGCCGACGAACTGTCGGCGCGCGCCTGGGCCGCGGTGACCGCCGCCCCCGGCGACGCCGTCGCCCGCTGGGCGCGCAACAGCGCGGCACTGTGGACCACCAGCCGCGGGGCGGTCGCGGGCCCTCCCGGCCGGCTCGCGCTGGCCGCCGCCCAGCTGCTGGTGCTCCTGGCCGCGGCGCTGGCGCTGTGGCGGCAGCCCCGCCGACACGCGCTGTGGGCGCTCGCCAGCATCCCGCTGCTGACCACCGGGCTGCACGCGCTCACGTTCGTGGAATCGCGCTTCGTGCTGCCGCCGCTGGCGCCCGCGCTGCTCCTTGCCGCGGTCGGGCTCGGCCTGCGCGCGGGCCGGGACCCGCTCGCGCGCTAGCCCTCGAGCTGCCGGCGCGTCGGCGTCACGGCGGGAATATTCGCGGCGCCGCACGCCGGGTGTCGAGAGTGCGCGAGCGTGCCGGAGCCGGTCGTCAGCAGGCCGCGCCGGGCTCTCGGGCGTCCCTCTCGGCGGTCGAGAGCAGGCGGAAGGCGGGATCGGAGAGGAAGCGCACCGGCATGATGGGGTCGAGCAGCGAGGTCCCGAAGCCGAGCAGGCCCGTCCCGTAGGGGTTCGTCTTCACCCCCAGGCGTCGATAGAGCTCCAGGCAGGCGCCGATGCAGGTCCAGCGGTGCTCGGCGAGCCTCCCCATGAACAGGCCCGTCCAGTCGTAGCCCGAGGAGTGGAAGGCCCGGGCGAGCCGCTCCCGGGAGCCTCGGGGAAGCGGCAGCCTGGTGATCAGCGCGCGCCGGCGTCGGTTGAGCCGCTCGCACCAGCGCCGGTTCTCCTCGATCATCTCTCGGGCGATCTCCTCGGCGCGGCCGACCTGCTCCGGCGAGAGCCCGTGCCGCAGGCGGAGCACGATGTAGTGGCCGTGACGGCGCACGCTCGACGTGAACTCGTCGACCGGGTGCAGCAGCGCGCCGCGATCCATGTACGAGCTCAGGGAGACCATCGCGCCGTCACGCGTGCGGATCACGGCTTCGCCGTGGCCGACGCTCTCGCGCAGCCCCTCGGCCACCCTCCCGCTGGTGAGGATCAGGTCGCCCGGGCGCAGCTCGGCGGCGGGCGGGCTCACCCAGCAGCCGGCGGGAACCGGCCCGTGGCCCTGCCGGACGTAGCGCCGCCGGTTGCGCCGGTAGAGCAGGAGGAGCACCGCCCAGGCGGCGAGCTCCGCCGCCGCCGCCGCGCGCGTGGCGGCGAAGGAGGCGTCCAGGGCGGCCAGGAGCGAGAGGCCCACGCCGAGCGCGAACGGGATCGCGAACTCGAGCCGGGAGAGGACGTCGAAGTAGGTCTTGAACAGGTGGTTCGTGCGCAGGAAGGTCAGCGCGAGCCAGGCCCCGGAGAGCGCGACGGCACCGACGGCGAGCCTCCAGTGGAGCTCGCCGTCGACGAAGCGCCACGTCAGCCCGATCAGGGCGAGATAGGCGAGCGTGTCGGCGGCCTTCCGCAGCCGATAGCTGAACGGGCCGAGGAGCGGGTCTCGCACTCGCGCCGTCCCTCCTCGGGAACGCCACCCGAAGCCGCGGATCGCCGGCGAGTCCTAGCCCGAGTTTACCGCGTTCAGGGCCGCCGAATCCCTGCCCCGCAGGCCCCACCGAGCGTAACTGGCTGAAGTGCTGAGGATTTTAGGGAGGAGCCCACCCCGGCGAGTGTCCGGAATCTGTATGACCTAAACGATTTGACGGACCCGGGAGCCGGACGAGCGACCAGGATGGACATAGGACGCTCTCCACGGGCTCATAGAGCCAAACTGGACAAAAGAGACCGGATCTTGTATGCCCTAATAGGTGGCGAGCCTGATCCGCAAGCGCATCCGCGGGCAGAGCTACTGGTACGCCCGCGAATGCCAGCGCGTCGAGGGCCGGCCCAAGATCGTCTGGCAGCAATACCTCGGCCGCGCCCAGGATCTGATCGACGCCGTGCAGGGCGTGCGCGCCGCCGCCGCCCCGCCCGCCCCCCGCGAAGTCGTGGTGCGCGACTTCGCCGCCCTGGCGGCCTTGGTGGACCTGGCCCGCCGCCTGCAGATCGTCGAGCTGATCGACCGCCACGTGCCCAAGCGGGGCCGGGGACCGAGCGTCGGCACCTACCTGCTCGTCGCCGCCCTCAACCGCTGCGTCGCCCCCTGCAGCAAGGCCCAGATCGGCACCTGGTTCGAGACGACGTGCCTGCGCCGCTGGCTTTCGCTCGAGCCGCGCCAGCTCACCAGCCAGCGCTTCTGGGACCACATGGACCGGGTCTCGCACGAGGCCCTGGTCGCGATCGAGCGGGACCTTGCCGCCCACCTCGTCCGCGAGTTCGCCCTCGACCTGCGGCGGGTGCTGTTCGACGCCACCAACTTCTTCACCTTCCTCGATACCTTCAACACCCGCAGTACCCTCGCCCAGCGCGGCCACAGCAAGGAGGGGCGCGCGAGCCTGCGCATCGTGGGCTTGGCCCTGCTCGTCTCCGCCGACTTCCACGTCCCGCTGCTCCACCGCACCTACCCCGGCAACCAGCCCGATGCCCCGACCTTTGCGAGCCTGATCGAGGAGCTGGTCACCCGCTACCGCGAGGTCGCCACGGGCGCCGAGCACGTGACCCTGGTCTTCGACAAGGGCAACAACTCGCGGGACAACCTCGAGGCCGTGGCGGAAAGCCCTTACCACTTCGTTGGCTCCCTGGTCCCGACCCAGCACCCGAAGCTGCTCGCGATCGCCGCCGCGCGGTTTCGCTCGCTCGCCGACGAGGGCCTGGCCGGGGTCAGCGTCTACCGCACGCGCGAGACCGTCTTCGGGGCCTCGCGCACGGTGCTCGTCACCTACAACGAGAATCTCTTCGCCGCCCAGTCGCAGACGCTCTTGCGCGAGATCGCCAAGCGCCAGCAGGCGCTCCGCGAGCTCCAGCACCAGCTGCGCCGCCACCGCGAGGGCAAGATCCGAGGCGGTCGCCCCCCGACCGTGGAAGCGACGAAGAAGAAAGTGGAGGGCTGGCTGCGGGCCCGCCACATGCGGGAGCTCTTCCAGATCGAGATCACCGCGAAGCGAGGGCTTCCGATCCTGACCTACCGCTTCGAACGCCCCGCCTGGGAGCGCCTGCAACGCACCCTGCTCGGCAAGACCCTGCTATTCACCGACAACGACGACTGGAGCGACGCCGAGATCGTGCGCGCCTACCGCAGCCAGCACCACGTCGAAGCGGCCTTCCGGGCAATGAAAGACCCCCAGCACCTCCGCCTCCGCCCCCAGCACCACTGGACGGACCAGAAGATCGAGGTGCATGTGTTCTACTGCGTGCTGGCGCTGATGCTGTGCAGCCTCCTCCGCCGCCAGCTACATCAGGCCGGGATCGATCGCTCGATCGTGCATCTGCTCGAGCAGCTCGGAGCGATCCGCGAGGTCGCGCTGCTCTACCCGCCGCCCGCCCGCCAGCGCAAGCCGGTGCTCCACACCACGCTCTCCGCGATGACCGAGGAGCAGCGCACGCTCTACCAAGCGCTCGATCTCCAGCGCTACCAGTCCGCGTAGGTCATACGGAAATCGGCGCGATTCCCCAGACGGGACGCGTGTTTGCGCAATCAGCGTGGTAAACTCGGGCTAGGAGTGTGACCCAAGACTGGCCCGGGAAGGCCCGAGTGTCGAGGCGCGCCGCTGGCAAGGCGCGCGCCCGAGCCGTAGCGGAGCTACGGCGCAGAGAGCGCAACGCAGCCAGCGGCGATGCATCGGCGCTCGGACGACGGGCCAGTCTTGGGTCACACTCCTAGTCGCTGCGCGGCGCCGGACCGGCTCCCCCGCCGAGCGCGAACCCCGCGTAGCCCTTCGCCGCCACCTCGTCGCATTTCTGCACGTAGGGCGGGAAGCCCAGATAGGGCATGAAGACGCGCGGCTTGCCGGGGACGTTGGCCCCGAGGTACCAGGAGTTGCAGGAGGGAAAGAGCGTCGCGGCCGCCACCTCGTTCACGTGCGCGACCCACGCGTCTTCCGCCTCGGCGGTCGCCTCGATGCGCTCCACTCCGCGCTCGCGCAGGGTGCCGATGCAGCGGGCGATCCAGTCGACGTGCTGCTCGATCGACGGGACCATGTTCGAGAGCACGGAGGGGCTGCCGGGGCCGGTGACGATGAAGAGGTTCGGGAAGCCGGCGGTCCCGAGGCCGAGGTAGGTGCGCGGGCCTTCGGCCCACTTCTCCCGGAGCGTCCTGCCGCCGCGGCCGCGGATGTCGATGCCGAGCAGGGAGCCGGTCATGGCGTCGAAGCCGGTGGCGAAGACGATGCAGTCGAGCTCGTACTCCCGGCTCCGCGTCCGCAGGCCCTTCGGGGTGATCTCCTCGATCGGCGCCTCGCGGAGGTCGACCAGGGTCACGTTCGGGCGGTTGAAGGTCTCGTAGTAGCCGGTATCGACGCACAGCCGCTTGCAGCCGACGACCTGTCGCGGCGAGAGCGCCGCAGCGACCTTCGGGTCGCGCACCGTCTCGCGGATCTTGGCGCGCACGAACTCGGCGGCACTGTCGTTGGCCTCGCGATCGTAGAGCAGGTCCCGAAACGCCGTGATGTAGCCGAGGCCTCCGCGCTGCCAGCGGGCCTCGTACTCGCGGCGCCGCTCCTCCGGCGTCCGCCCCAGCGCCGAGACCTCGCTCGGGGGAAAGTTGGCGCCGAAGGGGAGCTGGGCGTTTCGGCCGCGGAAGCCCGCGTAGTCCGCCTTCACCTGCCGCTGGACGCTCGGGTCGAGCGGAGCGTTGTGCGCCGGGATGGTGTAGCTGGGGGTGCGCTGGAAGACGAAGAGCCGGTCGGCCTCCCGGGCGATCAGCGGGATCGCCTGGACGGCGGAAGAGCCCGTGCCGATGATGCCGACGCGCTGGCCGCCGAAATCGACGCCCTCGTGCGGCCAGCGGCCGGTGTGATAGGTCGCGCCCTCGAAGGCGTCGAGGCCCGCGAAGCGCGGCGTGTTCGCCTGGGAGAGGCAGCCGGTGGCCATGATGCAGAAGCGCGCCGAGACGCTGCCCGCCCCGGTCCGGACCTCCCAGCGACCCGCCGCCTCGTCGAAGGTCGCGGCCACGACGCGCGTTTCGAGCTGGATGTCCCGGCGCAGGTCGAAGCGGTCCGCGACGTGATCGAGGTAGCGCAGGATCTCCGGCTGGGACGCGTAGCGCTCGCTCCACTCCCACTCCTGCTGGAGCGGCTCGGAGAACTGGTACGAGTACTCCAGGCTCTCGATGTCGCAGCGCGCGCCGGGGTAGCGGTTCCAGAACCACGTGCCGCCGATGCCGCTGCCCGCCTCGAAGACCCGCGCCGAGAGCCCGAGCTCCCTCGCCCGGTGGAGCATGTAGAGCCCGGCGAACCCGGCGCCGACGATCAGCGCATCGAGATCGGCCTTCGCCTGCAGGAGCCTTCTCCTCGTGCTCTCCGCCCGTCGGACCTTCGGAGCCTATCACAGCGTCCACGCGTCGGTGGCCCGTCTTGTATACTGCCGGCCCGACGCGCCACCGCCGGAGCCTCGGTCGATGACGCCGCGCTACTCGCCCAGCCGACCCTGCCGCCTCGGCCACGTGCCGGCCTGGGATTTCGAGGCGGAGGTCATCGTCGTCGGGTTCGGCGCCGCGGGCGCCTCGGCCGCCCTCGAGGCCGCCGCGGCCGGGGCGCGCGTGACACTGTTCGAGGTCGCGTCGGGAAGCGGCGGCACCAGCGCGATGGCCGGCGGCGACATCTACCTCGGAGGCAACGGCGGGACGCCGGCGCAGCGCGCGAACGGCTTCGAGGACACGACCGAGGACTTCTTCCGCTACATGATGATGGCGGGCGGCCCCGATGCCGACGAGGCCCGCGTCCGCCTCTACGCCGAGAACGCGCTGGCCCACTTCCGTTGGCTGGTGGAGCAGGGGATTCCCTACCGGAACACCTACCTGCCCGGCAAGCGGATGGCCCCGGGGACGGGCGACTGCCTGATCTGGTCGGGCAGCGAGGACGCCTGGCCGTTCAACCAGCGGGCCAGGCCCTGCCCGCGCGGCCATCTGCCCGAGGTGGTGGGGGAGATGGGCGGAAGGCTGCTCGTCGACCGGCTGGCCCGGCGGGCGGAAGAGCTCGGCGTGCAGGCGCACTTCGACGCCCGGGTCACGGCGCTCGTCGCCGACGAGGCCCGCTGCGTCCACGGGGTGGTGGTGCGGATCGGCGACCGGCAGCGCTTCGCCCGCGCGCGCAGGGGCGTGATCCTGTGTACCGGCGGCTTCGCCCTGAACGCGCAGATGCTGCGGAGCTACGCGCCCCAGGCGGCGCGGCTGGCCGCCGACGCCCTCAGCGCCGGGCACGACGACGGCTCCGGCATCCGCATGGGGCAGAGCGTCGGCGGCGCCGCCATCCACATGGACGAGCTCTTCACCACCCTCCCCATCTACCCGCCCGAATCGCACGTGAAGGGCATCCTCGTGAACGAGCGCGGGCAGCGCTTCATCAACGAGGACGCCTATCCGGGCCGGATCGCCGTCCATTGCACGCGCCAGATCGGCGACCGCATCTTCCTGCTGGTGGACGACGGCATCTTCGAGCAGCCGACCGAGCTCTCGCGCATCGAGGTCGCGGCGGTCGGCGAGAGCTGGGAGGAGGTCGAGCGCGAGCTTTCGATGCTGGAGGGAACGCTGGTCCATAGCGTCCGCGTCTACAACCGCCACGCCGCCAGGGGCCGGGACCCGCTCTTCCACAAGACTGCAAAGTGGCTCAAGGCGCTCGACGAGCCGCCCTTCGCGGCGCTCGCCTGCCACCTCGGCAAGGCCTTCTATCCCTATTTCACGCTGGGCGGGCTGCGCACGCTGCCCAGCGGCGAGGTCCTCGACGGCGACGGCGAGATCGTGCCCGGACTCTATGCGGCCGGGCGCACCTGCTGCGGCCTTCCGCGCTCTGCCGAGGGGTACAGCTCGGGCATGTCGCTCGGCGACTGCACCTTCTTCGGGCGGCTGGCCGGCCGCAGCGCCGCCGGGTCTCGAGTGCTGCCGGAGAGCTGAGGCGCCCGGGGCGGCGTCC
The DNA here is from genome assembly GCA_964624475.1 of uncultured Spirochaetales bacterium. Lineage (GTDB taxonomy): Bacteria > Myxococcota_A > UBA9160 > UBA9160 > SMWR01 > CAZUYC01. The sequence continues at coordinate 29,684 of CAZUYC010000114.1, read as the reverse complement.
CGGGTGCGCGGGTTCGTAGGGGTTCGCGCCGGCGCCCGGTCGCCGGCGCGGCGGGAGGAACGAGTGGCTCAGAGCGACGTCGAGCAGAAGATCATCGATGGCAGCGTCTGGGAAGAGTTCTGCGACGAGCTCAAGTCGGCCGGACGGCTCGTGATGCGACCGGACCTGCCCGGCGACCCCATGAACCGGGCACTCGGATTCCGCGCGCTGGCCCAGTGGCTGCGGGCGGGGCTCGAATCCGCGCTCGATTTCGCGGATCCCGAGTTTCCCGCCTTCTTCCGGCTGGCCGACGAGACGAAGAAGATGCTGAACGACAACCCCGACAACCATTACCAGAACTGCGCCATCGACCCGCGCTTCGAGTACCGGATCACCGGCCGGCGGGGCACGGTCCACTGGTTCAGCCTGGGCTCCAAGGGGAGCTCGCTGGACGCCGGCCGCATGATCGACACCGGCCACATCGACTCCTCGCGTCTGCACTTCGAGCCGGACGGCCGCTTCGAGATCCTCGTGAGCCGCGAGCAGAAGGCCGGAAATTGGCTGCCCATGACGGAGCGGACGCGCTCGATCGTCGTGCGCCAGACCTTCGGCGACCGCGCCAAGGAGCGCATCGCGGAGCTCGAGATCGAGTGCCTGAACCCGAGCCGGGCCACCAACACCCTGCGGATCGAGACCCTCGGCCCCGCGCTCCAGAACGCGGTGGGCTTCGTCAAGAGCACGATCCAGCTCACGAACGCGTGGCAGGACCGCTACAAGCGGAACCATCTGAACCGGCTGCCCGAGGACGACCAGGTGCTCTGCCAGAATGCCGGTGGCGACCCGAACATCCATTACTATCAGAGCTACTGGAAGCTCGCGAAGGACGAGGCGCTCTTCGTCCACCTCCGCGACCTCCCGGAGTGCCAGACCTGGAACCTCCAGATCTCGAACTCCTGGATGCAGTCGCTCGACTACCGCTTCTTCCGCGTCTGCGTGAACAAGTTTACCGCCCACTACGAGCCGGACGGCTCGGTCAAGATCGCAATCGCCCACCAGGATCCCGGTCCGAGCTTCCCGAACTGGCTCGACACCTGCGGACACGACCAGGGCGGCATGCTCGGCCGCTACGTCGGCGCGAAGAATCCCCCGAAGGAGATGCCGGCGGTCGTGCTGAAGCTCGCGGACCTGCTCTAGTGAGGAGCCCTCACGCTCGGGAGGCGTGCAGCGGCGGCAGCCGGCCGGCCCAGGGCTGGGCCCGCTCGAGCTGCGCGGCCACTCGCAGGAGCAGGTCTTCGCGGCCGCAGGCCGCGACGACCTGCACCCCGACGGGAAGGCCGTCGGCGGTCCCGTGCAGGGGCAGCGAGATCGCGGGCTGGCCCGACACGTTCCAGGGCATCGTGAAGGCTCCGTAGGGCGCCGCGCGCAGGTAGCCGGCGAGGGGATTCTCCGGCGGCGACGCGAAGTGACCGATCGGCGGGGGCGGCTTCGCGCAGGTCGGCGTGACGAGCAGGTCGAAGCCCTCCTCCCACCACGCCGCGAGGCGGCGGCCGTACGCGTGGTTGGCCGCGACCGCCGCCACGTAGGCGGGGGCCGAGACGGCGCGCCCGGCCTGCGCCACCGCCCAGGTGAGGGGCTCCACGTCCTCCGCGACGAGCGGGCGGCCGAGCTTCGTCGCGGCCGTATCGAGCGCGAAGGCGATGCCGGCGGACACCACCGTGAGGAACCCCTTCACCGCCTCGGGATCGTCGAGCGCCGGCGGGTGCGACGGCTCGACCGCGTGCCCGAGCGACTCGAGGAGGCGACCGGCGCCGTCCGCCGCCGCGCGGCACTCCGGATCGAGCTCGCCGTCGCGCGGCGCGCGCAGCATCAGGCCGATCCGCAGCCGGCCCGGGTCGGCGCCGACCTCCCGCGCGAAGGGGCGAGCGGGCGCGGGCGCCGCGTACGGGTCGCCGGGCATCGCGCCCGCGACGAGGTCGAGTAGCCCCGCGCTGTCGCGCACGCTGCGCGTCACGAAGCCCTCGACCGAGCAGCCGGCCCAGCGCTCGCCCGTGGCGGGCCCGAACGAGCTGCGCCCGCGCGTGGGCTTCAGGCCCACCAGGCCGCAGTGGCTCGCGGGGATGCGGATCGAGCCGCCGCCGTCGCTCGCGTGCGCCGCGGCGACCACGCCCGCGGCAACCGCGGCCGCCGAGCCGCCGCTCGAGCCGCCCGGCGAGTGCGTCGTCTTCCACGGGTTGCGCGTCGCGCCGAAGGCCAGGGGCTCCGTCGTCGGCAGGATCCCGAGCTCGGGCGAGGTGGTGTGCCCGAGCGAGACGAGCCCCGCGGCGCGGAGCTTGGCGGCGAAGTGCGCATCGCCGCGCTCGCGCCAGCCCGCGCGAGCGAGCGCGCCCATGCCGGAGTAGAGCGGATCGCCGTCGAGATAGGCGCCGAGGTCCTTGAGCAGGTACGGCACGCCGCGGAAGGGGCCGCGCGGCAGCTCGGGCGAGGCGGCCTCCGCGCGGGCGCGCTCGAAGCTCCGCGTCACGATCGCGTGGAGCTCGGGCTCGAGCCGCTCGGCGCGCTCGATCGCGCCCTGGACGAGCTCGAGCGGCTTCACCTCGCCGCGGCGCACGAGCTCGGCCTGCGCGGTGGCGTCGAGGAGCGAGATCTCGTTCGTCATGCGTCCATCCTACCGGCGCGCCGCAGCGCCGGGAACGCGCCCGCAGGCGGCGGGTGCCCGGGCTCGTGCGAGACAAAGGTTGACGCCCCGGGAGGCCCTGCCTACCCTGACGGCTTCGGGTTCGAAAAGACGGGTGATTTCCGGTGCTTGCAGGCCCGAAGACCCCACGCGGGATCCTCCCGATCTGCTAAGCGCCAAGCCGCGAGAGCTCCACATGGCGAAGCAAGGCGCGCCCCCCCCGGGGCCGGCCCCCGGCCCTTCGACGCGCTCGGTCCACGGCGGCGAGCGCGACCGGCAGCGCAGCCAGGCGGTCACCACGCCGATCCACCAGACCTCGACCTTCTGGTTCCGCGACTCCGCGGAGCTGCGCGAGTACCAGGAGGGGCGCCTCGTCCGCGAGGAGTACGGGCGCTACGGCAACCCGACCTGGAAGGCCGTGGAGCGGAAGCTCTGCGAGCTCGAGGGCGCCGAGGACGCGGTGCTCTTCGCCTCCGGCATGTGCGCCGCGACGACGCTCTTCCTGGCGCTGCTGCCCCGCGGCGCCCACCTCGTCGTGACCAGCGACTGTTACCGCCGCACGCGGCAGTTCATCCGCGAGTACCTCGCCAAGCTCGACGTCGAGACGACGGTGATCGACCCGGCGGACACCCGCCAGCTCGCCGCGGCGCTGCGCGACCAGACGGCGCTCTTCTTCACCGAGTGCCCCACGAACCCGTACCTGCGGGTGATCGACGTGCCGGAGGCCGTGCGCGTCTGCCATGCACGCGGCGTGCGCGTGGTGGTCGACGCCACCTTCGCGAGCCCCGTCTGCTACCGGCCCCTCGCGGACGGCGCCGACTTCGTGATCCACAGCGCCACGAAGTACCTGGGCGGGCACAACGACCTGCTCGCGGGCGTGGTGGCGGGGTCCGCCGAGCAGGTCGCTCCGGTGCGGCGCGCGGTCGGCGTCCTCGGCGGCGTGCTCGACGCCCACGCCGCCTGGCTGCTCCTGCGCGGCCTCAAGACCCTGGCGCTCCGCATGGAGCGCCACAACGCGAACGCGCTCCGCATGGCAGCCTGGCTCGAGGCCCAGCCCAAGGTGCGGCGCGTCTGGTACCCCGGGCTCGCAAGCCACCCCGACTTCGCGACCGCGCAGACGCTCCTGCGCGGCTTCGGGGGCGTCGTGACCTTCGAGCTCGACACCGACCTCGACGGCGCGATCCGCTTCACCGACGCCTGCCGCGTGCCCTACATCGCCCCGAGCCTCGGCGGCGTCGAGTCGCTGGTCGAGATGCCCGTGCTCATGTCCTACTGGGACGTCGAGCGCGCGGACCGCATCAAGATGGGGATCACCGACTCGCTGATCCGCCTCGCCTGCGGCATCGAGGACCCCGAGGACCTGCTCGCGGACCTCGCGCAGGCCCTCGACGCGGTCTAGCCCGCCCGATGAGCTTCGCTCGCCTTCGGCTCGCTGCGCGCGCCTTCGGCGCTTGCGCGAAGACCGATGAGCTGCGCGCGCCTTCGGCGCTTGCGCGAGTCGGCCTCCTGGCCACCCGGCCTAGAGCAACCGCTGGCCCGGCGAGCGCGAGCGCTCCATCGCGAGCAGCCTCGCCTTGAGCTCGAGGCCGCCGCCGTAGCCGCCGAGCGTGCCGTCGGCGGCGATCACGCGGTGGCAGGGGACGACGATCGCGAGCGGGTTCGCCCCGTTCGCCGCACCGACCGCGCGCGGCGCGTCCGGCCGCCCGATCGAGCGCCCCACGTCGGTGTAGCTCCGCGTCTCGCCGTAGGGAATCTCGAGGAGGACCTGCCACACCGCGCGCTGGAACTCCGTGCCGCGCAGGTCGAGGGCGAGATCGAAGGCCGTGCGCTTGCCCTCCAGGTACTCGAGGATCTGCGCCGCGGCGGCCCGGTTCGGCGCGAAGCCGCTCTCGCACAGCGCGCCCGGGAGGCTCCGCCGGAGCCAGCCCTCGAGCCCCCTCCCGCTCGCGTGCGGGAGCTCGACGTAGGCGAGCCCCCGCGCGGTCGAGGCCAGGCGCAGCGCCCCGATCGGGGAGTCGAGGTGCGTGGCGTGCACGAGCTCCATGCGCGGATCTCACTCCTTCATGTCGAGGCGGCGCATCATCTTCTGGAGCGACTGGCGCGGGATCCCGAGGCGCTCGGCCGCGCGCGTCTTGCTCCCGGTCGCCTCGATCGCCGCCTGGATCATGCGGCGCTTGAGCGCGTCGACCGCGAGGCCGAGCGAGAGCCCGCGCGTCTCGGGGTCGGGCGGCGCGGCGGCGGGCGTCGCGCCGCGCAGGTGCTCGGAGAGCATCTCCGCCGTGATCGTCTTCGCGTCGCCGGCGAGGGCGACGGCGCGCTGGATCTCGTTCTCGAGCTCGCGCACGTTGCCGCTCCAGTGGTAGGCGACGAGGCGGTCCATCGCCTCGTTCGTGAACCCCTCCAGCTTGCGCCGCATCTCCCGGTTGGCGCAGTCGAGGAAGTGGTGAGCGAGCAGCGGGATGTCCTCGCGCCGCTCGCGCAGCGGAGGGAGCGAGATCTCGACGACGCGCAGCCGGTAGTAGAGGTCCTCGCGGAAGCGCCCCACCTCGACGTCCTTGCGCAGGTCGCGGTTGGTTGCCGCGATGATGCGGACGTCGACCCGGCGCGTCTCGGAGGAGCCGAGCGGCCGGATCTCGCCGTCCTGGAGCACGCGCAGCAGGCGCACCTGCATGCCGGGCAGCGTCTCGCCGACCTCGTCGAGGAAGATCGTGCCGCGGTCCGCGACCTCGAAGAGGCCCTTCTTGTCCGCGTGGGCGCCGGTGAAGGCCCCGCGCTTGTGCCCGAAGAGCTCGCTCTCGAGCAGCGTGTCGGGGAGCGCCGCGCAGTTCTGCGCCACGAAGCGCCGCTCCTTGCGCGAGCCCACGTAGTGGATCGCGCGCGCGACGAGGTCCTTGCCGGTGCCGGTCTCACCGGAGAGGAGCACGGTGGCGTCCGTCTCCGCCACCTTCTCCATCACCTCGAAGACCTTCGCCATCGCCGGAGCGGAGCCCAGGATCTGGTCGAAGCCGTAGCGGCGCTCGACCTCCCGGCGCAGGTAGAGGTTCTCCGCGCGCAGGCGCTGGTTGGCGTCGGCGAGGGCGGCGGCGAGCTTCACGTTCTCGTTGGCGAGGGCCCAGGCCTCGAGCGCGCGCCTCACCTCGAGCCGCACCTCGTCGGGCTCCCAGGGCTTCTGGATGTAGCGGTAGATCCGGCCCTCGTTGATCGCGCGTGCGAGCGAGCCGATGTCGGCGTAGCCGGTGAGCAGGATCCGGATCGGGCGCGGATCGCGCTCGATCGCCTTCTCGAAGAACTCGACGCCGCTCATGCCCGGCATCACCTGGTCGGCGATCACGAGCGCCACGTCCTCGCGCTCGAGCAGCGCGAGGCCCGCCTCGCCGCTCGTGGCGGCGAAGACTCGATAGTCGGATCCGAGCGTCAGCTCGAGCGATTCGAGGATCGCGACCTCGTCGTCGACCACGAGGATGCCGTAGGGGCGTCCCCCCGCGGAGCTGCGCGCGGCCTCGATCGCCCCGGGCGCGGATTCCTCACTCACGACAGGATGTTAGCAGCGGGCGAGCGCGAGCGGAGTGGGCAGAGGCGGCGGGGCCGTGCAAGCGGAGCGCGCAGCGAGCCGTAGGCGAGCGGAGTGCGCAGAGGCGGCGGGGCCGAAAGGCCGGCCCCGCCGCCCACTCACCCGGGAGCCCGATCCGATCGGGCTCCTAGCGCCGGGCGCGCCGCCGGGTCGTGCGCCGCGCCGTGGTGCGGCGGGCCGTCCGGCGAGCCGTCTGCCGGCGCGACGGTGCCCGACGGGCTGCCGTGCGCCGCGCCGCCGGGCGGCGTCCGCCGGCCGAGCGCTTCATCTTCACCTTGCAGACGTTGCCACTCTTGTCGATGTAGTAGAGCCAGCCGTCCTCGCGCTTCACGCCGCAGCGAGCGACCTTCTGCTGGCCCCGGACGGCGCGCCCGCCCCCACGGGCCATGCGCGCGCGGCTCACGTCTCCCCGCTTGTCCAGGAAGTAGAGCCATCCCTTCTCCCGGCGGATGCCGGTCTTCGCGACGATATTGGTGGCCATTCGGCCTTTCTCCTCGTTCTCGGGTTGCCCGCTCGGGGTACAGGCCGCGGGAGTGGAGTTCGACGGAGGACGGCGCGCCTTTGCTCGGGGGTGGGGAGCCCCCCACGCGCCGACGGGAAGATGACCCGTGGGGCCACCCGTGTCAATGCTTTTCCGAGGGGTTACCGACGGACTTGCGAGTCGGCCACGACCCCGGAGGCGACCCGGCCCTCGATGCCGTCGAGGATCCGGGTCTCGAGCCGGACCCCCTCGAGGCGGTTCACCTCCTGGACGCCCGTCGGCGAGGTGACGTTCACCTCCGTGAGCCAACCCCCGATCACGTCGATCCCGACGAAGAAGAGGCCGTCGCGGCGAAGCCGCGAAGCGAGCGCCGCGACGATCCGGCGGTCGGCGTCGTCGAGGGTCGTGCGCACGGGGCGTCCGCCGACGTGGAGGTTCGAGCGCGTCTCGCGCTCCTGCGGGACGCGCAAGAGCGCCCCGATCGGCTCGCCGTCGAGCAGCAGGATGCGCTTGTCGCCCTGGCGCACCGCCGGGAGATACCGCTGCGCCATCACCCGCCGGCGGCCGAAGAGCGTCGACTGCTCCAGGATCGAGAAGAGGTTGCGGTCGTCGTGGCGCAGGTGGAAGACGCCCTCGCCGCCCTTGCCCTCGAGCGGCTTCACGATCATGTCGCCGCTCACCTTCGCCATGAAATCGACGAGGAGCGGGATCGACCGCGCGACGAGGGTCTCGGTCATGAGCTCGGGGAAGTGGAGCGCGTAGAGCTTCTCGTTCGCGGCGAGGATCCCGTCGGGACGGTTCAGCACCACCGCGCGTCGGCAGAGGCCGAGGATCTGCGTCGAGGTCACGTACTCGGCGTCGACGGGCGGGTCCTTGCGCTGGAGCACCACGTCGACCGCGTCGTCGACCGAGAGGGTCGACTCGGGCCCCAGCTCGTGGTGGTTGCCCGGCTCGCGACGCAGCGTCGCGAGCCGGGCGCGGGCTACGACGCGCCCGTCGGCGACCGCGAGGTCGGAAGGGTCCGCGTAGAGCACGCGGTGGCCGCGCGCCTGCGCTTCCAGCATCAGCGCAAAAGTGGTGTCGGCCTGGATGTCGATCGACCCGATCGGGTCCATCACGAAGAGGAAGCTCATGCGCCTCGAGCTCATTTCAGCAACTCCCCGGGCCAGCCGAAGCGGTAGCGCAGGCACCGCGGCTTCGGCTACGGTGTCTTACCCCCGGGGTGCGCATGGAACCGGATCGGTCTCGAGCGCCGCGCGCGGCGAGGCGGGCCCGCGGCCGTGGGACGCGGTTCCTGATGGCCGCGACGGGGCTCCTGTCGCTCGCCGGCGCCGCCGCCTTCTACGTCGCGTTCCTGCGCGATCTGCCCGACCTCGAGACCCTCGACGACTACCGCCCGCCGATCGCGAGCCACGTCTACGACCGGAGCGGCGCGCCGATCGGCGAGTTCTACAACGAGCGCCGCGTCCTCGTTCCCTTCGCGGCGATCCCGCGCCACGTCGTCATGGCCTTCGTCGCCAGCGAGGACAGCACCTTCTTCCAGCACCAGGGCATCGACTTCGCCTCGATCCTGCGCGCCGCCTGGGTGAACCTGCTCGCGGGCGAGAAGAAGCAGGGCGGCAGCACGATCACGCAGCAGATGGTGAAGACGCTGCTCCTCTCGCCCGAACAGACCTACCGCCGCAAGCTCCGCGAGATGATCCTCGCGCGCGACATCGAGCAGCGCTTCACGAAGGAGGAGATCCTCTACCTCTACTTGAACCAGATCTACTTCGGCCACGGCGCCCACGGGATCGGCGAGGCCGCGCGCACCTACTTCGGGAAGTCGGTCGGAGAGCTCAGCGTCTCCGAGGCCGCGCTGCTCGCGGGGCTGCCGAAGGCGCCGTCGCGCTACTCGCCGCACGCCAACCCCGAGCGGGCGGAGGAGCGGCGCCGCTACGTCCTCGAGCGCATGCTCGAGGAGGGCCTGATCGACGCGGGCACGCACGCCGCGGCGGTGTCCGAGCGGCCGGCGCTCGTGGAGACGCCGCCGCCGGCCTACGCCGAGGCGGCCTTCTTCACCGAGGAGGTGCGCCGCTACCTCTTCGACGCGCTCGGCGGCGAGCGGGTGCTCGAGGGCGGACTCGAGATCGAGACGACCCTCGACGCGAAGCTCCAGCACGCCGCGGTCGCCGCCGTGCGCCGCGGGCTCGAGGCCCTCGACGAGCGCCAGGGCTATCGAGGTCCCGAGCGGCAGGTGGCCGACGCGGAGATCCCGGCGGCGACCCTGGAGGTCGCGCAGGAGAACGCGCTCGCCGACCCCGGCGCGCCGGAAGCGGTCGCCGGAGCGCCCGCGCTGCCGCCCGACCGCCCCCTGCGCGGCGTCGTCGTCCGCGTCGACGAGCCGTCGCAGACGGCCCGCATCGCCTTCGCGCCGGGCGTGGAGGCCGACGTCGCCCTCGAGGACGTGAGCTGGGCCCGTCCAGCCGACGCGCCGAAGGGCGCGCCGCGTCCGAAGTCCATCTCGCGCGTCTTCCGCCGCGGTGACGTGGCGCGCTTCCGCGCTCTGCCGCCGGATCCGGCGCAGGCGGGGCCGCGCGCGACGCTCTTCCAGGAGCCGATCGTCGAGGGCGCCCTGCTCTCGCTCGAGGTCGCGAGCGGCGAGGTGCGCGCCCTCGTCGGCGGCTACGAGTACGCGCGCAGCCAGTTCGACCGCGTGACCCAGGCGCGCCGCCAGCCCGGCTCGTCCTTCAAGCCCATCATCTACGGGGCGGCGCTCGCGAAGGGCTACAGTCCGGCCTCGATCGTCTGGGACCGGCCCGTCGTGTACACCGACGAGGCCTCGGGGTTCACCTGGCGGCCGCGCAACTACGGGCGCGCCTTCTACGGCCCGATCACGTTGCGCGAGGGGCTCGTCCGCTCGGTGAACAATGCGACCGTCCACCTCTTCCGCGACGTGGGAGTCGACTACGTGATCCGCTTCGCGCGCCGGCTCGGGATCGAGTCGCAGCTCGACCGGGACCTCTCGCTCGCGCTCGGCTCGAGCACCGTCTCGCTGCTCGAGCTGACGCGCGCCTACTCGGTCTTCGCGGCGGGCGGGCGCCGCGTGGTCCCGAGCTTCATCCGGCAGGTGCGGGACCGCGACGGGCAGGTCCTGCTCGAGAACGTGGCGCTCGGCTCGGCACCGCCGGCCGGCAGCGGCGGCGCGGGCGCGCCCGAGCAGCCGCCTGAAGAGGCCGAGATCCCGCCGGAGCCGACGCCGGACGAGGCCCCTCTGCCCGACGCGCTTCCGGCCTCCTTCGAGGCGGATCCGGACCCGAACCAGCTCCTGCCCGCCGCGCAGGCCTATCTCGTGACCGACCTGCTGCGGGCCGTCGTCGTCGACCCGGGCGGCACCGGCTCGCGCCTGCGCGAGCTCGAGCGGCCGGTCGCGGGCAAGACCGGCACGACCAACGACCAGGCCGACGCGTGGTTCATCGGGTTTTCGCCCGACGTCGTGACGGGCGTCTGGGTCGGGCACGACGAGGTCCGCTTCCTCGGCTGGGGCGAGACCGGAGGCAAGACCGCGAGCCCGATCTTCGTCGACTACATGCGCGTGGCGCTCGCGGACCGTCCCCCGCGCGACTTCTCCGTTCCCGAGGAGATCGTCTTCGCGCGCATCGACCGCAAGACGGGGCTGCTCGCCGACGCGTCGAGCAGCGACGGCGACACGGTCTTCCAGTCGTTCCTGGTGGACACCGAGCCGACCGAGACGGCCGGGCAGGCCCAGACCTCCTCCGAAGACCTCCGCCTGCTGCGCATGGACTCGTTCTGAGGCCTCGGGCTCGCGCGCAAGCAGCGGGCGCCTGAGAGGACCGCGATGAGAACGATCGTCGTCACGGGCTCGGCGTCGGGGATCGGCGCCGCCACCGCGGAGCGCCTGCGCAAGGACGGCCACCGCGTGATCGGCGTCGACCTTCGGGTGGGCGAGGTCGTCGCGGACCTCGGCACGGACGAGGGTCGCCGCACCGCGCTCGCCGGGATCGAGCGGGCCTCGGGCGGCGCGCTCGAGGGCGTGGTGTCCGCCGCGGGCGCCGGCCCCTACGACGACGCGGCGACCGTGACGCGCGTCAACTACTTCGGCGCCGTCGCGATGCTCGACGGCCTGCTCGAGCTCCTCGCGCGGGGCCGCGAGGCGTCGGCCGTCGCCATCTCGTCGATCGGCGCGGTCTTCGACGCGCTCGCGATCCCGGCCTTCCTCGAGGCCTGTCTTGCCGGCGACGAGGCACGGGCGCTGCGCGAGATCGAGGGCCGCGACGGCAATACGGCCTACGTGAACGCGAAGCGCGCCTTCGCGCTGGCGGTGCGCCGCCGCGCGCCGGCCTGGGGGGCGCGCTGCGTGCGGCTCAACGCCATCCTCCCAGGCTCGATCGCGACGCCGATGCTCGACAAGCTCCACGTGCACGAGGCGCTGGGTCCCTTGGTGCGCGCCCTCCCGAAGCCGCTCGGGCGCGAAGCCCTGCCCTCCGAGGTGGCGGGCCCGATCGCCTTCCTGCTCGGACCCGACGCGAGCTACGTCCACGGCGAGCTGCTGCACGTCGGCGGCGGCTCGGACGCGATCGTCCGCCCCGACGCGCTCTAGCCCGATGAGCTTCGCTCACCTGCCCGAACGAGCCGGCCTCCGCTCGCCTTCGGCTCGCTGCGCGCTTCGCTTGCGGCTCGCTGCGCGGAGGCCGACTCTCGAGTCGGCCTCCTAGCCGCGCGGGTGGAGGTCTCCTTCGCGGAGGCGGCCCGCACCTGGGCGCGGGTGGCGCTCCAGAGCTTCGGCGGCCCGACCGGGCAGATCGCGGTCATGCACCGCATCCTCGTCGAGGAGAAGCGCTGGATCAGCGAGGAGCGCTTCCTCCACGCGCTTTCCTACTGCATGCTCCTCCCGGGCCCCGAGGCGCAGCAGCTCGCCACCTACATCGGCTGGCTCCTGCACCGGACGGCGGGCGGCCTCGTCGCGGGGACGCTCTTCGTGCTCCCCGGCTTCGCGTCGATCCTGCTGCTCTCCCTCCTCTACGCGGCCTGGGGCGACCTCCCGCTGGTGGAGGGCCTCTTCTTCGGCGTGAAGCCGGCCGTGCTCGCGCTCGTGCTCGAGGCGGGCCTTCGCATCGGCCGGCGCGCGCTCGGCCACGGCGCGCAGGTCGCGCTCGCCGCGCTCTCCTTCGCGGCGATCTTCTGCTTCGAGGTGCCGTTCCCGTGGATCGTGCTCGGCGCCGGGCTCGTCGGCCTCGCGGGATCACGGCTCGCACCCGAGGCCTTCCGCGGGCCTCGTCCACAGGCTCCCGCCGGCGCCGGCGCGGTCGTGGATGCGCTGCTCGACCGCGAGACGCCGGAGCACGTGCGCCCCGACGCGCGGCGAGCGCTGCGCGTGGCGGCGCTCTGGCTCGCGCTCTGGCTCGTCCCGGTCGCGGCGATCGCGGCGACTCGCGGCGCGGACGACGTCTTCACCCGCATCGCCGTCTTCATGAGCCAGCTCGCCGTGGTCACCTTCGGCGGGGCCTACGCCGTCCTCACCTACCTGGCGCAGGCGGCCGTCGAGACCTACGGCTGGCTCACGCCGGGAGAGATGCTCGACGGGCTCGGGATGGCGGAGACGACGCCCGGGCCGCTGATCCAGGTGGTGCAGTTCGTGGGCTTCCTCGCCGCCTGGCGCAACCCCGGCGACCTCCCGCCCTGGCTCGCGGGCGTGCTGGCCGCGCTCCTCACCACCTGGGTCACCTACACGCCCTGCTTCCTCTGGATCTTCGTCGGCGCGCCCTTCGTCGAGCGCCTGCGCGAGAGCCGTCCGCTCCGCGGCGCACTCGCGGGGATCATGGCGGCCGTGGTGGGCGTGATCCTGAACCTCGCGATCTGGTTCTCGCTCCACACGCTCTTCGCGACGGTGCACGAGCGGCGCTTTGGCCCGCTCGTGCTCCAGGTCCCGGAGTGGGCGACCCTCGACGCGGCGGCGGCGGCGATCGCGGCGGGCGCGGCCTTCGCCACGCTGCGCCTGCACGTCGGCATGCTCCCGCTGATCGGCGCCTGCGCGGCCCTCGGCGTGGGCCTCCGCCTCGTCGCCGGCGCGCCCTGATCGTCGCCTGGTCAACCCTCCAGCCAGCGGAGGACGGAGCGGCCGATTCCGGCGAGGCCGACCCCGAAGAAGTGGTCGGCCTCGGGAACGACGTCGAGGCGCGCGCCGGGCGAGCCGGCGACGAGCGCCCGAAGCGCCTCGGGCGGCGCGATCGCGTCTGCTTCGCCGGCGATCACCAGCGCGCGGCGCACGGCGCCGAGGGCGGCGGAGCCGAGCAGCGCGGGCGGCGGCGCGACGAGGATCGCCTGGCGCACGCGGGGGGAGGTCGCGGCCGCGCGCAGCGCCGCGGCGGCGCCAAAGGAGTAGCCGCAGACGGCGAGAGGCCCCTCGACGGTCGCGGCCAGGTGCTCGAGCGCCGCGGCATAGTCGAGATCGGCGTGCTGCGATTCGCCGCTCGGAGCTCCCGCGCTCGCGCCGACTCCGCGCCAGTTGAAGCGCAGCGTCGCGAGCCCGGCGCGCGCGCAGGCGTGCGCGACCTCGGCCACGACCGGCGAGTCCATGCTGCCCCCGTAGAGCGGGTGCGGCGGTGCGATCACCGCGCCCGCGTCCACGCCGCTGGCTCCCGCGACGTAGATCCCCTCGAGCGCAAGCGCGCCCTCCCCGATCGGGATCGCCACCGCCCGCTCCTCGCGTTTCGCCATCGATCCTCCGCGAGCTTCCGATCGGGGCTAAGCTGCCGCCCGTGGCCTCCGGCTCGAGCCAAGGGCGCCCCCGCTTCCGGGTGCGAGTCCAGACCGAGCGGGTGACCCTGCCGAACGGTAACTCGGTCGACCTCGACATCGTCCATCACCCCGGCGCAGCCGCCGTCGTCCCCTTCGTCTCGGCGAGCCAGGTGCTCCTGATCCGGCAGTACCGATTCGCCGCCGGCGGGACCCTGCTCGAGGTCCCGGCCGGAAAGCTCGACCCGGGCGAGTCGCCCGAGAGCTGCGCCGCGCGCGAGCTCGAGGAGGAGGCGGGCTGTCGGGCGGGGCGCCTGGTCGAGCTCGGCTGGATCTGGAGCACGCCGGGCTTCACCGATGAGCGGATCCATCTCTTCGCCGCCTTCGACCTCGAGGCCGTGCCGCACCGCCACGACCCGGACGAGGTGATCGAGCCCGTGCGATTGAGCCTCGACGAGGCTCTCGCGCTCGTCTGGCGCGGCGAGCTCAACGACGCGAAGAGCGCGCTGGCGCTGCTCCACGCGGCGCGGCACGTCGGACGCATCGGTTGAAGCTCGGCGTCTACCTGGGCTGGCACGTGCACGCCTGGGAGGAGCTGCTCGCGCTCGCCCTGCTCGCCGAGGAGCTCGGCTACGACGCCGTCTTCGTCGACGGCGACGCCACGCTCCACCCGGGCCGCGAGACGCTCGATGGCTGGACGGTCACGACGGCGCTCCTCGCCCGCACGCGCCGCATCGCCGTCGGCTCGCTGCGCATCGTCCACCACTGGACGGCGGCGCGCCTCGCGCAGGTCGTCGCCAGCGCGGAGCGGATCGCGCCGGGGCGCCTGCGCTTCCTCGTCTCGATCGGCGACCGGCCGATCGACGCGCGCTTCGGCCTGCCCGTGCTCCCGGTGGGCGAGCGCATCCGCTGGCTCGACGAGGCGCTCGACGCCGCCCGCGCGCTCTGGCGAGGCGAGACCGTGACGCGGGCGGGCCGCTACGTGCAGCTCGCGGGCGCGAGCCTCTGTCCGATCCCCCCCGGCGGACGGATCGAGATCGCGGTGGCCGCGAAGGGGCCGCGGCTCCTCGAGGTGGTCGCGCGGCATGCCGACGTCTGGGAGGTGAACCTCCCGCCGGTCCCGGCTCGGGTCGCCGCCGCTGCGGCCGCGCTCGAGGCCGCCTGCGCCCGGATCGGGCGCGATCCGGCGCGCATCGAGCGCTCGATGCTGGTCTTCACCCGGCTCGCGCAGAGCTCCGATCCGGCGCCGTTCCTCGCGGAGTTCCGGCGGCGGAACCCGTGGTTCGGCTTCGTCCCCGATGCGGAAGCGGTCGGGGGCCTCGTCGTGGGGTGCCCCGAGCACTGCCTCCGACGCATCGCGTCGATCTCGCGGGAGCTCGCGATCGCGCGTCCGACCCTCGATCTCTCGGGCGTTCCCTCGGGGGAGGCCCGGAGCGTGCTCGCCGCGTTGTCACCGAAGAATAACCGCGTTGACACGCGAAGTTCCGGTCCGTAGCCTGACTGGGAGTCCGCGGGATCCCGCGCGCCCTCCCGCCGGTCGGAGCCAGAGTCCCAGACGGGCCCAGGCCCGCGCAGGCGCGCGTGCGCCCGGGAGACAGACGAGCGTGTACGGTCGCGGCTACCAGGGCGGAGGTTTCGGCATCGGGCCGCCGGTGACGCCCCCGGTGGTCAAGCAGCTGCTGATCGCGAACGCCGTCGTCTTCGCGACCCAGGTCCTGCTCGAGCGCTCGATACCGTTCGACGCGCTCTTCGCGGTCCGCCCGGTCGAGGTCTGGCAGCGCCTCTACCTGTGGCAGCCCTTCACCTACATGTGGCTCCACGGCGGGCTCGGCCACCTGCTGATGAACCTCTTCGCGCTCTGGATGTTCGGCTCGCCGCTCGCGATGGCCTGGGGGGCGAAGCGCTTCCTGCGCTACTACCTGCTCTGCGGCGTCGGCGCCGGCTTCCTCATCGCGACCTACCCCTACCTGGGCGTGTGGCTCGGCATCACGAGCCCCGCGGCCCTCGGCTACCTCACGCTCGGGGCCTCGGGCGCGATCTTCGGCGTGCTGCTCGGCTACTCGCTCACCTGGCCCGACCGCACCATCATGCTGATCTTCCCGCCGGTCGCCTTCCGCGCGATCTGGCTGATCCCGATCCTCTTCCTGATGGAGGTCTACCTGGATCGCAGCGGCAACGTGAGCCACGCGGGTCACCTCGGCGGTGCGCTCGTCGGCTGGCTCCTGCTGCGCCGCGGCGGCACGGCGGCGGGCCTTCCCACCTGGAACCAGATCAAGTGGCGCTGGCAGCGCCACCGCATGCGGCGGAAGGTCCGCGCGGTGCGCTGGGAGGAGGACGCGGCACGCCAGCGCCGGCACGACGATCGGACGCTGCACTGAGATGGCCGAGCAGGACGACGCACCCACGATCGACGCGGCCCTCGCGGGCGAGATCCGTCGCGCCGCGGCCCTCGTCGCGGCCGCCCGCTCCGTCGTCGCGCTGACCGGGGCGGGGCTCTCGGTCGAGAGCGGCATCCCGCCCTTCCGCGGCCCGGGCGGCCTGTGGACAAAGCACGGCGAACCTCCGCTCGACGGCTACCAGCGCTTCCTGCGCGACCCGCGCGGTGCCTGGCTCGAGCGCCTCTCTCCCCGCGAGAGCTGGGCCATGGCGCTGCACGCGACCCTGGTGCAGGCGCGGCCCAACGCGGGGCACCTCGCCTTCGCCGAGCTCGAGAAGCTCGGGCGCTGCGACGCGCTGATCACGCAGAACATCGACGACCTCCACCGCCAGGCCGGCTCCCGGAACCTGCTCGAGATCCACGGCAACCACCGGTGGCTGCGCTGCATCGGCTGCATGCGCCGTTTCGCCGAGGGCGAGATCGCGATCGACGAGCGGGACCTCCCGCCGCGCTGCCCCGCCTGCGGCGGGATCGTGAAGGGCGACACGGTCCACTTCGGCGAGCCGATCCCGCCCGACGTGCTGCGCGGCTGCTTCGAGGCCGTCGAGGCGGCCGACTGCATGATCGTCGCGGGAACGTCGGCCACGGTCTTCCCGGCGGCCGAGTTCCCCCTGGAGGTTCTGCGCCGCGGCGGCAAGGTCGTCGAGGTGAACCCGCACGAGAGCGAGCTCACGGCGGTCGCGACCCTCTCGCTCCGAGGCCCCGGCGGCGCCGTGCTCGCGCGGCTGGTGACCGAGGTGGCCGCGCGCCTCGAGGGCACCGCATGAGACACCGCCGCCGCCACCACCGCGACCCCGACCTCTCCTCCCACGGGAACCACGGGGGCTTCGGGGGCTTCCTCCGCAGCCTCCTCTCCGGGCTCCCCTGGAGCGAGCGCGCCGAGGAGCAGGAGACGCTGCGGATCGATCCTCCGCCGGGGCGGCTCGTCCGCGTCCAGAACGCGAACGGGCGGATCCGCGTGGTGGGCGAGGACCGCTCCGACATCGAGGTGGTCGCGACCAAGGTCGGCAGGGCCGAGTCCGACGAGGCGGCGGCCGCGCTCCTGCGCGAGATCCGGGTGCTGTGCGGGCTCGTCGGGGACGCCCTCGAGGTGGAGGTCGACGTGCCCCGGCGCTGGAACCGCCGCGGTCACGCGCACCTCGAGCTGCGCGTCCCGCGCGGGACCAACGTCGAGGTCACCACGTCGAACGGCAAGATCTGCGTCGAAAACCTCCGCGGCGCCGTTCGCGCGCACGCGAGCAACGGCTCGGTCGACGTCGCCGGCGTCGTCGGCAACATCGACGTGCGCGCGTCGAACGCCAAGGTCTGCTGCTCCTGCACGCAGGGCCACCTCGTGGCGCGCTCGAGCAACGGCAAGATCCAGCTCGAGGACCACCGCGGCTCGATCGACGCCTCGACCTCCAACGGGCTCATCGTCGCCGACGTGGAGGAGCTCGGGCAGGGCGGCGTGCAGCTCTCCACGAGCAACGGCCGGATCGTGCTCGAGCTCCCCGAGCAGGTCGACGCGGACGTCGACATCCGCGTCGACAACGGCGTGATCCGCAACGATCGCGAGCTCTGCAAGGCCGCGAGCGAGCGCGCCGGGCGGTTGCGCGGCCGGCTCGGGAGCGGGGGCACGCCGATCCGACTGCGCGCCTCGAACGGCTCGGTCTCGCTCCGGTAGGTGCGGGGTAGGCGCGGGGACGGTGTTCAGATATTTCGGATTTTCAGATTCTCCGCTGAGCGACCGGACAGGCTCCCCGCTGCAGGAGAATCTGAAAATCCGAAATATCTGAACACCGTCCCCGTTTCAGGGGACGCCGATCTTGCGGCGGACCACGCGGCCGGCGTGCTCGAAGACGACGGCCGACGGCTCGATCCGCTTCACCAGGACGCCCGCGACGAGCTCTCCCTCGTGCACGCTCTGCGCGCCCTGGTGCGGGACGTCGATCAGCGCGACGCGGCGCTCGGCGACCGGATGCCAGCTGGTGCGCTCGACGCGAATCGCGGGGAAGGGGGCGGACGGAACGGGCTCGACCGTCCGATCCGGAGGTGCCTTCGCGGCGGCGCGAGGCGCCTCGGCGGGCGGCTGCTCTGCGGGCGATCGAGCGGGCTCGGCGGCGCGCGGCGCCGGCGCGGGAGTCCGGGCCGGCTCCGCAGGCCGCGGAGGTATCGCGGGAGCTGGAGGCTTCGCGGACGCCGCCTCGGGGACCGCCACCGGGGCCTCGGGATCCTCGCGGTCCTCGGGAAGGACATGCCGGCCCGGCAGCACTCGGGGATCCTCACGGTGCAAGGGGCGCACGCTCCCGGGCTTCGGAGCCGAGGGCTCGGCGCCCGGAGCGGGCGGCTCGGCGATGATCCTCGGTCCGGGGGAGCCGCGGTCGATCACGGCCACCTCCTCGGGCACCTCGGGCTCGGGCAGAGCCGCCCGCGCGGCCGGCGCCTGGACGCTCCGCGCGGCCGGCGGCTGCGCGGGCCCGATCGGCCCGCTGCGTCGCGTGGCGCGGGGCTCAGCTTGCGGCGGCGCGGCCGCCGCCGTAGCCGCGGGCGGCGCGGCCGCTTCGGGCGCAGCCTCCCTGGCGGAGTCTCCCCGCGAGACGACGAGCCAGAGCAGGGCCAGGCCGGCGACCACGCCGGCTCCGACACCCCCGAGCAGGATCGGCCAGCGGCGCGGCGGCCGGCCGTCGCCGCGATCGGCGCCGCCCGGGCCCGTCACCTGCTCGCGCAGCGGCCGATCGGTCCGCGCCTTCTCCTGCTCGAGCCGGCGCAGCGCCTTCAGGATCGTGCTCATCCCGCCTCACCGACGACGGCCGAGATCGCGCTCGCCGGGGCGACTTCGGCGCTCGGGCCGGGCGAGCTCGGAAGCAGCTCCGAGTCGGGGGACGGAGTGAGGATCGCGGCGGCCGGGGTCGGAGCACGCTCGGCAGCGCGCGGCCCGAGCCGCTGCCACGCGAAGGCGCCCGCGATCAGGACGCCGACCAGCGCCGCAGCCGCCACCACCGCGCGGCCACCGGGCCAGAGGCTCGCGAGCCGGCGTCTGCGCTTGCGGCCCAGGATCTCGCGGGCGGCGCCCGCGACGAGCTCCGGCCCGACCTGGGCCCACCCCGCTGCGTAGCCCGCCAGCAGCGTCCGGTCGCAGATCAGGTTCACGAGGCGAGGCACACCGCCCGAACGCCGGTGGACCTCGCGCAGCGCCCCCTCGGAGAAGAGCTCGCCGTGGCCGCCGGACGCCATGCGCAGCCGGTGGCGGACGTACTCGCGCGTCTCCCCGGCGTCGAGCGCCTGGAGGCCCCAGCGCACGCTGATCCGCTGGCGGAGCTGGCGCAGATCCCGAGACTCGAGCTTCGCGTCGAGCTCGGGCTGCCCGAAGAGCAGGATCTGGAGCAGCTTCGACGTCGCGGTCTCGAGGTTCGAGAGCAGCCGGATCTCCTCGAGCGTCTGGGGCGGCAGGTTCTGCGCCTCGTCGATGATCAGCAGCACCCGCTTGCCCGCGCGGCGCTGCTCGAGCAGGAAGCGGTTCAGCTCGTCGTTGATCTGGGCGCGCGAGAGCCCGGCGCTCGCGAGGCCGAACTCGCCGCTGATCGCGCGCAGGAGCTCCTCGCCGGAGAGCATCGGATTGAAGACGAAGGCGACCTCCGTGTCGGGACCGAGGCGCTCGAGCAAGGTCCAGCACAGGGTCGTCTTGCCCGTGCCGACCTCGCCGGTGACGGAGATGAAGCCCTCGCCCTGCTCGATGCCGTAGAGGACGTGGGCGAGCGCCTCGCGGTGGGACGCCGAGAGGAAGAGGTAGCGGGGATCGGGCGTCAGGGAGAAGGGCTTTTCGCTGAGCCCGTAGAACTCGGTATACATCTCACACCCAGCCGGGCCGGGAATGTAACCAACCGAAAGAACGAATGAATCCCTCGAGCCACCACACGCGGGTCGGAGCGGACGTGGGCGCCAGCCTGGCCAAGCTCGCGATCCGCCGGGGCGACCTGCCCCTCCGCTTCGAGATCGCCCCCGCCGAGCCCATCGAACGAGTGGCGCGGGAAGTTGAGTCCCTACGCCCCGACCGGGTCGGGGTGACCGGTGGGGGCGCCCCGCGTCTCGCCGACCTCGTTCGCTTGGACACCAGGCCGATCGGAGAGTTCGAGGCGTGGTCTGCCGGCGCGCGAGAGCTCCTCCGGGGGCAGGGCGCGGCGCACGACGGCTCCTTCCTCCTCGTCTCGGTGGGCACCGGGACCTCGGCGCTGCTCGTGGACGGCGAGCGGGTCGTCCGCGTCGGCGGGACGGCGCTCGGCGGCGGGACACTCCTCGGCCTCGGGGCGGTTCTCACCGGCCGGACCGGGTTCGAGGAGATCGTGGCGATGGCCGGAGCGGGCGACCGCCGCCGCGTCGACCTCCTGATCTCCGACGTCTATCCGGACGGCCTGGAAGGGCTTCCGGGGGCGGCGAGCGCGGCCTCGTTCGGCAAGCTCCCGCGCCTCGCGGCGAGAGGCGCCGCGAGCGATCCCCGCGACCTCGCCGGCGCGCTCGTGGCGCTGATCGGCGAGAACGTGGCGCTCCTGTGCAACGCCCTCGCGGCGCAGGCGGGTGCGCGCCGGATCGTCTTCGGCGGCGCCGCCCTGCGCGGCAACGCGCCGCTCGCGCGCCTCCTGGTCGGGATCACCGCCGCGCTCGGCCGCGAGCCGGTGCTGCTCGCGAACGGCGAGTTCGCTGGAGCGATCGGGGCCCTGCTCCTCGGCTGACCCCGGAGCGGGGCTAGGCCCGCCCGCTCGGGGGCAAGGCCGCGAAGCGGCCGCGCGGCGGGCCGGAGCTCCTGTGGAGCTCGGCCCAGCCGAGCGGAGTCCGAAGGCTGGGCGTCTTCTAGGAGCGGCCCGCAGGCGGTTTCGAGGGATCGCGCAGCGCAGGCTCGGTCGCCTGATCCTCGCCGCCTCGGGTCATGCCGCGCAGCGCGCGCTGCGTGCGCGCGATCGCGGCGCGCTGGACGCGAAGCTCCTCGCTCTGCGCCGTGACCTGGCGCTCGAGGCGCTCGCGCGCCTCGTTGACCTGGTCGAGCCGGCTCTCGAGCTGCGTCATACGCCGTTCGAGGTCGCGCACGAGCGGCCCCGGGTCGGAGTCGGCGCCGATCGGGGTCTGCGGCATGCGCCCCCGCGCCTCGCGCTCGATCGGAAGCTGCGCCGCCATCTCCAAGTCTCCCTTCTCGGTCTCGTCGTCGAAGAGTCCCGGCCCCGCAGTCGGGAACGCGTCCCGCTGTGTCCCCAGGCCCACGCCGCCACCCGACGTGGTGCCGGCTGCAAAGGAATCCTCCGCTCCCAGCGACTCGCGCGCGATCTCGAGCGCGTCGAGCGAGGTGGGCCGCGAGTGCTTGCGCAGGAGCAACGCGACCACCACCAGGAACAGGAGCGCTCCGGCGGCGACGAGCGAGAGCGTGAGCCACGGGTCGGTGTGATCCAGCCGGAAGCCGAAGGGACTCGCGCGGCCCGGCTCTGCCAGGGCCGAGCCGGGCTTCGCCGCGGCCGGAGCGGGCGCGGCCGGCGCCTTCGCGAGGGGCTTGGGCGGCGCGACCTCCGGCGGCTTCGCCACGGGCGGGAGCGGCTTCACGGAGGGCGCGGGGGCGGCCTCCGCAGTCCCGGCCGCGACCTCGGGCGTCGTGGGATTCGGTACGACGACCCTCTCCCCCTCGAGCGCGGTCTCGATGCGCGCGGCCGGCGTCGGGATCGGCGGCGTCGCGGGAGGCGCCGCGACGGCCTGCTGTTCCCGGTCGGGCGGCTCGGCCCTCTCCGCCGCCTTCTGCTCGGGCGCCTTCGGGGGGACGGCGACGGGCTCCGGCGGCTTCGCCGCTTGCGCGGTCTCCGGGGGCTTGGCTGTCGCCGCCGGCGCGGCCGGCGTCTTCGGAGCGGGCACCTGCGCGCCGGGCTTCGACGCCTCGGGTCGCGCCGCTGCGATGGCGTCCGCGACCGCGAGCGGCTCTTCGCTGGCGGGCTCCGCGGGCGTCTTCGGGGAAGCGCCGGCGGTCGGCGGCGCGGGCTTCGGCTTGCGCACTGCCGCCGCGCGCGCCAGATCGTCGGGGAGCATGAAGTCGAGCACGATCCGCGGCGGCGACGCCAGGATCAGCTCTTTCACGAGCGGGGCCGCCCGGCGCAGGCGCACCCGCGCCACCGCGTCCTTCCCGCTCGGCTCGACCTCGACTCCGGCGACCATCGCAGAGCCCGAGCTGAGCTTGCGCGGTACCGAGGCGGCCGAGAGCGTGACGACGAGCTCCTGCCCGCCGTCCACCTCGCGCCGCTCGATCGCGTAGCCCGCCTTCGCGTCGAGCTCGAAGACGACGCGCGTGAACGTGGGATGGTTGCCGACGCGGACCTGGACGACGCGGGCCGACCACGCAGGCCCCGCCACGAGGGCGAGCGCCGCCAGCGAGAGCGCGAGGCTTCGAAGGCTCTGGTTCGTCATCCCGTCCTCGCCAAGGCCGCGGTGGGCCCGCGTCCTCGTCTTCGGGCGATTGCGCGCGGGCCTTGAACGGAAGCCGCGCCTTTGTGAACCCCTCGTGGGAGAATAGCCCCAGTCCATCCCACGTGACCTCGAGGCGCAGGGAGCCGCACGAACCCTATCAGCGACCCGGAGACCCGTCGACGGAGCCTCCCGACCCGCCTCCTCAGGGCGCGAAGTCGACCGCCAGCACCCCCCCGGCGAGGCGGACCGCGTCGATCGCGCGCCCGGCGATCGACGCCGGGAGCGCGATGCGCCGCTGCGCGTCGCGGATGCGGACGAGCAGCTCGTCGCCCCGCCCCACGACTTCGACGTCCGCCGCCTCCGCGCCCGGGAGGTCGATGCAGAGCCGCGTCTTCGCCCCCTCCTTCTCGAGCCGGATCGGGCGCGCGCAGGTGAGGCGCGCCGCCGGGTCGCGGTCGCCAAAGAGCGAGCGGGCGAGCTCGCGCAGGGCCTCGACTCCGATCGGCTCGCGCGGGAGCAGCGGGGCGCGCAGCAGCGGTACGGGGAACGACGCCGCGATCTCCGCGAGCTCGCGCTCCTCGCGCTCGGCCCAGCGCGCGAACCAGCCGCCCGCGGCTTCGACCGGGAGCACCCGGTTCACCAGCACGGCGTCCGTCGCCACGCCGTAGAGACACAGGTACGCGTACGAGCGGCGCGACTCGTCGACCACGACGCGGGCGGGGTTCATGACGAGCCGCGCGCTGGTCCTCGCGCCGTCGAGGAGGATCCGGCTCACCGCCTCGACGTCGCGGTAGAGCCGCTCGGCCGCGTCGAAGACCGCTTCGGGCGCGACGAGCCGGCCCGCCCCCACGCGCTCGGCGAGCGGCCGGACGAGCCGGGCCACGCGCCGCTTTGCGTCGAAGAAGTTCTCCATGAAGAAGCGCAGCACGTCGGGGAGCCGCAGCATGCGAAGCGTCGAGCCCGTGGGCGCGCAGTCGACCACGCAGACGTCGAAGTCGCCGGTGGCCTCGACGTCGCGTACCGCGCGCAGCGCGACGAGCTCCTCCAGGCCCGGGAAAACCAGGAGCTCCTCGGCGGCGACCTCCTCGCCCTCGCTCTGGAGCAGCGCCGCGAGCCAGGCCTGGATCTCGGACCAGGCGCGGTCGAGCTCGGCGAGGGCCGCGACCTCCTGCGCCACCACGCCCGGCGCGATCAGGGTGGCGCGCGGCCCGACTGCGCGACCGAGCGCATCGCCCACGCTGTGGGCCGAGTCGGTCGAGAGAACGCAGACGCGGTGGCCGTACTCCGCCGCCTGGAGCGCGGAGGCCACCGCGAGGCTCGTCTTGCCGACCCCTCCCTTCCCCGTGTAGAGGAGCACGCGCATCAGGTGCCGGATCCGGCGCCGTCCCCCGCGGCGCGCGCCGGGCGAGGCGCGCGGAATGCGACGCGAAGCCCCGGGCCTTCGAGCCGGGCGCTCGCGAGCTCGAGCCGGGCGAGCCGTCGCGGGAGCTTGAGCGAGCGGCGGCGCAGACCCGTCGTGATCGTGAGCTCGTCGTCGATCTTCACGACGTCGAGGCGGCTCGGGTCCGCCCCGGGCAGGGGGACCCGCGCCACGTACTCGCCCGCATCGCGCTCGAAGCGCACCCGCTCGCTCGCGCAGAGCCTCGCTTCGGGCAGGGCCGTGGCGAAGATCTGGCGCCCGTGCGCCGCGAGGCGCGCGAGCCCGGTCGCCTCGTCGTCCTGGAGCGGCGCCGCGAGCACCGGCAGGGGCGCGAAGAGCGCCTCCACCTCGCGCCGGCGCTCGATCTCGCGCAGCGCCTGCTCGCGGAAGAAGGGCTCGTCCCCGGCCGCCTCAGGCAGGAGCCGATTCAGCACCACGGCGTCGCAGCCGAGCTCGAAGAGCGAGAGCTCCGTCCACGCGCGCCGGGCCTCGTCGATCACGAGGCGCTCCGGAGTCACCACCAGGCGCACGCTCGTCTCGGGCTTCGTCACGCGCTGCTGGAGCGCGCGCAGCCTCCGGTTCACGAGCTCGTCGGCGTCCCCGAAGACCCGCGAGTCCGGGAGCGGGGCACGGACGAGCCGGCGCGCCAGCGGAACCGCCACGCCGGCGAGCGCCTGGAGCAGCGGCAGGAGGATGCGCAGCGAGCGCTGGGCGACGTCCGGGAGCGTGAGCAGGCGCAGGGCCGCGTCCGTCGGCGCGCAGTCGACGACCGCGAAGTCCCAGGCGCCCGAGCCCGCGAGCTCCTCGACGGCGAGCAGCGTCGCCAGCTCCTCGGCGCCCGGGAGCAGCGCCAGCTCCTCGGCGACTACGGCCTCGATGCCCTGGTGGCGGAACACGCGCACCAGGAAGTCGCGGATGTGGCCCCAGTGGCGCGCCGTCTCCACGCGCGCGTCGATCTCGACGGCGTCGAGGCCCGGCGCCACGCGGAGCGGCTGCGGGCCGAGACGCCGCTCGAGGACGTCCCCGAGGCTGTGCGCCGCGTCGGCCGAGGCGACGAGCGTCCGGCGACCCCTCTCCGCCGCGAGCACGGCGGTGGCGGCGGCGGTGGTCGTCTTCCCGACGCCGCCCTTGCCCGTGTAGAGGACGAGCCTCACCTCCGGACGGTATCACGCCGCCGGGGCGACCTCCCGGACGACCTCGGGGATCCGCCGCGCCGGCCGGTTCGAGGCGAGCGACTCCGCAGAGCGGTGCTCGCACCTCGGGCACTCGGCGAGTAGCCAAAGCCCGCGGTCGACCACCTCGTCGGTGCGCACCTCCGCGCAGCCGCAGACGCGGCAGCGATGGACCGTTCGGTGCACGACCTGCATGCGTGTCCTCCCCCTGCGGCCCTGCGGGCCCTGCGGGCCCTGCGCGCGCCTCCGGGCCGGCTCGCCCCCTCGCCGGTGGCGAGCCTCGCGTCCCCGCGTGACAGGGGCGGTCACATGAAATAGGGTGTCGCCGCGCCGGGGCGTCCCCGAAAGGAGTAGAGGGGAGCGTGAAGATCGGACTCGTACTGACCGGAGGCTCGGCCCGCGGCGACGTCGAGCTGGCGCTGCGCGCCGAGGCGGCGGGGCTCGACGGCGTCTACGCCATCGAGTTCTTCAACCGGAACGGCTACGTCGCGCTCGCGGCGATCGCCGAGGCAACGCGCCGCGTGCGGATCGGCACCGCCATCGCCAACGCCTTCACGCGCACGCCGCTCCTGCACGCGAGCGCGGCGATGGACCTCGACGAACTCTCCGGGGGGCGCATGGTGCTCGGCCTGGGCTCGGGCACGCGGCGCATGAACGAGGAGTGGTACGACGTGCGCTTCTCGGCCCCCGCGGCGCGCATGCTTGAGCTCGTCCAGTGCCTGCGCGCGGCGTTCGGGGCCCAGCGGGGCGGCGGCTTCCGCTGGGAGGGCCGCTTCTGGAGGATCCACGTCCCGATCTACGCCCGGCCCGGCGCGGCGCGCGACGACATCCCGATCTGGGTCGCCGCCGTGAACCGCGGGATGATCGGCACCGCGGGAGCCGTGGCCGACGCCCTCGTCGGTCATCCGATCGCGACGCGCCGCTGGCACCGCGAGGTGACCCTCCCGGGCCTGCGCGAAGCCGAGCGCGCCGCGGGACGCCCCGAGGGCGCCTGCGCGCTCGCGCCCTACGTCCTGACCTCGATCCAGCCGACCCGCGAGCTCGCCGTACGCGACGCGAAGGGCCAGATCGGCTTCTACTTCACGACCGAGCTCTACCACTCGATCCTCGAGCACCACGGACTTTCCGAGGTGGGCGCACTCTGCCGCGCGGCGTTCAAGCGCGTCGACTGGAAGGCGATGGCCGAGGCGATCCCCGATGCGCTGGTCGACGAGATCGCGATCGCCTGCACCCCGGACGAGGCCCGCGACCGCCTCGCCCAGTGGAAGGAGCTCTGCGAGCAGCCGCTGCTCTACGCCCCGACGGTCGGCGTCCCGCCCGAGCGCGTGCGCGCGAACCTCGACGCGATCTTCGCGGCCTTCGGCGCCTAGATGGCGAGCCCCGAGCCCGAGGGCGGTTCGGGGCTCCTGGCCGACGACCTGCGGGACGCCTGGGCCTCGCTGGACGACGAGGAGCGGCTCGAGGGCTTCCGGCTGCTCGAAGCCGCCGAGGCCGAGAGCCTCTTCGACTCGCTCGACGCCCGCGACCAGGCCGCGCTGATCCTGCGCATGCGCGAGCCCGAGCGCCAGCTCTGGATGCGGCAGCTCGCGCCCGACGACGCGGCGGACCTCGTGCAGGCGGCCCCCCCGGAGGAGCGCGAGGCACTGCTGCGGGTCCTCGACGCGCTGACCCGGAGCGAGGTCTCGGCGCTGCTCGCCTACGCCGAGGACGAGGCGGGCGGGCTGATGAGCCCGCGCTACGTGCGCCTGCGCCCGGACATGAGCGTCGACGAGGCCATCGCCTACCTGCGACGGGCGGCCCGCGAGCGCGTCGAGACCATCTACTACATCTACGTCGTGGACACCGAGCAGCGCCTCGCCGGCGTGGTCTCCTTCCGCGAGCTCTTCGCCGCGCGGCCCGAGATCAAGGTGCGCGAGGTGATGAGCACGGAGGTCATCTCCGTCCGTTCGGACCTCGACCAGGAGGCCGTCGCCCACGTGATCGCCGAGAGCAACCTGATGGCGGTGCCGGTGCTCGACGCGCAGGGCCGCATCCAGGGCATCGTGACCGTCGACGACATCGTCGACGTGGTGCGCGAGGAGGCCACCGAGGACATCCAGAAGATCGGCGGCACCCAGGCCCTCGACGCGCCCTACCTCCAGGTGAGCCTCGGCGAAATGGTGCGCAAGCGGGGGATCTGGCTCACGGTGCTCTTCGTGGGGCAGCTGCTGACCGCGACGGCGATGGCCCACTACGAGGACGCCCTCGCCCGGGCCCTGGTGCTGGCGCTCTTCATCCCGCTCGTGATCTCGAGCGGGGGCAACTCGGGCTCGCAGGCCAGCACGCTCGTGATCCGGGCGATGGCGATGCAGGAGGTCCGCCTGCGCGACTGGTGGCGCGTGCTGCGCCGCGAGCTCGCGGCGGGGCTCCTGCTCGGGCTGATCCTCGGGACGATCGGGCTCTTGCGCGTGCTCCTGTGGCCGGGCCGCGAGGACGCCTTCGGCCCGCACTTCACCCTCGTCGGCGCGACCGTCGCCGTGAGCCTCGTCTGGATCGTGATGTGGGGGGCGGTGGCGGGCTCCATGCTGCCCTTCGTGCTGCGCCGCCTCGGCTTCGATCCCGCGAGCGCCTCCGCCCCCTTCGTCGCGACGCTGGTCGACGTGACCGGGCTCGTGATCTACTTCAGCGTCGCCACGCTGCTGCTCTCCGGAACGCTGCTCTGAGGCGAGCCGACCCGGCGTGCCCTATGCTGCGCGGCCCCGGGAGGGACGGTGGGCGAAGAACAGGGTCGTCGGGAGCGCTTCGTCCGCAGCCATTGGGACCCGACCACGACCGAGGTGAGCGCGGCCTGGCAGCAGAAGCGCCGCCTGGCCGCCGCGATGCGCCTGGTCATCGAGCGCCTCGTGGCGAGCAACGCCCCCGAGGAGGAGCTGCGGCGCGCGGCCGAGCAGCTCGAGCGCTACGCGGAGCACCTCGCGACCCATCCCCGCCTGCGGCACTTCCAGGGCTACGCGGAGTCGGCGAACGCGGGCGACGTCGCCGCCTTCTTCGACCAGAGCCCGCTGATCGGGCTCGCGAACCCGCTGGCTCCGCCGATCCGCCTCGCGAAGACCGGCGAGCGCAGCGCCGAGGGCCGCGTCCGCTTCGGCTCGGCCTACGAGGGACCGCCGGGCTGCGTGCACGGCGGCTTCGTCGCCGCGGCCTTCGACGAGGTGCTGGGCTTCACCCAGTCGCTCGGGGGGAGCCCCGGCTTCACGGGGACCCTGGTCGTGCGCTACCGCGTGCCCACGCCGCTCCACACCGAGCTGCGCTTCGAGGGACGGATCGACCGCGTCGAGGGCCGCAAGACCTTCGCCACAGGAAGCGTCTTCGCCGGCGACCTCCTGTGCGCGGAGTCCGAGGCGATCTTCATCTCCGCGCGCCCCGAGAAGTTCCAGAGCCTGCTCGAGCAGCGCGCGCGCCGGGAGAGCGAGCGCGGCGTGCCGGGGAAGCGCTGACCGAAGGCTGCGCGCGCCGACCGATTCTAAGTCTAAGCGGACACCTTTTCGATGATGGCGGCGTAGAGTGGACCGCGGGACCGGACCAGCCTTGCGACGCGCCACCCGGTGCCGGCGAGCAGGGTCTGCATTTCGCGTGGGGAGACGAGCAGATACTCGAACCACGGCGTCCTCGCTCGCCCACAGCGCACGCGGATGCGGAGCTGGCCCGGCAGTCGCCCGCGTCGGCGATTGAGCTCGTGGTAGCGCCGATGGTCGGCGTTGGCGCCTTGGCTGGGGTTCAGCGATTCGGCGAGGATCCGAGCCCTCGGCGACGTCAGGTTGCGAAAGCGTCGGAGAAGCCATCGGGCTCGGCGGGGATTTCCAAACAGCCCGAAGTTGTTGCCGAACATGACGATCGTTTCGAACTCGCCGAGGTGGGCCCCTACTTGGGCAACCGGGAGGACACGGGCATCGCGTACCCCGCGGAGCCGGCACGTTCGAACGGCGAGGGGCGACAAGTCGATGGCGACGACCTCATGACCCCGAGATTGAAGATGCAGCGCCACACGACCAGCACCGCAGCCGACATCGAGGGCCCTACCCCGTGCGAATCGCATGGCCCGTTTCTGATGAGGAGGCCATTCCTCGAAGGGAGCGAAGTAGGCGGGAGCGCCTGATGACACACCAAAGAAGCCGTCGTCCCGTTCGATGATCTCGGCCGACGAGATGCCGCGATAGTGCTCGTAGATGATCCGACCGAAAGCGTCCTTGTCGCGCGACAGCATCTTGCTTCCCTGGTGACCGCCCAACAGGTCATCGACCGATCGACCCCAGTGTGTCCTCGACCTCACGCCAGCGCTGGCAGATTCTCTGCCAGCAAAGGCTGGAGGGCAACCGTGTCGGTTCCCCTTCAGATCCGTACCCCCGCCCAGGCGCCCGAGCGGAAGCGCTGCACGAGCGCCACCGCGAGGGCCGCGATGAACACGAACTCGGCGTACCAGGCGCCGACGACGCCGCCGCCGAGGGCGAAGGCGAAGAGCCAGACGAGCGGCAGCCGCACCACCCACGCGAGGCCCGTCTGCACGAGGAAGGGCCAACGCGTGTCGCCCGCCCCCCGGAGCGCTCCGCCCGCCACGATCTGCACCGCGTCGAAGAGCTGGAAGGCCGCTCCGAGCGCGAGCAGGGGCGGCCCGAGCCGCAGCACCTCCGGATCGCGCGTGTACATCCCCATCAGCAGGCCCGGCGCGAGCAGGAAGAGCGCGGCGACGGCGAGCGCGAGCCCGATCGCGAGCTGCGTCGCGGAGCGGTAGCTGCGGACTGCCGCCGCGATGTCGTCCCGGCCCTTG
>CAZUYC010000113.1:0-43821 GCA_964624475.1 uncultured Spirochaetales bacterium | reverse complement strand
GCAAATAGGACCTTGGATATGCAAGAGAAAGCTCAAGATATCCATGGGTACATCTCGACGAGCGCATCCCTCCTCTTTCTGCAGCAAACTCCATCACTTACGGGAATTGGACCGGCGCAACGACTGGGAACTTCGGCCTAGTCCGCAGCGGCGGGCGCGATGCGCAGCCGCCGCAGCGACCTCGAGGCGACCTGCTTTACCGCGGCCACCGACTTGGAGAGCGCCTCGGCGATCTCCGCATACTCGAGGCCTCGAACCTTCGCATCGACGAGAATGCGGGCCTCCTCCGGCGAGAGTCGCGCGAGCTGGCGCTCGCTCTCGTGCACGGCTGCGGCGAGGCGTTCGGGATCGGCTGCGGGCGACTCGAGACAGGCCTCTTCGAGGCCCACCTCGGCCCGTCGATGGCGCCGCCGCCAGTCGTCGACGAGGACGTGGCGCGCGATGTGGAAGAACCACGGCTCGAAGGGCCGGCGGGTGTCATACGTGTGTCGGAACCGATGCAGCCGCAGGAAGAGATCCTGGTAGAGGTCGCGAGCGTGCGCCTCGCAGCGGACCCGCCGGAGGAAGTAGCCGTAAGCCCGACCCTCGTAGCGTCGGAAGAGTTCCTCGAAAGCCCTCTGGCTTCCGTTGGCGTAGAGACCCATGAGCTGGCCATCGGAAAGCTCGTTCATCGACGACCCTCCGGATCGTCACCGGGTGTCGCGGCACGACGGTAGAGTGCACGAAGGGTGCCAGACTCTGGCTCCCGCACGACTGTCCCACCGGACCGCATGAGGCCTTCGGCCACGCCGGTGTCTGCCCCTGCGACGATTCGACCCAGGTGCAGCGAGGGGTAGGGGTTTCACCGCGAACTCGACGCGCTCGCGATGGAGCTCGGTCACCGTTTGGCTGCCAGCGCCGTACTTCGAGCCAGGAGTCGGCTCGGTGGGCCCGGGTAGGCCGACTGGAGCCACAACCAGGGAGGGATTCGGAAATGCGACGAACGATCGCAACGCTGGTCGCGGGGTGCCTGCTGGCCTTGGCTCCCGCCGCGGGATGGGCGCAGGCCAGCGGCAGCGAGGGCCTGCTCCAGGTGCTGGTGGACAGCGCCAGCACACCGGCTCAGCACCAGGCTCTCGCCCGCTACTTCCGGGCGAAGGCGGCCGACGCGAAGGCGCTGGCCGACATCCACATGTCGATGAGCCGCAGCTACTCGGGGAAGCCCGGCGAGATCCGGAACATGAACAAGCACTGCGATCAGATCGCGAAGCTGAACCAGGACCTCGCGGCGCAGTACGAGAGCCTGGCCAAGGCGGAGGAGGCTGCGGCCGGCAAGTAGGCCCGGGGCGCCGCCTCAGGATCCCGCGACGAGCGAGCGCAGGCGGATCCCGCCGGCCACGCCCGTGTAGGAGCCGAGGGCGGCGCCCGCGAGCCAGCCGAGGAAGACGCCCCACGACGTGTCGACCGACTGGAGTGCGATTCCCGGTGCGAGCAGGACGAGCACCACGGCCGCCGGGAGAAGCGGCCGGAGGGTTGGCTGCTGCCGATCGCCGGGCGCGAGCACGGCGGCGCCCAGCGCGACGGCGACCGACGTCGCGAGCCCGAAGCAGAGCGTGCCGAGCGCGGGCCTGGCTGCGGCGGTGATCCTCGCTCCGACGGCCGTCCGAGCCCACCAATGCAGGAAGTGCGGATCGGGGCAGAGGGCGCCGCAGATGCCCGCGAGGGCGAGCGCAACGATCCCCACCGAAGCGGCCCGGGCCAACGGGAGGGACGGCGTGCGCAGCTGGAGGAGGGCGATCGATAAGCTGACCACGAGCAGTCCGGCCCAGATGGCGCTGAAGACGGCGACGTGCCACGGGGGGTGATGGCCAAAGGGATGGCCGGACACCAGGAGCGTGATGCCCACCGCGCCCGCCACGCCGATCACGCCCGCGGCAGCGAGCAGACGCGCCGTCCGGCCTCCACGCAGCTCGAAGTCCCGCTTCAGCGCGCCGAACACGCCGGTCCGTATGCCTTCGCGAACCTCCGGCGGCGTGCACTCGCTTCCCATCGGCTCTCCCGAGGAGCTCGTCCGGACGTAGGTTAGCCCAGCGGTCCTTGGGCACGACCGCGGCGGCCGCTCCGCGGGCTCGGCAGCCGGCGCACCAGCTCCGCGTTCGCGGGATCGACGCCGCTTCCGTACCCCGCGGCGTAGGTCCCGCGCACGGCACCGTCGTCCGAGCGCAGCGCGAAGAGGATCGCCTCGTCGCCGGGATCGGTCGGCCCTTCGAAGCGGACGATCTCGTCGACGACGAGCTCTTCCGGCGCGTAGAGACGGTGCGCGCCGAGCGCGCGCAGGCCGTCCAGTTCCGGCCGGAAGGAGTCGCGGTAGCCGGCGCTGCGGAGCCGGTCGATGGCCTCGCTCAGCGTCTCCATGCTCGCCCTCCCGTGCTCGCGACGCCGGCGACGGCCGGTCGCGGCTCCTCGCGCGCCGCGGCGCCGGCGTCCGGGTCCTCGCGTCCGAGCAGGGTCAGGTGCAGCACCGCGCGGTCGTCCGGCCCGAAACCGAGCAGCGCATCCAGGTCGTCGTCGTGGAACGCGGCCAGGTTGCGTGCGGCGAGGCCGCAGGACTCCGCCGCCAGATAGATCCGCTGTCCGATCGCACCACTCTCGACGAGGAGGTCGCGGTAGGCGCGCGGGCCGGCGCGCGCGGCGGCCTGCGCCGGCCGCGCCACCATGAGGAGCGCCGCGGCGGCGACGCCGGCCTTCTCCTGCCCGAGGCAGGCGTCGGCGAGGGCGGCGCGCAGGTCGCCCGCGCGCCGGAGCGCGAGGCGGCGTCCGTCGCTCGCGTAGAGGCCGGGCGCGACGCCCGCGACGCGGTGGGCGATCGCGAAGAGCTCGACGCCCGGAGCGCGCTCGAGCCGCGCGCCACCCCGGGCCATGGCGAGGACGAAGCCGAGGTCGG
Organism: uncultured Spirochaetales bacterium; assembly: GCA_964624475.1. Classification (GTDB taxonomy): domain Bacteria; phylum Myxococcota_A; class UBA9160; order UBA9160; family SMWR01; genus CAZUYC01. The sequence continues at coordinate 40,898 of CAZUYC010000113.1, read as the reverse complement.
CGGCGTCGATCGCCGCGGGGAGGAACGCGAGGGGCGAGCGCCGCGCGCGGATCGCCGCCTCGACGGAGACGCCCGGATCCGGGCGTCCGACGAGCGGGTCGCCCTGCACCTCCGGCGCCGGCTCGGGGCGGGGCGCCGCGGCGCCCGGTCCGCCCGCGGCCCGCACGAGCTGCGTGGCGCGGTGGTAGCGCAGGACCGAGCGTCCGGGGGCCCGCGCCTCGCGCGGATCCCTCTCGACGAGCCGAGGCGCAGCGCTCGCAGCGGCCCCCGCGGCGTCGCCGTCCTTGGCGGCCTGGCGGCCCGCGAGGAGCCGGCCGCCAGGCCCTCCGCTCGCCTGCGACTCGCTGCGCGCTTCGCTTGCCTCGCTGGGCACACCCACGGCGGAGACGAAGCACACGGCCTCGGCGTCTCCGTCGACGCCGAGGAGAGCGTCGAGCCGCTCGTCGTCGAAGCGCGCGAAGCCCGCCTCGCCGAAGCCCTCGGCCGCGGCGGCGAGGCGCAGGTTCTCGGCGATGTGGCCGGTGTCGATCAGCGCATAGCGGTAGCCGCGGTTCGCGTAGCGCGCGCCGTAGCGGCCGAAGACGTTCGTGAGCAGCACCGCGAAGGCGGCGCCCCGGAGGCGGCCGGGCTCCTCGAGGGCGGCGCCGATCGCCGCGAAGGTCGGCCCCTCGCGCAGGCGCACGAGCGCGCGCTCGACGACCGCAAAGTGGTAGAGACCCGGCGCGAGACCCTCGACGCACTCGGCGGCCACGTAGACCTCGCCCGCGTAGAGCGCGCCGGCCGAAGGAGCCGCGCGAAGGGGCACCGCGCCGCCGAGCTCGCCGGTGACGCCGTTCGTCTGGTGCAGCAGCCGGGCGAGCGTCGCGAGCGGGATCTCGCGCTCGCGAAAGCCCGCCGCCGGGGCGAAGCCGCGCACGGTCGCCGCGAGCGGGCGCGAGACCCCCGCGGCGCTGGCGGGGAGCGCCACGCGCGCGGCACCCGGGTACCCCTTCGCGGGAGGCGACGGCGTCCTCCAGGCCAGGAGCCGGCGCCCGATCGCCCCGGCGCGCGTGTGGCACGTGATGCGATGGATCGCGAGCGTGTGCGCGGCGGGGGCGCCCCGCGCGCGAGCCGGGAGCGCCAGCGCGCCGAGGCCGCCCGCCACGAGGCCGAGGAAGCCGCGCCGATCGGTGCGCACCGGCCCTCCGCCGGCGAGGGTATCATCCGCCGCGGTCGTCGGTGGGGGGGGTCGCGCTGCCGAGCGAGCACCAGCTCCTGATCTTCTGGCTCGAGCTCCTGGCGCTGCTCGCCGTGGCGCGGGCGCTCGGCGGTCTGCTGCGCCGGATCGGGCAGCCGGCGGTGATCGGCGAGCTCGCGGCCGGCCTCGTGCTCGGGCCGAGCGTCCTCGGCGCTTTCGCGCCGGACGCACAGCAGTGGCTCTTCCCGGCCGACCCCGTGCAGCGGAGCCTGCTCGCGGGGCCGGCCTGGATCGGCGTCTTCCTGCTGCTGGTGCTGACGGGGCTCGAGACCGACCTCGCGCTCGTCCGCCGCCTCGGCCGCGGCGTCGCCTACGTCGCGACGGGGAGCCTGCTGATCCCGCTATTCGCGGGCATCGACCTCGGCTTCTACCTCCCCGACGCCTTCGTCCCCGAGACGGCCCCGCGCGGCATCTTCGCGCTCTTCCTCGGCACCGCCTTCGGCATCTCGGCGCTGCCCGTGATCTCGAAGATCCTCTCGGACCTCGACCTGATGCGGCGCAACGTGGCCCAGATGCTGATCGCCGCCGCCATGGCCGACGACGTGGTCGGCTGGGTGCTGCTCGGCGTCGTGGCGGGCCTGGCGCAGTCGGGCTCGCTCGAGGCGGGAGCTCTCGCGGTCCGGCTCGGCGGCCTCGCCCTCTTCCTCGTCCTCGCCTTCACGCTGGGCCAGCGCGCGGTGGACGCGACGCTGCGCAGCGTGCGCGTGCGCGGCGGAGGCCTCTCCGGAAGCCTCACGACGGTGCTCCTCGTCGCCGTCTTCGCCGGAGCGCTGACGCACGCGCTCGGTCTCGAGGCGATCTTCGGGGCCTTCATCGCCGGGATCGTGCTCGGGCGCTCGCGCTTCCACGACACCGAGGTCTTCGCGCACCTCGACGGCGTGACGCGCGCGTTCTTCGCGCCGCTCTTCTTCGCCACGGCCGGCCTGCGGGTGGACCTCGCGCTCCTCGCGGATCCCGAGATCCTGGCCTGGGGCCTCCTCGTCATCGCGGCCGCGACTGCGACGAAGTTCGCCGGCGCCTGGCTCGGCGGGCGCCTCGCGGGCCTTCCGCGCCGCGAGGCGCTCGCGCTCGGGGCGGGCCTCAATGCGCGCGGCGCGGTGCAGATCGCGGTCGCCGCCGTGGGACTCTCGCTCGGCGTGCTGAACGCGCACTCCTACACCGTGGTCGTGCTGATGGCGATCACGACGTCGATGATGGCGCCGCCGGCGCTTCGCGCCCTGCTGCGCGGCTGGGCGGGCTCCGAGGAGGAGCGCGAGCGGCTCGCGCGCGAGCGCCTGCTCGGCGGGAACGTGCTGGTGCGCCCGTCGCGCCTCCTGCTCCCGAGCCACGGCGGCCCGAACTCGGTCCTCGCGGCGCGGATCGTCGACCTCGCCTGGCCCGAGGGCGTGGAGGCGACGGTGCTCGCGGCGGGCCGCGACGTGCCGGCGGAGGACGTGGCGCGCGTCCGCGCGGCGTTCTCCGGGCGACCGCTGGTCTACGAGCACGCGCCGGGGAAGGAGCCGATCCCGGCGATCATCGAGCGCGCCGGCCTCGGCTACGGCGCGATCGCCGTCGGCGCCACCGACACGCGCATCGCGGGCGCGCTCGTCTCCCCGATGGTCGACGAGCTCCTCGCCGCGAGCCCGCTCCCCGTGATCATGGTGAGGCGGGGCGCCCGGATCGATCCGGTGGCCCCGCTCGCGTTCCGGAGCATCCTCGTCCCCGCGGTCGGGACCCGTCCGGGCCGCGCCGCGCAGGAGATGGCCTACAGCATCGCGCGTCGCCTCGACGTGCCGGTGCTGATCGCGCACGTGGTGACGTTCCCCACGCTCGGGCAGGAGCTCTCCTACGCGCGCGCGGCGGGAAGCCCCGGGGGGGAGCGCAGCGAGCAGGCGGAGGTGGCCGACCGCGTCGTCGAAGAGGCGCGCCAGCTCGCCAGCGAAATGGGCGTGCGGGCCGTGCCGGTGATCCGCACCGCCGTCTCCGCGCCCGAGGCGATCCTGGCCCTCGCCCGCGAGCGGGGGGTGGATCTGCTCGTCCTCGCGGCGAACCTGCGCCAGCTCACCGGGCGCCCCTTCCTCGGCCACGGCGTCGAGTACCTGCTCCAGGAGAGCGAGAGCACCGTCGTCGTGGTCAGCCTCCCTCCCGGCTGGGGAGGACCGCCGCGCGGGGCTCGCGGGGCAGCCTGAGCGCGAGAGCCGCCACCACGAGCAGCGCCAGCGCGAGCAGCAGGAGCCCGGCGCGGAAGCTCCCGGTGGCCTGCTTCAGCAGCCCGAACGCGTAGGGCCCGACGAAGCCGCCGAGGTTCCCGACCGAGTTGATGAGAGCGATCCCCCCGGCGGCCCCGCTCCCGGCGAGGAACGACGGCGGGAGCGTCCAGAAGGGCCCGAGCGCGCTCCAGATGCCGAGGGCCGCGAGCGAGAGGCCCGCGAGCGCGAGCGCGGGGTGGTCTGTCCCGGCGCTCGCCGCGAAGCCGAGAGCGCCGGCGAGGGCCGGCAGGGCTATGTGCCAGCGCCGCTCGCCGGTGCGGTCCGAGTGGGCGCCGACGAGCACCATCGCGACCGACGCGACGAGGTAGGGGATCGCCGTCACGAACCCCACCGTGAGCTCGCTCATGCGCGCGAGCCCGGCCACGATCTGCGGCAGCCAGAGGCTCACGCCGTAGGCCCCGAGCATCAGCGCGAAGTAGAGCAGGCAGAGCGACCAGACCCGGCGCTGCGCGAACGCGCGCCAGAGCCCCGTGCCGTGCCGTTCTGCCACCGCCTCGCGCTCCGCGGCGAGCCGCGCCACGAGCCAGCTCCGCTCGTGCGGCTCGAGCCAGCGCGCGTGCTCCGGGCGGTCGCAGAGCACCGCGAGCACGACGAAGCCGAGCGCGACCGCGGGCAGCCCCTCGAGCAGGAAGAGCCACTGCCAGCCCGCGAGCCCGGCGAGCCCGTCCATCTCGAGGAGAGCACCCGAGATGGGCCCTCCGACGACGCCGGCCATCGCCGTCGCCGTCATGAAGAGCGCCACCGCGCGGGCCCGCTCCGCGGCGGGGAACCAGTAGGTCAGGTAGAGGATCATCCCCGGAAAGAAGCCCGCCTCGGCCACCCCGAGCAGGAAGCGGAGGGTGTGGAAGGTGGCCTCGCCGCGCACGAACATCATGCAGGACGAGATCACGCCCCAGCTGATCATGATCCGGGCGATCCACCAGCGCGGCCCGACGCGCTCCAGGATCAGGTTGCTCGGCACCTCGAAGACGAAGTAGCCGATGAAGAAGATCCCGGCGCCGAGCCCGTAGGCGGCGTCGGAGAGGCCGAGGTCGGCCTTCATCTGGAGCGCCGCGAAGCCGACGTTCACGCGGTCGAGGAAGGCCACGATGTAGAGCACGAAGAGGAAGGGGATCAGGCGCCGCGTGACCTTCGCCATCACGCGGTCCGACTCGAGCGACCCCTCGCCCCCCACGCCCGCCAGCCTAGCGCGCTGGCTCGCGGGGTCGCCCGCGCGGTGGACGGAGGGACCGGCGTTGGGCCTGGCGGGCCTGATCGGCGCCGGCCCCGTGCTCGGCGGCTCGGATACCCGCACCCGGAGGGCCCCTCCCGCGCGCGCGTTCCCTTCACCCGAACGGGGGATCGCGATTCCCTCACTCGAACGAGTGAGGCGCTTCACCCTCGCAATCTGCACACAGCACGGTGTCGATCGCTCGCATCGTGGGAACCGTGGAAGAACGTTTCCGTTCGCGAGATACACACGTTCCTTTCACGCGCGCAGCCGGCTGGACGGTTGCATCGGGATCCCGGGGACTTGGCGGCGGCGGCCCGCCCTGGCACGCGCGATGCAACGAGAACGCGCCAGGAGAGGCCGAAGTGGTGGAACCGGTAGACACACGGGGCTCGTTTCTCCTTGAACCGCATCATCGAGCGAGCTCCGTCCGGCAGAGGGCACGGAGGTCGCCCTGCGAGGGAAGCTCGGTAGCGACGCGGCCTGCGACGCTGGCGCGGCCCATGGGGGCGCCGCGCGCGGATGCCCCCGGTGGGCCCCGGGGCGCCCGCGGCCGTTCGCGGACCCGAGCGTCCCTCGCGGCGACCTCCCCCCAACGCGGGTGCGGGTTCGAGTCCCGTCTTCGGCGCCAGGGTCTTGGAGCGCGGCTCGCGGCCTTCCTGTTGGAGCGCGGCTACTGCCTCCTGGCCGTGCTCCCGCTGGTACCGGCGCGGTTGGAACGCGGCGCCGGCCCCCTCCCTCGGGCCGCGAGCCGCGGCTTCGACGGGTACTAGGAGCCTGACCCAAGACTGGCCCGCCGTCCGACCGCCGATGCATCGCCGCTGGCGGTCCCGTCTACTCCCGCGCCCTTCGGGCTTGGGCCCATGCGCCGTAGCTCCGCTACGGCTCGGTCGCGCGCCTTGCCAGCGGCGCGCCTCGGCGCCCGGGCCTTACCGCGCCAGTCTTGGGTCAGGCTCCTAGGGAACCGGCCAGCGAGGGTGCCAGGGGCGCTCGCGCTGGAAGGCGAGCGCGGCGCGCAGCACGAGGTCCTCGCGGTGGCGCGGGCCCACGATCTGCAGGCCCACCGGGAGCCGGCGGCGCGAGAGCCCGGCGCGCAGCGTCGCCGCGGGGTGCCAGGAGAGGTTCCAGGGGATCGTGAAGGACGCGACGCCCGCCGGCAGCTGCGGGCGGCCCTCGGTCTCCTGCGGGAACGGACCCTTCGCCGGCGGCGGATCGTAGGGCACGGTCGGCGTGAGCAGGAGATCGACGCGCTCGAAGAGCCCCGCACACCAGGTGTTGAGCTCGGCGCGCTTGCGCGCGATCGTGCCCCAACGCTCGGCCGTCATGCCGCGGCCCGCGCGTAGGGCCTGCGCGAAGGCACGCGTGAAGTCGCCCTCGCGCTCGGGCAGGTACGCGTGCAGGCGCGATAGGAGCTGGAAGGCGCCGAGGAGCCCCCACTCCACGCCGAGCTTCGGCGGCCCGCCCTCGATCGACACCAGCGGGTGTCCGAGCTTCCCGAAGACGCGCGCCGCCTCTTCCACCACCTCGGCGACGTCGGACTGGACGACGGCGTAGCCGAGGTCCGGCGAGTAGCCGAAGCGCGTGCCCGCCGGAAGCTCCTCGCGCAGGGCCGCGACGTAGGAGATCCCCGGATGCGGCAGCGAGTTCGGGTCGCAGGGCGAGGCCCCGCAGCAGAGGTCGAGCTGGAGCGCTGCGTCCTCGACCGTCTTCGTGAGCGGACCCGCGACGGAGGTATCGTCGTACTCCCACGCCGCGAAGGGCCCGCGCGGGACGCGCCCGAAGGAGGGCTTGAGCCCGAAGCTCCCGGTGAAGCTCGCGGGGATGCGGATCGAGCCGCCGCCATCGCTCGCGGTCACGAGCGGGCAGAGGCAGCCCGCGAGCGCCGCCGCCGAGCCGCCGCTCGAGCCGCCCGGCGTGCGTTCCGGATCCCAGGGCGAGCGCGTCACGCCGTGGACCAGGTTCTTCGTGATCGCCGTGTGGCCGAACTCGGGCGTGTTGGTCTTGCCGAGGACGATCGCGCCCGCGGCCTCGAGCCGGAGGACCTGCGTCGTCGTGTGGTCGGCGACGCTCCCGGCGAAGATCCGGCTCCCGTGCGAGGTCGGGAGGCCCGCGACGTCCTCGAGGTCCTTCACGCCGAGCGGGACGCCCTCGAGCGGTCGCGCCTCACCGCGCGCGATCCGCGCCTCCGCGGCGCCGGCGTCGGCGAGGAGCGCCTCGCGCTCGCGGAGCGCGACGAAGGCATTGAGCGTCGGGTTCGCGGCGTCGATGCGGGAGAGCACCGCCTGCATGAGCTCGACGGGCGACGCGCGGCGCGAGCGCAGGCGTCCGGTCAGCTCGGTCAGCGAGAGCACGAGGAGTTCGTCGATGGCGGGCCCAGTCTAGCGCTCTCGACCCTCGCGCGTTCCCATGCCATCCTCGGCCGCCATGGGAACCCCCCGGAGCCGCGCGAGGCTCACGTGCTACCGCGGCGTGCGCGCGCTCGTGACCGGCGCCTCGAGCGGCATCGGGCGCGCCCTCGCCCTGCGCCTCGCGCGCGAGGGCGCGCGCGTCGCTCTCGTGGCGCGACGCGAGGCGCTGCTGCGCGAGCTGGCCGGCGAGATCGCGGCCGCGGGCGGCCAGGCGCAGGCCTTCCCCGCCGACCTCGGCGAGCGCGAGCAGGCGCTGGCCTGCGCGGCGGCGGCCGCCTCCGCCTTCGGCGGGATCGACCTGCTCGTGAACAACGCCGGCTACGGCCACCACCGGCGCTTCCTCGACTGGGACCTCGACGACATGGAGCGCGTGATGCGCGTCAACTACGGGGGCGCGCTCGCGATCACGAAAGCCCTGCTGCCGCAGATGGTCGAGCGCGGGCGCGGCTGGCTCGTCTTCGTGGCGTCCGTCGCCGGGAAGATCGCCTCGCCCGAGGAGTCGGCCTACGCGGCCTCGAAGTTCGCGCTCGTGGGCCTCGCGGGCGCGCTCTCGCTCGAGGTCGAGGAGGCCGGCGTGCACGTGCTGACCGTCTGCCCCGGCGTGATCCGCACGCCCTTCTTCGACGCCGAGGCGCTGGCGCGCATGCCGCCCGTCTCGCGCCGCCAGATGGTCGAGCCCGCGGGCCTCGTCGACGCGATCCTGGGCGCGCTCGCCCGCGGCCGGCGCGAGCTCACCCATCCGCGCTGGATCGCCCCCTCCTACGCGCTCCAGGCGCTCGCTCCGGGGCTGATGCGCTGGGGCGTCCGCCGCAGCACGCTCGATGCGCTCGCCCGGGAGCGCGCCCACCGGTAAGCCCCGATCCAATGGACCGCCGCCAGGAGCTCGCCGGGCTCGGCTTCGCCTCGCTCTGCATCCTCACGGGCGCCTTCGTCGCGGCGTTCGCGAAGCTCACCACGGGCCGGGCCGACGCGCTCTCGGTCGCGGCCCTCACGAACCTCTTCGCCGGCGCCACCGCGGGCGTCTGGCTCGCGTGGCGCGGAGAGCTCGGACGGCTCGTGGAGCGGCGCAGCGCGCCGCGCCTCGTCCTGGTGGGGGCGCTCGGCACCGCGGCGACGGCCCTCCTCTTCTTCGAGGGCGCGAGCCGCACCAGCGCGACCGACGTGGTGCTGTGTCTCCAGATCGAGTGCGCCTACTCGCTCGTGCTGGCCCGCGTCTTCCTCGGCCACCCGATGACCCCGCGGCGCGTGGGCGCGGTGGCGACCCTGCTCGCCGGCATCGCGCTCGCCGTGGAGGGCCGCGGCGCCGGCGCCTCGCTCGGCGTGGCGCTGCTCCTCGCGACGCCGCTCTGCTGGCAGCTCTCCCACCTCGTCGTAGTGCGCGGCCTCACCGGCGTCCCGCCCCACGTGCTCACGGGCGCGCGCTACGCCTACGGCGGCGCGCTCGTCGCCGCGCTCTGGCTCGCCCGGGGCGGCTTCGCCGTGCGCCCCGCGCCCGGCGAGATGGCCCCCCTGCTCGCGACCCTCGCCGTGCAGGGCGTCGTCTTGAGCTTCGCCGGCACCCTCGTCTGGTACCAGACCCTCGCGCGCCTCGACCTGGCCCGCGCCACCGCCATCGTCGTCCCCTCGATCCCGCTCTTCTCGATGGCCGCGAACTTCCTCCTCCTCGGCGAGACCGCGAGCGCGCGGCAGGGGTCCGGCCTCGGACTCGTCGCCCTCGGCGTCCTCGCCTTCGTGACGGCGCCGCACCCGCGCCTCTCCCGCGAGCGCACCCCGAGCGCGGCCGCGCCGATCGCGGTGGAGCCGGGTCTGGACGAGCCTCCGCGCTGAGGCTCGAGGGATGGAGCGCGCGTCCGCGGGGCGACCTCCTTCGCCGCCACTCCCACGGCGGCACGCGCTCGGCCTCGGGGAGCGACCACAGGCCCCGCCGCGCGGCGCGGGCCTCGGCTTCGAGGGCGAGGAGCACCGGGTCGTCGCTGAAGCGGCGGTAGACCCAGGCGTGCCCGGCGCGGACGAGCTCGCAGGCGACGCAGACGTTGTCGGCGTAGACCTCGCCGACCGTGCGGCCGTAGCGGTCGGTATCGACGGCGTTGATGCGGACCTCCTGGCGAAAGACGCGGGCCGAGAGGGCCTGCTTCGAGCGCTCGGCCCAGGGCTGGCCGCGCTCGGGGGTGTCGATGCCGGCGAGCCGGATGCGGCGGCGTTCGCGGCCGACCAGCACCTCGATCGTGTCGCCGTCGAGAACGGCGACGACGCGGGCGTCGAAGAAGGTCTCGGCCGGGGCGGGCGGCGCGGCGGCGGCGAGCGCGGCGGCGAGGAGGAGCGTTCGGACGATCGAAGGGCCCACGCCCCCGGCGCGTACCGGCGCGAGGCCCGGGGTCACGGACCGTGGCCGCCGGCGATCACCCGGCGGCGGAAGGAGCGCGTCGCCCATCTCCCACCCTTCCCTTCATCGTAGCGCGCGGACGAGATCCGCCACGAGCTCGGGGGTTCCGTCCTCTTCGGCGTCCTGCTGGCCGAGCCCGAGCCGTACGACCACGAGCTCGGCAGAGGGCACCACGACGAGCCACTGCCCGCTGTGGCCGCGCGCCGCATAGGCATCGCGCGGCATCGGGGGCCAGGAGGCGCGCGACGCGTCTGCCGGGTCGCCGGCGTTGAGCCACCAGTGCGCGCCGTAGCGGCGATCGGGCGCCGCGGGGGTCGGCGTGGTGACATAGCTCACCCAGCCCGGGGGCAGGATGCGCCGGCCGTCCCAGACCCCGTCGCGCAGGTGGAGCTCGCCGAATCGCGCCCAGTCGCGCGCCGTCGCGAAGGCGAAGCTCGAGCCGATGAAGGTCCCCGAGGCATCGGGCTCGAAGAAGGCGCTCGTCATGCCCGCGGCGTCGAAGAGGCGCTCGCGCGAGAAGCGCACGAGCGCGCCGAGGTCGCCGCCGAAGAGGTCGCGCAGCACGCGCGCGAGCAGGTTCGAGGTGCCGCTCGAGTAGCTCCACACGGTGTCGGGCGGCGCGGCGAGGGGGCTGCGCGCGGCGAAGGCGCCCGTGTCGGGCTGTGTGAAGAGCATGCGCGAGACGTCGTTCGTGGCGCCGTAGCGCTCGTCGAAGTCGAGGCCGCTCGACATGCGCAGGAGCTCGTCGAGCGTGATCGCCGCGCGCGGGTCGCCGGGCGCGCGCCACTCGGGGACCGGCGCGGGGGCGTGGAGGTCGAGGCGGCCATCGCCGACCGCGATCCCGACGAGCGCGGCGAGCACGCTTTTCGCCATCGACCAGGAGAGCATCGGCACGGCCGGCCCGTAGCCCGCGGCGTAGCGCTCGGCCACGAGCCGGCCCCGGTGCACGACCACCACGGCCGTCGTCTGCCGCAGCCGCCCCGGCGTCGGGTCCGGCTCGGCGAAGGCGCGATCGATGGCGGCTTCCACTGCCGGCGGCGCGGGCGCCTCGGGCCCTCCGTCGCCGCGCGGCCAGGAAAGATCCGGCAGGAGCTCGGGGCGGGGCTTGCCGATCCCTTTTGGAACTCGGAGCTCGTCTTCGCTCCGACCCGAGAGGAGCGTGCAGCCCAGCCCCCTGCGGTAGAGCGCCCGCGCCCACACGATCCCGAAGACGCGAGCCTCCGTGATGAATCGCGTGGCGTGGATGACACAGCCCTGTAGGTCGTCGCGGTCGCCCACGATCTCGACCTCGAGCCAGGGGCCGAGTGGCGCGACCTCGTACGACACGTAGTCGCGCAGGGTGCGCTCCGGATCCTGCCCGGAGTTGTGCGCGAGGGAGCAGACGACCTTCGCGGCGTAGCCCGTCCCGACGGAGAGCGCGGTCGCGAGCCACGCGCCGCCGGCGGCGAGCCCGGCCGCGAGGGCCGCCGCGGCAACTACGAGCAGCGCCCTTCGCATCCGGGTCCTCGGACGAGCCACCACGGCATGATACGATCGCACCGGCGTGCGCGCGCGGGAGGAAGCGGATCTGTCGCCCCACTCGATCATCGTCGGAGCCGGGCCGGCGGGCGCGCTCCTCGCCTATCTCCTCGCGCGCCGCGGCCTGCAGGTGACGCTGCTCGAGCGCACGCGCGACTTCGCGCGCGAGTTTCGGGGAGAGCTGCTCATGCCCGGAGGGCTCGAGGCGCTCGACCAGACGGGGCTCTGGTCCGAGGTGGACGCGGTCCCCCACGTGGTCCTGCGTGCGATCGAGATCTACGTGCTCGGCGTGCGGCGATTGCGGCAGGAGCTCGCGGTCGAAACCTTCGGGAAGCACCGGCCGCGCTGGATGTCGCAGCCCGCCTTCCTCGAGATGCTCGTAGCGCAGGCCGGGCGCTTCCCGGGCTTCCGGTTCCTCCGCGGCGCCAGCGTCCGCGGCCTCGTCGAGGCCGAGGGGCGCGTGCGGGGCGTCCGCGCGCTCGGATCCGAGGGGGGAGAGTCCGATCTCCTCGCCGACCTCGTGGTGGGTGCGGACGGCCGCTCATCGACGGTGCGTCGGCGCGCGGGGCTCCCCGAGCAGGCCGACCGCGTTCCGATCGACGTCGTGTGGTGCAAGCTGCCGCGGCCCGGCTTTCTCGAGCGTGACGAGCACGTCCGCGCCTACATCGGCAACCGTCACCTGCTGATCGCGGCGCCCATCTACGGGGAGCATCTGCAGATCGCCTGGGTGATCCCGAAGGGGTCGTACGGCGATCTCAAGGCGCGTGGGCTTCCCGAGTGGATCGACGAGATGGCGGCGCACGTCTCGCCGGATCTGGCGGAGCACCTGCGCCGCCACCGCGGCGACGCCACGCTGCCCTTCCTGCTCTCGACCGTCTCGGACCGCGTCCTTGCCTGGACGCGTCCGGGCGTCCTCGTCCTCGGCGACGCGGCCCACACGATGTCCCCGGTCGGGGCGCAGGGCATCAACATCGCAATCCGCGACGCGATCGAGGCCGCGAACGAACTCGTCCCGGTGCTCGCCTCCGGCGCGGAGCCGGCGGCGCTCGACGCGGCCTGCCGGCGCGTCGAGGCGCGGCGCACGCCCGAAGTGCGAGAGATCCAGCGCCTGCAGGCGTTTCCGCCGCGGATCCTCTTCAGCTCCGCCTGGTGGGCGCGTCTCGTGCTGCGGCTCCTCCCGCGCCTCCTCGCCTCGGACATCGCCAGAGCGCGCGGCGGGACGGTCTTCCGGCGCTTCGCCTTCGGCACGAGCGACGTGAGGCTCCGCGTCTGAGCCGCCGCCGCATCCAGGTGCTGCGCGAGCCGGTGCCCGGGAGCGCCGCGCTCGACACGGCCGTCTCGCGCGAGATCCTGGACGAGGTGGCGCGCGGCGCGCGCCTGGAGACGCTGCGCCTGTGGCGGCCGCCCGACGCCCTCGCCTTCTCGGTCGTCGACCGCACGCGTGCGGGCTTCCCGGCGGCCGTCGCCGCCGGGCGCGCGGCCGGCTTCGAGCCGTTCCTGCGCCTGGTCGGCGGACACGCCGCAGTGTATGCGCGCGAGGCGGTGGCCTTCGCCTGGGCGATCCCCGCCCCGGACCCGCGGTCCGGGATCGCGGAGCGCTTCGCGGAAGCCGCGCAGATCGTGGCCGCGGCGCTCCGCGCCCTCGGCATCGACGCTCGGATCGGCGAGGTCCCGGGCGAGTACTGCCCCGGGAGCCACAGCGTGAACGCCCGGGGCGTCGTCAAGCTGATGGGCGTCGGCCAGCGCGTGCTGCGCGGCGCCGCGCACGTGGGCGGCGTGGTCGTGGCCGGCGGCAGCGCGCGCCTGCGCGCGGTGCTCGCACCCGTCTACGCCGCGCTCGCCCTCCCCTTCGACCCCGAAGCCCTCGGCAGCGTCGAGGACGAGCGCGCGGGCACCGGACCCGACGAGGTCGCCGAGGCGCTCCTCGCCGAGCTCGCGCGCCGGTACGATCTCCTCGCCGGCGCTCCCGACCCGTCGCTGCTCGCCCGCGCCGCGCGCTCCGAGCCGCGCTACGCCGTGGCGTGACACCAGGGTTGGGGCGCCGAGGCCGGGATCCGGGCGCTCATTCGAGCACCGCCACGCCGAGCGCGTGCGCGGCGTGCGAGAGGCGCGCGTCGTAGCTCGCGAGAGTGATCGGCTCGCCGCGATCCTGGAGGAAGAGCATCGAGGCCAGGTGGAGGGCGTCGAGGGTACGCACGGGAACCGGGAACGCCTCCACGGCTCGCGCCAGAACGAGCGGGCTCAGCTCGAGCAGGGCGACAGCGCCGAGCAGGCCCCGGACCTCGTCGCCGTGGGTCTTCGCGAGCCCACGGGCGTGGACCCGCGTCCACAGCTCGTATTCGAGGAGGCGGCTCGAGACGAGCGACTCCTCCCAGAGCGAGGCTGGCGGGACGCGCGTCTCGCCGAGCAGATGCGCCAGCGCGACGGAGGAGTCGAGGTAGATCACTGGTCCTCGCGGTCCCGGCCGAGCTCGAGGAGCAGCTCCTCGGTGGGACACACCGGCTTTCGCGGCGGCACCGTTCCGCGCGGCACGAGCGGCGGACGGAGCAGGCCCTCACGCAGGAGAGCAGCGAGCTGTGCGTCCGCCAGGCGCTCCGCCCGGCCGGCCGAGGGCGGGATGATCTCGGCGACCACACGGTCGCGGTCCGTTACGAGCACGGTCTCCCCCCGGGCGGCGAGGCGGATGTATTCGCTGAGCTTGTTCTTCAGGACCTTGAGGCCGACGGCTCTCATCCAATGAAAGTAGCTTCCGGAAGCTACCTTCGTCAAGCCCCGAACCAGCACGCGGGCGCTCGCTCGGCGTCACTCGCGGGCGCCGGCGGCCTCCAGGAGGGAGGCCATCTCCGCGCGCCCGGCGGCTCGCGCGAGGGAGAGCGGCGTGGCGCCGTTGTGCGCGCGGGCGGCGGAGGCGGCGCCGGCGGCGAGGAGCAGGCGAGCCGCCTGGAGGTTGCCCGCTCGCGCCGCGGCCATGAGGGCCGTGGTGGCGTTGGGAGGGGCGCCGGCGGACAGGAGCGAGCGCACGCGCTCCGCATCGCCGGCTGCGGCGCCTCGGCCAGGGCGCGCTGCGCGGCCGGTCGCTCCCAGCCGACGGCCGCCTCGAAGGCTCGCACTTCCTTCTGGCGGTCGCGGTTCCAGCTCGAGTCGTCGTGCCAGCTCGTCGACAGCAGGCCGATGGTGCGGTCGAAGATCGCGTGCAGGGCGGGGACGTAGCGCGCGAGAGCCGGGCGCGACTCTTCCGGGTGCTCCCGCGCGAAGTAGTACACGCTGTCGAAGAGCTGCGCCTGAAGCTCCATCGTCGGCCAGGGATGGGAGGGGTCCGCGGGCCGATCCCCGGGCCCGGCGGAGAGCAGCTCGTCGTGAACGGCTTCGCGGGCGCCGGGACGGTCGAGTTCGGCGGCTACGACTACCACGACAGCACGCGCGCAACGGGCGAGCGCCAGGACTTCACGGCCGGCCAGGCGATGGGCGCGGCGCTCGAGTACGCGGCCCGGCGCGGGCGCCAGCTCATGCTCTACGTCTTCAGCGACGGCTCGGTGAACTCGACCGGCGAGATCGACAACTCGCTGGACGGGCGCGGCAAGGGGATCTGGAAGTCCGACGACTCGCAGACCGCGGCCGCCTTCCTGCTGGTCTACGACCCGGCCGGGAGGCCCCAGCTCTCCCGCCCCAGCGCCGGCCAGCTCGGCTGGTTCCGCGCGAACGGCGACCTCGAAACGGGGGCGACGCGCGTCAGCAACAACGTCGACCGCCTCGCCGAGGCCATCGTGCTCAACTACCTCGCGCTGCACGACGAGGTCGGGCGCCTTTCGCAGGTCCTCCCGGGCCACGGCCTCGGCTCGGCCGCGGAGATCGACAGCCTCGTCGCCTTCGCCCCGATCCGCGCCGCGGGACACTAGCGGCGAAGTCGAGCGAACTACCCGCGGCCGGCGCGCCACTCCTCGTAGACGGAGCGGCCGGCGACGTGGGCCCAGAGCAGATCGCCCCAGAACCTGCGCCAGGGGCGCGCGATGCCCTCGCGCGCGCGCTCGCCGCGATGCTCGACGACCTTCGAGACGGCTTCCCCGCAGGCGGCGGCGGCCTGGGGAGAGACGGCGGCCGCCGGCTTGCCCCCGGACGGCGCCGACCCGATCCCGAGCGCCGCAATCACGCCGAGGAACGCGATCAGGAGGCGCGTCGGAAGCGCCAGCCGGGGGGCGAGCAGGCGGTGGAACGGAGGCGCGAAGCAGAGCCCGGCGACGAGGAGGGCGAGCGCCTGGAGCGGGTCCTGATCGAGGAGGGCGTCGAGGCCCCCGATCGAGAAGAGCGTCCAGAGGAGCCATCCGGCCAGCAGGCCGGCGCGCTCCAGCAGCGTCCGCTCGGGCTCCCTGGGCGCGACCCGCGGGCGGGCCGCGGCCGGAATCGGCGTCGGAATGCTGGGGGCGGCGGCCGGGCCGGCCTGGCCGGGCGCGGGGAGCGCTCGCAGCTGCACCGGGGCCGGGCGAGGCGGCGCCCGGAAGATGGCCTCCTTCTCGCGCCGGAACTCGGGGCGCGAGATCGCACCCAGATCGCGCAGGCGCGCCAGGCGCTCGAGCAGGTCCATCTGCTCGGCGTCCATCTGCACCTCCCCCCGGAGAGCTCGTCTCCGGACCTCCGAGGTATGTTGCTCCGAGGTGGCGCTTGTGACACGAAACCGCGTCGCTGCTCGCGCGCGCGCTCGCAGCGGGCGCGCAGCGCGCACGCAGGAAGGTGGCCTAAGAGCGGCGGCCGGCCGGGATCTCGCGGAAGGGGCGGTCCTTGTCGACGCGGATCTCGGGCGGGAGCCCGAGCACCCGCTCGGCGATGATGTTGCGCAGGATCTCGTCCGTCCCGCCCGCGATGCGCAGCCCGGGCGCGGCGAGGTAGGCCTCCTGCCAGAGCGCCTCCTGCGGAGCGAGGTCCGCGTCGGCGATCGCGCCCATCGCGCCCTGGAGCTCCAGGGCGAAGGAGGCCATCTCCTGGCCGAGCGGAGCCCCGACCGCCTTCCCGATCGAGCCCTCCGGCCCCGGGGTGGAGCCGCGGCTGATCGCCGAGAGCGTGCGGTAGCCGGTGTACTGGAGCCCCTTCGCGCGGATGTAGAAGTCGGCGAGCCGCTGGCGCACGGCGTCGTTCTCGATCGCCGACCGCCCGCCGACGCGTGCCATGCGCGCGAGCCGGAAGAGGTCGCGCACGCGGCCGCTCCCGGTGCCGGCTCCGATCGCGACGCGCTCGTTCATGAGCGTGGTCAGCGCCACGCGCCAGCCATCGCCCACGCCCCCGAGCCGGTTCGCGTCGGGGACGCGCACGTCGTTCAGGAACACCTCGTTGAACCCCGAGGCGCCGTTGATCTGGCGGATCGGGCGCACCTCGATCCCGGGCGCGTGCATGTCGACCACGAAGTAGGTGAGCCCGGCGTGCTTCGCGGCGTCGGGGTCGGTCCGGGTCACGATCATCCCGAAGTCGCTGAAGTGCGCCAGCGTGCTCCAGATCTTCTGGCCGCGCAGCACCCACTCGTCGCCCTTCCGGACGGCGGTCGTGCGCAGCCCGGCGAGGTCGCTGCCCGCGTCGGGCTCGCTGAAGAGCTGGCACCAGACGACCTGACCGCGCGCCATCTCCGGCACGAAGCGCTGCTTCTGCTCCGGCGTGCCGTGCGCCATGATCGTCGGGCCGAGCATTCCGTGTCCGATCGCGTAGATGTTGGCCGGCGTCGCGAAGCGACCCTCCTCCTGGTTCCAGATCACCTGCTCCATCCGGCCCCGGTCCTGACCGCCGTACTCCTTGGGCCAGGTGAGACAGGCCCACCCCGCGTCGAACTTCCGGGCCTGCCACGCCTTGGCCGCGCGGATCGCGTCCTCGTCCTCGCGCTCGCGCAGCGGGTCGGTGGCCTCCCCGTCGGGGTCGCGCGGCTTCGCGTTGCTCTCGAGCCACGCCCGGGCACGGGCGCGGAAGGCTGCCTCCTCGGGGGTGTCGTCGAAGTGCATCGTCGGCTCCTTGGCTCTGGGGTCCCTCGTGCGCGCTCAGGCGGCCTCGCGCGCCTCCAGGCGCTGGATCAAGAGCTCGCGCCAGGCGCTCGGCGTCCCGAGCCATGCCGAGAGCAGCTTGGCACGGCGGTAGAAGAGGTGGCAATCGTACTCCCAGGTGAAGCCGACGCCGCCGTGGACCTGGATCATCTCGCGGGTCGCGAGCTCGAAGGCGTCGCCCGCGGCGGCGCGGAAGGCGCACGCCGCGAGCTCGAGCTCGTCGCTGCCCGAGGAGAGGGCCCAGGCCGCCCAGTAGCCGTTCGAGCGCGCGAGCTCGATCGCGGCGTAGAGGTCGGCGAGCCGGTGCTTGATCACCTGGAACGAGGCGATGGGACGGCCGAAGGCGTAGCGGCCGAGCGCGTACTCGCGGGTCACCTCGAGCGCGCGCGTGGCGCCGCCGAGCTGCTCGAAGCCCGCGATCACGGCGGCGCGGTCGAGCAGGGTGCGGATCGCGGTCGTGGCGTCCGCCGGCCCGAGCGCCTCGGCCGGCGCGGCGTCGAAGGCGAGCCGGGCCTGCGGTCGGCTCGGGTCGAAGGAGCGGAGCGGCGTGCGCGCGACCCCCGGCCCCTCCAGGTCGACCAGGGCGAGCGCCGGGCCCGCCACGCCGCGCGCCGCGACGACGGCGAGACCGGCGACACCGCCGTCGAGGACGGGGAGCTTCTCGCCGCGCAGGGTCCCCTTCTCGAAGCGGGTCTCGAGGCTCGACGGCGCGAGGTCGCCCGACCCTTCGGCGAGCGCGAAGGTGCCGATCAGATCGCCGGCGGCGAGCCGCGGCAGGTAGCGTTTCTTCTGGTCGTCGCTGCCGAAGTGCAGCAGCGCCTCGGTCGCGAGGGCGACCGAGGACCCGAAGGGGATGGGCGCGAGCGCCCGGCCGATCTCCTCTGCGATCAGCACCAGCTCCAGGTAGCCGAGCCCCGCCCCGCCCTGCTCCTCGGGGACCACGGCCCCGAGCCAGCCCATCTCGGCGACGCCCTTCCAGAGCTCCGCGTCGTACGCGACCTCGGGCGACTCGAGCACGCGCCGGCAGGCATCGAGGCCCGAGCGCTTCGCGAGGAAATCGCGGGCCGTCTTCTGCACGAACTTCTGGTCTTCGGAGAACTCGAGATTCATCGGGGACTCCTGGCCGCGAGCCGGGCGGCTAGGGTACCCCGTCGGGCCCGCGCGGGGGAGCCCCGCTCGGCCTCGCCCGCTCAGGAGCCCATCAGCGTGAAGAGGCCGCCCTTGCGCTCGATCAGGACGCCGACGCTGCGGTCGTCCTTCTCGAAGTAGAGCAGGAACTCCGAGGCCGCGAAACTCTTGCGCCAGCCGGCGCGCTCCATCTCGCGCTCGTAGAAGCCGACGATCTCCTGCGCCGGGGCGTCGACGGCGTAGGTCTCGGTCGGGTGGTCTTCGGCGCCCTCGGCGCCGTGCGAGCGACCGGAGAGCGAGGCGCCACGCGGCAGCGGGCAGCCGAGGATCCCGGCGTCGCTCGATGCGGCGAGCGCGGACGCCGCTGCGGGCTTCTCCGCCGACGGCAGCGCGCGGACCAGGGCCGCCAGAGCTTTCGACGTCGCCTTCCTGGCCGGCTCGGGCGCAGCCTCGGCCAGCGTCTGCGCTGCGGGCTCGGCGACCGGAGTCTTCGGCGTCACCGCCTTCGGGGCCGGCTCGGGTACCTCGGGCGCCGGCGTCTTCGCCACCACCGCCTGCGGGGCCGGCTCGGGTGCCGGCGCCTTCGCGACCTTCGCCTTCGGAGCCGGCGCGGGGGCCTTCGCCGCCTTCGCCTTCGCCGCCTTCGCCTGCTTCGCCACGCGCTTCGCCGTCCGCCGGGGCGCCGCCGGCTTCGCGGCCGGCTCGGCGTCCGGATCCGACGTGTACGCGCCCCAGACCCAGCCCATGCGACCGTCGGCGAGCCGGACCTGCTCCCAGTCCCCGGAGCGATCGAGCACGTCGACGCCGTCGCCGCGGTGAAGCTTCTCCACGAACGCCCCCAGGACACCGGGGCGTGTCGCGACCACGAGCGCGTCGACGCTCACTTGCTCGAGCTCCGGCGCGCGGGGCGCCGACGCGACCGGCGGCCCGGCGGCCTCCGGGGCCGCCTTCGCCGCGAGCCGGCGGAGCCGGTAGCTCAGGTCTTCGTAGAGCGGAAGGAGGGCGAGGATCGGGTTGCGGCGAGTGGCCAGGCTCTCGTGGTAGTAGTGGAGCGCGAGCTCGCGCCGATCGGTGGCCTCCGCCACCCGGCCGAGCAGATACCAGGACCGCCCCGAGCCATCGCCGCTGCTCAGGATCCCGAGCACGAGCGCCTCGTACTCGCCCTGCTCGAGCAGCCATTCGGCGTCGCGGAAGTCGTAGCGGCAGCGCCCGCAGTCGAGTTGCACCCGACCCGTGTCGAAGCGCTGCAGCAGCTCTTCGCGCGAGGACCGCGCGGGAGGCGGCGGCGCGGCGCAGGCGAAGAGCCCCCCGGCGAGCGCGAGCATCGCGGCCGCCGCCGCGCACCGATTGCCAGCCCATCTCGCAGTCATCGTGAGCCCCAGATCGACGCCTTCCCGGGCGATCAGGACCGGGTGCAATCGACGTGCCGCGGGCGCCTCCGAGCTTCCCGCGGTCGCTCGAGGCCGACGCGGTGGGGAGATCGGTACGGCGGCTGCCGGCCACCTGCCGGCCGCCGCGCCTCGGCCCCGGGGAACGGGTGTGGTGCGGGCTTCCCATCAACTCCCGGTCGCCGGACGCGCCCGCAACCGCGGATTCCCCTTCCCTTCGCCGGGCGCGAAGTGATATGTGGGGGGAAATCAGCCTCTGGAGCGGACCATGCGGACGCCGACCCTCGCCATCCTGTTGCTCCTCTCGCCCCTGCTCGCCGCGGAGACTCCGGCCGCTGGCCCCCAGGAGCTCCTCTACTCGCTCGAGGGAAACCGCCTGCGCCGGCTCGACGTAGAGACGCTGGGATCCGACGCCCCCCTGGAGGACGTGCTGATCGAGCGCGCGAGCGCGGGGGAGACGGGCAGCACGCCCGGCGGCCGCGGCCGCGACGTGAACGGGATGCCCTGCCCCTTCCCCGACGGGACCGGCCGCTTCATCGTGGGCGAGGACACGGGCCAGCCACATCCCCCCGCTGGATGGGGGGTCTTCGATCGCCTCGGGCGCCAGCTCGGACGGCTCAACGCGACGTACCAGACGGCGTCGCCCGAGCCCTTCGGCTGCGCGTTCCTCCCGGACGGGCGCCTGCTCACCACCGAGGTCGGCGACCAGGGCTTCGGGGCGAACAACGGGCAGCTGATCCTCTGGTTCCCGCCCCTCGACCGCTTCCCCGGGGCGCTCGGCGCCTTCCCGGGCACCGACGCGGCGAGCACGAACTTCTGCAAGCTCGCGACGAACCTCGGCACCGCGAGCAGCGTCGCGGTCGACCCGCTCGGCCGCGCCTGGGTCGCGACCTCGAGCGGCCTCGCCGTGCACCGCTTCACGCCGCCCTTCCCGACGGCGCCCAACCGTGCCGGCGGCTGCATATTGCGCGACGGCTCGCCGCACGCGATTACGGTGAACCGGGAGGTCGTGATCACGCCCGACCCGGAGCTCAAGATGTTCACCTTCAGCGGTATCGCGAACGCTCCGAACGGCAACCTGTACGTGGCGAGTGTGCTCACGGGCCGCATCGCGGAGTACGACCTCGACGGCCGCCTCGTCCGTTTCCTCGTCGACCACCCGCTCCCGCTCTTCGAGCTCCCCACGCCCTTCGGGAGCCCGCAGGGCCTCGCGGTCGGCCGCGACGGAAGCCTCTACTACGCGGATCTCGACCTCGTCGGCACGCTCCCCGACGTGGGCCCCGGCCCGAACGGGAAGGTCTGGCGGATCCGCTTCGACGCGAGCGGGGAGCCGACGGCACCCGAGATCGTCCGCGAGGGGCTCGCCTTCCCCGACGGCGTGGCCGTCCTGCCCGGGAACCTCGAGGCGACCGAGTGGCGCACCTACGCCGGCGGGCCGGAGCGACAGTTCTTCAACCACGACGAGCTGGCGCTCTCGCGCCGCAACGTCGCGCAGCTGGCCGAGCGCTGGCGCTTCCCGACGGGCGCCATCGTCACCGCCTCTCCGGCCGTCGCGGTGGTCGACCTGCCGAACGAGGGGCCGACCCAGGTGGTCTACCTGACCTCGTGGGACGGCTTCGTCTACGCCGTGCGCCTTGCCGATGGCTCCGAGCTCTGGCGCTTCGCCAGCGACGCGCAGCCGGGCGCCTCGTTCCCGTACGCGAGCTCGGTCGACGTGGCGAAGGTCAAGGGGCGCCTCCAGGTCCACGTGGGCGCGGGCGAGATCCTCTACGCGCTCGATGCGGCGACGGGCCGGGAGCGCTGGCGCTTCACGGCGGGCACGGGCTGCGGGGCGCGCCATCGCGGACCGCACGACGACTCCGACGACTCCGACTCCGACTCCGACGACGACGACGACGACGACGACGACGACGAGAGGGATCACCGCAGAGGGCGCGGGGAGCGCTCGGGGGGAGCGCCGGGACTCTGCGCGCACGACGGCGAGCGCAACGAGATCGAGTCCTCTCCGATCACGGCCCGGGGCCTCGTGCTCTTCGGGATGGACGTCGACGACTCGCCGCTCGGGAAGGGCGGCTTCTACGCGGTGAGCGCGCGCGACGGACGCCTCGTCTGGTTCTTCGACCTCGAGAGCGGAAAGACCTGCCGGCCCTTCAGGCACGACCGGGTGCGCTTCTTCGACCCGTACCACTCGGCGAAGCAGCTCGGCCTGGCGCGCAACTTCTTCGCCACGCGCCAGGGCTGTGACTTCCCCCGCATTCCGACCGGCTGCGGAAACGTCTGGTCGTCGCCGGCCTACGACGCGGGCCGCGGCGCGGTCTACGTCGCCTCGAGCAACTGCGACACCGACCTCGACCCGGCGACCGGCGTCCCGCCGCCGCCGATGCCTCCCTACGACGAGGCGATCTTCTCGCTGCGCGTCAAGGACGGCGCGCCGCTCTGGCGCTGGCGCCCGCGCGAGGTCGACAACGACGACCTCGCCTACGGCGCCGTGCCGAACCTCTTCCGCCTGCGCGACGCCGCAGGGCTGATCGACGTGGTGGGCGTCGGCAACAAGGACGGGAGCTACGTGGTGATCGACCGCGACGGCGTGAACGAGCAGAGCGGCGTGGCCTGGGACGACCCCGATCCCTCGGCGCTCCCCTACTGGACGCGGCGCGTCGTCCCGGGCGGATCGCTCGGGGGCATCCCGAGCACGGCCTCCGTCGACGAGGTGCGCCGCCGCATCTACTTCGGCAGCGCGCCCGGCGAGCCCGCCAACGCGCCGCCCTTCGGCATCCCACAGCAGCCGACGCTCCACGCGCTGGACCTCGACACCGGCGCCGTCGTCTGGCAGCAGGGCGGAGACGCGAACTTCGCGCCGACGAGCGGGATCCCCGGCGTCACCTTCTTCGGCAGCGTCTTCCCCGGGATCCTGCGGGCGCGCCGCACGGACGACGACTCGGGCACGACGCTCGCGAACCTGGCACTCCCGGCCCTCGGCCTCGCCTCCGGCTCGGTCGTGATCGACGGCACGCTCCTCGTCGGCGGCGGGATCGGCCAGCGCACGGGCAACCCGGACGACCCCCAGGAGGTCGTGTCGCACATCCCGGTGCCGATCTCGGCCCTCTGCGTCCCGGGCGCCCCCGGCTGTCCGATCCACGTCTGCTCGGACGGGCGCGACAACGACGCCGACGGCCGCGCGGATTTCACGGGCGCCGGCACGCTCGCCGCCGATCCCGGCTGCATCAGCGCCGAGGACGACTCGGAGGTCTACGGCGACGTCGACTTCGACGGCGACCGCGACAACGGCGACATCGTGCGCATCAACCTGCTGCTCGGCCTCGAGCGCGGCGACCCGGGCTTCCTCGACGCCGCGGACCTCGACCGCGACGGGACGATCGACGCGGACGACCGGGACCTCTGGTTCCTGCCCGTCGTGGCGACGAGCCAAGCGGCCTTCAGCCGGATCCAGTCGCTGCTCCAGCCGAATGCTGCAGGGGCTCGGGTGCGCCGGTGAGGCCGATCGGAACCGAGGCCATCCCGGGTATCGCGAAGCGCGCCTACACTACCCTGACCATGCCGAGCGGGCGCGGCGCGGGCCGCGGCGGACGGCCGGCGCGGGCGTCGAGCCAGGTCTCCGGGTCGGCGTAGGCGCGGCTGCGCTCGCCCTCGGGGCAGTAGCGCAGGTCGAGGAGCACCCGCTCGATCGCGGCGGGGCCGATGCGCGGATCGCGGCGCGCGGCGGCCGCGACCACCCGGCTCGCGCCGTCCACCTCGTCCGTCTGCCGGAACGGGGTGAGGGCGTGGTGGATTCGCAGCGCCGGATCCAAGGCCACGCGCGGGCGCACGAGGCCGAGCCAGCGCCGCCAGCGCGGCTCCTGGAGGAACGGGAAGCGAGCCAGGGTCTCGCTCTGTTTCGCGGATCGCCAGAACTCGATCGGCTTGGGGATCACGGGCATCGCTTCGGCACCCTCCTCGCGAGACTTGAGACTCGGGTTCGGCCGCCCGCTCCGCCCGAAACGTGGTTGCAATCACACTCCGCGGGCGGGCATGATGGCGCCCGCGCCGGGGCTCGCCGACTCCCCCCGGCGACGGACGGGGGTCCCATGCTTCGCCTGCGCTCGCTTCTCGCGCCGGTCGCCGCGCTCGGCGCGGCGCTCGCGGCGACCCCGGCCGCCCGCGCGGAGGACTACGTGCGCACGGGCTGGTACGCCGGAGCGCGCGGAGTCTATGCCGTCGAAGACTTCGACGTCGATACGCCCGCTCCCGCGATCGCGCCCAGCAAGGCCAAGGCCGAGAACGACTTCGGTTTCAACCTCTTCGGCGGCTATCGGCTCTTCTCCTTCCTCGCCTCCGACTTCGAGTTCGAGTACATCGACGCGATCCCCGTCCGCGGCAAGCCCGCCGGTCCGAACTTCGACGTCCGCACCTTCAGCCTCTCCTGGAACTTCCGCGGCTACCCGCTGGCTTGGGTCTTCGAGCCCGGCTCCCCGCTCCAGCGCCTCCAGCCCTACCTCAGCGCGGGCGTGGCGAACCAGTGGATCCAGCTCCAGCGCCTGCCCTCGGGCGACAAGGACGAGGGGAACTTCGCGGGGAGGCTCGGCGGCGGACTCGACCTCTACCTGACCGAGAACGTCGTGCTGACCGCCGACGCCAAGTACACGCTCGGCACCGGCGACGTGAAGGAGTTCCGATACTGGTCGATCGGCTGGGGTCTCGCCTACCGCTTCGGCGGCGGGGAATCCCCGGCGTCCGGCGACGACGAGGGCGAAGGCGAAGAGGAGGAAGAGGCCGAGGAGTAGTCGCGCTCGGGCTCCGCGACCTCCCGGTGGACCGGGATGGCGCGTCCGGTCAGGGTATCGAAGTAGAGCTCCTCGTACGCGAGCTGATCCCGCCGCCAGGCCTGGAAGGCGTTCAGCATCGCCGCGGCCACCGTCAAGTTCGTGAAGCGGAGCTGCGGGGCGCTCGCGAGCTGCGCCTGGCAGCCGAGCTCCGTCGGCAGCCGATCGCGCGGGCGCTCGATCTCGGGGTGGAAGCGGCGGAGCGGGTTGGTCCGGTCGCGTCCGCCGACGCGCACGTAGATCTGGACGTTGCCGTAGGTCCCGGTGCTGCCCTCCTCGACCCCGTCGTTGCCGCCCGAGATCAGCACGACATCGTCGAGGCGCCCGCAGCGGCGGTCGAACAGCAGGCGCGTGGCGTGGTTGTCGGGAGCGAGGAAGACGACGCTGCGCTCGAGGACCAGGCGTCGCGCGCGCTGCGCCGTCGCGTACTCCGGCACGAGCACGAGGTTCACGCGGCCCGCGTAGAGCCCGGCGAGCTCCTCGCCGAGCACGATCGGCTTCGGGCCCCCGCGCCGGAAGACCTGGCGCCCGCGGTTTCTCTCCTCGAAGACGTCTCCGTCGACCAGGAAGAGCGTCGCGCCGGGCTCCTCGATGGAGAGGAAGTGCGCGAGCTCGCGGGCCACGCTCCCCCCGACCCCTCCGCAACCGATCACGAGGTAGCGACTGATCTCCTTCACGGGCGGACCTCCTCCCGTCGCTCCTCGCGCAAGCGGATCCGCTCGAGCCACGCGCGGGGCGCTGGATCCGCGGGCACCTCGCACTCCTCGAGGACGTCCTCCGGAGCCAGTGGGAAGCGGACGCCTCCCGCGACGAAGCAGGCCGAGCGCGTGAGGCGCTCGCAGGCGAAGCTCCCGTAGATCGC
Source organism: uncultured Spirochaetales bacterium (assembly GCA_964624475.1). Lineage (GTDB taxonomy): Bacteria > Myxococcota_A > UBA9160 > UBA9160 > SMWR01 > CAZUYC01. The sequence goes on along the minus strand of CAZUYC010000113.1, from coordinate 15,681 downwards.
GTGGAGCCCCTCCTCGAAGCGCTCCTCCTCGTGATCCAGCTCGCTCGCGACGGCCGGCAGCGCGGAGTGGCTGTGGATGCTCCCGAAGCGCACGAAGCCCGGGGGCCGCGCGACCGCGCGGTAGTCGAGGCGGTAGGCGGCGCGAAGACCGCCCTGCGCGTCGCGGCGCAGCCACACCGTCTGCGGCGGGACTCCGATGCGGAACTCGCCGGAGCGGCCGTCGTAGAAGAGCAGCACGATCGCCTCGCCGCCCCAGCGCTCGTGCACCTCGCGGAAGAAGGCGAGGACCCGCGCCAGCAGCGGCGCCGGGACGCGCGGGCAGCGCAGCTCGACGCACTCGCGGCCGGGCAGGAGCCCCGGCACGCCGCCGAAGACCCGCGTCACGGCGCGGTAGCCGTCGGCATCGCGCACCTGGAAGATCCCGTTCGCGGCGACCTCGTAGTAGAGGCGCGCGGGAGCGCGGTAGCGCTCGCCGGTGCGCAGCACGACGGGGAGCCTCACTTCCCCTCCCCGGACGCGGCGTGGACGAGCAGCGTCGAGAGGTCGGCGGCGTTGCACGGCCGTACCGGGGGCACCACGCGGTCCAGCATCTGCCGCAGCTCGGCGCTCGCGGTCGTGCCGGCCGGGCGCCAGGCCACCTCGAGCGGGAACGACCGCTTCGCCTGCGTCGCCGCCTGCCAGGCCTCCGGCGAAGCGACGCGCGGGTCGAGCCCGCGCATCTCGCCCCACCAGGAGTTGCCCTCGTGCTGCTCGGAGCTGCGGTTGAACGCGGCCGTGAAGACGTGCTCGACCACCTTCGGGATCAGCTCCTCGAAGGGCATCGGGGCCACGCGCTGGAGCGACGCGAGGCATACCCAGCAACGCTGGCCGTAGCCCTGCGCGACGTTGGGCAGGTTCGGCAGCAGCAGCTCCTCGTCCGGGCCGAGCGGCGCGGTGCGGTAGTAGAGCTGCTGGTAGCCGGTCAGCATCCCGCCGCGCAGCACGAGGAGCAGCACGACCCACGGGAAGGCGAGGAAGTACTCGTGGTATCGGGCGCCCGGGCCGAAGGGCCGCTTCGAGTCCGCCGCGAGCCAGCGCAGCGTGCGCGCCTGGGGCGGCACCTCGACCGCGACGGCGAGGGCGTCGCCGCGCGGGACCCACATGCGGGCGCCGCGCGGAATCACGTGCCAGGCGGGAAGGCGCCCCTCGAGCGCGGCGAGCCTCTCGAGCGCCTGCGCGACCGTGGTCTCGCCGATCCGCCGGGCCCCGAGGTGCACCGAGACCCGCTCGCCCGAGATCCGCACCTCGTGCGAGCGCATCAGCCGGCCCCCCGCTCGCCGGCCGCCCGCACGAACTCGAGCAGGTCTCCCGGCCGAAGCCGCACGCGGGCCCCCACCTCGGCGCCGTTCACGAGCGCGCGCACGCCGGCCGGGATCCCGAGGTGCTCGCGCAGGAGCCGGTAGGCCTCGACGACGGTCAGCCCGGCGATCTCGTAGTGGTCCGGCAGCGCGCCCCAGATCACTTCGACGTTTCCCGCGTCGGCCACGGGCGCGGGCGGGGCGGGCGCGGCCGGCGGCGGATCCTGCGGCCGCGTCCGCCGCGGCCCGCGCCTCTGCTGAAGCTCCGGCATGGTCTTCCTCCTTGGGGTCAGGCGGCCCGCACGAAGCGATGCCGCGGAACGGGGCGGCGCGCGAGCTCGACGCGCACGATCTCCTCCGCGCGCGGAATGCCGAGCAGGCGGCGCGCGACGTGCGGCGCGCGCAGCTTCTCCGCCTCCGAGTCGAGCGCCTCCTCGAGCGCCTCGAGCAGGTCCAGGGCTCCGAGGCCCGTTGCCTCGCCCTCCACCTCGCGCGACGCCGCCGCGTACTTGGCCCGCTGCGCGGCGCTCGCGAGGAGCGCCCCGCAGAGCACGTGCGGCGGGCGAAGCTCCTGCTGCTCGCCGCTCGTCAGGGTGACGGTGGCGAGCGCTCCCGCGCCGCCCGCCGGGGCGTAGAGGTAGCTCGTCGCCGCGTCGAGCAGCGCCTCGCGCCCGCCCTCGTCGTAGGGGAGGTCCTCGCGCAGGTGGCGCGCGAGGATCGCGCGCGCCGCCGCGCGCCCCGGGCGCGGAAACTCGTAGCGCCGGTCGAGCAGGCGCCCGGGCCGCACGAGCGCCGCGTCGCAGAGATCGAGGCGGTTGGTCGCCCCGATGCAGAGCACGTTGCCCGTCGTGGCCAGGCCGTCGATCTCCGCGAGGAGCGCCGGCAGGACCCGAGCGTCGACGTCGAGGCCGACGCCCTCGCCTCGGCTCCCGAACGTGTCCAGCTCGTCGAGGAAGATCACGGCGAACTCGCAGCGCCGCGCCCTGGCGAAGAGCTCGCGAATCCTCGCCTCGGTCTGGCCGTAGAGGGAGCCGCGCAGCGAGCCGGGCTTCACGTCGAAGAAGCGCACCTCGCGCCCGCCACCGCAGAGATGGTTCGCCACCGCCTTCGCGACGAGCGTCTTGCCGACGCCCGGCGGGCCCACGAAGGTGACGCCGCGCAGCGGCGAGAGCCCGTGCCGGCGCGCGATCTCGCGGTGCACGAGGTGCAGGTCGAGGTCGCGGCGCAGCTGCGCCACGATCTCGTCGAGCCCGCCGATCTCGTCGAAGGTCGTGTCCGGGACGCCGGCGAGGTCGAAGCGGCTCGACTCGCGCGCCGGGAGCCGGTCGACGACGAAGGGGGCATCGGGCAGGTAGACGACCCGGTCTCCCGCTGCGATCCGGGCCGCGAGCTCGGGCGCGGCGCTGGCGAGGATCTCCTCGTCGCCGGCCCCCTGGAGCAGCACGCGGCCGCTCTCGGCGTCGCACTCGCTCACGACCCCGACCAGGCCGCCGCGCACCGGGCCCTCCACGCGGGCGACGACGGTCCTGCCCTCGGAATCGAGCAGGACCTCGTCGCCCGCGGCGATGGGCTCGGCCGCGAGCTCCGCGAGCACGCCCACCACCAGGCGGCGGCCCGGCGCGGCGACGTCGAGCCGGCCCTCGCCCATCCGGCGCAGCACGCGCGCGGGCAGGAGCGGCGGCTGCGTGAGTCCCGCGAGCCGCGCCTCGGCCTCGCCCGCGCGCCGCAGCGCGAGATCGAGCTGCCGGCCGAGGCGCCGCCGCTGGTTCACGAGCAGCGTCGCGAGCGGGAGCGCGGCCCCCGGGCTCTTCGAGAGCTGCTCGAGGGCCGCGGCCTCCGCGTCCGGCTCGAGGGTCTCGCCGTTCAGGAAGCGCTTCATCCGATCGTCGGCCGTCACGCTGCGTCCTCCTCGAATCCCGAGCCGGGTCCGCTGGCACCTCCCGCGCGCAGGGGGCGCTCGCAGATCTCGCCGCGCTTCCACGCGAAGAGCCGCAGTCCCGGCTCCGTCGCGGGGCGGGTGCGGAGCTTTCCCACGACGAGCGCCAGCATGTACGGACTCAGGAACGCGGTCGCCTGCACCTCGCGATCGTCCGCCGAGAAGAAGACCGTGTCGGCCTCGCACTCGGGATTGGCCGGGCAGCGCGCGCAGGGCGGATGGGAGTGAGCCCACCCGACCGGCACGAGCCCGCCCGCGGCGCGCAGCGCCCGCCGCGCCGCGACCCACGTCTCGGCTCCGAAGGCGAAGTGCAGCTCCGAGGCGCCGCCCGCCCCCGGCTCGATCTGGATCGCGCGCCGCGCCTGAACGGACGCGCCGCCCCGCTGCGCGTCGTGCAGCACCCGGCCGAGCAGGAGCCACGCGCGCTCCACCGTCCCGGCGCGAATCGTCTCCTCGCGCAGCGCGCCCTCCACCTGGGCGTCGATCTCGACGTCGAGCTCACCGCGCTCGACCTGCGGGAGCCGCGCCGGCTCGAGCGGCCAGGGCGCCCGGCTCGTGCGCGCCGCGAAGCGCGCGAAGGGCGGCGCCGCCGCGCGCGCCACCACGCGCCAGGCGAGATCCTGCGCGGCCGCCGCGTCCGCGCCGGCTTTCGCCGTCGCCCGCACCAGCGCGCTCGCCTGCGGCGCGAAGACGCCCTTCCCGTAGCGCTCCGGCGGATCGTCGCCGAGCGAGAGGGAGAGGCCCGTGACCGAGGGCGGATCGCCGCCCCACTCGGGGATCAGGGCGAACGGTGGGAGCCGCCCGTCGTTCGGGACCCTCCCGGCGACCACGCTGCGGAAGAGCGCGTCCTCCAGACACGCCGCCGCACTCGCCGGATGGCTCCCGACGAGCGCTCCCGCGCGCGTCACCTCGACCTCGAAGTCGAATCCGTCCCCGGTCACGAGCGTCTCCGCGCCTAGCCGGCGCTCACCTCCGGGACGAGCTCGAGCTCGGCCTCCTCGCCGCCGCGCAGGCCCACCTCGGCCAGCGTGTCGGCGTGCGGCAGCTCGCGGCCGCGGAAGAGCGCGTGGTAGAACTTCTCGAAGGGGAGCTGCAGCGCTCCAACGCACGCCTGCACCACTTCGCCCACCGTCGCGTTCCGCGGCACGGAGTCGAGAGCCACGCGGCGAGTCCCGTCGAAGTCCTGCGCGCGGATGCTCACGAACTCGCTCGCTTCCATCGTCTCCACAGCGTTCATGCTTCTCTCCCGTTCCGGCTCGGGCTAGCCGGCCTGCGCCGGCACTGCGCCGGCGCCCTCTCCGCGCGCACCCGCCGCCACCCTGCGCAGCGACAGGTACGCCTCGGACACGCCACTCTCCGCGAGCGCCCCGAACGCGCGCGCCGTCTCCGCGCGCGCCAGGGCGACGGCCTCGATCGCCGCCGCGAGCGCGGGCTCGGGGAGCGCGACCGGGACCGCGGCCTCCCAGGCGATCCGCACGGCCGCCTCGTCGCCCGCGGCCGACACGCGCACCCAGCGCAGCCGCGCGCTCGCCTCGAGGCAATAGAGCGCCAGCGCCCGGCCCGCGCGCGGCGCGCGCAGCCGGAACGCGCTCGTGCTCGCCACGAGCGCCCCGCCTCCCGGCGCCGACGCGACCAGGACGCGCGCGGGAGCCCGCTCCGCCGGGGTCGCGTAGACGCGCACCGCGCCCTCCTCCGCCGGCTCGCCGCGGAAGCCGAGCAGCGCGGCCGCGGCCAGGGCGCGCTCGCGCAGACCCTCCTGGGCGCCGTCCCGGGCCGGGGCGGCCGAGCGACCGCGCAAGAGCCAGCCGAGCCCCGCCTCGAGCGCCGAGAGCGCGATCTGCTCGCAGGCGCCGCGCGCGAGCAGGCGCGGCGCCTCGGCGAGCAGCGCCGCCGCCCCGTCGCGGAGCACGAGCTTGACCGGCCAGGGCAGCCCCGCCTGGCGCCCGAGCGCGCCGAGCGCGAGCGGGAGGGCGACCGGCGCGTGCAGGGCCGTCGCGATCCGCGCGTCGCCGCCGACGACCGTGACCGCCGCGATCGGCTCGGGCGCCCACACCGTCCGCACGATCATCGCGCGCCCTCCCCGCGTGCGCGCAGATCCTCGACGCGCACCTTCGCCGCGAGCGGCCGCCTCCACAGCGCCGGAGCCGCGGCGCGGATCGCCTCGATGCGGGCGATGTGCTCGAGGTAGAACTGACACGCTTCGGAGTCGAATCCGTGATCGGTCGCGAAGACGCGGCTCGACACCAGGTCGAAGAGCTGCTCGACGAGCGCGCGAAGCGAAGTGCCGGGGGCGAAGCGCGGACCGAGGCAGACCACCCCCGCCTTGCAGTTCGGGTGCAGCAGGCGCGGCTCGACGCTGGCCACGCGGAACTGGAGCGAGCCGTCGCAGGACTTGAGGTAGTCGTCCGGGATCCGGAGCGAGGCGGCGACCCTGCGCGTCACGAGCCGCACGCCCGCGACGGGGTCGCGCTCGAAGTGCTCCAGGGGTTCGAAGAGCACCCGGTAGACGATCGGGGGGGAGCCCGAGAAGGGGTCCGGGACGATCTTCAGGCGATCCGTCGCCGCATTGATCTCGTTCACCGACGCGGCCGCGCTCTGGCGCCAGCCGTCGATCACGGGGTCGCTCATCGTTCGCTCCTCGCGGTCCCGCCGCGCGTCGGCGGCGTGCCGTCCAGCGCGTAGCAGAGCTCCGCCCCGCCGGGCGCCGTCGCGGAGATCAGCTCCCGCTCGGGGAGACCGAGCTCGTCGAGGCGCCGGTCCGCGTAGCGCCGCGCCGTCGCGGCATCGAGGCGCTCGAGCTGCTGCAGCGGGACGACCTCGCGCGCGGGCTTGCAGCAGGTGCACGCGAGCTCCCGCGGAGCGAGCGCCTCGCGCACGCGCAGGACGTCGCGGATCGCCCCCGACGCCACGCAGCGCAGTCCCGCGGCGAGCACGCGGCCGTGGAAGTGGAGCCCGACGGGCCCCGCGCCGAGCTCGCGCTCGGCCGCCGCGAGGATCCCCCCGAGGGTCGCCGCGGGCACGGCGCAGGGCCGCGGGAGCCGCCGGTGCGGGAGCGCGCAGCGGCGCGAGCGGGCGAGCGAGGTCCGCGCCAGGCGCGGCTCGCCGTCGGCCGCGATGCGTAACTGCGAGCCCGCGATCTCCGCCGAGCGCCCGAGCAGGCCGCGCAGGACGAAGAGCGCGGCGAAGCCCGCGACCACCGCGGCGAAGGCCGGCGCCGCGAGCGTCGGCGGCGACTCGCCGACCCCCGGGTCGCTCCAGCTGGGGCATCCCGCCGGGCGCCCCTCGCGGGCGATCGCGGCGAGGTCGGCGGGGCCGAGCCGGCACGCGTAGCAGGCGGAGTCGGGATCGGCAGCGTAGCCGGTGACCGTGCCGAGCAGCCGCGAACCGCTCCCGTCGACCGCCGCGTCGACCCACGGGACACCGACGAGCTGCGCGCGCTCGGCGAGGCGCAGCCGGGCGGCGCGGTTGTCGGGCGCGCTCACCAGCACGTCGCAGTCCGCGAGAGCGCCGAGCCCGAGCTCCTCGAGCCGCGCGCAGCGCGCTTCGACGGGCGCTCCCGGCGCGAGCGCCTCGATCTGGCGCGCGCGCGCGGCGGCCTTCGGCTGTCCGAGCGCGTCCGCGGGGAACGACTGGTTGCCGAGGTTCGCGACCTCGACGCGGCCCGGATCCACGAGCAGCGTGGGAATGCGCAGCAGCGCGAGGTGCTGGGCGATGGGACCGCCGAGCATGCCCAGGCCGAGCACGGCGACCCGGGCGCGGCGCATGCGCGCGAGCTCCGCCGCGCCGAAGGTCGCCGCGTTGCGCGCATCGAGCTCGGGGATCGCGTAGCTCATTCCAGCGCCTCCGGCGTCCAGTGGACCGCCTCCCAGCTCCGCCGGCACCCCGCGCAGCAGCGGTCGTAGCTGGCGCACAGGAGCGCCCCCAGGCCCTCCGCACGCTCGCCCTCGTGGTGCAGCCCGCCGCAGCCGCCGCAGCGCAGGACGCTGTCTCCCGGGCGCAGGGTGCGCGTGCAGCGCAAGCAGGCCGACTCCGCTCCGACGGCGTCGAAGCGCTCGACGGCGGTGGGAGCCGAGCGCGTCAGGTAGAAGGTTTCCGCGGCGACCCGGATCTCGGCGCGGTCGTCGAGGAGCGCGACGGCGAGCGGGGGAAAGCCGCCGACGAGGAGCCCGCGAGCGTCCGGAGCGGCGACGAGGGCGATCTCGCGCGAGCCCCGCAGGATCAGCGGCAGGAGGCGCGCGAGCACGCCGCCCTCCCGCGGGGTCTCGTCCTCGAGGGCGAGCTCGCCCGCCGCATCGAGGGCGAACGCGAGGCCTCCCTCGGGGATGGCGCGCGCCTTCCAGCGGCGGCTCGCGTCGGGCCCGGCATGCAGGCGCCACAGCTGCATCGAAGTCGACCACCTCCCTCCACGGTTCATCCTTGAAGATCCGCCAGAGGCTCAAGACATACAGTTTTTCAACAAGGTGTGTCAAGCCGGATACAGCGCATCTGAAGCCGACGAGATCACGAGATTTCTGGAAGCGTTTTCCAGTACAGAGACGGAGATGTTGATGAAACCGTGATAATTCCGAACTCGGATACCGACCCGATAGAGTACGGTCTTGCCTTTCTCCAGAAGACCGTGGTACATTTGTCCACAGTTCACAGTTGCCGTGCGCATCTGTCGACTGGAGCGAGGAGGAACCCCGATGCCGACCGTGCGAGACCTCGATGCGGCGATCCTGCTGCGCACCTGCGACCTCTTCTTCAAGCGCAAGCTCGCGACCCAGCAGATCAGCGACGAGGTCCAGGCGGAGCTGCGGCGGCTGCACAGCGACTTCGAGATGAGCCGCGAGAAGGTCTACGAGCTGATCCGCGAGGCGCGGCGCCGCGGCTTCTTCCAGATCCTTCCGCCGCAGGAAGCGGCGCTCCGCGATCGGCTCCAGGCGCTCTGGGGCGAGGGCTTCCACGTCGTGCACATGACGGAGCTCGACCAGCTCGCGACCGCCGCGGCCAAGGTCGTGGCGGAGCTGATCGAGAGGCTGCGGCGGGAGGGCCGCGAGGAGGTGCACCTCGGTCTCGGCGCCGGCATGACGAGCATGCTCGTCGCGCGGCATCTCGCCGTGCGCCTGCGCGCGGCCGAGCGGCTGCCGAAGCTCGTCTTCCACGCGCTCACGTCGGGCTTCAACGTGACGCAGCCCCACACGGCGCCGGTTTCCTTCTTCGGCTTCTTCGAGGCCGTCCCGACGGAAATCGACTACGTGGGCCTCTTCGCGGCCGCCTTCGTGCCGCGCCGGGACTACGCGCGCATGCGCGAGAGCCCGGGCGTGAAGGAATCCTTCGACCGCGCATCCCAGATCGACATCGTGCTGACCTCGCTCGGCAGCCCCTCGCACGGGCATGGCGACTTCTACCGCTTCATGGAGATGGGGTCGCCCAAGGGCCTCGCCGCCCTGAAGGCCGCCCGCTTCATCGGCGACGTCCAGTACCGACCCTACTCGGCGAGGGGACCGCTGCTGATCGACACGCAGGTGCGCGCCGTGACGCTCTTCGAGATCCAGGATCTCGTCGCGCTCGCCGCGCGACCCGACAAGCACGTGGTGCTGGTCGCCGGGCCCTGCTCCGTCTGCCGCAAGCCGCGCGCCGACGCCGTCCGCCCGCTGCTCGTCGAGCCGAGCCTCCGGGTCTGGAAGACGATCGTGACGGACGTCGAGACGGCGCGAGAGCTGCAGATGGGCCCGAGCCAGGCCCGCAGCGACTAGGCGTGTGACCCGAGACGGGCTCCTCGGGGGGGCCGGACGTCACCTTCGGGGCCGATCCCGCCACCCACCGGAAACCACTGGATCCCTTCCTGAACCGAAGCGGGCCGCGTCCATCGAGGACGCGGCCCGTTCTCGTTCCGGGCCCCCGCTACCCTGCCGGCGGTCTTCCAGTCCAGGGGGCGGCGTGTCGGGAGGGGCCGGCGCGGGGGGCGCGAGGGGCGGTCGAGCGCTCGACGCGCTGCTCGTCGTGCTCTGCCCGGTCGTGATCGCGATCCAGCCCCTCGCGAACAACGACCTCCCGATGCACCTCGCGATCGGCGAGTGGATCCTCGAGCACCGCACGCTCCCCGCCCACGACCCCTTCTCGTTCACCGCGGGCCACCCGCCCTGGGTCCCGCACGAGTGGCTCGCGGCGGTCCTCTTCGCGGGGGTGGAGCGCGCGGGCGGCCTCGTGGGCCTGACGGCGCTCGGGGCCGCCCTGGCCGCGGCGCTGGCGCTCGTGCACCGCGCGGCGATGGCCCGCCTCGGCGTCGGCGTGGTCCCCCACCTGCTCTGGGGGGTCCCGATGTGGCTGATCGCCGGACGCCGCATCGTGCTCCGCCCGCATCTCCCGGCCCTCGTCCTGCCCTTCGCCGTCTGGTGGTGCCTGCTGCGCGCGCGGCGCGACCCGCGCTGGCTCGCCGCGCTTCCGCTCGTGCTCGCGATCTGGGAGAACCTGCACGGATCCTTCCTCGTGGGCTTCGCGATCGTCGCCCTCGACCTCGTCGTCTTCGGCCGCGGCCACCCGCTCGCGTGGCGCACCCGGCTGCTCGCCCTGGCCGCCTGCGGGGCGGCCTCCTTCGCGCAGGTGCACGTCTGGCTCCAGCCGACGCTCCTCGCGGGCATCCAGGATGCGCTCGGGCTGCTGCGCGACCCGGTCTTCATGCAGGAGATCAGCGAATGGAAGCCGCCCTTCGCCACGGCGCGCTTCCGCGAGACCTACGCCTTCCAGGCCGCCATTCCCTGGATCGCCCTCGCCGCGCTCGGCTTCGTGCGCCACGGAGCGCGCGTGCCGCTCTCCTACCGCGCCTTCACCGTCGTTGCGCTGCTCCTGTACCTGCGCCACTCCCGCTTCATCGACCTCCTGGCGCTGGCCTCGCTGCCGTTCCTTCCCGATCTTCGCTCGCCGGCCCCTGCCTTCGCTCGCCGGCCCCGATCTTCGCTCGCCTTCCGCTCGCTGCGCGCTTCGCTTGCGCTCGCTGCGCGCTTCGCTTGCGCTCGCTGCGCGATCCGCTGGCATTGGCTGGCGCGGACGGCGACCGTCGCGGCGGCGCTCTTCTACGTCTGGCCCGGGTTCCCGATGCGCCCCGGCCAGTCCTTCCGGCGGCCGGCGCTGCGCTGGGGCTACGACCTCCCCTTCGACGCGGTCGAGGCGCTGCTGCGGCGCGGCTATTCGGGCGGCGTTTTCTGCGAGTACAAGTTCGGAGGCGTGGTCGCCTGGAAGGGCCGCGGGCGCCTCCAGCCCAGCATGGACTCGCGCAACAGCGTCTACGGCGCCGAGCTCTACCTCGCCCACCGCGACGCGATGCGCCGCGATACGCCCTTCCGCCGCGAGCTCCTCGAGCGCGTGGGCGCGGTCCTGATCCTGCGACCGACGCGGCTGCGCGACCGCCGGGACCTGATCGAGCACCTGCGGCGCGCCAGGCGCTGGCAGCTCGTCCACGCCAGCGAGCGCTCGCTGCTCTTCGTGCGGGCGGGCCCGGCGCGCGCAGGCCCGCAGCCCGCCGGGGCCCCGGCTCAGAGCCGCCGCGCCGACTCCCCGTGATTCCAGCGGAAGGGCGGGTGCGTCAGCCACTCTGCGAACTGCTCGGGCGGCGACGGGCGCCCGAAGAGGTAGCCCTGCATGCGGTGGCAGCCGTACGAGCCGAGCAGCAGGAGCTGCTCGGGCGTCTCGACGCCCTCGGCGATCGTCGCGAGGTCGAGGCCGCGCGCGAGCCGCACGATCGCCTCGGTGATGGTCGCGTTCACCGGGTGGGTGGTGAGCTCGCGCACGAAGCTCTGGTCGATCTTGAGCACGTCGACGGGCAGGCGCTTCAGGTACGAGAGCGCCGAGTAGCCGGTGCCGAAATCGTCGATCGAGAGGCGCACGCCGAGGCGCTTGAGCGCATACATCGTGGTCACGGTCGAGTCGACGTCGGCGATCAGGCTCCCCTCGGTGATCTCGAGCTCGAGCGACTCGGGGCGCAGCCCCGTCTCGGCGAGCGCCGCCGCGACCATCTGCTCGAAGCCGCGCTCGCGGAACTGGCGGGTGGAGACGTTCACCGCGATGCGCAGCCCCAGGTGGCCCGCCGCGTGCCACAGCGAGGCCTGGCGGCAGGCCTCGTTCAGCACCCAGGCCCCGATCGGCACGATCAGCCCCGAGTCCTCGGCGACGCCCAGGAACTCGCTCGGCGGCAGGAGTCCCTGCTCGGGGTGGTTCCAGCGGATCAGGGCCTCGCAGCCCACGATGCGCGAGCGGCGCAGGTCGTACTGCGGCTGGTAGTGCAGCACGAGCGCGTGCTCGTCGAGCGCGCGCCGCAGCTGCGACTCGACCGACACGCGGCGCAGCACGACGGCGTTCATCTCTCGGGCGTAGAACTCGTAGCGGTTGCGGCCCTGCTGCTTGGCGTGGCGCATGGCCGTCTCGGCCTTGCGCACCAGGTCGTCGGGCTCGACGCCGTCGCGCGGGAAGGTCGCGATCCCGATGCTCGCCGTGGCGGCCACGTTGCGCTGCCCGAACGGGATCGGCCGGGCCAGGCTCTCGGCGATGCGCCCCGCCACGCGCGCGGCGTCGAGCTCGCTCGGGAGCTGGGTCAGGATCACCGCGAACTCGTCGCCGCCGAGGCGCGCCGCCGTGTCGGTCTCGGCGATGGCCGCGCCCACCAGGGTCGCGATGCCGCGCAGGAGGCCGTCGCCGACCGCGTTGCCGAGCGCGTCGTTGATGGCGCGGAAGCCGTCGAGGTCGAGGTAGAGGACGGCGAGCACCTGGCGACCGTGGCGCGCCGCGGCCACCGCCTGGGTGAGCCGGTCGTTGAAGAGCACCCGGTTCGCGAGCCCCGTCAGCTGATCGTGGGTCGCGAGATGGCGCGCCTGCTCGCGGACGGTGTCGAGCTGGAGCAGCGCGCGCTGGCTCCCGAGGGCCGCGCCGATCGTGGTGACGAGCAGCCGCGTGCCCACCTCCGCGGCGAGCAGGTAGCCGCTCGCGCCGTGGCCGAGGGCCTCGCTCGCGGCGTCCTCCGAGTCGTCGTCGGCGAGGACGACGATCGGGAGGCGCGGCAGCACCTCGCGCAGGGCGCGCAGCGCCTTCTGGCTGCTCCCGCCGCCGCAGAGGTCGAGGATCACGACCTCGGCCTCCTTCGCGTCGGGGTGGTCGGCGACGTCCGCCACCCGGTCCACGTGGACGAGCGCGCAGGCGAGTGTCCGCGAGGGCTCGAGCGCGGCGCGCACGCGCGCGGCCTGCTCGGGGCCACCGCCCACGTGCAGGATGCGCACGCTCGGCGGCGTTCGGGCCGGGGTTCTGGCGTTCTCAGCCATGCTCCGCGCGCACTCCCCTCCCGAAGGGCAGGAACCCCCGTCCGGTATCGGCCGCTGCGGAAGGCCCCTTGATGCGGAGCCCCCGCGCCTGCCCGAGGGGTCGCCCGCCTTCCGCCGGCGGGCGCGGCCGTACAGTGAGGCTGGAATTGACGGCGGCGGGGCGCCCCTGCCGCCGTTGGCCTATCGTACGCGCCGGGGCATGGCGCTGCGCATCCTGAACTCGAGCCACGACGGCGAGCCGCTGGAGGAGGAGCTCCGCTCCCGCATCGAGCGGGAGCTCCCGGGGGCGCGTGCCCGCGTGCGCTGTACCGCGCCGGGGCACTTCGAGATCGAGGTCGAGTGCGCCGCCTTCGCCGGCAAGCCGCGCGTGCGCCAGCACCAGATGGTGTATTCCGCGATCGCGCCGCTGCTGGCGGGCAGCGCCGCGCCGGTGCACGCCGTCGACAAGCTGGACTGTCGGGTGTCGTAGCGCACCCGTAGGTAGCGCCCACCCGATCTACTCCGCTCGGCTGCGCCTCGCTGCGCGCGCCCTGCGGGCGCTTGCGCGGCGCTCGCTAGAGACCCTTCCACTTCGGGGGGCGTTTCTCGGCGAAGGCGCGCGGTCCCTCCAGGAAATCCTCGCTCCGGGCCATGCTGGCGAGGCCCTCGTAGCGGGCGGCCATCGCCTCTTCGAGCGGGCGGCCCTGGCCGGCGAGCGCGGCCTGCTTCGAGGCGCGGACGGAGAGCGGCGCGCACTCGAGGATCGCGTCGGCCCAGCGCCGCGCCGCCGGCAGGAGCTCGCCCGCCGGCACGACCTCGTTCACGAAGCCGAGCGCGAGGCCCTCCCGGGCCGAGACGCGCCGGCCGGTGAGCAGCATCCCCATCGCGTGTTTCTGCCCGATCTGGCGCGGGAGCCGGTGGATGCCGCCGGCCAGGGCGGCGAGGCCGACGCGCGGCTCGGGCAGCGCGAAGATCGCCGTCTCGGCGGCGAGGAGCAGGTCGCAGGCGAGCGCGATCTCGAATCCCCCGCCCATCGCGACGCCGTTCACCGCCGCGATCACGGGCTTCGGGTTGTCGAAGCGCGACGTGAGGCCCGCGAACCCGGTCCGGGGGATCTCCAGCTTCGCGCCGGAGCTGACCTGGTACTTGAGATCGTTGCCGGCGCTGAAGGCCCGGTCGCCCGCGCCGGTGATGATCGCGACCCAGAGCCCGTCGTCCGCGACGAACTCGTCGAAGACCTTCTCGAGCTCGAAGTTCGCGGGCGGATGGAGCGCGTTCAGCACCTCGGGCCGGCTCATCGTCACGACGAGGGTTCGCCCCTCGCGCTCCACGCGGCAGAACTCGGGCATGTTCTCGTCCTCCCGGTCGCGTAAGATACCAGCCGCGGCGCTCGCGGCCGCTTCGCGGCCTCGCCCCGGGGAGGATCCCCTGACCGACGTCGGGTTGACCCACGTGGCGCTCCCGGTCACGAACCTCGACCGGAGCGTCGCCTTCTACGCGAGCTACGCCGCCATGCAGGTCGTGCACCGCCGCAGCGGCGTCGTCTGGCTCTCCGACCGCACTCGCCCCTTCGTGATCGTGCTGATCGAGGCGGAGGACGTCGCCGATCCGCTCCGCCCCATCGCGCACCTCGGCGTCGGCTGCGCGAGCCGCGAGGACGTGGACGCGCTCTGCCGCCGCGCGCGCGAGGACGACGTGCTCCTCGCCGGCCCCTTCGACTACGGCCCGCCCGTCGGCTACTGGGCCTTCCTGCGCGACCCCGACGGCCACACGCTCGAGGTCTCCTACGGCCAGGAGGTGGGACTCACCGTGGCGGAGCCCGAGTAGTCGCTACGGTTTCGACGGCACTCCCCCCATCGCCTCCAGCGCGGCGGCGAGCTCCTCCCACTCGCGGTAGCGCGCGGCGAGCCCCTCGCGCAGCGCCTGGTGCTCCGCCTCGAGCGCGCGCGCCGCGGAGCCGTCGCGCCAGAGCTCGGGCGCCGCGAGGCGCGCCGCGAGCCCTTCGAGGCGCGCCTCCTGCGACGCGACCTCCGCCTCGAGCGCGGCGAGGCGGCGGCGGGCGCGCGCCCGATCGCGGGCGGTCGCCTTCTCGCGCTCGCGGCGCGCCGCGCGCTGCGCGCGCGCCACCCCCGTCTCGGAGCGCGCGGACCCGACGCCTTCCGCTCCGAGGCCGGCCGCCTCCGACCCCGGCGCCGCGCCGGGCTCCTGCGCCGCCGCGGCGCGCCGCCACGCCGCGTAGCCGCCGAGGTGGTCGGTGAGCGCGCCGCCCCGCACCTCCACGACGCGGGTCGCGATCGCGTCGATCAGGGTCCGGTCGTGCGAGATGAAGAGCAGCGTCCCCTTGTACCCGCCGAGCGCGGCCTCGAGCACCTCGCAGGCGGCGAGGTCGAGGTGGTTCGTGGGCTCGTCCATCACCAGGAAGTTCGCCGGCCGCAGCAGCATGCGCGCGAGGGCCAGCCGCGCCTTCTCGCCGCCCGAGAGCACCGACACGCGCTTGCCCACGTCGTCGCCCGAGAAGAGAAAGGCGCCGAGATGCCCGCGCAGCCGGGGGATGTCCTCGGTCTGCGCCACGCGCTCGAGCTCCTCGAGCACGCTGCGCGAGGGATCGAGCACCTCGAGCTGGTGCTGCGCGTAGAAGGCCACCTCGACCTGGTGGCCGAGCACGCGCGTCCCCGCGTCGACCGGCAGGACCCCCGCGGCGATCCGCAAGAGCGTCGACTTCCCCGCGCCGTTGGGCCCGACGAGCGCGACGCGCTCGCCGCGCCGGACCAGGAAGTCGACCCCCGCATAGACGATCCGCTCCCCGTAGCGCTTGCGCACGCCCGCGAGCCGCAGGACGGGGTCGCCCGAGCGGCGCGGCTCGGGAATGCGCAGCCGGATGCGCGCCCGCGTCTCGTCCGGGAGCTCCACGCGCTCCAGGCGATCCAGTGCCTTGATGCGGCTCTGCACCATGCGCGCCTTGCGCGCCTTGTAGCGGAAGCGCTCGATCAGCCGCTCCGCCTGCCCGACCTGGCGCTCCTGCTGGGCCTTGCGCGCCACGAGCTGCTCGCGCCGGCGCGCCTTCTCCTCGAGATAGCGCTCGAAGCTCCCCGGGTAGACGTCGAAGCGGCCCGCCTCGAGCTCGGCCACGGCGCTCGCG
>CAZUYC010000112.1:0-115509 GCA_964624475.1 uncultured Spirochaetales bacterium | reverse complement strand
CCGCAAGGTGACTGACGAAGAAATGCAGCGGGTGAATCTGGAGCGCCACAAGTTTCACGGCGATTGGAACTATGCCATTCGGCCCAGATCGTCATAGGCACGGGCTCGGTGCGACCATTATTTATTTACGTGTCCTAACCTCGTGCCGGGCGACACGAACCGTACATGGGACCTCTTCGTCCGCGGCCCCGACCCGGCGGATCTCGATGCGGACCTCTCCCGCGATGGTTTCCTCGACGACGTCGTCCTGGAGGTGCTCGACACGACAGTCTCGCCCGTGCAGCGCAAGACCCTTCTTCCGGCGGCGAAGGTGGCCGTGGCCGCTGGCTCGGCCGCTTTTCTCGTGCCCACGGAAGGTGGAGCCGGCCGGGTGCATCTCTCGGTCGGAGGTGGTGCCCCCGAGGATCTCGGGCGCGAGGCGCTGGATGTCGCCTTCTCCCGGAACCTCCTGGCGGCGCGGGTTCCGGCCCCCGACGGCGGCGAGGCATGGGTCGAGGTCTGCGACTGGCCCACGCGGGTCGGCTGCTGGACGTCCCTGGGTGTGCGAGCGAAGGCCATCGACGTGGTGGGCTCCGTCGTCGGGTTGCTGGTCCCGGAGTGCGGCAAGCGGAATCCGGTGAGCGGCTCCTGCATCGGCGGGGCGGTGGACGGGAACGGGGACGGGGATGCGGAGGACCATCTCGTCCAGGTCTATCGCGTCGACGAGCCGCGAATGATCGAAGTCCGCCAGGCGGCAGAGGAGCTGGTCCTCGGCGAGCGGCTGGTGGCGTTCCGGACGCGCGAGGCCTCGCAGGGCGAGGATCTCAATCGCGACGGCGACCTCGAGGACGACGCGCTCCAGGTCTTCGACCTGGTCTCCGAGCGGCTCTTCAATACCGAGCAAGCCGTGACACCGTGCCCGCTCAAGGCCTGCGACGCGCGCTTTCCGTACCGCGTGGATGGAGACACGGTCATCTTCATCACGCCCGAGAGCCAGCAGTCCGGCGCCGTCCTCGGGGTGGGCTGCCAGCCAGCGGGTGACGGCGGCTGCGACCTGAACGGCGATGGCGACTCCCGCGACCTCGTGAAGCAGGTCTTCAGGGCGCGCGAGGCCGCCCTCCTCGCAGGGCCGAGCCCCACCGCCTCGCTGCGGGCGTCCGCAGTGGCCGCCGCACCGCTTGCCGCGGGGGGCTGCGTCGACCCCGTGGCGAGCGCGAGCGCGGGGATCTGCACCACGACTGGCGCTGCCTGCGCGACAAGCGCCGACTGTGGCACCGGCTCCTGTTACCTTCCCCCGGGCGGGTGCATCGCCGACCTCGGGGCGTCCTGCCGCTGCGGCGAGACCGGCTGCACGGGTTGCGACGTGGGCCAGTTCTGCGTGCCGATCGCGGGCGGTGGCGGGAACGGCACCTGCCACCAGGACCAGGGTCCGTGCGCGAGCCAGGCGGAGTGCACGGACCCGCGCGCCGTCTGTCGCGACGCCGCCGCCGACGTGCAGCGTCTACTCGCCCCCACCGAGCTCGAGGTCGTCACGACCTCCGGCACCTGCGTGGAGCTCACCGGCGCGGCCTGCACCCAGGACGCGGACTGCACGGCCCCGGACCTCTGCGGCACCGGTGGGAGGTGCGAGCGGCGCCACGGCTCGTGCGTCACCGACGCCGACTGCGCCACGGGCCTTCGTTGCGCTCCGAACCTCGTCACGGTGGCTGCGGCCGAGAGCGACGGCGACGCGCTCCTCGATCCCTTCGACAACTGCCCCGAGGTCGCGAATGCGGACCAGGCCGACCTCGACGCCGACGGGGCGGGCGATGCCTGCGATCTCCAGAGCTGCGGCAATGGCCGGCGCGAGCTCTCCGAGCAGTGCGACGACGGCAACCGCACGAACGGCGACTGCTGCAGCGACCAGTGCCGGATCACGGACCGGACGCCACCCGTCCTCTCCTGCTCGGCCACGCCCATCCGGACGCCGAGGGAAGGGCGCCACGACGAAGAGTACGACCGCCGCGGGCGCGCCCGACACGACGACGACGAGGACGAGGACGGCGAAAGGGGGGCCCGGGCTCGAAGGCGCCTCGGTGACGAGGACGACCGATGCGACAACCGCAGTCGGAGACGCCGCGACGAGGACCGCGAGAGTGGAGACCGCGGGGAGCGCGGCGCCGGAACGCTTCGCGTCGCCTTCGCGGCGGGCGACGCCTGCGGTCCCGTTCGACCCGAGAGCGCGATCGATCTCGGGTGCAGCCAAGTCCCGGTGAGCGACGGCCAGCTCGTCGCCTTCGAGCGCAGCGACGACTGCGAGGCCGAGCCCCGTCGCCGCGCCTTGGAGATCGAGTCCGAGAGCGCGGTGCTGCGCGTTCACGCCACGGACGCGGCGGGCAACACCGCCACCTGCACGGTCGACCTGGCCGCAGGGGGCGAGGGGATCGTGACGGCGGAGCCGGTCGGCGAAGGCGCGGCGGTCGAACGCGCGACGGGATCCGAGCTGGCGGACCGCTGAGCATCATCGGGGGGCGCCGGCCATCCTGCCTGGGCGCGCCGGCTGGCCGCGCGACGCTGCGCGCAGCTCGACTCCCTCATCGAGCGGAGGGGCGAGGCGGGAGCGGCTTCAGGCCTCGAGGCCGCGCGCGATCGTTCGCGCCCTGGCGACCTTCTTTCCGAGCAGTTGACTTTCGTTTTTATTTCGTCTACACTGAACCCCGTTGCGAAGTCGGGAAGATGGGGCGTGTCGACCGACCTGCGGGCGTCTCTCGTGGGTCAAGGCCCAGGGCCTGCTCCCGTTCCTGCTGCTGGACATCGAGGGCGAGTGGCGGCCGGCCTGGGTGGCCTGGGCCGAGCGGGTCACCGTCCGGCGCCTGGAAGCGGACGTCGAGCGGGCGCTGCTGCTGCGGGCCGGCCACGACCGGGCCTTCCAGCGCTGCCAGTTCCATCCCGAGCGGGCGCAGGACCCGATCCCGCCCGGGGAGCGCCAACTGTGTGCGCCCGACGTCGACCCCGAGGCGACGCAGGAGCTCGCCTGGCGGGTGCCGCGCGAGGTGGCCTGGCTCTTCAC
This sequence comes from uncultured Spirochaetales bacterium, assembly GCA_964624475.1. Lineage (GTDB taxonomy): Bacteria > Myxococcota_A > UBA9160 > UBA9160 > SMWR01 > CAZUYC01. Next base: position 112,481 of record CAZUYC010000112.1, on the reverse strand, counting down.
GGCGGTGCTCGAGACGCTGCGCGCGCAGCTCCGGCGCGAGCGCGGCCGCTTCTTCACGGACGGCGAGGTCTTCGACGGCCTGCTCGACTGCGCGCTCCTGACCTGGACGCTGCGCGACCCGCCGGCGCGCCGCCCCGACCCGGTGATGGAGCGCGACGGCTACCTCTGCGCGGTGCCCGGCTGTACGTGAAACGGGGACGGTGTTCAGATGTTTCGAATTTTCAGATTCTCTCTTCACGCCCTGGGGTCTCGCGGGGTTCTCCCCCGGAGAATCTGAAAATTCGCAACATCTGAACACCGTCCCCGTCCGCTGCACGCGGGGCGGATGCCTCGCTGCGCGCTGCGCTTGCGGACCGAGCTCGACGCCGGCGCGAGCTTCGGGCCCCACGAGCGCCTCGGCGTCGCGCGTCAGCGCTCGCGCGGCTGCAGCCTTCGGATCGTCTCCTGCGAGGCGCCCGGGCCGGGCAGCGTGCGCAGGTCGCGCCGCGTGAGCGGCCGGCCGCCGGCGTCGGTGACGCGGAGCTTCGGGAGCCGCCGGCCCGTGCGCCGGTCCTGGACGATCACGGGCTCGTTGCCGCGCCCGAAGACCCACTCGTCGGACCACTCGCGCAGCGCGGTCAGGACCGGCAGCAGGGCTTCGCCCTTCTCGGTGAGCCGGTACTCGAAGCGCTGCCCGGAGCTCGCGACGTCCGCACGCGCGAAGATCCCGTGATCGACGAGATGCTGCAGGCGCGCGGAGAGGACGTTCTTCGCGATGCCGAGGCCGCGCTCGAAGTCGCCGAAGCGCCGCACGCCGAAGAAGGCGTCGCGCACGATGAGGAGCGTCCACCAGTCGCCCAGCACCTCGAGGGCCTGGCCGATCCCGCAGTTCATGTCGCCGAAGCGCTTCCGCCCCATGGGCCCCAGTCTATCGGGAGATCATGGTTGCGTAAAGCAACTAAATCAGGTACTGAGAGCCGGGAGCGAGTTCGCGCGCGCCCCCGAGGAGATCCCCATGGCCGAGAGCCCCGCCCAGAGCGCCTCCGAGTGGAAGTCGACGGCCTGCATCCTGTGCGAGTGCAACTGCGGGATCGAGGTGCAGCTCGGCGGCCCCGACGGGCGGAGCCTGCGGCGCGTGCGCGGCGACGACGCGCATCCGGCGTCGCGCGGCTACGCCTGCGAGAAGGCTTCGCGCATCGACTACTACCAGAACGGTCCGCACCGCCTGACGAAGCCGCTGCGGCGCCGCGCCGACGGGAGCTTCGAGGAGATCGACTGGGACACGGCGATCTCCGAGGTCGCCGCGCGTTTCGCCGCGATCCGCGACGCCCATGGCGGAGAGTCGATCTTTTATTACGGCGGCGGCGGGCAGGGGAACCACCTGCCGGGGGCCTACGGGAGCAGCACGCGCAGGGCCCTCGGCTCGATCCATCGCTCGAGCGCCCTGGCCCAGGAGAAGACGGGCGAGTTCTGGGTCGCCGACAAGATGCTGGGCGGCTACACGCGCGCGGACTTCGAGCACTGCGAGGTGGCGCTCTTCCTCGGCAAGAACCCGTGGTTCTCGCACGGCATCCCGCGCGCGCGCGTGACCCTGCGCGAGATCGCGAAGGATCCCGGGCGCTGCCTGATCGTGGTCGATCCGCGGCGCAGCGAGACCGCGGAGATCGCCGACGTCCACCTCCAGGTGAGGCCCGGCACGGACGCGTGGCTCCTGGCGGCGCTCGACGCCGTGCTGGTGCAGGAGGGGCTCGTCGCGCACGCATGGCTCGATGCCCACGCCGACGGGCTCGAGCAGGTGCTGCCGCACTTCGCGGCGCTTCCGGTGGCCGAGTACTGTGCGGCGTGCGGCGTGCCGGAGGAAACGGTGCGCGCGACGGCGCGGCGCATCGCCGCCGCCTCGAGCATGGCCAGCTTCGAGGACCTGGGCGTGCAGATGAACCGGCACTCGACGCTGGTCTCCTATCTGCACAAGCTCCTCGTCTTCCTGACCGGGAACTTCGGCAAGCAGGGCGCCGCCTACCTGCCGGTGCCCTTCATGCCGCTCGCGACCGGCAAGGAAGGCGGCGGAGGCGCCGCGCGACGCACGCCCGTGACGAGCGCCCGCGTGATCGGCGGGCTCACGCCCTGCAACTCGATCCCGGAGGAGATCCTGACCGACCACCCGAAGCGCTTCCGCGCGCTCCTCGTCGAGAGCGGGAACCCCGCCCACTCCCTCGCCGACAGCGCCCGCATGCGCGAGGCCATCGCGGCGCTCGAGCTCGTGGTCGTGGTCGACGTCGCCTTCACCGAGACGGCGCGCCTCGCCCACTACGTGCTGCCGGTCGCGAGCCAGTTCGAGAAGGCCGAGGCCACGTTCTTCAACTTCGAGTTCCCGCACAACTACTTCCACCTGAGGAAGGCGCTCTTGCCGCCGCCGCCGGGGCTCTTCTCCGAGGCGGAGCTCCACGCGCGCCTCCTCGAGGCGCTGGGCAAGCTGCCCGCCGACGCGGTGTCGGCCCTGCGCGCGGCCTGGCTCGAGGACCGCCAGGCCTTCCGGGCGAAGTTCTTCGAGCTGGCCGGCGCGAACCCCGAGCTCGTCGGCATCGCGCCGGTGGTCCTCTACCGCGCGATCGGCGACCTGCTGCCCGAGGGGCTGGCCGAGGGCGCGGGCGTCTGGGCCCTCTGCCAGATCGCGGCGCAGCGCAACCCGAAGTCGCTCGCCCGCGCGGGCTTCCCGGACGAGCCCGGCGAGGCGGGCGACGCGCTCTTCGACGCGCTGCTCACGAGCAAGAGCGCGGTCGTCTTCGCGATCGACGCGTGGGAGGAGAACTTCGAGCGGCTCGGTACGCCGAACCGCCGCATCCAGCTCGCGGTGACCGAGCTCTTCGACGAGCTCGACGGCCTCGCGACCGAGACGCCGCCGGGCGCCTCCGCCGAGTTCCCATTCCTGCTCTCCGCCGGCGAGCGCCGCTCCTTCACCGCCAACACGATCATCCGCAACCCCGAGTGGCGGAAGAAGGACCGCACGGGCGCGCTGCGCATGAACCCGGGAGACGCGAAGCGCCTCTGCGTCGCCGCCGGCGGGCGCGTGCGGCTCTCGACGAGGCGCGGCAGCGCCGAGGTCTCGGTCGAGCTCTCGGACCGCATGCAGCCCGGCCACATCTCGCTGCCGAACGGGCTCGGCGTCGACTTCCCGGACGGGAGCGGCGCCCGGGTGCCGACGGGCGTCTCTCCGAACGACCTCACGCGCGGCGAGGATCGCGACTGGCTGGCCGGCACGCCCTGGCACAAGAGCACGCCGGCGCGCGTGGAGGCCCTGTGAGCGGCGCGATGCCCGGCTCCAGCTCGAGGAACGCGACCGCCGCCGTGATCGGCGCCGGCGACTACATCGGCGCCGCGATCGCCCGCAGGTTCGCGGCGGAGGGCTTCACGGTCTTCGCCGGGCGGCGGAACGGCGAGAAGCTGGCGCCGCTCGTCGCGGACATCGAGGCGAAGGGCGGGCGCGCCGTCGGCCGCGCGCTCGACGCCCGCAAGGAGGACGAGGTCGCGGCCTTCCTGCGGGACGCCGATGCGGCGGCGCCCCTCGAGGTCTGCGTCTTCAACCCCGGCGCGAACGTGAGCTTCCCGTTGGTCGAGACCACGGAGCGCGTGTTCCGGAAGGTCTGGGAGATGGCGTGCTACGGAGGGTTCCTCGTGGGCCGCGAGGCGGCGCGGCGGATGCTCGCCCATGGGCGCGGCAGCCTCTTCTTCACCGGCGCGACCGCGAGCCTGCGCGGCGGCGTCGGCTACACGGCCTTCGCCAGCGCGAAGGCCGGCCTGCGCATGGTCGCGCAGAGCGCGGCACGGGAGCTCGGCCCCCGCAACATCCACGTCGCCCACCTCGTCATCGACGCCGGGGTCGACACCGCCTGGGTGCGCGAGCGGATCGAGGAGAAGGCGGGCAAGGGGGCCGTGGCGAAGCTCCCGCCCGACACGCTGATGCGTCCCGAGTCCGTCGCCGAGGCCTACTGGCAGCTCCACCAGCAGCCGCGCGACGCCTGGACCTTCGAGCTCGAGATCCGCCCCTTCGCGGAGCGGTGGTGAGCGACGGTGAAGGCGGAGTTCCACTTCGATTTCGGGAGCCCCAACGCGTACCTCTGCCACCTCGTCCTGCCGGAGATCGAGGGGCGCACCGGCGTCGCGTTCGAGTACGTGCCGATCCTGCTGGGCGGCGTCTTCAAGCTCACGAACAACCGCTCGCCGGCCGAGAGCCTCGCCGGCATCCGGAACAAGCCCGAGTACGAGCGGCTCGAGATGGAGCGCTTCCTGCGGCGCCATGGCATCACGCGCTTCCGGATGAACCCCTTCTTCCCGGTCAACACCCTGACGCTGATGCGAGGCTCGATCGTCGCCCGCTCCCTCGGCGTCTTCGAGCGCTACGTCGACGAGGTCTTCCGGCACATGTGGGCGGAGCCCAAGAAGCTGGACGATCCCGAGGTGTTGCGCGCCGCGCTCGACGCGTCCGGCCTCGACGCGAAGCGCCTCCTCGAGCTCGCGGGGTCGCCCGAGGTCAAGAGCCGCCTGCTCGAGAACACGGAGCGCTCCGTCGAGCGCGGGAGCTTCGGCTCGCCGACCTTCTTCGTGGGCGACGAGATCTACTTCGGCAAGGACCGGCTGCGGGACGTCGAGGAGGCGATCGCGGCCGCGCGGTAGGAGCGCGAGGGGTGCGAAGCCCCTGCGCTATCCTACTCTGGGCGTGGGAACGACGGATCGCGAGCGAAGGCTCCGCAGCGCACGGACGCGCGTCGTTCGGCCGGGGACTCCGGAGGCCGAGCGTCTCGCGCTCGAGGACGCCCGCTACTGGGAGAGCGTTCCCGTGGAAGAGCGCTTCGGGCTCGCCTTCGAGCTGAGCATCCAGCAGTGGAGGCTTGCGGGGTGGCGTGAAGACCGACCTGGCGCACGACTTTCGCGATCTGCTGCGCGCGTTCATCGACCATGAGGTCCGCTTCCTCGTCGTCGGAGCCTACGCTCTGGCGATCCTGGGGCATCCCCGCGCGACCGGCGACCTCGACCTCTGGATCGAGAGCACGTCGGACAACGCGGATCGCGCCTACGCGGCTCTCGGGGCGTTCGGCGCTCCGCTCCACGACCTGACGCGCGAGGACCTCGCCCGTCCCGGGACCGTGTTCCAGATCGGGCTCCCCCCGTTGCGCATCGACGTCCTGACGCAGCTCACGGGTCTCGACTTCGGGTCCGCCTACGCGAAGCGCACCCTGGCCACATTCGAAGGCGTTGCGGTGCCGGTGATCTCGCGCGAGGACTTCCTCGCGAACAAGCGAGCCACGGGGCGCCCCAAGGATCTGGCCGACGCCGAGCGCCTCGACCCCTCGCCGACGGGAGAGCGCTGAAGGCGCCGCAGCGGCGCCGAGCTCCGCGCCCGGGCCCCTTCACTCCTGCTCGGCGCGCTCGGCCTCGGGCGGGAGACTCGCCTCGACGACCTCGAGCGGGCCCGCGTCGCGGGGAGGCGGCGCGGACTCGGCGACGAACGCGTTCAGCGCGTCGATCAGCGCGCGCAGGCGCCCCATCTCGCGGCGATCGAAGCGCAGCACGAGCCGCGCGTAGTCGGGGAGCTCGCCGCCCTCCTGCGGCAGCGGCCCGCTTGCCTCGATCGCGCCGGCGACGAGCAGGTCCGCGAAGTCGCGGTTCAGCGCCTCGAGCTGCTCCGGGTCGGGCGCTCGTCGCAGGCGCAGCGTCAGGCGCTCGCCCACGTAACGGGAGGAGTGATAGTTGCTGTAGAAGTCCAGGACCTCGTGCACGGCTGCGGCGGCGTCGTCGGTCACGCGGAAGAGCCCGAGGTCGTGCTCGGAGACGAGGCCGCGCGCCGCCAGGTGCGTGCGCACCCACTCCTCCCACTCGCGCCAGTAGCTCCCGCCCGGCACGTCGACGAAGACCACGGGCACGATCGCGCTCTTGCCGGTCTGGATCAGCGTGAGCGCCTCGAAGCCCTCGTCGTGGGTGCCGAAGCCGCCGGGGAAGAGCGCGATCGCGTGCGACTCCTTCACGAAGACCACCTTGCGCGTGAAGAAGTAGCGGAAGTTCACGAGCTTCGGGTCGCCGGCGATCACCTCGTTCGCCCGCTGCTCGAAGGGGAGGCGGATGTTCACGCCGAAGGAAGCGTCGCGGCCGGCGCCGCCCTGCGCCGCGGCCATGATGCCGCCCCCCGCGCCCGTGATCACCATCCAGCCCGCGCGCACGATGCGCTCGGCGAAGTCGAAGGCCTGGCGCCAGGCGGCGCTCCCGGCCTCGGTGCGCGCGCTCCCGAAGACGGCGACCTTGCGCAGGTGCTCGTAGGGCGCGAAGACGCGGAAGGCGTGGCGCAGCTCCTTCAGCGCGCTCGAGAGGAGCCGCACGTCGCTCTCCTCGGCGCCGTCGCGCAGCAGGCGCAGCGCGGTCACGACGATCTGCCGCGCGGAGTCGGAGCCGTCCGCGCGGCCGTACTCCCGGGCCGCGCGCTCGACCAGGCCTTCGACCAGCCGGTCGAGCTCGGCCCGATCGGCCGCATAGCGCCGGCGGGGCTTGCCCATGGATGCGGAGAGCATAACGGGGGACGCACACGGCGGCCGCCGTCCGCGCGCGTCCGCGTGCGAACGGCACCCGTTCGCCCTGTGGGGCCTGGTGGTGGAGGTCAGGTCAGCGCGTCCAGTTCTCGATCCGTAGGCCGGGAACGCGGCCGAACTCGCGCTCGTTGTTGGAGACGAGCGTCGCCCTCCGGGAGGCCGCCTGCGCTGCGATCAGCATGTCGAGTGGACCGATCGGCTTGCCCGCGCGCTCGAGCCTGGCCCGAAGCTGCGCGTAGGCGATCGCGTCCTCGGACGTGAACTCGAGGGTCGACAACGGGCGCAGGAAGTTCTCGACGAACCGCAAGGTCCTGGTCGGCGACGAGCTCTTCGCGGCACCCGTTCGCAGCTCGGCCTCGGTGATCACGCTGATCGCGACGTCCGAACGGCTCGTGGCGAGGAGCCTTTGCAGGACTGCTTCGCGCCCCTTCAGGGCGTAGATGCAGGTGTCCGTGTCGAGCAGGAGCCTCACCCGAGCTTCTGGCGGCTCTCGAGCTCGCCTTGCGGGGGCCTCGCGAAGTCGTCGGGCACCCCCGCGAACGACTCGACCCAGTCCTCGGGCCACTCGTCCGCAGGCTCGAGGATCACGGCGTCCCCCTGGCGCCGCACCAGCACCGTGTCTCCATCGAAGCGGAACTCCTTGGGCAGCCGCACGGCCTGGCTCCTGCCGCTCCAGAACACCTTGGCCCGTCGGGTCGTCATGACGCCTCCGATGAGATATATGCATGATATATATCATCGGGAGGACGTCAAGCCATCACCCCCCTTCCTCCCTTCGGGGGACCTGGTGCGGGCCGCAGCGGAGCGGTTGCCCCGATGCCGCCCCAGCACCCGCCGCAAGTAGCGCCCCGTGTGGCTCGCGGCGGCCTCCGCGACCTGCTCCGGCGTCCCCTGCGCGACGAGCTGGCCCCCACCCGGGCCGCCCTCGGGCCCGAGGTCGACGACCCAGTCGGCGGTCTTGATCACGTCGAGGTTGTGCTCGATCACGATCACGCTGTTGCCGGCGTCGACGAGGCGGGAGAGCACGTCGAGGAGCTTGCGCACGTCGTCGAAGTGGAGGCCCGTCGTCGGCTCGTCCAGCATGTAGAGCGTCCTGCCGGTCGCGCGCCGCGCGAGCTCGCGCGCGAGCTTGATGCGCTGTGCCTCGCCGCCGGAGAGGGTCGGCGAGGGCTGGCCCAGGTGGATGTAGTCGAGGCCCACGTCGGCGAGCAGGCGCAGGGGCTCGCGGATGCGGGGATGCGCGTCGAAGAGCTCGAGGGCCTCGCGCACGGTCAAGTCGAGCACGTCGGCGATCGAGCGGCCCTTGAACTTCACCAGCAGCGTCGCCTCGTTGAAGCGCCGGCCCTGGCACTCCTCGCAGCGCACATAGACGTCCGGCAGGAAGTGCATCTCGATCTGGCGCATGCCGCCGCCCTGGCAGGCCTCGCAGCGGCCGCCCTTCACGTTGAAGGAGAAGCGGCCGGGCTTGTAGCCGTGGATGCGCGCTTCGGGGAGCTGCGCGAAGCAGGAGCGGATCTCGTCGAAGACCTTGATGTAGGTGCTGGGATTGCTGCGCGGTGTCCTGCCGATCGGCTTCTGATCGATCTGGATCACCTTGTCGAGCTGTTCCGCCCCGGCGAGCGCGCGGTGGAGCCCGGCGCGCTGGCTCGAGCCGTGAAAGCGGCGCGCCAGCGCCGGATAGAGGACGTCGTTCACGAGCGTCGACTTGCCGGCGCCCGAGACGCCGGTCACGGCGACGAGGACGCCGAGCGGGAACTCGACGTCGAGGTCGGCGAGGTTGTTCGCGCGCGCGCCCGCGACCTTGAGCGCGCCGCCGGGGCGCCGGCGCCGCTCGGGGACGGGGATGTGCTTTCGGCCCGAGAGGTAGGCTCCGGTCAGCGACTTCGGGTCGCGCGCCAGGCTCTGCGGCGTCCCGGCGAAGACGATCCGCCCGCCGGCGACGCCGGCGCCGGGGCCGAAGTCGATGACGTGGTCCGCGGTGCGGATCGTCTCCTCGTCGTGCTCGACCACCACCACCGTGTTCCCGATGTCGCGCATGCGCTCGAGCGTGGCCAGGAGCCGCCGGTTGTCGCGCTGGTGGAGCCCGATCGAGGGCTCGTCGAGGATGTAGATCACGCCGGTCAGCTCCGAGCCGACCTGGCTCGCGAGACGGATGCGCTGCGACTCGCCGCCGGAAAGCGTGGGTCCGGCGCGGTCGAGCGAGAGGTAGCCGAGGCCGACGGAGGCCAGGAACTCGAGGCGCCCGCGGATCTCCTTCAGCACCTCGACGGCGATCTGGCGCGCCGCGCCCTCGAGGCGCAGCTCCGCGAAGAACCCGACCGCGGCATCGACCGTGAGCGCCGAGATCTCGACGAGCGTCCGCTCCCCGACGCGCACCGCGGCGCTCTCCGGACGCAGGCGCGAGCCGCCGCACTCCGAGCAGCGCGCGTCGCCCATCCACTGCCCGTACCACTGCTTCGCGCGCTCGGAGTCGGTCTCGCGGAAGCGGCGCATGAGGCGCGGGATCACGCCTTCCCAGGTCTGGTCGAAGCTCCCCTGGCCGGACTTCCCCGACCAGCGCACGCGGAAGCGGCGCTCGCCGGCGCCGTGCAGGAGCTCGTCGCGCAGGCGCTTCGGGAGCGCGCGCCAGGGCTTCTGGGGATCGATCCCGAGCTGCTTCACGATCTGCGCGCGGAAGCCGTGCACCCAACCCGTCTTTTCGGAGACGTCGGGGCCCCAGGGCCGGACCGCGCCCTGGTCGAGCGAGAGCGAGTCGTCGGGCACGACGAGGTCGGGGTCGATCTCGACGCGCGAGCCGAGCCCGTTGCAGGCCAGGCACATGCCCTGCGGGCTGTTGAAGGAGAAGCCCTGCGGCGCGAGCTCGGGGAAGGAGATCCCGCAGCTCGCGCAGGCCATCTTCTCCGAGAAGACGCGGTCCCGCTCGTCGCCGACCAGCGCGAGGAGCGACCCCTCGCCGACCCGCAGCGCCGTCTCGACCGATCCCGTGAGGCGCGAGGCGAGCCCCGGACGCACGACGAGCCGGTCCACGACGACCTCGACGGTGTGCTTGCGCCGCTTGTCGAGCGCCGGAGTCTCCTCGGAGAGCCGGATTTCGCCGTCGACGCGCAGGCGCACGAAGCCCGAGCGGCGCAGCTCCGCGAGCAGCTCCCGGTGCTCGCCCTTGCGGTTGCCGAGCACGCGCGCGAGCAACGCGAGGCGGGTCCCCTCCGGCAGCGCCGCGAGCTCGCGCGCGATCTGCTCGGCCGTCTGTCCCCGGACCGGGCGGCCGCAGCGGTGGCAGTGCTGGACGCCGACGCGCGCGTAGAGGATGCGCAGATAGTCGGAGATCTCGGTGATCGTGCCCACGGTCGAGCGCGGGTTCGAGCCCGTCGTCTTCTGCTCGATCGAGATCGTGGGCGAGAGGCCGCGGATCGAGTCGTAGCGCGGCTTCTCCATCTGGCCGAGGAACTGGCGCGCGTAGGCCGAGAGCGACTCGACGTAGCGGCGCTGGCCCTCGGCGTAGAGCGTGTCGAAAGCGAGCGAGGACTTCCCGGAGCCCGAGACGCCCGTCAGCACGACGAGCTTCTTCTTGGGGATGCGGACGTCGATCCCGCGCAGGTTGTGCTCCCGCGCGCCGCGGATCAGGACGTGATCGAGCTCCATGGGGGAGCCCTACGATACTCGATTCCCGAGTACCTCGCGGAGGCGGAGCACGAGCTCGGCGGGGAGGAAGGGCTTCTGCAGGAACGCGTCCGCCCCGCGCGCGCCGAGGACGTCCGCGGCCACCTCGGGCGGATGCCCGCTCACGAGCACCACGGGGACGTCGGGGCGCGCCTCGCGCAGCGCGCAGAGGATCTCGCCCCCGCTCGTCCCCGGGAGCGTCCAGTCGAGGAGCACGGCGCGGATCCCCGCCGCCTCCTCGCGCAGCCAGGCGAGCGCATCCGCTCCCTCGGCGACGCAGACCGGCACGAAGCCCGCCCGCCGCAGCGTCTCGCTGGCGAGCGCCCGCACCGCGGCGTCGTCTTCGACCACGAGCACCTTCGCGCCCGCCTCGACGGACGCGGTCTCGCGGCGCAGGGGCCGCTCGGCCTCCGACCGCGAGGGGAGCAGCACGGCGACCCGCGTCCCGCGCCCCGCCTCGCTCTCGACCTCGATCGCGCCGCGGTGGCCGCGCACGATCCCGAGGACGGCCGCGAGCCCGAGCCCGCGGCCCGTGAACTTCGTGGAGAAGAACGGGTCGAAGAGCCGCACCCGCGTCTCCGCGTCCATGCCCGCGCCCGCGTCCTCCACCTCGAGCCGGACGTAGGGCCCCTCGGGCAGCGCGTGGCCGAGGAAGCAGCGCGAGAGCGCGGCGCGGTCGAGCACCACGGCGTGCGTGCGGACGACGACCACCCCGCCCTCGGGGCTCGCCTCGGCGGCGTTCGCGACGAGGTTTCGCACCACCTGCGCGAGGCGGCCCGGGTCGCCCTCGACGCTGGGAAGCTCGGGCGCGAGCTCGAGGAGCAGGCGGGCCCGGCCGCCCGTCGCGCTCTCGAGCAGCTCCAGCATTCCTCCGGCGAGCTCCGAGAGGTCGACCGGGCGGCGGTCGAGCGAACCCATCCCCGCGTAGTGCAGCATCTCGCCCGTGAGCGCCGCGGCACGCTGCGCGGCGTTGCGGATGCGCTCGAGGCGCGCCCGCAGCGGCGAGCGCTCCGGCAGGTCGAGCAGTGCCAAGCTCGCCTCGCCGATCACCGGCGTGAGCAGGTTGTTGAAGTCGTGGGCGATCCCGCCCGCGAGGACGCCCAAGCTCTCGAAGTTCCGGGTCTGCTGCAGCCACTCCTCGAGCCGGCGACGCTCGGCCTCGGCGTGGACCTGCCGGGTCGCGTCGCGGCAGACGCAGACGACGCGGCTCTTCCCGCCGGCGGCGTAGCTGACGCCGCCGCCCTGGAGCCAGCGCCAGCTCCCATCGCGATGGCGCACGCGGAAGAGACTTCCCGCGCCCGCCGGACGGTGCGCCTCCACGCGCTCCAGGAAGGACTCCGCCAGACGCTCGACGTCGTCCGGGTGCAGCAGCGAGAAGGGCGTCGTCCCGATCATCGCCTCCGGCTCGTAGCCGAGAATCGTCTCGCAGCTCGGGCTCACGAAGAGCACGCGGCCCTCGGCGTCGAGCTCGGCCACGAAGTCGTGGGTCGATTCGAGGAGCATGCGGTAACGCTCCTCGCTCTCGCGGAGCCGGGCCTCGCTCCGGCGCAGCGCCTCGCGCTCGACCGAGACGGAGCCCAGCTGATCGCGCAGCGCTTCGAGCTCTGCGATCAGCTGGGTCGTCGTCCGTTCGGCGTCGCTCACAGGCTTCCCGCACGGGATGCGGGTGCCTCGGAGACCGCCCGCCCTCCCCCCCCACCGCGAGACGCTCCATTCTGCGCGCGCAGGACCTCTCCGCACAACTGGATACTTCCCCAACGACGCAGATCCGCCACACGTCGCAGAACGAGGTTTCTCATGCCTTAGCGGGGGCCCGCACTCCGCTCGCAGGCCCGGCAGGGGCCCGCCTTCGCTCGCCTGCGGCTCGCTGCGCGCTTCGCTTGCCGCTTGCTGCGCGCGCGCTTCGCGCGCTCGCCGGTATTCTATGCGGCGAGGCTCACCCCTGCCCAGGAGCGACCCATGCCCGTCCACCCCCAGGCGCGCGCCCTCGCCGAGCAGATCGGCGCGGGCTTCGACATCACGAAGGCCGACATCGCCCAGATCCGCCGTACCCTCGACGAGGTGTCGCGGCTCGGCCCCCGCCCCGAGGTGGCTGCGGTGAAGGACCTCGAGGTGCCCGGGCCGGCGGGGCAGATCCCGGTCCGCGTCTACCGCCCGTCGCAGGAGCCGGATCTGCCCGTGCTCGTCTACCTGCACGGCGGCGGCTTCACGATCTGCAGCATCGAGACGCACGACGTCACCTGCCGCGAGCTCGCGAACGGCGCGGGCTGCGTCGTGGTCTCCGTGGAGTACCGCCTCGCGCCCGAGCACCGCTTCCCGGCGGCTCCCGAGGACTGCTACGCGGCGCTCGCGTGGGTGGCCGGGCACGCCGCCTCGCTCGGCGTCGACCCGGCGCGGCTCGCGGTCGGGGGCGACAGCGCCGGCGGCAACCTCTCGGCGGTGGTCGCGCTCATGGCGCGCGAGCGCGGCGGCCCGCGCCTGTGCCACCAGCTCCTCGTCTATCCCGTCACGGACCACGCGTTCGACACGGACTCGTATCGGGAGAACGCGCAGGGGCCCCTGCTCACGCGCGAGATGATGCGGGGATTCTGGGGCCACTACCTGGCCCGAGAGGAGGACGGGCGCCATCCCTTTGCCTCGCCGCTGCGCGCGCCGGAGCTCTCCGGCCTCCCGCCCGCCCACGTGATCACGGCCGAGTACGACCCGTTGCGCGACGAGGGCGAGGCCTACGCGCGGCGCCTCGCGGCGGCCGGCGTGCCGGTGGTGCAGCGCCGCTACGACGGCATGATCCACGGCTTCTTCGGCTTCACCGCGCAGGTCGACCGCGCCGGCGAGGCGGTGGCCGATGCCGCGCGCGAGCTCCGGCGCGGTTTCGAGGGCTAGGCCCTGGCCTGGAGCGCCGGGCAGAAACGCGAGCTCCTGGCCAGGCTCCCGCTCTTCGCCGGCCTCGCCCCGCGCGAGCTCGACGCCCTCGCGGCCGTGACGCGCACGCGCGCGCTCGCCGCGCGCGAGGAGCTCTTCCACAAGGGCGACCCGGGCAGCCAGGTCTACGGCGTGGCGCAAGGCACGCTCAAGGTCGTCACCACCTCGGAGGCGGGCGACGACGTCGTCTTCAGCATGCTCGGGCCCGGCGACGTCTTCGGAGAGGTGGCGGTCCTCTGCGAGGCGGAGCGCACGGCGACGGTCGTCGCGCTCACCGACTGCGAGCTCCTCGTCGTCGACCGGCGGGACCTCCTCGCCTTCCTCCGCTCCCACCCGGACGCCGCGCTCCGGCTCATGGCGGTGCTCGCGCAGCGCGTCCGCCACCTCTCCGAGCTCGTCGAGGACACGCTCTTCCTGAACCTGCCGGTGCGTCTCGCCAAGAAGCTCGTCGCATTCTCCGAGAGCCACGGACAGCGGAGTGCGGAGGGGGTGCGCATCGAGCTGCGGCTCTCGCAGGAGGAGTGGGGGGATCTCGTCGGCGCGACGCGGGAGAGCATCAACAAGCAGATGCGCGCGTGGACCGACCAGGGCCTGATCCGGCTCGACCACGGCTGCGTGGTGCTCCTGCGCCCGGAAGCGCTCGAAGCGCTCGCCGGATCCCCGATCGTCTAGGGGCCCGAGCGGCACGCGCCTAGCGGCGCGCCTCCGCCGCGACGACGGCGGCGGGAGCGGAGGCGGTCGCGTCCCCGCGCCACGGCGCGCCGAGGCCGAGCGCGACGAGGGTCAGCGCCCAGGCGCAAACCAGGGTCGCGAAGGCCGAGGCGTAGCGCGAATCGCTGCGGTGGTTGCACTCCATCGTCTTCATCCTCCGAATCGGGTACGACAGCACAGACCCTGTATCGCACGCGCCCGGGGGCGGTCGCAGTGAAGTGCTTCACACCTTCGAAAGCCCGCGAAAAGCCGAGCGAGATCAGTGAGTTGAACGCTCAGACCCGGTCGGGCAAGGCCGCGCAGCGGCCGCGCAGCGAGGCGCAGCCGAGCGGAGCCCAGTTGGAACCGTCAAGGCCGCGCAGCGGCCGCGCAGCGAGGCGAAGCCGAGCGAAGTGCCTGAAGACCGGACTACGCCGGTTCCGCCGGCAGCTGCACGCGCACGCGCGTGCCCCGCCCCGGCTCCGACTCGAGCCGGATCTCGCCGCCGTGGCTCTTCACGATCTGGTAGGCGATCCCGAGCCCGAGCCCGGTGCCGACGCCGACCGGCTTCGTGGTGAAGAACGGGTCGAAGACGCGCTCCTGGAGCTCGGCCGCGATCCCGCAGCCGTCGTCCTCGACGAGGACCGCGACGGAGCCGCGTCCCTTCGCCGTGGCCACGCGGATCCGTCCGCCCTCCGCGACCGCCTGCTCGGCGTTCACGAGCAGGTTCAGGAAGACCTGCTTCAGCTCCTGCGGGGCGCAGCGGACGCGGGGCAGGTCCACGTAGTTGGACTCGAGGGTGGCGCGGCCGCGCAGGCGCGAGCTCATCATGTGGAGCACGTCGTCGAGGAGGCGGTTCAGGTCCGTCGGAACCCGCTCGCCGGTCCCGGCGTGCGAGAAGCCGCGCACCCGGCGCACGATCTCGGCGGCCCGGTCCACGCCCTCGAGCGACTCCTCGATCAGCGCGTCGCCGTCGACCACGAGATCGCGCAGCGCGGGGGCCCGGTCCATCGACTCGAGCTCTCCGCGGAGCGTCTTCCAGTGGCCGCGCAGCTGGCTCAGGTTGGAGCGCACGAAGGCGATCGGGTTGTTGATCTCGTGGGCGATCCCGGCGGCGAGCTCTCCGACCGCCGCCATGCGCGCTGCCGTCACCAGGCGCCCGCGCAGCGCCTCCACCTCGCGCAGATCGCGCACGACGACGACGAGGCCGAGCTCGTGGCCCCGTTGGTCGCGCAGGGGCGAGGAGGCCACCGCCACCGGGATCGCCTCGCCGGACGCCCCACGCAGGCGCGCCGAGTCCTCCTTCCCTTCGCCGGGAGCCACGCCCGGTGTCTCGAAGAGCGCGGCGAAGTCCAGCGCCTCGAGCGCCTCGCGCGAGCGCCCCGTGAGTTTCGCGAGCCCCGGGTTGACGGAGCGGATCCCCCCGCTCGGGTGCAGCAGTGCGACTCCGTCGGGCAGCGTGGCGAGGATCTCGTCGGCGAAGGAGCCGGGGCTCAGCACCGAGTGGCCGAAGCGATGCAGGATCCAGAACGTGAGCGCTCCCACGCAGGCGAACGACGCGGTGGCGAGGCGCGGCGCCTGCACGCCGAGCAGCGGCAGCGCCACGTCCGTGACCGAGGCCAGGCCAAGCGGCGTTGCCACGCAGAGCAGGACCCACGGTCGCTGGCTCCGCTCCGCGGCCGAGCGCGCCTCGCGCAGCATGCGCGCGAGGATCCCGAGCGCAGCCGCGATCCCGGCCATGGTCACGACGTAGAGAGGGAGAAAAGCGGGCCCGGGCACGAGTCCGAAGCCCCACGACGTGCGGCTCGCGCCGGCGAGGAGCGCCGGCGTGAGCCAGCCGAGCAGCAGGAATCCGGTCGAGGCCGCGTAGAGGGAGGGCAGGAGCAGACGGCGCCGCACACCCCGATCTCCGCCCGCCGCGACGAAGAGGTGGAGGACGAGCGGGCCGAGGAAGATCCAGCCGGGCGCGGACGCGCGCATCCAACGCAGAGCCGAGGCCGGGTCCGGCGAGAGATTCCAGGCGAGCTCGCACAGCGCCCACCACGCGGCTCCGAGCAGGAGCGCGGCCCCGGGGCGTGCTCCCGGACGGCGCACCTCTCGGCCGCTGACGTAGCCGGCCGAGACCCCGCAGATCAGGCAGGCCGCGGCGGGAACCAGGGCATAAAGATGCATCGCGCGGAGCCCCCCCGCGAGCGGATCGGCCCACAGGGGGCACCGCTTGACGCCGGGCGAGCCGGAACCGCTGGCGTCAAGCGGCTCCCAGGAGCTCCTCGGCGGCGGCGAGGACGCGCTCGGGGCGCAGGCGCGTCATGCAGCGGTGGTCGATCGGACAGCGGCGTAGGCCGCAGGGGCTGCACGGGACGGCCTCGCGCAGCACGCGCTGCCGCTCGAGCTGCTGCGCCGTGATCCGCGGGTCCGAGGGGCCCATCACGACCACGACCGGCCGATCGAGGGCGACCGCGAGGTGGCGCGGGCCGGAATCGTTCGTGAGCACGAGCGCCGCGCGCGCGACCAGGGCCTTGAGCCGCGGGAGGTCCGGCGTCGGGTCCACGAGGGCGAGCGCGCGCACGCGCATCGCCCCCGCGATGGCGCGCGCGAGCCCCGCCTCGCCGGGGGCCGGCGCGAGCACCGGGAGCAGACCGAGCCGGCGCGCGGCGAGCTCGGCCGCGGCGGCGAAGTGCCCCGCCGGCCAGCGCTTCGCCGGCCCGAACGCCGCGCCGGGCGCGACGACGAGCAGGCGCTCCCCCGCACCGACGCCGCGGCGCGAGAGCTCGCGCTCGAGCGCTGCGTCGGCCGCCGGGTCGACGGCGAGCTCGATCCGGTCGCCTCGGTCCGGGCAGCCGAGGTGGCGCGTGATCCGCAGGTAGCGCTCGCTCATCGGGAGCGGGTCCGCGCGCCCGCCCTCCCGCGGCGGCGCGAGCGGCTCGCTGAGGAGCGCCCGGCGCAGGGGCTCGCGCGCGTAGCCGACGCGGCGCGGCACACCCGCGAGGAAGGGTCCGAGGGCCGCGCGCGGCGAGTCCGGCAGCAGCACCGCCCAGTCGAAGCGGGCCGCGCGGAGCGCGCGCGCCCGCGCGAGCGTCGCGCGCAGACCGCGACCGGGATCGGCGACGAAGCGGTCGAAGCTCTCGAGACCGCGCAAGAGTGCCCCGACGGCCGGGGGCCCCTCGAGCACGATCTCGGCCTGCGGATGCGCCGCCCGCAAGGCGCGCAGCGCCGGGGTCGCCATCACCGCATCGCCGATCCAGGTCGGTACCCGCACCAGGATGCGCTCGGGCTGCGCCGGCGCGCTCACGAGAGGGCCGAGAGCAGCTCGTAGAGTCCGACGTACGCGCCGGCCATCGCCCCCAGGCTGGTGAAGGCGAAGACGAGCAGGCAGCGCAGCAGGCGGTTGCCCCACCACGCGCGGAGCCGCAGCGCGTCGCGCGCGACCTGCTCGAGCTCTCTCCCGAGCGGCGGGCGCAGCCAGGCCTCGAGCAGCGCGAGCACGTGGCCGGCCCCGATCACCGGCGAGAGCACCGTGATCGGCGCGACGAAGAAGGCCGCCACGATCGTGAGCGGATGGGCGAGCGCCGCCGCCGCGCCGAGGCAGGTCGGGAGGCCGGTCGCGACGACGTAGGCGCCGAGGTTCCGGCTCGCCACCTCGGGGCCCATGCGCACGCCCATCCAGACCAGCGATCCCACGATCGCCGCCGGGATGCCCCAGCCGACGAGACGCCAGACGGCGGAGGCCGGCGGGATCGCCTCGAGCGGACGGAGGTCCACGGCGCGCCCCGCGCGCAGCGCCCGCTCCATCCCCGCGACGTGCCCCGCGCCCACCACGGCCACGATCCTGCGCCCCGCGGTCGTGCGGATCCGCTCGGCGAGCCAGACGTCGCGCTCGGCGATCAGCACGCGCGCGAGCTCCGGGAACGCCGCAGCGAGCTCGTCCATGAGCTCCGAGAGCACGTCGCGGTCGCGCAGCCGCCGCAGCAGAGCCTCGTCGAGCTCCGGCCGCTCGAAGAGCGAGGCGACGAGCGTCCCGACGAGCTGCGCCTTGCGCAGGAAGGAGGTCGCCGCCCAGGCGCGGCGCAGCGTGATGCGCACGTCGCGGTCGCAGAGCACCACCGGGATCCCGAGGCGTCCGGCCGCGCGGCTCGCCTCGAGCATCTCGGTTCCCGGCAACACGCCGAGCGCCCCGCCGAGCCGGCGCTGATAGGAGGCGAGCACGAGGTTCACGAGCAGCATCGCCAGGCGCCGTTGCCGGATCAGCTCGCGCAGGTCGAGCGACTCGAGCCGCCCCGGCTCGGCCAGCGCCTCGTAGCGCTGTGCATCGAGCTCGAGGCAGACGGCGTCGGGCCGCTCGCGCTCGATCACCTGGCAGACGAGCTGCGCCGACTCGCGCGAGACGTGCGCCGTCCCGACGAGCGCGATCTCGCGCCCGTCCACTTCGATCCTGCGGACGTCGGAGGCGATCCGGCGGACCTCGGAGGCGATCCGGCGGACGTCGGAGGGATCTTTCGTCGGGGCCGGCATCAGCCGCCCGCCAGCGGCCCGAGCAGGTAGATCTCGTCGCCGTCGGCGAGCTCTCGCCGGAGGTTCGCCTCGACGGGGCAGCGCTCGCCGTTCAGCATCAGCGTGTCGGCGAGGTGGGGGCTCCTCTCGATCGCGGCGCGGACGCGGATGCCGCGGCGCTCGGCCTCGTCGAGGAAGGTGCCGAGCGTCGCGCCCGCCGGCAGCTCCAGGCGCCGGTCGACGTCGTACCAGCCCTCGCCGATCCGGCCGCGCAGGATCACGCGCACGCGCAGCCCGCCGGGGGAATGCCCGCGCAGCCTGCGCGCGAGGCGCGCGAGCGGCCCCGGAACGCGCGCGCCGCCGGTCAAGCGTCCAGGTAGCCGTCGAGGAGGGAGGAGAGCCCCAGCGCCTCGGCGCGTGCCCGGCTCAGGTGGCCGGTCTGCGGGTTCCAGTGCATGGCCCGGTAGTAGTCGGTCTTGAGCTGCTCGAGCGGGACCTTGATCCCCTTGAGCGGGCCGCTCTGCAGCAGGCCGTCGCCCTCGCCGAGCATCCGCGGGTGGGGCGCGAAGTCGGCCGGCCGGATGCCCTCGCGGCGGTTGAAGGCGGCGCGCAGGTTCTGGATCCGCTCGCCCGCGAGCAGCAGGTCCTTCTCGGTCATCTTCCAGCCGGTCAGCGCGTTCGTGAGCTCGAGCCAGGGCAGCCCGCCTATCAGGTTCGTGAACAGGCACAGACCGAGGCCGTTCATCACCTGATGGGCGTTGCTGAAGTGCGCCTGGGCCACGCCCTTGCCCGCGGTGCCGCGCCAGGTGACGGTGGTCTCCTTGGCGTCGACCGCCCCCGCCAGCGGGAACTTCGCGTTGAAGGTCTCGTTCCACGACGCCGTGCCGGCGGTGTGCCGGCCGGGCGTCGGGTCGGAGATGTAGGTCACGCCCATCAGCGACGTGAAGCGGCTGTCGTGGTAGGCCGGCTCCTGGCCGTGGATGTGCACGGCGAAGCGCTCGCTGCCGCGCCCGACGTGCTGCGCCGCTCGCGCCGAGCCGTGGCGGAGCCAGGCGCCGCAGCCCTCGCCGCGGCCCATCCGGATGGTGAGCGCGAGCGCTCCCTCGCCGTTGCCCCAGCGCATGTCGACGCCGTCGAGCTCGGCCGGCGAGAGCACGCCCTCCTCGACCGCCTCGCAGACCCAGGCGAGCGTCGCGCTCGCGCTCACGGCGTCGATGCCGTAGCGGTTGCAGGCGTCGTGGCAGGCGGTCACGATCTCGAGGTCGTCGTTCAGCAGGTTCGCGCCGAAGCCGGCGATCGTCTCGTAGTCGGGCCGGCGGACGTCGGAGAGGTTGCGGCTCTTCACCGCCACGATGCCCTTGCACGGGGCCGGGCAGTCGCCGCAGGAGAGCTTGCGCGTGATGTACTTGTCGACCTGGCCTCCGTCGAGCTTCCAGCCCTTGCTGGCCATCGGGAAGTCGGTGGAGCCCACGCCCTTCCAGTTCTTCACCGGCCCGTCGCCGTTCTCGATGCTGATCGCGACCGCGCCCGTCGTGCCGCGGTCGCTCCAGAGCTGCCGCATCGCCTGCTCGGGCGCCTCGATCTTGAGGCCGAGCCTCGTGAGCAGGCGGTAGACGAAGCCGAGGTAGCGCTTCGGCTTGGTGAACCAGACCATCAGGCGCATGGACCAGGAGAGCGCGCTCTTGTACTCCCGCGTGACGGCGGCGCAGAGCTCGCGGAAGCGCTGCGGGTCTGCGATCGGCACCTCGCCCGAGCCTCCGATCACGATCGCCTTCAGGTTCTTGGAACCGTAGATCGCGCCGAAGCCCTGTCGCCCGAAGGCGTGGTAGCGGTCGTTCATCACGCTCGCGATCCGCGCCTGCTGCTCGCCGGCGGGGCCGACGGCCGAGACGCCCACCTCGGACTGGGCGCCGTAGCGCTGGCGCAGCCGGTCGAAGACCGGCGGGATCTCCTGGCCCCAGAGGTCGCCGGCCGGATCGAAGCGCACCTCGCCGTCGCGCACCACGAGCACCGTGGGCTCGCTCGCGCGGCCGCGCACGACGAGCCCGTCGTAGCCGGCCCGCCGGAGCTGGCTCGCGACGCTCCCGCCGGAGTTCGAGTCGGCCCAGCTCCCGGTGAGCGGCGACTTGCCGACGATCTGGATGCGGCCCGAGAAGGGCGTGCGCGCTCCCGTGAGCAGCCCCGAGACGATCGCGAAGCAGGCCTCCGGCGCGAGCGCATCGGCGCCCGCCGGGAAGTGTTTCCACATCAGCCAGGCGCCGAGCCCGTAACCTCCGAGGAAGTCCTGGTAGACCGACTCGTCGACGCTCTCGACACGGGTGGTCTGCGTGCCGAGGTCGGCGATCAGCACGCGGCCGTGCGTGCCGTAGCGGGCGGAGGCGGCGGGGGTCGTCGCGGTCATGGCTCCCTCCAGTCCGGGCCCGGCTTGGGTGTAGCGCCGGCGGAGAGCCGGCGAAAGGGTTTAGGAGCCGCCGGCGACGGCGGGACCGACGGCCCGCCCCCTCTCCACGCGGAGCGGGACCGGGAGCTTGCGCTCGGGGGTGTAGAAGACCGTCGAGCCGAACATCTCGTCGACGCTGCGCGGCCCCCAGCGGCACCAGGCGCTCGGGTCGGGATTATCGGGGTTGGCGGCGCTGTTGTCCCAGACTCCGACGAACTCCGCCACGGTTCCCTTCGGCACGCGCAGCGGCTCGGCGAGGTAGTAGTAGCGCTGCCAGTTGAAGCTGTAGCGCGGCAGGTCGAAGACCGTCTCCACCCTCCCGTCCGGGTAGCGGAAGGTGATCCGGCTCGACTTCCCGCGCAGGTGCATGTGCACGCGGAAGTGGGTGACCTCCGCGTTCTCGCGAAACTCCTTCGTTCCCCTGAGCGCGAACTCCGGGGCGCCCGGAGGGATCGCGATCTTGCGGATGAACTGGATCCCGATGCGCTTCTGCATCTTCTCGACGATGCCGTCCGCGAAGTAGATCCCGACCTCCATCTGCTCGATCACGGACTTGCGTGTCGGGGCGAAGTGCGTGCGTGCCACCACCCGCGTCCCGGCGCGCAGCCGGATCGCCTGCCCGGCCGGAAGCGGCTCGACGGCGACGCCCGGGAACCAGGTGTACAGGCCCCCCACCGCGGCCATGACGTCGTCGAAGGTCTTGCCGGCCGGGGGCACCGGCGTGGACGGCGTCACCACCGAGAGCGTCGCGTGATGGACGACCCCGGCCGACTGCGTGCGCAGGTGCACGGCGCGCGCCCAGAGCTCGTGCGGGAACGCCTCGTCCGCGAAGAGCGTGACCCACTCGTCCCGGTTGTTCGGAGCGGGGGAGTGCGCCGGGAGGTGCAGGATCAGGTCGGGCTCGCCGAGGGGCCATTCGGAGTGGTTCCAGGTCGCCGGAGCGGGCAGCTGCGTGGGATCGCCTTCGGGAGCGCCCGCGTCCACCCAGGCGAGGATCAGCCGCTTCTCCCGCTCGCTCAGCCGGATGTCCTGCTTCCAGTAGCCGATCGGTCCGTCGGCGTGGAAGGGCGGCATCCTCCCGGAGGCGACCGCGAGGCGGATCGCCGGCGCGAACGGTCGCACCTCCGCGTAGCTCTGGAACGACATCGGCGCGATCTGCCCCGGGCGGTGACACGACTGGCACTTGGCCTGGAGGATCGGAGCCACGTGCTCCGAGAAGGTCGGGTCGCGACCACAGGCGAGCGCGGTGGCGCAGAGCCCGACGAGAACGCGCCCTGCCGGCCGCATTCCGATCAGCATAGGGTCGGCGTCGGGGGGCATCAATGCGGCGCGCCGGCGAGCGGCAGGACCCTGAGCCCCTCGGGCACGCGCAACGGCTGGCCTGCGAAGCCCTTGCGCTCGTAGAGCGAGATCACGCCCCCGAGCCGCCAGCGCGGCTCGTAGAGGCGGGAGAGCCTCGGGTCGCGCGAGATCAGGCCGGGCAGGGTCTGGGGCAGCCGCTTGATCACGTAGTGGTTCAGCAGGATCACGTCGGGCCGGCGCTCGAAGACGTAGTCGAGGGCGAGCCCTGCGGAGTGCGGCCCGGCGCACCTCGATCCGGCGATCCCTTGCGAGAGCCGGCACGCGAGCCGGAGCAGCGGACTCCGACTCGCGCGCGCCGAGAAGTAGAAGTAGCCGATCGTCCGGTCGGTCAGGCCGAGCGTGTCGATGAAGATCGTGTCGGGGCCGGCCCGGTAGGGGGCCTTCCCCATCTGGTCGAAGGCCACGACCACGCGCGGCGGGTAGTTGAGCCGCACGAAGTCGCCGATCAGGCTCTGGTAGGTCACGTCGATCGCATCCGGGTGTCGCAGGAGATCGCGCAGGCGACCCGCCTCGGCGCCGGGTGAACCGGCGAAGCGCAGCGCCGCCCGGACGATCGGATTCGGGTCGATCCTGCCGGGGGCGTTCGGCCTCGGGGGAGCCGAAAGGAGGGACGAGGCGACGAGGAACGCGGCGGCGTACGCGGTGAGGAGCCGCGCGCCGACCCGGGAGCCCGGCTTGGCGAGCCTCGCCGCGGACGAGACGACGAGGACGAAGAGCAGCGGCAGCGCCGGCGCGAGATGCCGGTGGTAGGGCTTCTGCTCCGCCACGAGGCTCGACCAGAGCACGAGCACGGCGATGAACGAGAGCAGGACGATGCGACGGGGCTCCCAGTACGAGCGCCGCCAGGCGACGGCGAGGATCGGGAGCGCGAAGAGGTAGAGGTACGAGCCGCGGAGGAAGCCGTGCACGCTCCGCCAGCCGGAGCTTCCCTCGGGGCTCATCTTCGTATAGAAGGGCTGGGGCAGGGCGTCCCCGAAGACGAGGACGCGCAGCGCGAGCAGGGCGAGCCCCGCGAGGGCGACGACCCCGAGCGAGGTGGCGATGCGCCGCCACGGCTCGCGGTGGAGAAGGAAGGCCGGCAGCAGCGGGAGCAGGACCAGGAGCGCCTCGGGCCGCGCCAGGAGCAGGGCGATCGCCGGTAGAGGCCAGAGGCGCAGTCGCTTCGCGTCCACGGCGACGTGGGCGAGGCCGAGGACGACGAGCACGTAGAGCGGAGTCTCCAGTCCGCGCTGGTTCCACATCAAGAAGGGAGCGCTCCATGCCGTGAGCAACACCGGCGCGAGGCGGAGCTTTGGATCCGCGATGAACTCGCGGGCGAGCGCGTGCACCAGGACGAGCGCCGCCACGCCGATCGCGATGCCGAGGAGCTTGGCCCCGAGCACCAGGTCGATCGGCGACCCGGCGAGCAGCGCCAGGAGAAGGAGCCAGAGTGGCGAGCTCGCCGACTCGACCGCCTCTCCGCCGCGATTGAAGACGAAACCCTGACCGTCCGCGAGGTTCCGCGCCAGGCGGAAGTAGATGAAGGCGTCCTCCTCCATCTGGTCGAGCGTGAGCAGCGAGAGCGCGACGTAGGAGGCCAGCGCGGCGATCAGCGCCGCCCCCTCCGCCCGCTCCCAGCGACGCAGGGCCGACATCGCGCTAGCGATCGACCGGCGTCGGCTCGGGGCGCGTGGCGAGCAGACGGGCGAGATCGCTCTCGACGGTGCTCCAGCCCGGGCGCAGTCGCAGCGCCTCGCGGTAGTGGCGCGCGGCGGCCCGCGGGTGGCCGAGCGCCTCGTGGGCTCGGGCGAGGCCCGCGTGCACGCTGGCGTCCTGCGGCGCGGCCGCGAGCGCGCCGGAGAGCGGCTCGAGCGCCTCCTGCGGGCGTCCGGCCCGCAGCAGGGCCAGGCCGAGCTGGACTCGAGCGCTCGCGTGCCCGGGCTCGCGCTCGAGGGCCGAGCGATAGGCGCCGATCGCGTCGGCGACGCGCCCCTCGCGGAGGAGCAGGTCGCCGAGCCCGACGCTCGGGTCGGCGCGGCTCGGCTCGATCTCCGCCGAGCGGCGGAAGTGGAACTCGGCTTCGACGACGCGGCCCTGCTCGAGGAGCGCCCGGGCCAGGCGATGGTGCTCCATGAAGTTGTCCCGCGTCACCTCGACCGCGCGGGAGTGAAGGGCCACGGCGTCGCGCCAGTGGCCGACCTGCACGAACGCCGCGACGCCCTGCCCGGCGAGCGCCGCGGCGGCGGCGGCCGAAAGGGCGCGGCCGTGCCCGAAGCGATGCACGGCCTCCCACGCGAGCGCGATCGCGAGGCCGACGAGCGGGAGGTAGGTGTAGCGGTCGGCGCGCGCCTGCACGCCCACCTGCACGAGCCCGAGCGTCGGGGCGAGCGTGGCGAGGAACCAGAACCAGCCCACCGCGAGCCACGGCTGGCTCCGCCGGCGCCGGAGCGCGAGGATCGAAATCGCCGCGAGCAACGCCCCGCAGGCGAGCGCGCGGCCCACCGGAAGCGCGTCGAGCGGGTGCGGATAGAAGACGGCGAGACCGCTCGGCCAGAAGGCGTCGGCGAGGTACGCGCCGCACGCGTCCATGGCGTTCAGCACCCGCGTCACGAGCGGGATGCGCGCCGCCTGGCGCATGGCGCCGGCCCCTCCCTGCACGAGGAGCGTCAGCGCGCTCGCGGCCGCGGAGAGCGCCAGGAGCGGGACCTTCTCGAGGAGCGCGCGCCGCCGCCGCGCCGGATCGGCGAGGCGCCCGAGCGGCCAGGCGTCGAGGAGCAGCAGCGCGAACGGGAAGGTCACGGCGACGGGCTTGGCCAGGACCGCGAGGACGAAGCAGGCGACCACGACCCCGTAGCGCGCCGCACCCGGGCGCTCGGCGTGGCGCGCGTAGGCGAGGAGCCCGAACGCGAAGAAGACACCGCAGAGCGGGTCCTTGCGCGCCGAGGCCCAGGCGACCGACTCCACGTGCAGCGGGTGCAGGGCGAAGACGCCCGCGACGAAGGCGGAGCGACCGACCGCGCCGGTGAGTCGCGCGAGCGCGAGCAGGAGGGCGACCGCGGCCGCGGCGTGCAGCGCCGCGTTCCCGAGCAGGACGCCCGCCGCGCGCTCGCCCCAGAGCGCGCGGTCGATCTGGAGCGAGAGCGTCGTCAGCGGGATCCAGTTGGCGTTGAGCGTCGTGCCGAAGGCGAGCGCCAGGGCCTCGCCCGGCGACCCGGGCTGCAGGTTCTCGTTCCACACGATCACCTGCAGGTCGTCGTAGTCGACGAAGTCGTGGCCGCGCACCCGGCCGTAGACGGCGAAGGTCGCCGCGACGAGGAGCGCTGCGAAGAGAGTCCGCTGCCGCACGCCCGGGAGGTTAACCTCCCGGAATGGCGCGCTCGCGGACGGCGGTGGGGCTCGCGATCGGGCTCGCCGTGGCCGCGGCCGCGCTCGGCGCGCGCGGACGCGGCTGGCTCGTGGCTCCCGAGCTCGCCGTCTACGACCGCATTCTCGCCGCGCTCCCGGCGAGAGCCGGTCCGCCGCCGGTCGCGCTGGTGTGGATCCGCGAGCAGGAGATCGCCGCCTACGGGCATCCGCTCCCGGACGCGCTCCTCGCCCGCGCCGTCGACGAGCTCGGGAGGCTCGGGGCCCGGGCGATCGGCGTCGACCTCTACCGCGATGCGTCCTCGAGCGAGGAGCTCCGCCGCGCGGTGCTCGCGAACCCCGACGTGGTGATGGTCGAGAAGCTCCCCGAGGCGGAGATGCCCGGCGTGTCGCGACCACCCTTCCTCGCCGACCGCGCGCAGGTCGGGTTCAGCGATCTGCTCGCCGATCCCGACGGCGTCGTCCGGCGCGGGCTCCTGCTGATGCTGGACCCCGAGGGCGAACAGGTGCCCTCGTTCGCGCTCCAGCTGGCGCTGCGCGCGGGTGCCCCGGTCGCCCCGGACCCCCGGCAGCCGGGCGTGCTGCGCATCGGGACGACCCCGCTCCCCTGGCTCGACGGCGACTTCGGCGGCTACGTCGGCGCGAACCCGGGCGGGTATCAGTTCGCGCTCGACTACCGGCGCGCGCCGGGCTCGCTCCCCGGCGTGCCCCTCGCCGACCTGCTCGAGGCGCGCGTCGATCCGGAGCTCGTGCGCGGTCGGGTCGCGATCCTCGCCACGCGCTCGCCGAGCGTGAAGGACGAGTTCCAGACGCCCCCGGGCGAGCGCGTCTTCGGCGCCGAGATCCACGCCGCCGCGCTGGACCAGCTGCTCCGCTTCGCCGCCGGCGGCGCGCGCCCCATCCGCGCGCCGGCGGACGCCGTCGAGGCGCTCTGGATCGCGGCCTGGTGCACGGCGGCCGGCCTGCTCGGGACGCGCCTGCGCTCGCCGCTCGGGCTCGCCGCCGCGGCCGGGGCGGGGCTCGTGGCACTCGCGGGCGGCGGCCTCGCCGCGCTCGGAACGGCGGCGCTCTGGATCCCGGTCGCGGCGCCGGCGCTCGGGTCGCTCGCGGCGCTCGGCCTCTCCCTCGCCTGGGTGACGCAGCACGAGCGCGCCGAGAAGGCCGTCGCGATGAAGCTCTTCGGCACCTACGTCTCGCGCGCGGTGGTCGACGAGATCTGGCGCCAGCGCGAGCTCTTCATGGAGGGCGGGCGCCCGCGGCCGGAGCGGATCACCGCGACGGTGCTGCTCTCCGACCTCTCGGGCTACACCTCGGCCAGCGAGAAGGCCCTGCCGGCCGAGGTGATGAGCTGGATCGGGACCTACCTGGAGGCGATGGCGCGCCTGGTCGAGCGCCACGGCGGCTTCGTGAACGACTTCCTGGGCGATGGTCTCATGGCGACCTTCGGCGCGCCGGTCCGGCGCACGGCCGAGGCGGAGATCGATCGCGATGCGCAGAGCGCCGTCGCGTGCGCGCTCGACATGGCGGAGGAGCTCGAGCGGCTGAACGAGCGCTGGCGGCGGCAGGGGGCGCCCACCGCGCGCATGCGGATCGGGATCCTGACCGGGCCCGTGATCGCAGGCTCCCTCGGCAGCTCCGAGCACCTCAAGTACGCGATGGTCGGCGACACCGTGAACACGGCCTCGCGCCTCGAGAGCTTCGACAAGACCGCCTTCGACGCCGAGTCCGAGGGCTTCCGGATCCTCGTGGGCGAGGAGACCCACGGCCGCCTCGGCGGCCGCTTCCGGACGCGCGCGATCGGCGCGCAGCGCCTGAAGGGAAAGGGCGAGCCGGTGGAGGTCTACCGGGTACTCGGGCGCGCCGGCTAGCCGCCTCCAGGGCTCAACCCCGGGGCGCGCACGGGCGAAACGTACCGCAGGAGCTCCGAGTACCCCGAGGGGAGAACCCATGGGCCAGGCCGCCGAGATCCAGGTGACCCAGGAGGAGGTGCGCTTCCTCCGCCGCTTCTTCCGCCGCCAGGCGCTGCCCTGGATCCTGGTCCTCGGCGCGGTCGCGGTCGGCGCCGCGCGCTGGGCCGTCCCGGCGGCCGACCCGGGGCTCGAGCAGCGCTTGGCCGAGTCCGCCGCCGCGATCGAAGCGCTGCGGGCCGAGAACGCGGCGCTGCGCACCGGGCTCGACGCCCTCGGGCAGCGCGTGCCTCCGGCCGTCGATCGCCGCCTCGCCGCCGCGGAGGGCCGCCTCGCCGCGATCGAGAAGCGGCCGAGCGCGCCGGCGCGCGACGTGTCGGGCGTCCCCGAGCGCCTCCAGCGCCTCGAGGAGCGGGTCGCGAGCGCGACCGGCTCCCACGACACGATCACGCGCTCGAGCCTGACGCGCCTCCGGGACCTCGAGTCGCGGATGGGCACCCTCGAAGGCGCGCCGGCGCCCGTTCCGGCCGCGCTGGCTCCGTGAGCGCGCCTTGACCCCAGAACCCCGGGGCCTACGCTTTCGGCTCAACGCCGGAGGCCATGCGCCATGAAACGGGTCTTCCTCTTCCTCGTCACGAACGTCGCCGTCCTGGTCGTGCTGAGCATCGCGGCCCGACTGCTCGGGGTGGACCGTTTCCTGGCCGATCAGGGGGGGCTCCAGCTCGGCCCGCTCCTCGCCTTCTGCGCGGTCTTCGGCATGGGCGGCAGCGTGATCTCGCTGCTCCTCTCGAAGTGGATGGCCCTGCGCGCGACCGGCGCCACCGTGATCGAGCAGCCGCGCGGCGACGCCGAGGCGTGGCTGCTCCAGACGGTGAGCCATCAGGCGCAGGCGGCGGGGATCGCGATGCCGAAGGTGGCGGTCTTCCCGTCCGACGCGCCGAACGCCTTCGCCACGGGCGCGCGGCGCGACGCCGCGCTCGTCGCGGTGAGCACGGGCCTCTTGCGCTCGATGAACCGCGACGAGGTCGAGGCGGTGCTCGGCCACGAGATCAGCCACATCGCGAACGGCGACATGGTGACGCTCACGCTGATCCAGGGCGTGGTGAACACCTTCGTGCTCTTCCTGTCGCGTCTCGTCGGCTACTGGGTCGATCGGGTGGTCTTGCGCAACGAGCGCGGCCACGGCATCGGCTTCTTCATGACGACGATGGTCGCGCAGGTTCTCTTCGGGATCGCCGCGAGCGTGATCGTGATGTGGTTCTCGCGCCAGCGCGAGTTCCGCGCCGATGCGGGCGGCGCGCGCCTCGCCGGGCGCGAGAAGATGATCGCGGCGCTCGATCGGCTGCGGAAGGTCGCCGATCCGCAGCCGCTCCCCGATCAGATGGCCGCGTTCGGCGTCTCCGGGCGCAGTTCCGGGATCTCGCGCCTCTTCATGACCCACCCGCCGCTCGAGGAGCGGATCGAGCGCCTGCGCCGGGGCGTGGTCTAGGAGCCGGGCCGGCCCCGGCCTTCAGACCCCGGGGGCCTCGGCGCCGCGGCGCGTGCGGTCGGCCTCGTAGGCGTCGAGCGCCCGGGCCAGCCGCACCCGCACCTGCCGCGAGAGGGCGCGCACGGCCGCCGCCGCGGCCTCGGGCGCGCGCAGGGTGAGCGCCGCGTCGAGGGCGCGGGCGGCTTCGTCGAGGCCGGGTTCGGTGCCCCGGTAGTAGGGGCCGAGCGCGCGCAGGCCCTCGAGGATCGCCGGGCGGAAGGTGTTGCGGAAGAGCCGCAGCACGAGGTGTCCACTCGCCTCGGCCGCGATCTCGACCAGCGCTTCGACGCGCAGGTGGAAGTCGACCGCCGTCCGCTCCGGCTCCGCGAGCTCGGCCACCAGCGCCCGGGCGCGCGCGAGCGCGGGCTCCGGAAGGCGTTCGACCGCCAGCGCGGCTGCGCCGGCGAGGAGCATCTCTTGCACGTCGAAGACCTCCTCGAGGATGCGCCGATCCAGGCCGTTGCTCGCGTTCAGGAGGTGGCGCACGACTTCGACGCTCGCCTCGTGCAGGTGCCGCACGAGGGCGCCGTCGCCGCGGCGGATCTCGACGAGACCGAGCTGCTCGAGCTTCTTCAGCGCCTCCCGCACCGAGCCGCGGTTCACAGAGAGGCGGCTCGCGAGCTCCCGTTCGGCGGGAAGGCGCTGCCCCGGCTGGTAGCGACCGCGCAGGATCTCGTTGCGCAGCCCCGCGGCGATGCGGTCGCTGTGGCGCTCGCGGAGCGCACGGGTCTGCATGCTAACGACCTCCGTCGTCGCCCAGCGAGGCGACCCCGGTCAGGACGAGGCGGACCAGCTCTCCCTGGCGCCGCGTGTCCGTCTTGGCGAAGACCTGCTTGAGCTGGCTGCGGGCGGTGTTCATCGTGACGCCGCGCCGCTCGGCGACCCGCTCGAGCGAGTTGCCCTCGGCGAGCAGCCGCAACAGCTCCGCCTCGGCCGGCGTCAGGTCGTAGAGCCTCTCGAGCACCTCGGTGGTGGAGATCTGGCTCCCCTCCGGGTCGGCGACGAAGAGGATCGCGACGGCCTCGCGGAGGCTCGTGCCGGGAGGCGGCGCGAGCAGCGCCCCCACCATCGAGGCGAACGAGCGCCGCCCAGAGGGGCGCACGACCGACATGGTCTTCCCGAAGGATTGCCCGCGCAGGGCGCGCGTCCGCACCGCCTCCTCGAGGAGCTGCTGGAAGGTGCGGTCCTGCTGCGGGTCGTCGAGGCGCGGGCGGCCGCTGTCGAGCCGGATGCCGTCCGCCAGGGCGAGGATCTGGTCGGCGCTCCGGTTGGTCAGCACCGCACGCGAGTCCTTGTCGAGGAGGATCACGCCGGAGGGGAGCCGATCCATCACCTCGCGCAGGGCGTGCTGCTCGTGGCGCGCGTCGCCGAGGCGGCAGTGGATGCGGTAGGCGCGCCCGAGATGGGGCGCGAGGAGGTCGAGCAGCTCGAAGTCCGCCGGTGCGAAGGGGCGACACCCCTCGCGCCGGTAGATCACCACGCCTGCGAGCGGCCGCGCCTCCGCGCTCGCCATCACGTGGCAGAGCGGGCTCTCGAGCGCCAGGCCCTGGGGCTTCATGTACTCGCGGTAGAAATCGCTCCGCTCGAAGTGGAGGTCCTGGTCGACCATCTCGCTCGCGCACACGAAGCCGTGGGCGACGCCGCGCCGGTCGATCGAGGCCCAGGGGAAGTCGGCGATCGAGAGGCGCAGGAAGGTCGGGTGGTAGCGATCGTCGAGGTGGATGCGGAAGACGGGTCCCGGGTCGCTCAACGGCTCGTCGGTGCGCGACACCTCCACGCTGCGGATGCGCAGGGAGAGCTGGATGGCGGCTCCCCCGAGAGCCTCCGAGAGCTCCTCGAGGAAGGCTCCCCACACGCTGGGATCCAGCGCCGCCTCGTAGCCGCGCTCCGCGAGCCGGAGCGCGAGGGCCTCGCTCCCCATGGCACCACCCGCCGCGGCCCCCCCGACCACGGCCAACCCCCGAGTATAGGGCCGGGCGCGACGGAGGGTCCCCCGGGCCTGCCGCCGCCGCGGTGCCGCCGCAGAGGACGCGGGAGAGGCCATGGGAGGACGTAGCGGCGAGGTGGGGCCCGCCCTTGCGAGCGGGCCCCAGAGGACGGACAGGATTCGGATCTGGTCAGCGTTTCCGTTGGTTGATCGCGAGGAGAGCCCCGAGGTTCCCTGGCGGAGTCCGGGTACCGGCGCGAGGGGCCCAGTCCCCTCGACCGTTTCCCGCATCATCGTCACCCCGCGGCCCGCCTCACAGGGGTGGCATACAGCAGCGGGTGCGCGGGCACAGCCCCCAAATGGGGGTCCGGGCAGAGAAATTCAGCAGGGATCGTTCCGGTGCTGCGGGGTCTAGCCCGCAGCGAGCCTGCGGAAGATCGCCTCGGGCGAGTCGGCGCCTGCGCCGTCCGGGTGGGAGGCGCGCAGCGCCGAGGCGATCGCTCGGCAGAGATCCGCCGACCCGGCCACGCCGCGCGAGCGCATCTCCCCGGGCAGCACCTGCTCGAGCACCACGGCCATCTGAGCGCTGCTGACGCTGCTCGCGTCGAGCCCGGCGCGCTTGAGGGCGAGCCGCACGGTGCCGCGCGCTTCGAGCGTCGCGAGCGCGCTGCGCCGCTCGATCTCGCCGGCGACGAACTCGAATATGGGCGACACCATCCGCCCGGGTCCCCCCTCGGTACCTGTTCGGAGCGCCAGCTCCGGGCATTGAGATTTCCCTACGGCTATGCTCGATGCCGGGAGGGGGACCCTTGAGCCAGCATCCGCTCCTCGACCTCGCCGCCGATCCGAGGGTGCGGCGCGCCTCGGACTTCCGGGCCGTGGCCGCCGGCTTGACGGGGGCGGACCTCGCCCTCGCCTTCGAGGAGGAGCTGCGCGCCACGACGAGCGCGGAGGATGGGCGCAAGTACTTCGTCGCCTACAGCCGACGCCTCGCCGGCGAGCGCCGGCCCGCGCGCGACGCAGAGCACCTCTCGCTGGCGCTCGTCGAGCACGCGGGCCGCGCCGGACACGGGATGGCGTTGCCGGACGGGAAGGGGAGTCTCGACCCGGTCGCGGCCCAGGTGCCGTTCCAGCCGGGTCGGGTCGATCTCCTGGGACTCGGGCCGGGCGAGCGGCTCGCGGTCGTACAGATCCGCTACCTGGCGCCGGGAGCCGCTCGCGCGGGGACCGGCGATACCCCGCTCGCGGCGACGCTGGAGGCGCTCGCGCGCGCCGCCGGAGCCCATGCGTGCCGCGGAGCGCTGGCCGGCGAGGTCGCCGAGGCGTGCGGCCGCGCCGTCGGCGACGAGCCCCCGCTCGTCGCGGTGCTCGCGAGCCCGCGCTACTGGGAGCTCTGCCGGCGCCGCGAGGCGCAGAAGGGCGCGGCCTGGATCCACGAGCTCGAGCGCATCGCGCGCGAGCTCGAGGAGGCGTCCGGCATCCGGCTGCTCTTCCTCGGCTGCCGGCTCGAGGGCGATCCCGGCTGGAGCTATCCCGAGGGCCGGCCGGTCCTCGACTCGGCGCCGCGCCTGGTCCCCGCCTGGGAGCTCTCGGCCGGGCGCCTCCGGCCGAAGGTCCCCTCGCGGCCCAAGCCCGGGGCGCCGGTCGAGGTGCCGGTCGAAGCGGACCTCTCGCGGCCGATCCGCAGCTACGCCGCGAGCGAGAAGTACGCCGCCGCCGACCGCATCTCGCACCCGACACTCGGGCTCGGCGTCGTGCAGGGCCAGGCCGGCAACGGCAAGATCTCGGTCTTCTTCGAGGATCGGAAGGTCGTGCTGGTGCACGGACGACCCGCGCCCGCCATGCCCTCGCCGAGCGCCCCGGTCGGCTGAGAGCCTTCACCCGCGGCGCTCGACGAGCGCCGCGCGGATGCGATCACCGCGAAGGTGTGCGGAAGGGCGTAGAGCGCGCAGGCGGCGGTCGAGACGCGCGGGCCCGGCATCGGCTCCTTCTGCCCCACGCGTGATACGCTCGCGCCGCCGTGTGCGCCGCCGTCGTCGAGTGCCGGAGGGTCGGAAAGCGCTTCGCTGCGCGCGTGGCCGTCGCCGAGCTCGACCTCGACGTGCCGGCGGGCCTCTGCTTCGGGCTCCTCGGTCCGAACGGCGCCGGAAAGACGACGACCTTGCGCATGATCTACGGCGCCACGCAGCCGAGCTCCGGCAGCGTCCGCGTCTTCGGCCTCGACGTGGTGCGCGAGACGCGCGCCGTGCGCGCGCGGCTCGGCGTGACGCTCCAGGAGAACGCGCTGATCGAGGCGCTCTCGCCGGTCGAGAACCTGCGCGTCTTCGCGCGCTACCACCTCCTCTCCCGCGCCGAGAGCGAGCCGCGCATCGAGGAGATCCTCGACTTCCTCGAGCTGCGCTCGCACGCCGGCGTGCCCGTGGAGCGGCTCTCCGGCGGCTTCAAGCGGCGGCTCGCGATCGGCCTCTCGCTGGTGAGCCGCCCCGAGCTCCTGATCCTCGACGAGCCGACCACCGGGCTCGATCCCGCCGTGCGCCGCTCGCTCTGGGAGCGCGTGCGCGAGCTGCGCGCCGGCGGCGCGACGGTGCTGATCACCACCCACTACATGGACGAAGCGGAGCGCCTCTGCGACCGGCTCGCGATCATGGCCGACGGGCGCGTGCGGGCCGAAGGCGAGCCCGCGCGCCTGATCCGCGAGACGCTCGCCCCCGAGGCCCTCGAGCTCGACCTCGCCCCCGCCGAGGAGGAGCGCCTCCTCGGCGACCTGGCGCAGCTGCCGCGCCTGCGCAGCGGCCGGCGGATCGCGCTCTACGTGGACGACGCGGGCGCGCTGCTCGGCGAGCTGCGCCGGCGCCGGGGCGGCGGCCCGGGCGACCACCTCGCAGCGGTCGTGCGACCGACGAACCTCGAGGACGTCTTCCTGCGCATCACCGGAACGCGCCTCGAGGGCGGCGCATGAGGGTCTCGCCGCGCCACGCGTTCGCGGTCTGGCAGCGCAACTTCGCCATGTACCGCCGCACCTGGAAGCTCAACATCCTGCCGAACTTCTTCGAGCCGCTGCTCTACCTGGGGTCGATCGGGATCGGCGTCGGCGCCTACGTCGACCAGATGGGCGGCACGTCCTATGTGGCCTTCCTGGCGCCGGGCCTGGTCGCCGTCTCGGCGATGAACGGCGCGAGCTTCGAGGTCACCTACAACGCCTTCGTGCGCCTCAACTTCGAGAAGACCTACGAGTCGATACTGACCACTCCGGTGCAGCCCGAGGACCTGCTCGCCGGCGAGGTCCTGTGGGCGGTGACGCGCGCCTCGATCTACGGCGGCTGCTTCTTCCTCGCCGTGGCGGCCGTCGGCCTCGCCCCCTTCCCGCACGCGCTCTGGGCGCTGCCCGCGATTCCGCTCACGGGGCTCGTCTTCGCGGCGCTCGGGATCGGCTTCGCCCTGCGGATCCCGACGATCGACTTCTTCAGCTTCTACTTCACGCTCTTCCTGACGCCGCTCTTCCTCTTCTCCGACGTCTTCTTCCCGCTGGAGGAACGCCTCGCGGGCGGCTGGCTCGCCGTGGCCGAGGCGCTGCCGCTGCTGCACCCGGTGCGCCTCATGCGCCACGCGTTCCGCGGCGAGGTGGCCCTCGTCCTCGCCTGGGACGTGCTCTACTCGCTCGCGCTCTCCGCGGCGCTGCTCGCCCTCGCCGCCCGCATCATCCGCCGCCGTCTCGCGAGCTAGGCCGGGCTAGGGGAAGCGCGAAGCTCGCGCGAGCCGTAGGCCAGCCAGGTGCGCGCGCCGCCTCGAGAAGAGCAAGGCCGCGAAGCGGCCGCGCAGCGAGCCGCAAGCGAAGCGCGCAGCGAGCCGCAGGCGAGCGGAGGCAGGCCTGCGGGGCCTGCGAGCGGAGTAGATGCGCTAGCTGCTCTAGTTCTAGAGGTCCGCCACGACGGGAGCGTGGTCCGAGGGTATGAGCCCTTCCTTCTTCTTGCGCCACTCGCGGTCGATCTCGGCGCGAGTGGCGCTCGCGGCCGCCGGCCGCGTGGCGAGCAGGAGGTCGATGCGCAGGCCCTGGCGGCGGTGGAAGGCGCCGCCGCGGTAGTCCCACCACGAGAAGGCCTGCTCGGCGGGATGGAGCTCGCGGAAGACGTCGACGAAGCCCAGCGCCCGCAGGCGCTCGAAGCGCGCGCGCTCCGCGTCGGTGTGGAAGATCGAGCCGCGCAGCGCCGCCTCGTTCCAGCTGTCGATCGCGGCCGGGCAGAGGTTGAAGTCGCCGCAGACGATCGCGCGGCCCCGGGCGTCCGCCTGCGCCGCGAGGTGGATCGCGAGCGCGTCGAGCCAGGCGAGCTTGCGCGGGAAATCCTCGTGCTCCATGTGCTTCCCGTTCGGGCAGTAGAGCGTGGTGAACTCGAGCTCGCCCGCGCGCGCGGTCAAGAGCCGCGCACCGAGCTCCTCCTGGCCCGGAAGCCCCCGCTGCACCACCAGGGCCGGCTCGCGCGAGAGGATCGCGACGCCGTTCCAGCTCTTCTGTCCATGGGTCACCGCGCGGTAGCCCTCGGCCTGGAAGGCCTCGTGCGGGAACTGCTCGTCCGCGAGCTTGAGCTCCTGGAGGCCGACGAGGTCGGGCTTGCGCTCGCGCAGCCACAGGCGGATGAAGCCGAGCCGCGCGCGCAGCCCGTTCACGTTCCAGGTGGCGACGCGCACGGCGGGATTGTAGGCGCGAATCCGTCAGCGGCGAACCTCGAACCCGAAGCGGCGCAGCGCCAGCCGGGCCACGCGCGCGGCGTCCGCATCGCGGTGCGCGTCGTCGAGCAGCTCGACGAGCTCCTCGAGCGCGGCGCGAAGGTCCCGGCGAAGCGTCGGGTGATCGAGATTCAGGGCCGGACCGGCGCCGGTCGAGGTGATGGCGGGAACGGCGGGATCGATGCGCTGATAGACCTCGCCGAGTGCCTGCCACAGCTCCGTTCGATCGGAGGTCAGGACGAGGGCCTGGAGATACCGCAGCGCGGCGGGCCGGAGCTCGCCCAGGACCCGGTGGAAGCTCGCATCGGAGAGATGGGTCTCGTAGCGAGCCGGCTCGAGGCGCCGGGCGGCCTGGAAGGCGGCGCGCGCCTCATCGATGCGGCCGAGGCGCGCCAACGAGTGAGCGAGGGTGAGCCGGAACTGGGAGTTGCCCACCTCGACGATCTCGTCGGCGGGAACCCCGCGTTCGAGCCGAGCTTGCCGGGATGCGCTGGAGAGCGCCGCGTCGATCTCCACGGCGCGCTGCGCTGCCGCCTCCGCGGCCAGATAGTAGGGCCGGCCGGCGGCGTTGGCGGCGGGCGGCGCGAATCCCGCCGCCCGCGTTGCGCGGTCGCCGAGCCGCAGCGCGACCTGCGCCGATTCGTCGTAGAGCTGTGCCGGCAGGTGCAGGATCGGCAGGGGCTTCGTTGCGAAGACGGACTGCGCGCGCTCCAGCAGGGTGAGAGCGCGCTCGAGATCGGGCCGCTCCGGGTCGGCCGCGAGCAGCCCCTTCGCGAGTCCGCTCCAGGCCTTGTAGCTCCCAGGCGTCGCGCGGCTGGCGGAGGTCCACAGGGCGAGCTCGTCGCGCCAGTCCAGGTTGCGCGCGAAGGCCCGGGCTCCGAGCGCTCCGACGACCCCGGCCGCGACGATGGCCGACGCCAGGGTGTAGTGGCCTGGACGCTCCGGTCGCAGCCGGCGCACGCGCTCTCCGAGCCACGGGACGGCCGTGACCAGGAGCGCGCCGACGACGCCCACCAGCGGCAGGTAGGCGAAGCGCTCGGCCATGATCGTGCCCGTTGGCACGATCAGGTTCGACACCGGGAGCAGGGTCACGACGAAGAGACCGACGAAGAAGAGCAGTGGCCGATTGCGGCGTCCCCAACGCAGCGTCGACGCGACGATCCCTGCCAGAGCCGCGATCGTGACGAGGATCTCGACATCGCGCGGGTCCGTCAGCGACCAACCGAAGAGGGAGATCTGATCGTAGGAGTAGTCGCACGAGAGCGAGCGGGGCCAGAGGATCAGCCGCAGGTAGCGGCCGATCACGCCGAGGGCCGTGATCCGCGCGGTGATCGGGTCGGCGACCACCAGCGGGTTGTCGCTGCCGACCTGCGTGAAGACCGGAGAGGCGTGGAAGAGGAGGCGGCGGACGCAAAAGAGGAGTCCAAGCGCGGGCGCGACCGCGGCGTAGCTCCTCCACCCTCCGCTCCGGAAGCTGCGCCACCAGGCCCCCCAGTCGGCGAGGCGGGGCTCTGCGGCCCCCTCCCGCGCGGTGGGAAAGCAGAGATCATGCAGCGCGATCAGACCGACGAGCACCACCGCGCTCTCCTTGCAGAACACGCCGGCGATCGCGCTCGCGCCGAGGGCCACCAGCGCGAGCCGGGGGTGGGCCGTCCCATCGCGCAGGCGCCGGTGGAGGTACAAGCCGAGCAGCACGAAGAAGGTCGCCAACAGATCGGCCCGCCCCACGAGATTGGTCACGTTCTCCGTCGCGAGCGGGTGGGCCGTGAACACCGCTGCGAGGAACGCGGCCGGACCGACCGCGCCGAGCACGCGCCACCCGATGGAGAACACCAGCAGGGCGTTCAGCCAGTGGAGCAGGAGATTCACCGCGTGGAGCGGCCAGACGATCGAACGGTCGCCACCGGTGAGCTGGAAGTTCAGCAGGTACGAGAGGGTCGTCAGCGGGCGATAGAGATCGCTCTCGAAGCGGGGCCACCAGTAGTTCTGGCCGAAGATGTCCTGGAGGTTCCTGGCCGAGAGCGAGGCGAGGCGAGGGTCGGTAGCGAGGATGGTGGCATTGTCGAGGGTGTAGCCGGCGCCGAAGGAGTTGGAATAGACGGCTCCGGCGACGAGAGCGAGGAGCAGGCTCGCGCGGGCCCCGGGACTCCTCATGCCGGCGACACCCCGCAGCCCCCTGGGCATCCTGAGGGGGTGGCGTCTACGATACATGGGGCTCAGCGTTCGCGCGCGGGATCGTTGCCGTGCAGACCCATCGGCAACAGCATCGTCGGGCGCGACAGGGGCAAGGCGCCATGAGATCCTCGCGACCCCCCGCCGTCGAGGGACGCCGAGCCGGAGCCGTAGCGAAAGCCGCGCCGCTCGCGGCCGTGCTGCTCCTCGCAGCGCACGCGGCGCTCGCGACCCACGCGCTCTGGTCGCAGTCGGGAAGCTTCGACGAGACGAGCCACCTGCCGGCCGGCATGGCGCTCGTCGCGACCGGCGAGATGCGCCTCAACCCCCAGCACCCCCCCCTCGTGAAGCTCCTCGCCGGCCTCGCCACCGCGCCGCTGCGGCCCCGCCTCCCCCTCGCGGGCCCGGCCTACCGCCAGGGGCGCGAGTGGGAGTTCGGCCGGAAGGTCCTCTTCGCGTCCGGAAACGATCCGATGGCGCTCCTGCGGGTCGGCCGCCTCCCGGTGGTCGCGCTCTCGACGCTTGCGGGGCTCGCGGTCTTCCTCTGGTCGCGCGCGCGCTTCGGCGACGCCGCCGGCTGCTTCTCGCTCGCGCTCTACGCCTTCTCGCCGACCGCGCTCGCGCATGCGGGCTTCGTGACCATGGACGCCGCCGCGTCCGCCGGCGCGATGGCGACCCTCGGGCTCTTCTTCGCGATCCTGCGCCGGCGCGCGAGCCTCGCGCGCGAGGTGGGCCTCGGCCTCGCGCTCGGCGCCGCCCTCGCGGCGAAGTACAGCGCCCTCTTCCTGCTCCCGGCGATGGCCCTGGCGCAGCTCGCCGCGCGCGATCTGCGGCCGGCCGCGCGCGCGCTGCGGCCCTGGCTCCTCGCGTTCCCCGTGGCGGCGCTCGTCGTCGAGCTCGCGTACCTCGGACCCGAGGATCCGCTGCGCTATCTGCGCGACCTCTCCACCCTGCACGCCGACCACGTGCCGGGCTACGCCTACTACCTCGCCGGAGAGTTTCGCACCGCGCGCTTTCTCGCCTACTTCCCGATCGCGATGGCGGTGAAGAGCACGCTCCCCGAGCTCGTCGCGATGCTCGGCGCGCTCGCGCTCGCGGCCGTGCGCCGCGCCAGCTGGCGCGACGACGTCTATCTGTGGATCCCGGCGGCGGTGTGGCTCGGTGCCCACGTGCTCCTCGCCGACGACCTCGGCGTGCGCTACGTGCTGCCGGTCTATCCGCTCCTGCTCACGCTCGCCGGCGGACTCGTGCCGGCCGCGCGCCGTCTCGGCCGCGCCGGCTCGGCGGCGCTCGTCGCGCTCGCGGCGGCGCAAGCGGGGACCGCGCTGCATGCGCACCCTCACCACCTCGCGTACTTCAATCCGCTCGCGGGCGGACCGCGAGCCGGACCGCTCTGGCTCGACGACTCGAACGTCGACTGGGGTCACGAGCTCTACCGCCTCCCGGGCTGGCTCGCCGAGCGCGGGATCGAGCGCGTGCGGCTGCTCGCCCTCGGCACCGGCGTCCCCGAGGCCTACGGGGTCGCGACGGAGCCTTTCGCGCCGGAGGACTGGAAGGAGGCGCCGCGCCCCGGCGCCTACGTGATCTCCGCGCACTGGCTCGTGCACGGCCTCTACCAGGCGCGGACCGAGGGCTCGCACAGCGACTGGCTGCGCCGCTACGAGCCGACCGACGTCCTCGGCGGGAGCCTCTACCTCTACGTCTTCCCCGAGGCCGCGGCGCCCGCAACCGAGCCCGCAGCCGCTGGATCGCGCGGGCCGTGAGCGCATCGGCGAAGGCTCGAGGGCCTCACTCGCTTCCGAGAACGTGGACGGGGGGCTCGCCCGGGAGGGCCGCGCGCAGGCGGCCGATCACGGCGGCCCGCGGGTCGCCTGCCTCGTGCAGCGATCGCAGCGCATCGGCCGAGCGGTCGGCGGGAGCGCCGAAGAGGAGGCCGCCGGAGGTCTGCGGGTCGAAGAGGAGCGGGAAGGCGGGGTCGCGCTCGGCGGCGGCGTCCACGCCGAGCGCGGCGCGGGAGCGCGCGTTCTGGGCGTGGAAGGTGCTGCGGACGCCGCGCGCCAGGAGCTCCGGCGCGCCGGCGAGGGCGGGGAGCGCGGCGAGGCGGAGCTCGGCGACGAGGCCGCTCGCGCGCGCGAGCTCGGCCAGGTGGCCGGCCAGGCCGAAGCCGCTCACGTCCGTGGCGCCCCCGGCGCCGGCGGCGCGCGCGACGCGCGCGGCCTCGGCGTTCGGGCGCAGCATCGAGGCGATCGCCGACTCGAGCCAGGCGCCGCGCGCGAGCCCGCGCATGTCGGCCGCCAGCACGACGCCGGTGCCGAGCGCCTTCGTGAGCACGAGGTCCTCGCCCGGCCGCGCAGCGCCGAGCGCGAGCGGCGGCTCGCCGGGGGCGAGCTCTCCCAGGACGGTGAGGCCGACGAAGAGCTCGCTCCCCACGGTCGTGTGACCGCCCACGAGCGAGACGCCGAGCGGGTCGAGCGCCGCGCGCACTCCGGCCAGCACCTGATGGAGCGTCTCCTCGGCGCGCACGGGGTCGCGCTCGGGGACGCTGACGAGCGCGAGCGCATGGCGCGGGCGGCCGCCCTTCGCGAAGACGTCGCTCGCCGCGTTCACCGCGGCCACGCGCCCCACGAGCCAGGGGTCGTCCGCGAAGGCGCGGAAGGCGTCGATCGTCGCGAGGAGCAGGCCGCCGTCGGGACGGCGCAAGGCGGCCACGTCGTCGGCGGCCTCGAGGCCGAGGACGACCTCGGCGTCCACCGGCCCGCTCGGGAGGCGCGCGAGCGCGCGCGCGAGCTCGATCGGGCCTAGCTTCGCGGCGCAGCCGCCGCACTCCATCGCCTGCGTGCCCGCCGCGTTCGCCGTGCCCGGCGGCCGCATCTCGGGGAAGCCCGGCGCGGGAGCGCCGTCCTCGGTGAGCGCGCGAAAGCGCTCGACGAAGCGGCGGTCGATGCGGTCCTTCCAGCGCCACACCCACGGCCCGGCGAACGCGAGGCCCCGCTTGGCGCCGAGCGCGCGGCGCTCGCCGAGGTTGAGGAGCGCCAGGAAGTCGCGCTGCGGGCGGTAGCGGCGCAGGCGCCCGCCTTCGTACCGGGCGCGCAGGTTGGCGGCGAGGATCGGCCCCTCCCGGACGGCGTAGACGCCGGCGCGCGGGACCCAGGGGTCTTCGTCGAGCGCGGCGCAGTCGCCGGCGGCGAAGAGGCCCGCGCAGCCGGCGACCTCGAGCGTCGGGCCGACGCGCAGGAAGCCGCGCGCGTCGCGCGGGAGCTCCGAGACCTCGAGCAACGCCGGGGGCGCGGCGCCCGTGGCCCAGACGACGAGATCGGCCGGGCGTCCGTCCTCGTCGCCCTCGAGGCGCACGCGGTCCTTCTCGACGGTCGCGACGCGCACCGGCAGGTGCAGCTGGATGCCACGCCGCGCGGCCTCGCGGCGCGCGCGGCGCACGAGCCCCGGCGGCTGCCCCGGGGCGAGGTCGGGGGAGTCGCCGAGCAGGTGGATCTCGGCCGGGACGCCCCCGGCCCGCAGGCGCGCGTCGAGGCAGAAGGCGAGCTCGACGCCGGCGACGCCGGCGCCGACGACCGCGACGCGAAGCCTTCCCACGTGGCGCGCCTCGGCGGCGGCGCGCAGGCGCGCGTCGAGGCCGCGCACGAGAGCGCCGATCGGGCGCGTGGCGATGGCGAACTCGCGCACGCCGGGGAGCTCGAGGCCGCGCACGCTCGACCCCACGTCGAGGCTCGCCACGTCGTAGGGCAGGGCGGGGCGGCCCGCGATCTCGATGCGTCGCGCCACCGGGTCGACGCGCAGCGCCGGCGCGAGCACGACGCGGGCTCCCGCGCGCCGCGCGAGCGGGACCACGTCGATCGCGGCTTCCGCCTCGCGGTAGTCGCCCGCTACGCACCCCGGCACCATGCCCGAGTACACCGCCTCGGGTACGTCGAGGACCACGCAGAGGCGCACGCCCGCGATCGGCCGCATCGCGAGGCGGCGCAGGACCTGGACGTGGACGTGCCCGCCCCCGACGAGGACGAGGTCGGAGCGCGGCTCCCCGGTCACGCGCGCCATCGCAGCACCTCCGGCCCGCGAAGTCAAACGCGCGCGGCGGCCCAGGAGCCTGACCCAAGACTGGCCGCGCTGCCCGGACGCCGATGCATCGCCGCTGGCGGTCCCGTCTACTCCCGCGCCCTTCGGGCTTGGGCCCATGCGCCGTAGCTCTG
Organism: uncultured Spirochaetales bacterium; assembly: GCA_964624475.1. GTDB lineage: Bacteria > Myxococcota_A > UBA9160 > UBA9160 > SMWR01 > CAZUYC01. The sequence goes on along the minus strand of CAZUYC010000112.1, from coordinate 70,559 downwards.
CTACGGCTCGGTCGCGCGCCTTGCCAGCGGCGCGCCTCGGCGCCTGGGCTTACCGCGCCAGTCTTGCGTCAGGCTCCTAGCCCGCGACCTCGCGCAGCAGCGCCAGCGGTCCGACGGCCCGCAGGCGTGCGAGGGCCGCGTCGTCGGGAACGAGCAGGGCGCCCGCGAAGCCGAGCGCGTTCACCGGGATCCCCTGCCATTGCCCGCGGGTCCGCGGCACGGCCCAGAGCAGGCGCCGCGTCGCCAGCAGGTTGTACGGCGTGCGGCCCGTCCGGACGCCGATCCGTTCCAGCAGCTCGCGGGTGAGGAGCTCGAGCGCGCCGGCGGCGTCCTGCGGATCGCCCGCGGTCAGGGCCTCGATGCGGGTCAGGGCGAGCGGGAACGGGAAGTGGCTCGCCGCGACGACCCGGCCCTCCTCGGCCTCCGCCAGCAGGCGCGCCGCGAGCGGGAAGGCGGGCCTCGGCCCGAGCGGCAGCGGGACGAGCTGGAGGTGCTTGTGGCGCTGGCTCGCCCCGGCCGCCTCCCCCGCGTTGTAGAAGCCGAGGCCGTCCGTCTCGTGCAGGCAGGCGAAGAGCGCGGCGAAGTCGGCGGCGCCGAGCGGCTCCTCCTGATCCTCGAAGGCGCGCGTCGCCAGCAGCACGTGCCGGTCGACGACGCAGAACTTGTTGAGCAGGCACACGTGCGTGTCGGAGACGTCGGCGACGAAGAGCGACTCCTCGTAGGGGAGGAAGGGATTGCTCCCGCCCGCGCTGCGGGCCGCCGCGCGCTCGCGACCGGGCTTCGCGACCACGCGGACGACGAAGGCGACCCCGTCCTCCTCCACGACGTGCTCCCGGGTCGGGATCCCGAGCAGCGCTCCCTCCCGCAACGCGCTCTCGCGCCGCGCCGTGATCGCGGCGGCGAGCGTTCCCCGCTCGAGCCGGAGGCCGGGGGCCATCGCGCGGAGGGTAGCGGTATCCTTCCGGCCGGGATCGGCATCGAAGGCCGCTGCGGAGGTGAGTCATGGCCCTCTCGAGCTTCGCGAGCCAGAAGCGGGTTCTCCCCACGCCGGAGCAGGCCCTGCCGGGCCGCGCCGCGCGCATGCCGGTGCCCGAGAAGCACACTGTCCTCGGCACGCGCCTCGAGCCGCCCTTCCCGGACGGGATGGAGCTCGCACTCTTCGGCATGGGCTGCTTCTGGGGCGCGGAAAAGCTCTTCTGGCAGGCCCCGGGCGTGTACACCACGGCCGTCGGCTACGCCGGCGGACACACGCCGAACCCGCTCTACGAGGAGGTGTGCAGCGGGCGCACCGGCCACGCGGAGGTGGTGCGCGTCGTCTTCGATCCGGAGCGGACCGACTTGGGAGCGCTGCTGCGGATCTTCTGGGAGGCCCACGATCCCACCCAGGGCATGCGGCAGGGCAACGACGTGGGGACGCAGTACCGCTCCGCGATCTATACCCACTCCCCGGCGCAGCGCGCGGCGGCGCTTCTCTCGCGCGATGCCTACCAGGCGCGCCTCGCGGCCGCCGGCCACGGCCCGATCACGAGCGAGGCCGCCGACGCGCCCGAGTTCTACTACGCCGAGGGCTACCACCAGCAGTACCTCGCCAAGAACCCGGGCGGCTACTGCGGGCTCGGGGGCACCGGCGTCTGCACCTCCTGACGGGGCCGGCGCGCGCAGCGACCGAGATCCGGCTCGTCGTCCGGGCGTTCGTCTCCGGTCTCGGCGGCGTCTACCTGGTGGCCTTCGCGTCGCTCTGGGTGCAGCTCGAGGGCCTCCTCGGGAGCCGCGGGATCGCGCCGGCGGCGCGGCTCCTCGCGCGCCTGCGCGAGTGGCGCGGGGAGGACGCCTGGCTCGAACGCCCGACGCTGCTCTGGCTCGGCGCGAGCGACGCGGCGCTGCACGCGCTCTGCGCCGGCGGTGTCGCGCTCGCGGTCGCCGTCCTGCTGGGCGTCGCGCCGCGCCTCGCGCTCGCCGGGCTCTTCGCCCTCTATCTCTCGCTCGTCTCCGCCGGCGGGATCTTCCTCGCCTACCAGTGGGACACGCTGCTCCTCGAGACGGGTCTGCTCGCGGTGCTCGTGGCGCCGGGGGGCCTGCTCCCGTTCCGTCGGGCCTCCGGGCCGCCGCATCCGCTCGCGATCTGGCTGCCGCGCTGCCTGCTCGCGAAGCTCGTGTTCATGTCGGGCGCCGTGAAGCTCCTCTCCGGCGACCCGAGCTGGCGCGATCTCCGCGCCCTCTACTACCACTTCGAGACGCAGCCGATCCCGACCTGGTCGAGCTGGCTCGCGCACCAGCTCCCGGGCGCCGGCCTGCGCGCCGCGACGCTCGCCTCGCTCGCCGTCGAGCTCGCGCTGCCGCTCCTGATCTTCGCCGGCCGGCGCGGACGCCTCGTCGCCTGCGCCGGCATTGCCAGCTTCCAGCTGCTGATCGCGGCGACGGGGAACTACGGCTTCTTCAACGCGCTCGCGCTCGTGCTCTGCGCGACCCTCCTCGACGACCGGGCGCTGGCGCGCTTCCTGCCCGCGCGGCTGCGCCCGGCGGCGCCGGCGGATCCCGCCGTCGCGCCCGCTCGCGGGCCGTGGCGGCGCATCCGGCGCGCCGGCTTCGCGCTCGCGGCCGGCGGTCTCCTCGGCCTCTCCCTACTCTCGGCGCTGGCTCGCCTCGACCTCGCCATCCCCGTGCCTCGGGCGCTGCTCGCGCTCCAGCAGCGGCTCGCCCCCTTCTTCGTGGCGAACCCCTACGGGCTCTTCGCCGTGATGACGACCGAGCGACCGGAGGTCGAGGTGCTCGGGAGCGACGATGGATCGACCTGGCGCCCGTACGTCTTCCGCTACAAGCCCGGGCCGCTCGCGCGCGCGCCGCGCTTCGCCCCGCTCCACCTCCCGCGCCTCGACTGGCAGCTGTGGTTCGCCGCGCTCGACCGCTGCGAATCGAGCCCGTGGCTCGCGGGGCTCTTCCTGCGCCTGCTGGAAGGCGAGCCCGCGGTGCTGCGCCTGCTCGCCGAGAACCCGTTCCCCGAGCGGCCGCCCCGCTCCGTGCGCGCCGACCTCTGGCGCTACCGTTTCGCCGCGCCCGGCGAGGTGGCCTGGTGGCGCCGCGAGCCGCTCGGGCGCTTCTGCGCCGCGCTCGAGCTGCGAGAGGGCAGGCTCGCGCCGGTGTGGCATGCTGAGCCGTGAGGGCGCCCGCCTCGGGGGGCGCGGCCCGCGGGAGGGATCGCGATGGCGCTGGTTTCCTACGCCGGGGCGGCGATTGCGGTGCGCGACGACCTCGTCGCGGCGCACGACCGCGCCTTCGCCCGCCTCGCCTCGGCCGGCACGTGGTGGACCGGAGCCGAGCGCATCGCCATCGCGGCGATGGTGCGCGCTGCGGCGCGCTGCCGCCTCTGCCGCGACCGCAGGACCGCGCTCTCCCCGGGGTTCGTGGCCGGCGAGCACGACGGAGACGACGGGGGCCTGCCCGCCTCGGCCGTGGACGCCGCGCACCGCATCGCGAGCGATCCGGCGCGGCTCACGCGCAAGTGGTTCGACGGGATCCTCGCCAGCGGGCTCGGCGAGGGCCGCTACGTGGAGCTGCTCGGCGTGGTGGCCACCCTGGTGAACATCGACGCCTTCTGCCGCGGGATCGGGGCGCCTCTGCACCCGCTGCCCACGCCGCGGCCCGGCGAGCCCCGGCGCCACCGCCCCAAGGCGGCGCGCAGGGAGGGCGCGTGGGTCGCCATGCTGCCGCAGGGGCAGCCCGAGGGCGGGGAGGCGGACCTCTGGGACGGGCGCACGCCCAACGTGATCCGCGCGCTCTCGCTCGTCCCCGACGAGGTGCGCGGGCTCAAGGATCTCTCGCGCGCGCACTACCTGACGCTCGAGGAGATGATGGACCTCTCGCGCGGCCGGGGCTCCCTCGATCGGCGGCAGGTCGAGCTGCTCGCGGCCCGGGTCTCGGCGCTGCGCGAGTGCTTCTACTGAACGACGGCACACACCCTGCTGCTCCGGGTGAGCAGCGAGATCTCGGGCGAGGCGGTCGAGGTGCGCGCGGTGACCGACGCGAAGGTTTCGAGCGGCGTCGCGCACGGCGAAGCGCTCGTCGCCCTCGCGGACGCCCTCGTCGGCGAGGACGATGCAGCGCTCGAGCGCGCGCGCGAGCGGCTGCTCGCGGCGCTCGGCCCGGCGGGCCTCGTCGACGCCGCGGCCGTCGCCGCGAACTTCGAACGCATGGTGCGGATCGCCGACGGCACCGGCATTCCCCTCGACGCGCCCGTGCGCATGATCACCGCCGACCTGCGCGACGAGCTCTCGCTCGGCGCCTTCCGCTCCGCCGCCAATACCCCCGTGCCGATGCTCGGGCAGCGCCTGCTCGGCCGCGCGCTCCGACCCTTCACGCGCGGACTGATGCGCCTGGCCTTCCGCCGTCGCCCCGCGTAGGATGATGGAGGGGGATCGAGCGACGCCGCCCGCGCTAGAACCTACGCTCCGATCCGCCGCGCGGCGGTGAAGCCGCCGTCGACGACGAGCGCCGCGCCGGTCACGAAGGAAGCGTCCTCGGAGGCGAGGAAGAGCGCCGCCGCCGCGACCTCCTCGGGGCGTCCGGGGCGACCGAGCAGGTGCGCCCGGATGAACTCCTCGCGCACGCGCTCGAGCCCGGGCGACTCGAGGAGCGCCGTCATCGGGGTCACGATGTAGCCCGGGCAGAGGCAGTTCACCCGGATCCCCTGCGGCCCGTAGTCGGCCGCCATGCTCTTGGTGAGGAGCACGACGCCGCCCTTCGAAGCGTTGTAGGCGGCCTGCTGCGGCATCCCCTCGAGGCCCTCGACGCTCGCCAGGTGGATCACGCTGCCGGAGCGCTGCGCCAGCATGCGCCGCAGCACGTGCTTCGAGACCAGGAAGGTGCCCTTCAGGTTGATGTCGACGACGCGGTCCCACTCGGCGGCGTCGAGGCCGTCGACGCCGCCCACGGACGTGACGCCGGCCGCGTTCACGAGCACGTCGATCCGCCCGAAGCGTTGCGCGCAGGTCGCGACGGCGCGCTCGACCGCGGCCTCGTCCCGCACGTCGGCCTCGAGGAAGACGGCGTCGGGCGCCGACTCGACGACCTTGCGCCACGCGGCGTCCGCCGGCTTCTGCACGTCGAGCCCGGCGATGCTCGCCCCCTCCCGGGCGAAGCGCTCCGCGCACGCGCCTCCGATCCCGGAAGCCGCCCCGGTGATGAACGCCACCTTGCCTGCGAGCCGGCTCATGCCGCTTCCCTCCCCGCCCCGCATTCGAAGTGGGCTGCGAGGGCCCAGTATCCCGCGGTCGATGCGCCCGGCGCAACGAGTCGAAGCTATGATCGAGCGGCGTGCGCGCCACCGCGCGCCTGGGGGGATGCCATGGCGAATCCGCAGCTCCGTCGCTCGACCCGTCGCACCCGATGTGGAAGGCAGCGCAGGCGGGCGCTGCTCCTCGCCGCGCTCGCCGGGGGGGCCTGCTCGCGCGCGCCCGCGCCGCCGGCGCCCGACCGCGCGAGCCTGCGCCACCCACCCGCCGGCCCCGTCGTGGGCTTCGTCTCGCCGTACGGGAGCCACGCCTGGCGGGGGATCCCGTACGCACAGGCGCCGGTCGGGGAGCTGCGCTGGCGGGCGCCGCGGCCGGCGGCGCCCTGGAGCGCGACGCGCGAGGCGCTCGCCCCGGGATCCGTCTGCCCGCAGCTCGCGAGCTCGATGGGCGGCGACGCGAGCGCCCCGGCCGGGACCGCGGTCGGAGCGGAGGACTGCCTGAGACTCGACGTGTGGGCGCCGCGCGCCGCGCCCGGGGCGGTGCCCGCCGCCGGGGCCGGGCTGCCGGTGATGGTCTGGATCCACGGCGGCGGGAACGTCGTGGGGGGCGCGCGCTTCTACGACGGCGGCCACCTCGCCGCGCGCGAGCAGGTGGTCGTGGTCGCCGTGAACTACAGGCTCGGCCCGCTCGGCTGGCTCTCGCACGCGGCCCTCCGCGGCGAGGGCGCGACCGCCGCGGACCGATCGGGCAACTACGGGACCCAGGACCTCGTGCGCTCCCTCGAGTGGGTGCGCGCCAACATCGCCGCCTTCGGCGGCAACCCCGGGAAGGTCACGATCTTCGGGGAGTCCGCCGGGGCGAGAAACGTCCTTTCGCTCCTCGTCGCGGACCCGGCCGCCGGGCTCTTCCAGCGCGCGATCGCCCAGAGCGGCGGCACGGAGACGACGCCGCCGGCGGAGGCCGAGAACCTCGCGGACGACGCGGACCCGGGCGAGCGGAACAGCTCGGGCGAGGTGCTCCTGCGCCTGCTCGTGGCCGACGGCCGCGCCGGGTCGCGCGATGCCGCGAAGGCGCTCGTCGCCTCGATGCAGGCCTCCGAGACCCTCCGCTACCTGCGCGCCAAGAGCCCCGCGGAGCTCATGGCCGCCTACGTGACGGAGGAGGACGAGGGCCTGATCGACGTCCCGCAGCTCTTCCGCGACGGCGCGGTCCTGCCGCGGGAGCCGATCCCCGCGCGGCTCGCGCGCGGAGCCTTCCAGCGCGTGCCGGTCGTGCTCGGCACCAACCGCGACGAGAACAAGCTCTTCCTGGTCTTCGACCGCGAGCTCGCCACCTGGTGGCTCGGCCTCCTGCCGCGCCTGCACGACGAGGAGCGCTACCAGGTCCTGGCCGAGCACATGAGCCGCTGGTGGAAGGCGACCGCCGTGGACGGGCCGGCGTCGGCGCTGGCCGCGGCGGGCGCGCCCGGGGTCTTCGTCTACCGCTTCGACTGGGACGAGGAGCCGAACCTCTTCCATCTCGCGGACCTCGCGAAGCTCGTCGGCGCGGCGCACGGCTTCGAGATCCCCTTCGTCTTCGGGCACTGGGACCTCGGGCCGATGAGCCGGCGGCTCTTCACGCCGGGGAACGCCGTGGGTCGCGAGCTGCTCTCGGGGCAGATGATGTCCTACTGGGCGGAGTTCGCGTACGCCGGCGCGCCGGGTCGCGGCCGGCGCGCCGACCTCCCCGAGTGGGCGCCCTGGTCGGACGCCGAGGACGCGCCGCGCACCCTGGTCTTCGACACCCCGGCGGATGGCGGCGTGCGCATGGACACAGATGCGGTGACCGAGGAGCAGGTCATCGCCGCGATCGGCGCCGACCCGCGGCTCGCGACCCAGCGCGACCGCTGCGCCGTGTACTTTCGGCTCGCGCGCTGGGGCCGGGCCTTCGACGCGCAGCGCTACGCGAGCGCCGGCTGCGCCGCATACCCGATCGCCGACTACCCCTGGCGCGACGCCGCCGACGTCGCGGCCGGGGGCTAGGTGGCGGAGCCGTCGCGGCCGGGGGCGCGCAGGCCCTCCGTCGTCGGCCGCCGCTTCGCCCGCGCCCTCTGGCGCCTCCTGCGGGTCTACTGGAGCTCGCCCGACGCGGCGCGCGGCGTGGCGCTGCTCCTCGGCGCGATCGCCCTCGAGCTCGCCACGGTCTGGACCAACGTGCTGATCTCCGACGCCCATCGCCGCATCTTCGACGCCTTGGAGCTGAAGCGCGCCGACGCCTTCTTCGCCTCGATCGGCTTCTTCCTCGTCGTGACGCTGGTCTTCGTCCTCGCCTCGACCTATCGCATCTTCCTGCGCCAGACGCTCGAGATGCGCTGGCGGCGCGGCCTCACCGCGCACTATGTCGAGCGCTGGATCGGCGCCCGGACCTACGTGCAGAGCAAGCTCCACGGCAGCGCGATCGACAACCCGGACCAGCGCATCCAGGAGGACGTGCGCGATTTCGTCGCGAGCGCGCTCGGGCTCTCGCTCTCGCTGCTGGCGGCCGTCGCCACCCTCGCCTCGTTCGGAGGGCTGCTCTGGCGAGAGTCGAGCGAGTGGCCGATCCGCGTCGCGGGCAGCGAGTTCCAGCTGCCCGGCCTGATGATCTGGGTGGCCGCGGTCTACGCCTTCTTCTCGATGTGGATCACGCACGTCGTCGGCCGCCGCCTGGTCCCGATCAACTTCGACAAGCTGCGCCTCGAGGCGGACTTCCGCTACGGCCTCGTCCGCTTCCGCGACAACGTCGAGGCCGTCGTCCTCTCGCGCGGAGAGTCGGCCGAGCGGAGCAACGCGCTGGCGCGCTTCGTCCAGGTGATCCGCAACTGGTGGCAGCTGATCCGCGCGCAGCGGAACCTCTCGCTCACGACGACGGGCCTCGGGCACGCCAACGAGATGGTGCCGGTGCTCGTCGCGGCGCCGGCCTACTTCGCCCACCTGATCACGCTCGGCAGCATCGTGCAGATGCGGATCGCCTACGGGCACGTCTCCGGAGCGCTGATCTGGTTCGTGAACGCCTACCAGGAGATCGCGCGCTGGCGGGCGAACATCGAGCGGCTGGCGGCCTTCGCCGAGGTGATGGACGCGACCGAGCGTGAGTTTGCGACGCCGCGGATCGAGGTCGTGACGGGCGGGGCCGCGGAGCTGCGGCTCTCGGATCTGCTCCTCGAGGCGCCCGATGGGACGCCGCTGATCGCCGGCGCGAGCGCCCGCGTCCTCGCGGGGGAGCGGGTCGCCGTGACGGGCGCCTCGGGCTCCGGGAAGACGATCCTCTTGCGCGCGATCGCCGGGATCTGGCCCTTCGGGTCGGGGCGCGTCGAGCTGCCGCAGCGCGACCGGCTGCTCTTCGTGCCGGAGCGGGCCTACCTCCCGCTCGGATCGTTCCGCGCCGCCGCCTCCTTCCCGGCGCCCGCAGGGGCCTTCGCGGACGAGCGCATCCGCGAGACGCTGCGGCTGCTCGGGCTCGGGCACCTCGAGGGGCGCCTCGACGCGGTCGAGTCCTGGGATCAGGAGCTCTCGGACGACGAGCGCCAGCGCCTGGCGTTCGTCCGGGTCTTCCTCCACGAGCCCGAGTGGCTCTTCCTGGACAAGGCGACCTCGGCCCTCGACGAGGCGATGGAGCGGCGCGTCTACGAGCTCCTGGCGCAGCGCCTGCCGCGCACCGCGGTGATCACCGCGGCGCACCGGCCCGCCGTGGTCGCCTACCACGCGCGCCGCTGGACGATCGCGCCGCAGGACGGCGGCCCGGGCCGCCTGCTGGCGGTGTGAGCCGCCGGGCCGGCTAGGCGCGAAGGTAGGCGAACGCCGCGCGGAGAAGCATGAACCACACGGCAAGTGTCGCGACGAGGTAGAGGTACCACCGTGAGCAGCATGGTCGCGAAGAAGGGACCGAAGATCGACCTCTGCGCCATGTAGCTCTCCTCGAGGCGATCGCTCACCCAAGGAACGCGTTCTCTCCCTGACTCAAGTCCCTGACCGCGATGAGCTGCCTTGCAGCATCTCGAACACGTCGGCGCACGCGACGCTCGCGCGAAGAAGGCGGTCGCGCTCAACCTCGCGGACGTGGGCGATCTCGTTGCGCACGGGCGCGATCTGGCTGATAGCAACCTGGAGTCGTTGCTTCGCGTCCTGTGCCCCGCTGAAGCGGCCGCGGGCCTCCTGCCAGACATCTGGCACGAACAGGAGGGGCGGCAGCTGCCCGAGGTAGAGGTAGTCGACGACGCTGAGCGCTTCCGCACCTGTGGGGCGCGCCCGGAGCCCGCGTGCCAGGCTCTCGCGTTCGCGCTCAGGCAGCGCTTCCTCGATCCTCCGCGCGGCGGCCTCGCCGAAGCGTGCAGCGTAGACCTCGCGGACGACGCCACGCAGCGCGCGCTCGGTCTCCACGATGCGTTGCCACACGGTCTCCGCGCCTGGCATGAACCACGGCGGCGTGAGCGGAGGGGCGTCTGCCTCGCCCCCCAACTGGCGGAACGCGACACGAATGATGTCGGCCATCCTTCTCCGCCGCTCGCGGAGAAACTCCTCGTACTCCATCGACTCCCATCCCAACGGAAGGGCGTGCTCCGCGCAGAGGCGGCCCCACCGATCGTCGCCAATATTCAGCTTCTCACGTAAACGCGGGACGTACTCGGCCGGACCGCGACCGCCGATCACGCTGTTCTCGTGCCAGCCGACGTCTGCCAGGTTGGCGACCTGGTTGACGCGGCGACGCTCCCGGATCCCGCGTGCATGAAGCCATGCTTCCGGAAAAAGATGGTGCGCTTCGCTAGCCGCGCGCGTGCCCTGCGCGGGCGGGTCGAGCACGTTCTGAAGAAGCTGATCGGAGAAAAGCGCTCTCGTTCCGAGAACGACCTGTGCCGCTCGGAATGCAAGTGCAGCGGGGGCCCGTGCCTTCTGCGTCTCCAGCGCGGAGACAAGAGAGTGCGTCCAGTAGTCGCCCGTGATGGTCTCGCCCAGCGTATCGTCGAGCGCGCTCACGAACCCATCGGCGTCGTCCGGTCGCAACCTCGCAACCCGCGACAAGTCCTGCTCAAAGATGGTCTCCGATGAACCCGAGTAACGGGCCGTAAGCAACGTCCCGAAGACCCAACGCGAGACCATCTCGTCGAGCTTGCTCTTCGCGACTCCGGCCTTCCGGCCGCGGATGTAGAAGGCATAGGCGTTCACGACTGCGTTCTTGGATGGAACGAGCGCCTGGCTGACGAGGGAACCCGGCATGCTTCACACGAAGCAAGTAGTCGCGCCACGGCGTAGGCTCCATGCACTCCTTTGCCGCGTCATCAAGTTGGCTCAACCGTTTCAGGCGTTCGGCGGTGTCTGCTTCGCCCGTAGTCGGATCGACACCGCGAAGAGAGCGGTAGACGGCCCCCATTCGCGCCCGACCAAAGGCGACACCGCACACGGCCCGCAGAAGTTGTTGTGTATCGATCTTTATGACCGTCCCCTGCGACATCGCCCGCGCTCGATCCTCGATCCGGTCGCGCAATTCGCTGTGAAACACCGAGAGCAGGGTCAGAACGAAGTCAGCTTGGCCGAGGCGCGTACCCTGGTTGTTGATGCGCACGAAGATCTCGGCGACGTCCTCCTCCGTAGCCTCCTGCGCTGCGGCCGTCTTGCGAATGTCGACCGTAGGGAAACGGTAGTCGCCGATTGCGTGCGCACGATCGAGATTGTGATCCATTGCGTTCTCGTACTCTTCATCGACCACGCGACCCTTGTCGCGGAGCTCGTTCATGAGATCCTTACGGATTTGCGGCTTGGTGCGTATCCCCTTCCACAGCTCGGTCACATTCGGCAGGAATTCAGGGTCGTTGCGGATTGCCGCATCGGCAACCTCGAATCGACCGTCGCGCGGGCGAAATGCGATCGTAACCTTTCGGGTTGTACCGTCTTTGCCGACGACCTCGACACCCCGCATCACAGCGTAGAGCGACGTGAGACGTTGCTGGCCGTCTATGATCAGAGTCGTCGCACGGAGGCCAGGTCTTTCTGCCCCGAGAGCACGGGCGTCTTTGTCGTTGGACGTATGCCAGAGCACGAGCGTCCCCACCGGGAACCCCAGGAAGAGGGAGTCGAGGAGGTCTCGCACTTTTGTGTCTTCCCAGACAAAAGGGCGCTGCAGATCTGGCAGGGCGATCACCTCCAACTCGATGTCGCTCATGAGCGAAGCAATGGAGCGCTGACCATGCTCGAAGATCGGCGCCCGTCCGCGGACGCGTGGCTCTCGCGAAGCGCCCACGTCGTCCTCGTCCGAGGCATCATCGAGGTATTCGGACTCCTGCGTCTCGGCGATCGGCTCCGGCTGCGGCAACTCGCGGGCGACGACGCTCCCGATGTGGGCAACCGCTTCGGGGACGTGATCTTCGAGACTTACGGGACTCCGCACGCGGGCCATAGCCACGTCAATGAAGCTATTGAGCCCCTCCCTCAGCAGGCTGAGGGCTTTCGGCGCATGCTCGACGGGGAACGTGAGGAGCAGCCCTCCAGGGATCGTCTTGAACTTGAACTCCTCGTCTCGGTCGGCATCGGCTCCGAGCGCGTCGCGGACATCGTCACCGATGGGTCCGATGACGCTGACCCGAATCTGCGACCGCGTGACCTCGCATGCGAGCAGACGGCCCGTCATGAGCCGAAGCCCGTGCTCGGTCTCACGCAGGCGCAGGTACCACGCGTTTCCGCGCTCCTCATCCGCGTTGTCGATAGCCAACGCGAGAAAACGCAGGGCTTCGCGGCGTATCGCTTCATTCGGAATTGACTGGTCCAACTTCTCGCGGACTCGGTCCTCGACACCCGCGCGCTGGTTCCAGGTGCCAGCAGTGGGGTTGAAGGTCGCGGGTGTCTCCTCGCCCGGGACTGTGCCCCTCGAACGGGCCTTGCGGAACTCCGACATCTCTGGGAACCGACTCTCCAGGAAAGCAACGTCAATGGCTGCGGGTCCGCTGGCGAGGACCTCACGCCCGCGTTCCGTCAGTTGGAAACGTCCCGGCCCAACGGACCGGAGCAGGCCGGCCTTTCGGAGGTAGGTCGATGTCCAGGCCACCCGGTTGTACAACCGCGTCTGCCCGCTTCGGAGAAGTTCTTTTCGGTCTTCGTCGGAGAGTTGGAACTCTTGGGCCAGCCACTCGCCCGCCTCGGCAAGCGTGTGGTGCTGGCCGTCACCGGTCAGCTTCAACAACGGAAGCATCAAGCTCTGGAAATCAGGGACAGCCATGTTGAGCACCCACCCGCGTTGAAAACCCAGGGGCAAGGACGAGCCTCGCACCAGTCGGGAAACCGCACCTCGGCCAGCGCGCCTACCGTAGACAGACCACCTGTGGGCGTCCCGTCCCCGAGCCTTCGGCCTTCAACAGAGGAAAGCGCTTGGGCGGGCGGCCGCATCCAACGGGCGGTGCCCCGGAGAGGGAGCCAGCGGTATTGCGGGCCGCCCACACCTGATAGGAGCGCATTCACCCGCGTATCTTGCGGTAAGCGGGAGTAGCGGTGCAACCGGGTCGTGCGCCCCACGCGGGGGTGGTCGCTCGGCACCCGGGCACCTCCGCGGGATCGAGCAGCCCGTGGCGGCGCCAGCCGACGGCGAGGAGCCAGGTGCGGGGTTGCGCCACGGGAGGTGATCCGATCGGGTCGTGCGCCCGGACGTTGCGCCACCCATGGAACCAGCGGCCCGAGGAGGCGGGATCGAGGACGGCCCGCCGCGGGAGCCGTCGCCCCAGCTTCGCGAGATGTCGCCGCGCGTTCATGAGGACGTAGGCGATCGCGTGGCGGACCTCGCGCGGGGTGCGGAGGACGTGGAGGTGGTAGCGGTCTGCGAGGACCGGGCCGCCGCGGCCGAAGGTCCGGTTCACGGCGCGCGCCAGGCGGGCGCCGATCGACTTCATCCCCGCCGCCAGGTCGCGGGCACTCGCGGCCTCGACGATCAGGTGGACGTGGTCGGGCTGTACCGAGTAGTGGACGACGCGGAAGCGACCGCGCTCGCAGGCCGCAGCGAAGCTGCGCTCGAGCTCGCGAACGAAGCGCACGGAGCGCAGAGACGGAATCTCGCGCCGGACCTTGAGCGTCACGTGGCAGGGGAAGCGCGCGGCCAGGGACGGGCGGCGGCGATGCGGGTCTCGAGGTCTCGGCCCGGGCTTGCGGCCGGCGCCCTCCCTCTGCCCGCCCCAGCGGGGAGCGAACCGGAGATCGAGGGCGAGCTGACGCGGCTGCCTCGGCATGCTTTGTAGGTTGACACGCCGCTGTGACAGATGCGGTCATCGTCTGCGAACTTGAAACTCGCGATGTTCTGGAAACGCACGGGTACAGCCCGGCTACATAGGTCGGGTGCTGTCTTGATGCCTGGGCGAGACGACCCAGCGGGGCGAGCTGCTGTCCCGTGCGTTAGCGCTTCCACTCCACGCGCAGCACGTTCTCTGCCTCGGTCATGCGGTAGTGGAGCTCGCCGTGGTAGGCGTGCTCGAGCGCCTCGCCGATGCCGCGCGCGAGCTTCGCGTCGGTCGTCTTGATGAGGAGGTCCTTCCCCTCGGTCTCGATCGACATGATGCGCTTGAGGGCGTGCTCCTGCTTCTCCCGCTCCTCCACGTGGCGCGCGAGGCTCTGGATCTCCGCGGCGTGAGCCGCCGCGAAGTCGCCCGAGACCCGGAGGATGCCGGCCGGGTAGTCGTCCTCGATGCGCCGGCAGGCGGGGCAGCGCGTGCGGTGCGCGTCGGCGGGAGGCGCGCCGAAACACCAGCGTCCGTCGCGGTAGATCGCCCCACACCCGCTGCAGGCCGTGGGGTCGGGGAGCTTCCCGCGCAGCCCGTAGCTGTCGAGCTGGCGCTCGGGGGTGCGGTCGGTGCGCGGCTGCGTCGCCGCCGGGTGGGTCTTGGAGCGTCTTCGGCGCATGAGCCCTCCGTCAGCCCGAGGCGAGCGCCAGGGGCGGGATCTCGCGGTGCAGGAACCAGCGTTCGACCACGAAGCGGCGCGCGAACCACTCGGAGGCGAGGGCGCGCGCGGCGAGGAAGCCGCGCCAGCGCTCGGGGAGGCGCCCGCGCAGGCCCGGCCGTGCGCGGCCCGAGCGGGGGCCGAAGCGCGCGAGCACGGCACTCGCGTAGGCGCGGGCCATCTCGAGCGGCGGGCGGCGGATCCCGTCGCGGAGCGCGCGGGCGGCGAGCAGACCCGATTCGACGGCGGGGCGGATCCCCTCGCCGCTGCGCGCGTAGGCGAGGCCGGCGGCGTCGCCGACGAGCAGCACGCCTTCCGCCGCGAGCGGGCGCGGAGACTCGGCGTTCAGGAGATAGGCGTGGCCGCGCAGCCGCCGCGGCACCCCCGCCGGAACCCGCCCGGTGGCCGTGAGCCAGCCCAGGAACTCCTCGACGCGGCGCGGGAACGAGCGCGCGTCCTGGCGACCGAGACCGACGTTGAGCCAATCGCCCTTGCGCACCACCCAGCCGTAGCCGCGCAGGTCGCGGCTGAAGGTGAGCGCCGGGAGATCCGGCCGGACCGCGCATGCCCGCTGCTGCTCGGGGCTCATCTCGAACTCGATCTCGCGGGCGAGGACGGTGGCCGGCTCGGCCCCCCCCGGCCTCGCGCCGAGCTTGCGCGCCACGGGGCAGAAGTGGCCGCCGGCGCCGACGAGCGCGCGGGCGGAGAGCTCGCCGTTCAGCACCCAGCGGCCGGCCTCGCGCCGGAGGTCCAGGACCGGCTCGCCGAGGCGCAGGCGCGCGCCCGCCCGCTCGAGCAGGTAGTGGTCGAACTCGCAGCGGCGGATCCCGAAGCTCACGACCTCGCCGCAGTCGACCCGCGTCTCGGGATCCCCCTGGCGCGCGACGCTGAAGCCGCGGATCGGCTGCATCACGCGCTCCTTGCGGTAGTGCTCCGGCTCGATCCCGAGCGCGGCGCAGATCTGGGGCGTGATCCATCCGGCACAGACCTTGTCGCGCGGGAACTGCGCGCGGTCGACGACGACGACGTCGAAGCCGCTTCCGCGCAGCCCCAGGGCGCAGCTCGAGCCGCCCGGGCCGCCGCCGACGACCACGACGTCGCAGCGCTCCACTAGACGACCTCCCCGCCCGCACCCGCCCCGCCGTAGATCCACTCGCGCGTCCACGGCAGGCGGAGCGCCGGGATGTGCTCGCGCAGGCGCAGGCGACCCTGGGGCGAAGCGCCACGCGGGGCGAACTCCTCACCGTTCCAGGCGGCCAGGGAGAAGGACGGGTCGCCGAGCGCGCGCAGGACCTGGCGGATGCACCAGCGCTCGGCGCTGCCGAGCCCTCCGGGCTCCGCCTCTTGCACCCGGACCTGGGACGCGTGGGCCGGCATGGGGGGGGCCTCCGTGCGGTCGGGCGCCGCGACGGTACCCCATGCTATGCCCACCGGGCGTGCCTCGGTCAAGTCTCGTATTCCTTTCCCCGCGCTCGGCCGAGCGGGTCGAGCGCGCGCGTGCGTGGCTGCGCGAGGTGGACGCGGGCGGAGGGACCGAGCTCCTCGTCGTCGCGAGCCCCGACGCCGCGCGGGATCTCCTGCGCGAGGCCGCGCGCGAGCGCACCGCCGCCTTCGGCTGGCAGCGGGCCTCGCTCGCGCGCCTCGCCGCCTCGCTCGCGGGTCCGGCCCTGTGTGAGGGCGCCCTCGTCCCGATCGGACGCCTCGCCGCCGAGGCGGTTGCCACGCGCGTCGTCGCGGAGCTCGCCCGGCGCGGGGAGCTCGGGCGCTACGAGGGCGTGCGCGACGGCCCGGGCCTGCCGCGCGCGGTCGCGCGCACGCTCGAGGAGCTGCGGCTCGCGCGCGCGGACCCGCAGGCGATCGCCGCCGTCGCGCCGGAGCTCGGGGCGCTGCTCGCGGCCTACGACGCGGCGCTCGCCCGGGCGGGGCTCGCCGACCGCGCCCGCGTGCTCGGGCTCGCCGAGGCGGCGGCGCGCAGCGCCTCCCTCGCGCACCCGCTGCTCGGGCTTCCGACGCTCCTCCTCGACGTCGCCGTCCGGAGCGCGGCCGAGCGCGAGCTCGTCGCCGCGCTGCTCGCGCGCGCGCCGGCGGGGCTCGCCACCCTCCCCGCCGGCGACCTGCGCACGCTCGCGCAGCTGCGTTCGATCGGGCTCGAGCCGGTAGCGGGCGAGCCGGTGGCGGGCGAGCCGGTGGCGGGCGCGCCCCAGGAGGGCCCGCCGGCCAGCGCGCCCGCGAACGCGCTCGCGTCGCTCCAGTCGCACCTCTTCGAGAAGAGCGCCCCGTTCGGGCGGCCTCCGGACGGAGGGATCGAGATCCTCTCCGCTCCCGGCGAGAGCCGCGAGTGCGTGGAGATCGCCCGGCGCTGCCTTCGCCTGGCGGGCGAGGGCATCGCCTTCGACCGCATGGCGATCCTCCTGCGCTCGCCCGAGGAGTACCGGCCCCACCTCGAGGAGGCCCTCGGCCGGGCGGGGATCCCCGCGCACTTCGCGGCCGGCGCGCTGCGGCCCGATCCCGCCGGCCGGGCCTTTCTCGCGCTCCTCGCCTGCGCCGGCGACGGGCTCTCCGCGCGCCGCTTCGCGGAGTACCTCTCGCAGGGCGAGGTGCCCGACGCCACGGAAGCGGGCGCCCCGCCGCCGGTGCCGGCGGAGCGCTGGGTCGCGCCCGACGCCGAGCTCGTCGCGGAGGCCGTGGCCGAGGCGCTCGGGGCAGCCGCCGCCGCGGAGGACGCCGACGCCGACGCCGCGGCGCGGGGCGAGGACCCGCTGCGGGGGCTCGCTCCGGACCCGGAGGCCGTCGCCGTCACGGCCGGCCGCCTGCGCGCGCCGCGGCGCTGGGAGAAGCTCCTCGTCGAGGCGGCGGTGATCGGCGGCCGCGAGCGCTGGGAGCGGCGCCTCACCGGACTGCGCCACGAGCTCGAGCTCGACCTGGCCGCGCAGGACGACGCCGAGGGCGCCACCGCGCAGCGCATCCGCCGCGACCTCGCCGACCTCTCGGCGCTGCGCGGCTTCGCGCTGCCGCTCGTGGCCGAGCTCGCGGAGCTCCCGCGCGAGGCGAGCTGGGGCGTCTGGCAGGATCGCCTCTCCGCGCTCGCGGCGCGCGCGTTGCGCCGCCCACAGCGCGTGCACTCCGTGCTCGCGGAGCTCGCGCCGATGGCGGAGGTCGGCCCCGTCGGGCTCGCGGAGGTGCAGCTCGTCCTCGGCGAGCGCCTGCTCGAGCTCGCGCTCCCGCCGCCGCGCAGCCGCTACGGGCGCGTCTTCGTCGCGCCGTGCGAGGCCGCACGCGGCATGGTCTTCGAGGTGGTCTTCGTGCCCGGGCTCGCGGAGAAGCTCTTCCCGCGGCAGATCGCCGAGGACCCGATCCTGCTCGACGCGCAGCGCCGCGAGCTCGCGGACGCAAGCGAAGCGCGCAGCGAGGCAACGCCGAGCGAAGATCATTGGGGGCAGCTCGAGACGAACGAGCAGCGCGTGGCCCACGAGCGGCTGGCGCTGCGCGTGGCTGCGGGCGCCGCGACGAGCCGCCTCTTCCTCTCCTGGCCGCGCCTCGACCTCGAGAAGTCGCGGCCGCGCGTCGCCTCCTTCTACGTACTCGAGGCGCTCCGCGCCGGCGAGGGGATGCTCCCCGGCTCGGCCGCGCTCGGCGAGCGGGCCGAGCGCGCGAGCGAGACGCGCGTCGGCTGGCCGGCGCCCGAGCGGCCCGAGGACGCGATCGACGAGGCGGAGCACGATCTCGCCCTCCTGCGCCGGATCTTCGCGCTCGATCCGGCGCAGAGCGCCGGCACGGCCAACTATCTCCTCGGCGCGAACCCGCACCTCGGGCGCGCGCTGCGCTTCCGCGCGCGCCGCTGGCTCCCGCGCTGGACCGGCGCCGACGGGCTGGTCCGCCCCGGCGAGGGCGCCCGCGAGGAGATCTCCCCGGCCGCGCTCGCCGCGATCGCGAGCCACGCGCTCCCGGAGCGGAGCTACTCGCCGACGGCCCTGCAGACCTTCGCCGCCTGCCCGTACCGGTTCCTGCTCCACGCCGTACACAGGCTCGCTCCGCGCGAGGTGCCCGAGGCGATCGACGAGCTCGGCCCGCTGCAGCGCGGCTCGCTCGTGCACGACGTGCACTTCGAGCTCTTCGGCGCGCTCGATCGCGAAGGGCTCCTCCCGGTCACGGCCGCGACGCTGCCGCGCGCCCGCGAGCTCCTCGACCTGGTCCTGGACCGCGTCGCAGCGCGCCACCACGACGAGCTCGCCCCGGCGATCGAGCGCGTCTGGGCGGATGGTGTGGCGGGCGTGCGCTCGGATCTCCGCGAGTGGCTGCGCCGCGCGAGCGAGGACGACTCGGGCTTCGTGCCGTGGCGCTTCGAGCTCGCCTTCGGCCTCTCCGAGCGCCGCGCGCGCGACCCGCACTCCCGGGCCGAGCCCGTCGCGCTGGAGTGCGGGATCCGGCTGCGCGGCTCGATCGACCTGGTCGAGCGCCGCGCCGACGGCGCCCTGCGCGCGACCGACCACAAGACCGGTCGCGAGCGCATGGCCCCGGGCGGCGTGGTGGCAGGCGGCGCATCGCTCCAGCCCGTCCTCTACGCGCTCGCCGTCGAGAAGCTCTTCCCGGACGCGCGCAGCGTGGCGGGGCGCCTGTACTACTGCACCGCGGCCGGCGGCTTCGCGGAGGTGACCGTCCCGCTCGACGCCGCCGCGCGCGGGAGCGCGGAGCAGGTGGCGCGCGTCGTCGGCGCCGCGCTCGCCGAGCCCTTCCTCCCCGCGGCCCCGGCCGAGGGCGCCTGCCGCTGGTGCGACTACGCCGACGTGTGCGGACCCTACGAGGAGCTCCGCACGCGGCGCAAGAGCCGGGCCGAGCTCGAGGACCTCGGGCGCCTGCGGGAACTGCCGTGAGCGCGCGGAGCGGCCCCATG
The DNA here is from genome assembly GCA_964624475.1 of uncultured Spirochaetales bacterium. Taxonomy (GTDB): domain Bacteria; phylum Myxococcota_A; class UBA9160; order UBA9160; family SMWR01; genus CAZUYC01. The sequence goes on along the minus strand of CAZUYC010000112.1, from coordinate 51,513 downwards.
GCCGACGCCGAGGCGCGCCGGCGCATCCGCGAGGATCTCGCGACCACGCTCTTCGTCGAGGCGGCGGCGGGCACCGGCAAGACCAGCGAGCTCGTCGGGCGCATCGTGGCCCTCCTGCGCGCGGGGGCGGCGACCCTCGACCGGGTCGTCGCCGTGACCTTCACCGAGAAGGCCGCGGGCGAGATGAAGCTGCGCCTGCGCGAGGAGATCGAGAAGGCGCGCGCGGGGGCGGCGGGCCCCGAGCGCGACCGGCTCGAGCAGGCGACCGAGCACCTCGAGCTCGCCCACATCGGGACGATCCACGCCTTCTGCGCGGACTGCCTTCGCGAGCGGCCCGTCGAGGCCGGCGTCGACCCGCTCTTCACGGTCGCACCCGAGGACGAGTCCGAGGGGCTCCTCGACGCCGCCTTCGACGCCTGGTTCGAGGCGGCGCTGGCCGACCCTCCGGAGGGCGTGCGGCGCGTGCTGCGCCGGCGCCCGCGCGGCCCGGACGCGGCGGGCCCCCGCGAGCAGCTTCGGGCGGCCGCCGGCGCGCTCGTCCTGCACCGCGACTTCCCCGCCCCCTGGCGCCGCGAGCCCTTCGCGCGCGAAGCCGAGCTCGACCGCGCGATGGAGGAGCTCGCGGCCGCCGGCGCGCTCGCCGCTCGCGCGCAGCGCGCGGACGACTACCTCGCGCGCAACCTGGCCGAGATCGCCCGCTTCGTGGAGGAGACGCGCCGCCTCGAGGCGGTGCGGGGCCGCGACCCCGACGGGCTCGAGGCCGAGCTGCGCGCGCTCGCCCGCGCGCGCAGCGTGGGCTGGCACTGGCGCGGGTCGCCGCGGCGCTCCTACGCCCCCGGCCGTCCGCGCGAGGAGGTGATCGCGCGCCGCGACGCCGCCAAGGCGAGACTCGACGCGCTGCTGGCGGCCTGCGATGCCGACCTGGCCGCGCGCCTGCGCGAGGAGCTGCGGCCGGTCGTCGCCGGCTACGAGGCGCGCAAGCGCAAGGCCGGGCGCCTCGACTTCCTGGATCTCCTCGTGCGCGCGCGCGACCTCGTGCGCGGCCACGCGGGCGTGCGCCGCGGGCTCCAGCAGCGCTTCTCGCACTTCTTCGTCGACGAGTTCCAGGACACCGACCCGCTCCAGGCCGAGCTCCTGCTGCTGCTGGCCGCCGACGATCCGGATGCCGGGAGCTGGCACGAGGTCCGTCCCGTCCCCGGCAAGCTCTTCCTGGTCGGCGATCCGAAGCAGTCCATCTACCGCTTCCGGCGCGCGGACGTGATGATCTACGAGCAGACGAAGCGCCAGCTCGTGCGGAGCGGCGCGGCGCTGCTCCAGCTCACGACGAGCTTCCGCTCGGTCCCTTCCCTCCAGGCGGCGGTGAACGCGGCCTTCGCGCCGCGGATCCGCGCCACGCCCGAGGGCAGCCAGGCCGGGTACGAAGCGCTCGCGCCGTGGCGCGAGGAGATCCCGGGGCGGCCCGCGCTGGTGGCGCTCCCGGTGCCTCAGCCGTACGGGAAGTACGGGACGGTCGTCGACTTCGCGATCGACGCCTCGCTCCCGGATGCGGTCGGAGCCTTCGTCGACTGGCTCGTGGGCCGGAGCGGCTGGCGGGTGACGGAGCGCGGCGGCAGCTCTCCCGTTCCGGTGGCGCCGCGCCACGTCTGCATCCTCTTCCGGCGCTTCCGGAGCTTCCGCACCGACGTGACACGCGGCTACGTGCGCGCGCTCGAGGTGCGCGGCGTGCCCCACGTGCTCGTCGGCGGGCGCTCCTTCCACGCCCGCGAGGAGGTGCTCGCGATCCGCAACGCGCTCTGCGCGATCGAGTGGCCGGAGGACGAGCTGCGCGTCTTCGCCACGCTGCGCGGGCCGCTCTTCGCGCTCGGCGACGATGCGCTGCTCGCCTTCCGCCACGAGTGGAAGCGCCTGCATCCGCTGCGGCGCTTCGACCCCGCGGCGCTGCCGAGCCCGCAGCGCGAGGTCGCGGAGGCGCTCGGCGTGCTTGCGCGGCTGCACCTCGGGCGCAACCGCAGGCCGGTCGCGGAGACGATCGGGCGGCTCCTCGCCGCGGTGCGCGCGCACGCGGGCATCGCGATCTGGCCGACCGGCGAGCAGGCGCTCGCCAACTGCCTGCGCACGATCGACCTCGCGCGCCGCTTCGAGCGCGGCGGCGCCGCCTCCTTCCGCGCCTTCGTGGAGCGCCTGCTCGCGGAGGCGGAGCGCGGCGAGGCGGAGGACGCCCCGGTCGTTGAACAGGGGACCGAGGGCGTGCGCCTCATGACGGTGCACCGCGCCAAGGGGCTCGAGTTCCCGGTCGTCGTCCTCGCCGACCCGACCTGCAAGCGCACCCGCGAGACTCCGACGCGCCACGTGGACCCGGAGCGCGGGCTCTTCGCCGAGGCGCTCTGCGGCTGCGCTCCGCTCGAGCTCCTGCTCGCCGCCGACGACGAGCGGCGTCGCGACGAGGAGGAGGCGGTGCGGCTCGCCTACGTCGCGGCGACGCGCGCGCGCGACCTCCTCGTCGTGCCCGTCGTCGGCGACGGGGAGCGCCCCGGCTGGCTCGACGTCCTCCACCCGGCCGTGCACCCGAAGCCCGCGGATCGCCGCAAGCCGAGGGTCGCGCCCGGCTGCCCGCCCTTCGGCGACGACTCGGTGCGGGAGCGCCCGCCCAACGCGAAGCTCGAGGCGCCGCCGGTGCGCCCGGGCCTGCACGCGGCGCAGGCGGGAGGCGGCGACGTCGTCTGGTGGGACCCGCGGGCGCTCGACCTGGGTCGCGAGGAGGAGGTGGGCTTGCGCCAGCAGCAGATCCTCGCGGCCGACGCCGAAGGCGCGAACGCGACCGAGGGGGAGCAGGCGCACGCGCGCTGGCAGGCAGCGCGGGCCGCGGCGCTCGCGCGCGGCGGCGAGCCGTCGCTGCGCGTCGCCGCGGTGACGGCGCTCGCCGCGAAGGAGGAGCCGGGCGCGGCGCCGGAGCTCGCGGCCGTGGGTGTCCTGGAGGTGGAGCGGGACCGCGCGGCGCGTCCCGGCGGCGTTCGCTTCGGCTCGCTGGTGCACGCGGTGCTCGCGAGCGTGGACCTCGGCGCCGGGGAGGCCGAGGTCCGCGCGGTGGCCGCCTCTCAGGGGCGGCTCCTCGGTGCGCTCCCCGAGGAGGTCGCGGCGGCCGCCGCGGCGGCCGCGGCCGCGCTCCGCCATCCCCTCCTGCGCGGCGCCGCGCGCGCGGCGGAGCGAGGCGGCTTGCGGCGCGAGAGCCCGGTGACGCTGCGGCTCGAGGACGGCACGCTCGCCGAGGGCGTCGTCGATCTCGCGTTCCGCGAGCCCCCCGATGCCGCGCGGGGCGCCGGCGCCTGGACCGTCGTCGACTTCAAGACCGACCGCGAGCTCGAGGCGCGCCGCGCCGAGTACGAGCGCCAGGTCGCGCTCTACGCCCGGGCCGTAGCCCTCGCCACGGGCGAGCCGGCGCGCGCGATCCTGCTCGTGGTCTAGATTCTAGAGCGGCAGGGCGCCCGCGGCGCGCCTCGGGTCTCGAGCGCGCGCGGTGCCCCGCTTCGCTGCCGGGCTCGAGGTCGAAGTGCGCGTGGCCTCAGGGCGCGCCGTCGACCCGGGGTGGGCCGGCGGCGAGCGCGAGGAGCATCTGGGCACAGAAGTACGCGGGGAGACCCCAGAGCGAGTTGGCGAGCCCGGGGGCGGCGAAGCGCTCGCGAGCGACGGAGAGGTCCGAGAGCGCGAAGAGCGCGGCACCGACGGCGAGCGCCGGGCGTCCCAGCGCGACGGCCGCCCCCGCGGAGAGGGCGACCATGGCACCGATCACCGCGACGTACGCGGGCACCGCCCAGCGCAGCGGTCCGCGAAGGTCCCCGCGCAGCCGGCGCGCGACCGCGAGGAGCAGCGGCGCGAGCAGCCCCGCCGCCGCGAGCGATGGGCCCGTCGCGATGCCGCCGCTCAGGAAGGCGACGGAAAAAGCGAGATGGGCGGCGGCGAAGCTCGCGATCCCGGCGCGGAACGGTGCTCCGGTTCCGGCCGGAATCAGGAGCACGTCGCCGATCCAGGAGAAGCCGAGCGCGACCACGATCCAGCGACCGAAGCTCCACTCGAGCCCACCGATCGCGATGCTCGCGCCGACGAATGCACCTGCGGCGACGGGCTTCGAGAGCCACACGCCGAGGGTCGAGCGCCGCTGGAGGCAGAGCAGCAGCACCGCGCAGGCCGCCGCGCAGAGCACGACCCAGAAGATCATTCGCAGCTCCCCCCGACCTGCGCGCTCGCGCCACGGTCCGCGGAGCCGGGCCGGACGGGAAGGCGGGAGAGAGGGAAGCAGCTCGCTGCGCGAACGTCGAGTCGAGGGTGCGGCCGGCGGGCGACTCGGGCCGGCCCTCCAGCGCCCGCGCTCGATGGCTGCGAGCGCGCGGGCGAGGCTGGCGATCTGCGCCGGGTCGGCGAAGGCGATTGGCGCGCCGCCCGCGTGGGCCGGGAGCGGATCCGACTTGCACTCGCCCGATGAAGTAGCTATCAAGTAGCCATGAAGGCAGTGAACGTCGCCGAGCTCAAGAACCGGCTCTCGCACTACCTGCGCCTCGTCCGCCGCGGGGAGGCGATCCTCGTACGCGACCGCGAGCAGGTGATCGCGCGCATCGAGCCGGCAGGTGAGAGCGGCGAGGCCGGCTCGGACGCCGAGCGCCTCGCGATGCTCGAGCGGCGCGGCGTGCTGCGAAGGGCTCGCGGCCGGCTCGAGCCCGCGCTCCTCGCCCGCCGGCCGCGCGTGCGGGTCGACGTCGTGGCTGCGCTGCTCGCGGAGCGCGAGGAGACGCGTTGAGGTTCTGGGACAGCTCCGCCATCGTTCCCCTCGTCGTCCGTCAGGGCTCCTCGGCCGAGGTCGAGCGCTGGCTCGCGGCGGATGGCGAGCTGGTGACCTGGACGCTCACGCCCGTCGAGGTGGTGTCCGCGTTGCGACGGCTCGTGCGCGAGGGCTCGCTCGCGGAGCGCAGCTCCCGGGAGGCCGAGGAGCTCTGCGAGGAGGTCCTCATGCGTACGCACGTGGTCACCGACGTCGAGCGCGTGAAGGCGCTCGCCTGCCGCCTGCTTCGCGTACATGCGCTGCGCGCCGCCGATGCGCTCCAGCTCGGGGCCGCGCTGGCCTGGGCCGCCGGTGCGCCGCGCGATCTCGTCGTTCACACCTTCGATCGCGGCCTGGCCCTCGCGGCCGAGCGCGAGGGCTTCGCCGTCCAGGGAGCCGGGTAGGGCCGCGAGCTTCGCTGGCCCCGCGCGGCGCTCGAAGCGGGCCACGGTCTCGACGTGCTCCGTGTACGGGAAGAGGGCGAAGACGGCGAGCTCCGCCGGGACGAGGCCGGCCGCGGCGAGCTCGGCGGCCTCGCGCAGGAACGCGTCGAGCCCGCAGCTCACGTAGACGAGCCGTGCGGGCGGCGCGGCCCGGAGCGCGCGGAGCAGCTCGGGGTCGAGGCCGCGGCGCGGCGGGTCGACGACGACGCACCCCGCCTCGGCGACCCGCGCGGCGTGCTCTGCCGCCGGCCCGGGGGCGATCTCGGCCCGCTCGCGCAGCCGCGACGGGAGCTCCGCGAGGCCGCGCGCGAGGCCCTCGAGCGCCGCGGGCTCGCGCTCGTTCATCACCAGGCGCGCCGCGCGCGCGAGGAGTCCGAGCCCGAGCGCGCCGCAGCCCGCGTGGTACTCGACCACCCGGTCACCCTCCGGAACCCAGCCCGCGACGCGCGCGGCGATGCGCTCGAAGAGCGGGAGGTTGCTCTGGCCGAAGGCGCCCGGTGGGAAGAAGACCGCCGTGCCGGCGACGCTCTCGCGCAGCATCGGCTCTCCGTGGAGCAGGCGCCAGTGGGGGCCGAGGATCGCGTTCGTGCGCTCCGGGTTCCCGTTCCAGAAGAGGCCCTGGAGCGCGTCGCCGAGCTCGGCGCGGAGCGCCGCGGCCAGCGCGTCGAGCGAGTGCGGGTCGCCCGAGCGGGCGACCAGCACGACCTGCACGCGGCCGCTCGCGCGCTCCACCACGACCTGCACGGCGCGCAGCTCGCCCACGTGCGGCCGGTCGGCATAGGGCTCGGTCCCGGTGGCGCGCACCGCGCGCCGGAGGGCCGCCGCCACCTCGTTGATGCGCGGATGGTGGACGGCGCAGCGCGGGATGTCGACGATCCGGTGCGTCCCCGCCTGGAAGAGGCCGACCTTCGGCGCGCGGCTTCGGCCGCGCACCATGAGCCGCGCGCGGTGGCGGTGGCCGAATGCAGGACCGGACACGACCGCGGGCGGCGCGATCCCGTGCGCCGCGGCCAGCTCGGAGAGCCGGCGGAGCGCCGGCTCCGGCACACCGTTCTCGCCCCAGCGCGGGCAGCCGGGACAGGGCGGCCGGTGGGGGCACTCCGCGGGGGTGCAGGCGACCTCTGCTGAGCTCACCCGGGCAGGATCGCGGGCGGCGCCGCCGAGGCGCAAGGCGGGCCAGCCCGCATGTCTCACCAGGGCGCTACTGCGGCGACGCATCTGCCCGCCCTGGCCCGAGATCGCTCCCTGCGGGTGCTCGACGTAGCGTCGGCTACGCCTCCGCTTCCCTCGGTCGCGATCTCGGGCCAGGACAGGCATCTGCGCCGCCTCGCTACGCGCCCTGGTGAGACATGCGGGCTAGAATGGGCCGCCGGGTGGCCGGCGGGAGGGGGTAACCGATGGGGAACGTCTACGAGGCGCTGCGGCGGGCCGAGGCGCGCCGCTCCCAGCTGGAGCTCGATGCGGGCGAGCTCTCCGCGGGCGACGCTGCGGAGGTCCTCGCGGATCCCGGCGAGATCCGGTGGGAGGGCGCGATCTTCGAACGCGTCACCTCGATCGAGCGGCAGCTCGCCGCCCTCGAGGAGACCCTCGGCAAGCGCGTCCCGGAGGTCGAGGAGCGCCTCCTCCACCTGCTCGAGGGGCGCCTCGCGGCGCTCGAGGGCGAGATACACCGGGCGATGTCGGGTATCTCCGCGGAGCTCGCCCTCGAGTCCGACCGCCGCCGCAGCGATCAGCGCCGGCTGCTGCTCGCCCTCGCGGGCGTGGGGCTCCTCGTGCTCGTCTTCTGAGTGGGCGCCTCTTCGAGGCGCACTTTCGCTAGATTCCCGCTCGTGCAGGAACGCGCGCATGCAGACCGGAGCGGTGCGTGGGCGAACGCGCCGCGGCTCGCCCCCGAGCGCGAAGCCCGGCTGCTCGAGGGTGCGGGGCACGCCACGAGGTTCTTCATGGGTGAGGCCGACGTCCAACGGGCCCTCGAGAAGCTGACCCGCCACCTGGAAGAGCAGGGTATTCCGTACGCGATCGTCGGCGCGTTGGCGCTCGGCGAACACGGCTACCGCCGGGTGACCGTGGATGTCGACGTGCTCGTCACGCGCGAGGGGCTGGCGCAGTTCAAGGAACACTTTCTCGGTCATGGCTACGTCGAGCGCTTCGCCGGCAGCAAGGGGATGCGCGACACCGAGAACGGCGTACCGATCGACGTGCTGCTGACGGGCGACTACCCCGGCGACGGCCTGCCCAAGCCCGTGGCGTTCCCGGACCCCGCAACGACCGCCCTCCGTGGGCGGCGGGTCGCCGTGCTCCCGCTCGCGAAGCTCGTGGAGCTGAAGCTCGCCTCCGGGATGACGGCGCCGCATCGCCTCCGGGACCTGGCCGACGTGCTCGAGCTGATCCGGGCCACCCGACTTCTAGCGTCGTTCGCGGATGAACTCCACCCGTTCGTGCGCGAGAAGTTCAGCGAGCTCTGGCGAGCGGCCCAGGCGGCAGATCCCGAGGCGGAGGGCTGAGAGGGTCCGGCTCCCTCAGCAGCGGAAGCGGCGCAGGACCGCGCGCCGGCGGTGGGCGAGGCTCTCCGCGCGATCCGGGGCGGAGACGTGCGGCGTCTCGGGCGGGAGCTCGTGGCGGAGGCGCGCGAGCGGGACGGCGCGGAGCACGGGCGCCGGCGCGGCGTCGGCGAGCAGGAAGCGCGCGGCAAGCGTGCCGCGGAGGTTTCCCGCCGGGTCGAGCCAGTTCGGGACCCCGGGGTCCGCGTGGGCGATCACCGCGCGCAGGCGCCCGTCCGCGTCGAGGCGGGCCTGGTGCTGGTTCAGCGAGCTCTGGCGCGACGCGTACTCGACGGCCTCCCACCAGAAATTCGCGAGCGAGAGGCTCCAGTGCCGGCAGCGCGGGGGGGCGAGCTCGACGATCACGGCCTCGTCGGGAGCGCAGTGGAAGTTCCCCATGCCGTAGGCCTGGCCGCGCATGCCGCTGCGCTCGCCCGCGGCGGCGGCGTGGTGCACCACCAGCGTGTTCGGCGGCATCGAGAGCAGCCCGCGGCTCATGCGATCCCAGAGCGCGGCGCCCTTCTCGAGCCACTCGCGCAGGCGCGCGAGCCGCGCCGCCACCTGCTCCGGCTCGGGCGGAGGGATCGGCCACGCTGCGCCCTCGCGCTCGATCCAGAGGTCGGCCGGGCGCTCGCGCTCCCAATCGGCGAAGTACTGGCGCACGAGCACGAACTCGGCGTTCGGCGCGAGCCGCAGGTGGTTCCCGTCGCGCGCCTCCTCCGAGAGCGTGAGCTCGAAGGATCCGTCGGGGGCGGTGGCGAGGCGGAGCCCGTCGATCGAGTCGATCGTCCCGAAGCTCGCGATCTCACCCTGCGAGAAGTGTCCGAAGTTCACCTGGACGTCGAGGTGGTGGGCACTCCCGCGATTGCCCTGGATCCGGTAGCGCGCGCCGCCCCGCACGGGGGCCTGGAGGTAGAGGGTGTCCGGGTTGTCGAGGCCCCAGGGCATCGTGTAGTCGATCATGCGGCCGAAGACGGGATGGTCGGGATCGGCGTGCGCCACGCAGTTCGCGATCCCCGCCGCGAGGAAGCGCGTCAGATAGCGGAAGCCCTCGGCGCGGTCGCGCGGCGCGTCCGGCGCACCCTCGGCCAGGACGATGCGCTCGGCGTCGCGCAGCGCGGAGCAGAAGGCCTGCCACTCGGCGTCGAGGCTCGCTCCCATCGCCGTCTCCCCGTATCCTCGCGAGCCTACCACGCGGAGAGGCGCGTTTGGACCGCTTCATCGTCGGGACGGGGCGCTGCGGGTCGACGCTCCTCTCGCGGATGCTCGCCGAGTGCCCGCGTGTGCTCTCGATCTTCGAGTACCTGAACGGTCTCGACGTAGCAAAGCGCTTCGCGCCCGGGCCGATCGGCGGCGCGGAGTTCGCCGCCCTCGTCTGCGCCGAGCAGCCGTTCCTGACGGCCGTGATGCGGCGCGGTTACGAGGTCCCGGAGGTGATCTATCCCTTCGGCCCGGGTATGCGCTACCGGCGCGGGGACGGGCTCCCGTGGATCCTCGCCAACGCGATTCCGCGCGTCTGCGACCGACCCGACGAGCTCTACGACGAGACCGTGGCGTTTCTGCGCACGCGTCCGGCGGCGCCCGCGGTGGCGCATCACCGCGTACTCTTCGCCTGGCTCGCCGAGCGGACAGGCCGCGCGCTCTGGATCGAGCGCTCCGGCTCCTCGATCGACTACCTGGGGCCGCTCGTGGAGGCCTTCCCCGAGGCGCGTTTCCTGCACATCCACCGCGACGGGCCGGAAGCCGCGCTCTCGATGCGCGAGCACCACGCCTACCGGCTCCCGATCTCGGTGATCTACGACGTACCGACGCAGGACGGACGGCGCGTCTCCGAGCTCGGCCCGCTCGACCTCCACGCCGAGCCGACGGACGACGATGCGGTGACGAGGATCCTGGCCTCGCGCCCGCCGGCCGAGTACTTCGGGCGCTACTGGACGGACCAGCTCGTGCGCGGCCTCGCGGCCCGGCCCCGGATCGGCCGCGAGCGCTGGCGGGAGCTGCGCTTCGAGGACCTCGTCGCGCGCCCGCGCGCGGCGCTCGAGAGCGTGCGCGAGTTCTTCGAGCTCGGAGCCGACCGCGAAGGCTGGATCCCGCGCGCCGCCGCGCTCGTGCGCGGCGCCCCGCCCGGCCGCTTCGAGAAGCTTCCCCGCGCCGGGCGGGACGCGCTGGCCGCGGCCTGCTCCCCCGGCCGGCGTCTGCTCGGGCGGCTCGCATAGGGGCCGGGGCGCGCGCCCCTACGCGTCGCGCTTTGCCAGGAGCTCGTCGCGCAGCTCGCGCTTCAGGATCTTGCCGGTGGCGGTGCGCGGGAGGCGCTCGCCGCGGATCGCCCAGACGGTCGGGACCTTGAAGGCCGCGAGTCGCTCGGCCACGTGCGCGCGGAGCTCGGCCGGGTCGAGCAGCGCGCCGGACTTCGGCACCACGGCCGCCGCCACCTCCTCGCCGAGCCGCGCGTGGGGCACGCCGAAGACGGCCGCCTCGTGCACGCCCGGATGCTCGTAGAGGGCGGCCTCGACCTCGGCGCTGTAGACGTTCTCGCCGCCGCGCAGGACCATGTCCTTCTTGCGGTCCTCGATGGTGAGGAAGCTCTCGGCGTCGAGGCGGCCGAGGTCGCCGCTGCGCAGCCAGCCGTCGACGAAGGCCTCCGCCGTGGCCTCGGGCTGGCCCCAGTAGCCCCGGAAGAGGTTCGCGCCGCGGAAGCAGATCTCGCCGATCTCGCCGGCCGGGACCTCGCGCCCCTGCTCGTCGACGATGCGGATCTCCATGATCGGGACGACCCGGCCCGTGCTGCGGGGCCTCTTCACGTAGTCGTCGCCCGCGTTCTGCGGGCCGTAGGCGTTGGTCTCGGTCATGCCGTAGCCGATCGTCGGGCGCCCGCGCGCGAAGCTCCGGTCGATGCGGTGCACGAGCTCGGGAGGCGCCGGCGCGCCGCCGCCGCCCACGTTCTGGAGGCTCGAGGTGTCGCGCCGCGCGAAGTCGGGCGACTCGAGCAGATCCCACGCCATGGTCGGGACGCCCACGAACTGGGTCACCCGCTCGCGCTCGATCAGCTCGAGCGCGCGCTCGGGGCTCCACTTGTACATCATGACGAGCCGGAACCCGCCCGCGAAGCAGGAGAGCATCACCGGCACGAGGCCCGTCACGTGGAAGAGCGGCACGGTCAGGATGAAGCAGGGCGGGTAGGGGTGGGGCTCGCGCGGCGGGCGCATCGCCGAGGTCATCGCCGCGCGGCAGCCGAAGGCGAGCAGCGCCGAGAGGACGGCGCGGTGGGTCGAGACCGCCCCCTTCGGTCGGCCGGTCGTCCCCGACGTGTAGAGGATGAGCGCGTCCTGGTCGGGCCCGACCAATGCCTCGGGCATGCGCGCGCCCCTTGCCAGGACCGCTTCGAAGCGCACGGCGCCCTCCGGGAGCTCGCCGGGCGCGCGCACCGCGATCGCGCGCACGCCGAGGCGCCCGAGCACGGGCACGGCCCTCAGGCTGCGCTCGCGGTCGCCGATCAGCACGCGCGAGCCCGAATCCTCGAGGCCGTAGGCGAGCTCGTCGGTGGTCCACCAGGCGTTGAGGCAGACCGCGATCGCCCCGATCGAGGTGACCGCGGCGAAGGCGCTGATCCACTCGGGGTAGTTGCGCATCGCGATCGCCACGCGGTCGCCGGCTCTCACGCCGAAGCGCACGCAGAGCGCCGCCGCGAGCGCATCGACCTCCGCCATCACCTCGGCGAAGGAGCGGCGTTCGTCCTCGTAGACGAGGAAGGTCTCGCCACCGCGCGCGCGGGCCCCGGCGAAGAGCGCGCGCAGCGAGGGCGGCGCCTTGCGGAAGACGCGCGTCGGTCGCCCCGCCACCTCGGCCAGGGCGAGCTCGAAGGGGGCTCCCGGCCCGGTCAGCGCCGCGAGCGCCTGCTCCCAGGTGATCCGCTCCGCCATCGGGGCGCTCATCCCAACCCTCGCCCGCCGCGCTACGTGAGCAGGCGCAGCATGAACAAATACGGCGGGCCGATCACCTGCCAGAGCGCGCCGGTCAGCATCAGGCCGTAGAGGATCGCGATGCCGAAGGGCCGCACGCGCTCGAAGGTGGCGAGCGCGCCGGGCGGGAGGATCCCGCCGAGGACGTTCCCGCCGTCGAGCGGCGGGAGCGGGATCATGTTGAAGAGCGCGAGCAACAGGTTGATGCGCAGCGCGGTGAAGAGCGCCTCGCCGAGGAGCGGCGCCTCGAGGGCTGCGGTCCCGAGCGCGGCGAGGCCGGCGGCCGCCACGACGGCGAGCGCGAGGTTGCTCGCCGGTCCCGCCGCCGAGACGAGCACGTAGTCGCGCCTCCCGCGGCGGAGCGCGCGCAGGTTCACCGGGACGGGCTTCGCCCAGCCGATCACCGGGGCGCCCGTCGCGATGGCGAGCCCCGGGAGGAGCAGCGTCCCGAGCGGGTCCACGTGCACGGCGGGGTTCAGCGACAGGCGCCCGAGCATCTTCGCGGTCGGGTCGCCGAGGCGCCAGGCCGACCACGCGTGCGCCGCCTCGTGCACCGTGAGCGAGAAGAGGAGCACGAGGAACGCGAGCGCCTGGAGCGCGATGTCGCCCTGCACGTCCGAGGCCGCGGTCCTAGAAGGTTTCGATCAGGAGCGCGACGCTCGCGACCGCGATCACGATCATCGTGCCGCCCGCGCCGATTCCGCGCAGCGGCCGGCGCATCACGGCGGGATCGATCCCGAAGGGGTGGACGATGCGGGACGCGAGGAGTCCGAGGCCGAGCCCGTGCAGGAGCCCCGCCGAGGCGGCGCAGAGCTCGAGCAGCAGCATCAGGAGCAGGGCGAAGGGCACGTACTCGGTCCAGTTCGCGTGGCGGCGGATCGCGGCCGCGAGCTCCGGGTTGCCGCCGTCGTAGAGCGAGACGTTCGTCCGGGAGCGCAGGCGGCCGAGCGGGATCAGGAGCCCGAGCATGACGAGCCCCTGGAGGGCGGCGTAGAGCGCGGTGATCGCGGGCATCGGGACGGACATGGATCCTCCTCTCGGTGGGGTCACTCGCCGGGCAGGACCCCGGCCTCCTGGAGCGTGCGGACGGTCGCGTCGGCGAGCGAGCTCGCGACGCGCGGAATGTCGCGCGGGTTCACCTTCTCCGACGAGCCGGCCCAGACCATCGTCCCCTCGTCCGCGAGCGACCAGGCCTGGGTCTCGATGCGGGCGACCTGGTCGATCCTCACGCTGCCGGGCTCGTGGAAGCCGCCCCAGGAGCGCCAGCCGGCGTGGCGGGTCGCGACGGGGCTCGGCGAGGCCGGGACGTACCTCGCGCGCTGGTCGACGCCGACGAGGCGGGCCGCGATCAGGCCGTCGTGCCCGCCCGCGGCGACCGCGCGGGCGATCGCCTCCCGCTCGAGCCTCTCGCCGGGCAGCAGCCGGTAGGAGGGCTCGGCCCGGACGCCGATCTTTGCGAGGCGCGCGCTCATCGCGTCCTCGTACGCCCGCCGTGCGACCTCGCTCTGCGCGTTGCCCACGACCAGGACGTTGCGCAGCGGCGGGCCGCTCCACTCGGGGCTCCTCCAGGTGTCCACGAACGGGGTCGCGCAGCCCGCGATCAGGATCGCCGCGGGGACGAGACCGGGTACCGGGCGCAGCCGCATGGGGCCTCCTCGCTGGGGGCCGCATGATACCCCGATCCGGGGCGCCGCGTGGCGTACGATCACCAGGCTCGCAGGGCGCTTCGGGAGGATGCCATGGGCGCTGCCGCGGCTTGGATCTGCCCCAAGGGGTCTTTCCCGCCTAACGTCGGGCCGTGAGGAGCCCTCGGGAACGGGAGCGGCGCAGGAGCTCGGCGAAGGGGAGGAACCAGAGGCGGAGCACGCTCCGGTACTCGGATTCGCTCCCGTCGGCGAGGCCGAAGCGGAGCGGCTCGGGCTCGCGCGGCAGGTAGGCCGACCCGAAGAGGCGATCCCAGATCGGGAAGGCGAAGGCGAAGTTCTTGTCGAGGTGCCTCGGGTCCACGCTGTGGTGGATCTGGTGGTAGGCGGGGCTCCCGAGCACCCAGCCGAGCCAGCCGGGCCAGGCGAGCCACAGGTGCGAGTGGCGCAGGTTGTAGCCGGCGGCGTTGTAGACGACGACGAAGGCGTTCACGCCGAGGACCTCGAGGACGCCGACCGGCTGGCCGTGGAGCTGCAGGGCCGCGCCCGCGGCGGCGCCGGAGGTCGCGCCGTGGACGAGCGCGTAGCCGAGGTTGTCGATCCAGTGCTCGCGGTAGTTGCTGAGCGGGTGCATCACGGGCGCGGAGTGGTGCACCTTGTGGAAGGCCCAGAGCAGCGGGACCTTGTGCTGGAGCCAGTGCACGAGGAAGCTCGCGAAGTCGGTCGCCGCGAGCGTCGCGAGCGCGATCGCGGCCCGTCCGCCGAGGCCGATCGGGCGCGCCGGCGCCGGCGGGTCGCCGAGGAGCCGGCGGAGGACGCTCGCGACCTCGTCCGCGCTGGCGGTCGAGACCGTGAGCACGAGCGCGCCGTAGATCCAGACGCGCAGCATCTGGTGCACGAGGAAGTAGCGCACGTCGAGCCAGGCGGAGGGGTGCCTCCAGATCTCCGGCGGGAAGCAGAAGCGCAGGAAGCCGCGGATCCCCGGACGCTGCGGCGCGGCGCGCCGGGACCGGAGGTACACGGCGCCGGCGAGCGCGAGCGAGGTCAGGAGATAGAGCCAGAAGATCCGCTCGCCCGGGTCGACGGGGTAGACGATCACCTCCGCGAGGCTCTGGACCAGGATCCCGCCCGGCACGGCGAGCCAGGACGCGAGCGTCTCCTGCATTCGGCCCTGATCGGCCCGGCGGAAGACCCGCTTGACCCGGCCGCGCGCGCCTGGGCCGTCGCGCTCGACAAGCGGGTGGGCCGCTCTCTACGATGGGCGGCCGCGAGGGAAGGAGTCGCCAGGGTGTTCCTCGATCGCTTCCGCCTCGACGACCGGGTGGCGGCCCGCGGCGTGCCCGCGTGACGGGAGCCCGATTGCCGAGCGCAGCGCCGCCGCGCATCTCCGCCGCGGAGGCCGCCGCGCTGGTCCGCTCCGGCGACTGGGTCGACTACGGCGCGATGCTCGGCCAGCCCGACCTCTTCGACCGCGCGCTCGCGGCGCGCAAGGACGAGCTGCGCGGCGTCAAGATCCGCGGCAACTTCACGATGCGCCCGCGCGCGGTGATCGAGGCCGACCCGAGCGGCGAGCACTTCTGCTTCCTCTCCTGGCACTTCAGCGCCCTGGACCGCAAGCAGCACGACGCCGGGCGCGCGAGCTACATCCCGATGAACTTCGGCGAGGCGCCCGATTACTACCGCCGCTTCGTCGAGCGGGTCGACGTCGCGTGCATCAAGACCGCGCCGATGGACGAGCACGGCTACTTCAACTTCGGGCCCTGCTGCACCTATCTCAAGGCCATGACCGAGCGGGCGAAGGTCCTCGTCGTGGAGACCTGCCCGGCCTTCCCGCTGGTCTACGGCGCGCAGGAAGCGGTGCACGCGAGCGAGGTCGACTTCGCAATCGAGGGCGAGGACGCGCCGCTCCCGGAGGTGCTGAACCCGCCGGCGAGCGAGGTCGACCGCAGGGTCGCGGAGCAGATCGCCGCGGAGATCGAGCCCGGCGCCTGCCTCCAGATCGGGATCGGCGGCATGCCGAACGCCGTCTGTGCGGCGCTCCAGCACGCGGGCGTCCGCGACCTCGGCGTCCACACCGAGATGCTGGTCGACTCGATGGTCGATCTCTTCGAGGCGGGCCTCGTCACCGGCGCGCGCAAGCGCCTGAACCCGTACCAGATGGTCTTCACCTTCGCGGGCGGCTCGCGCCGCCTCTACGAGTTCATTCACCGCAACCCGGGCGCGCAGACCTTCCCCGTCGACTACACGAACCTGCCGCAGAACATCCAGCAGAACGACGCGGTGGTCGCGATCAACAACACGACGCAGATCGATCTCCAGGGCCAGGCCGCGAGCGAGTCGGCCGGGATCCGCCACATCTCCGGCACGGGCGGCCAGCTCCAGTTCGTGCGCGGCGCCTACGCCTCGCGCGGAGGCAAGTCCTTCATCTGCCTGGCGTCGACCTACGAGAAGAACGGACGGCGCGAGAGCCGCATCGTGAACGCCTTGACGCCCGGCAACATCGTCACGACGCCGCGCACGGACATGATGTACGTCGTGACCGAGTGGGGCATGGTGAACCTGAAGGGCAAGTCCGTGCCCGAGCGCGCCAAGGCCCTCGTCGGCCTCGCACACCCGGACTTCCGCGAGCCCCTCGAGCGCGAGGCGCGCGAGAAGGGCCTGATCCCCCGCGCGTTCTTCTAGGCGTCCTCGCGATGAACCAGGACGACTTCGGCCTGAGCCCGCAGATCGACCCGAACCGGGACGCCCCCGCCGCGCCTCGCCCCTGACATCTCGGGCGCCCGACCTCAGCGGCCGCCTGCAGCGTCCGGCCACGACGAGGTCGTCTTCCGTGGGATGGTAGAGGCGTCCGCGGCTGCTCGCGGCCGCGCGGAGCTCGTTCACGTCGCGAGCGTCTTCGACGCTGGCGACGCCGGCGTAGAGCTCGAGGAGCACGACGCTGTGCAGCCACACCCGCCCGGCGTCGACGAGCGGCTCCACGGCAGCGGCGTAGCGCCGATCGCGCAGGTAGGGCACCCAGACGCTCGTGTCGATCGTTGCGGTGTGTGGGCGGCTCACCGGAGGCGCCGGCCGAAGGTTCGCCGGGACTGGAGGCGACCGATCGCCCGCTTCATGCGTCGGATCGCGAGGGCCGCGTCGACGGCGGCACGGACGGCCTCCGATTCGTTCCGGTAGCCGCCGATCTCGACCCACTCCCGGAGGGCTTCCGGATCGACGACCAGCGACTTCTTCGCGAGCGGAGTGCCCCGCGGCGCCATGCGATTCCTACCTGAGGGAGGCCTAATTCCTACCCGCGCGAGCGTCAAGCGCATGGGTCGATCGAACCCGTCGACCCGGGTGGGCCACCGGGGCTCCTGGCGCAAGGCGCGCGAGCAGGGCCTGATCCGGCGGGCGTTCTTCTAGGCGACCCAGCCGCGGCGACCTATCCTCGCGCGCGAGGCGCCGAGGCCCGGCGCCGGGCGGGGCCGCGCAGGCGGCGGAGCCACGGATTGAGCGATCTCCCGCCGAGCGCTGCCGCTGCGACCACGGTCCGCACGCTCCTCGTCTGCGACCTCGTCGCGAGCACGCCGCTCGTGCAACGGCTGGGAGACGAGGCGGCCGCCGAGCTGCTCGCGCGCCACGACCGCGCGGCCCGCGAGCTCGCGCGGGCCTGCGAGGGGCGCGAGATCGACAAGAGCGACGGCTTCCTGCTGCTCTTCGAGCGGCCCATCCTGGCGGTGCGCTTCGCGCTCGAATACCAGCAGCGAGTGCGCGCGCTCGCCCCGGCGGCGGGGCTGTCGCTGGCGTCGCGCGTCGGCATCCATCTCGGCGAGGTCGTGCTGCGCGAAAACGCCCCCGAGGACGTGCGGCGCGGCGCGAAGCCGCTCGAGGTCGAGGGCCTCGCCAAGGCGATCGCGGCGCGCGTGGCGTCGCTCGCCGGCGGGGGCCGTATCCTGCTGACGCGCGCGGCCTTCGACCTCGCCCGGCGGGGTGCGGTGGGAGGCGGCACGGGCGATCCGCCGCTTCGTTGGGTAGCCCACGGCCGCTACGAGCTGGCCGGCGTCGAAGAGGGGATCGAGATCTTCGAGGTCGCAGAGCCGGGTGAGGCCGCGCTCGCTCCGCCGGCCGACTCGGACAAGGCGCGACGCGTCGCCGACGAGTCGACGATCGTCGGCTGGCGCCCCGCGCCCGGCGTCGAAGTCCCGGGGCGTCCGAACTGGGCGCTCGCGCGCAAGCTCGGCGAGGGCGGCTTCGGCGAGTCCTGGCTGGCCGAGCAGCGCGGGACCCGGGAGACGCGCGTCTTCAAGTTCTGCTACGACGCGCAGAGCCTGCGCGGCCTGCGCCGCGAGATCACGCTCTTCCGGCTGCTGAAGGAGACGCTCGGCGATCGGCGCGACATCACGCGCATCCTCGACTGGAACCTGGACGAGGCTCCCTACTTCATCGAGTCCGAGTACTCGGCGGGCGGCAGCCTCGCGGACTGGGCCCGGGAGCAGGGCGGGATCGGCGCGGTGCCTCTCCCCGACCGCCTCGAGATCGCCGCCCAGGTGGCCGAAGCGCTCGCCGCAGCGCACTCGGTGGGCGTGCTGCACAAGGACGTGAAGCCCGCGAACGTGCTGATCATCGCGGGCCGCGACGGCCGCCCGCGCGCGCAGCTCACGGACTTCGGCATCGGCATGCTGCTCGAGCGCGGGAAGCTCGCCGAGGCGGGAATCACCTTCCGCACCGAGCTCCTCGACCCGGACCTCGGGAGCAGCGGGGCGGGGACGCTCGCCTACCTCGCTCCCGAGATCCTGGAGGGGAGGCCCGTCACGCTGCAGGCCGACGTGTACGCGCTCGGCGTGCTCTTGTATCAGCTCGCGATCGGGAGCTTCGAGCGCGTGATCGCGCCCGGCTGGGAGCGCGAGGTCGAGGACGAGCTATTGCGCGAGGAGATCGCCGCGGCGGTCGACGGGAACCCGCAGCACCGCTCGGGCGATGCGCTGCGCATCGCGGAGCGGCTCCGCGCGCTCGAGCCGCGACGCGCGGAGCGCGAGGCCGGACGCCGCGTCCGGCGCGAGGCCGAGGAGGCGAAGGCGGCGCTCGCGCGCACCCGGCGCCGGCGCCGGCTCCTCGTCGGGGCCTTCGTGCTCGCGCTGGCCTTCGCGACCGCGATGGCGCTGCAGGCGCTCCGCATCGCGCAAGAGGCCGCCCGCGCCAACCGCGAGGCCGAGACGGCCGAGCGCGTCTCCGACTTCCTGGTCGGGCTCTTCCAGGTGTCGGACCCCGGCGAGGCGCGCGGGAACACCGTGACGGCGCGCGAGATCCTCGATCGCGGTGCAGCTCGCATCGAGAACGAGCTCGCTGCGGAGCCGCTGGTGCGCGCCCGCCTGATGGGGGAGCTGGGACGCGTCTATCAGAAGCTCGGCCTGTACGAGCAGTCCGAGGCGCTCTTGAAGCGCGCTCTGGAAGCAGGCGGCGACCAGATGAGGGCCGATGATCCCACGCGGCTGCGCTCGATGCACGACCTCGCGAACACCTACTGGTACTGGGGCCGCGCGGGCGAGGCGGAGGCGCTCTACCTGGAGGTCATCGAGGCGCGCAGGCGATCGCTCGGTCCGGATCACCCCGAAACCCTGCTCGCGAGAAGCGACCTCGCCAGCGCGTACGTGTCGCAGGATCGCTCGAAGGAGGCGGAGGATCTCTCCCTCGAAGTGCTCGCGGTGAACGATCCCAGTTCCGCCGCGACGCGCGTAGCGCTCAGCAACCTCGTCCAGGTCTACCTCGACACCCAGCGACTCGACGAAGCCGAGGCCATGGCGAGCCGTCTCGTCGCTGTGCTGCAGGAGACCCAGGCGGACGATCACCCCGATACCCTGGTCGTGCGCTCGATGCTCGGGACCGTCTACCTCGCTCGAGGAAGACTGGCCGACGCGGAGAAGCTGCTCGTGCCACTCCTCGCAGCCCAGACGCGGGTCCTGGGGGAGCGACACCCGAATACCCTCGACACCCGATCGACGTTGGCCTCGATCCACGAGAGACGGGGTCGCCTCTCGGAGGCCGAGGCGGAGCTTCGGGGCTTGTTGATCGGCGATCTGGGGGTCTACGGCGACGCGCATCCCCTGGTGGCCGGCGATCGCCGCAAGCTGGCCTGCGTGCTGCTCCAGCGTGGGCAACGAGAGGAGGCGCTCGGTCTCCTGCGCGAGAACGTGAAGCACGGTCACTCCCCGCTGCCGACGAGCGAGGGATGCCCGGTGTTGAGCGCGGATCCGGAGATCGTGGAGCTGGCGAAAGGGGTTCCGACCCCGAGTAGTCCCGAGTAGTCGCACTCCGCTCGCCTGCGGCTCGCTGGCCCGAGTCTGCCGCGCGCCCGGCGCGGTAGAGTCCCGCCCGACGAGGCGGCCCGGGAGCGAGGAGGATCCGATGGAGTTCGGCTGGGAGCCCGAGTACCGGGAGTTCCGCGCGCAGCTGCGCGAGTTCGTCCGCGAGTGGCGCACGCCCGAGCTCCTGCGCGAGTACGCCGAGAGCTACGGCGCGCCGGGCCCGTGCATCCGCGCCTTCCACCGCGCGCTCGACGAGCGCGGCTGGATGCGCATGTGCTGGCCGAAGGAGGTCGGCGGCGGCGGGCGGAGCATGCTCTTCCACTACGTCTTCGTCGAGGAGATGGAGTACTGGGGCATGCCCTACGGGAACCTCACCTTCACCTCGGTCGCGCCGACGCTCGCCGCCTTCGGGAGCGAGGAGCAGAAGCGCGAGTACCTGCCCGGCATCTACCGCGGTGAGCTCGTCTTCGCGCTCGGCTACAGCGAGCCCAACGCGGGGACCGATCTCGCGTCGCTGCGCACGCGCGCCGTGCGCGTGGGCGACGAGTGGGTCGTGAACGGCCAGAAGACCTGGACCTCGCTCGCCGACGTCGCGACGCACCTCTGGCTCGCGGTCCGCACCGACCCCGACGCGCCGAAGCACGCCGGGATCTCGGTCCTGATCGTGCCGAAGGCGACCTCGGGTGTGACGGTGCGGCCGCTGCACACGATGTACGGCGGTCACACGAACGAGACCTTCTACGACGACGTGCGCGTCCCCGCCCGAAACCTGGTCGGCGCGGTGAACCGCGGCTGGCCGATCATCATGCACGCGCTCAACCACGAGCGGGTAGGGCTCGCCGCGACGGGCGCCCTCGCGCGGCTCTTCGACGAGCTCGTCGCCCACCTGCGCGACGAGCGCCCGGAGCAGCTCGCCGACCCGACCGTGCGCCGGCGGCTCGCGGAGCTCTGGCTGCGCCTGCGCGAGCACCGCGTGCTCGCGCTCCAGAACGCCTGGCTGATCGCGAAGGGCAAGACGCCGATCGCCGAGGCCTCGATGGCGAAGATCTCGGCCACGGAGCTGCGCAGCGAGCTCGCCAACGTCGCGATGGAGCTGCTCGGCCGCGCGGGCGGGCTCTCGGCCGCCTCCGGGGAGCGCGCGCCCTTCGGCGGGCGCGCCGAATGGACCTTCCGCCTCTCGCCGATCTTCCGCTTCGGCGGGGGCACGAACGAGGTGATGCGCGACATCGTGGCCGCCGTGGGCCTCGGGCTCGGGGGGCGAACGTGAACCTCGACCTGACCGAGACCCAGACGCTGCTCCAGGAGACGGTGCGCGCCTTCCTGGAAAGCGAGGTGCCGTTCGATCGCATCCGGGCGCTCGAGCGCGAGGGTGCCTTCGACGAGGCGCTCTGGAAGGCCCTCGTCGGCCAGGGCTGGCTCGCGCTCCCCTTCGCCGAGGCGCTCGGCGGGGGCGGCGGCTCCCTCGTCGATACGGGCCTCCTCGTCGAGGCGCTGGCGCGCCGCGCGGCGATCGTGCCGATCCTCGAGGTGGTGGTCGCGGGACGCATGCTCCAGGACCACGGCGGAGCGGAGGGCGCGGCGCTCGTCCGCGCCGCGCTCGCGGGCGAGGCGCGGCCCGTGCCGGCGATCCTCGAGGCAAGCGACCGCTTCGACGCTCCCTCGCTCGCGCTCGAAGGCGGACTCCTCAGCGGCGAGAAGGCCTACGTCGACTACGGGCACCTCGCCACCCACCACGTGGTCGCGGCCCGCGTCGGAGGCGAGCCCGCCCTCTGCCTCGTCGCCGCGTCGGGCCCGGGCGTCGGCTTCGAGAAGCTTTGCTCGATCGGTCGCACGCCCGTCTGCGCCGTGCGCTACGAGGGGGCGCCGGCGCGCCGCGTGGCGGGCCCCGAGGCGCTCGCCGCGCTCGTGCGGGTCGGCCGCGCGCTCGCCGCCGTGCAGTGCGTGGGCGCCATGGCGCAGGCGCTCGACGCGACGGTCCGCTACGCGCGCGTGCGCGAGCAGTTCGGGCGCCCGATCGGGACCTTCCAGGCCGTGCGCCACCACTGCGCCAACATGGCGATCCGCGTCGCGAGCGCGCGCCTGCTGGCCTTCGAGGCGCTCTCGGCGCTCGACGCCGGGACGGCCAGCGACGCGCAGGTCGCGCTCGCGAAGGCGTCGGCCTCGCGCGCGGCCCCCGAGGTCCTGATGCTCGCGCACCAGATCCACGGCGGGAACGGGGTCATCGAGGAGAACGACCTCTACTTCTTCACGCTGCGCGGCAAGGAGCGCTCGCTCGCGTGGGGGACCGCCGAGGAGTGCCTCGCGATCGCCGCCGCCGCGGTGGCCGAGCCCGCCGACTGGTTCTGAAGCGCGGGAGGCGACCCCGGGGGCGGCGGCTCGGGGGACGTCGGGCCGCGCTGCGAAGGCTAATCCCCCGCCCGCGAAGCGCCGATCAGCCCCGGAGATCCGCCCCGGACTCCCGGGAGGGCTTCGCCTCCACATGCGCCGCTCGGCTGAAGATCGGGAGCCCGTCGACCGCGCCTCCGGCGCGGGCCCGGCCCCTGCGTGGGAGGTTCCGGTGCGCGACCTCGCCAGCGAGCGCGAGGAGCGCTTCCGCACGATCGCCGAGCTCTCGCGGCGCTTCCTGAACGTCGCGCCGGGCGAGTTCGAGGTCACCATGCGTGACGGGCTCGCGACCATCGCGCGGCTCGCCGACGCCGACCGCGTCCGTTTCACCGTGGTGAGCCCCACGCAGGTGGGGCTCTCGGGGGCGTACCAGTGGTGCGCGGAGGGGACGCCGCCGCGCCCGGAGATCGTCGACTGGAAGCGCGAGGTCGAGAGGTTCCGCTGGTCCGCCCGGCAGCTCGCGGCGGGCGAGGTGCTCCACCTGCCGCGGATCGCGGAGCTCCCGCCCGAGGCGGGCGCCGAGCGCGAGTCCTTCGAGGCGGACGGCGTCACGGCCTATCTCGCGCTCCCCATCCACCACGAGGGCCGGGCGGTCGGCTTCCTGGACTTCGCTCGCGGTTCGCGCCCCCGCGAGCGCGACGGCTGGGACGCTCCCGAGATCTCGCGCCTGCGCCTGGTCGCCGAGGTCTTCGGCGCCGCGGTGCGCCGGCTGCATCTCGAGCAGGAGGTGGCGCGGCAGCTCGAAGTCGAGCGGCGGGTGGGCGACTTCGCGCGCGCGCTGCTCGAGCACGGCGCCCAGGAGGTCGACGTCGGGATCCGGCGCGGGCTCGAGGCGGCCGCGGCCTACGTGGGCGCCGACCGCGGCTACCTGGTCGCCGGCTCCGGCGACGCGGGGAGTCCGGCGCTCTACGAGTGGTGCGCGGCCGGCGTCGCGCAGCGCCCGCATCGGATGGGCCTGGCGGACCGGGAGCAGCAGCGCTGGGTGGTGGAGCGGCTCGCCCGCGGCGAGCTGGTCGGCCTTCCCCGCGTGGAAGACGCGCCGGAGGAGGCGCGCGCATGGCTCGAGCACATGCGGGCCGACGGGGTCCTCTCGTACCTCTGCATCCCGATCCACGTCGATGGGCGCCTCGACGCGGTGCTCGGCTTCCACTGGCTCCGCAGTCGCGCGCGCTGGAGCGACGGGGCGCTCGCGGTGCTGCGCCTCATGGCGGAGCTCTTCGTCGGCGCGCTGCGCCGCAAGCGGGCCGAGCTGCGCCTCGAGGCGAGCCAGCAGCA
The DNA here is from genome assembly GCA_964624475.1 of uncultured Spirochaetales bacterium. GTDB lineage: Bacteria > Myxococcota_A > UBA9160 > UBA9160 > SMWR01 > CAZUYC01. The sequence goes on along the minus strand of CAZUYC010000112.1, from coordinate 28,177 downwards.
GCTCTCGCAGGCCCAGAAGATGGAGGCGCTCGGCACCCTCGCGGGCGGGATCGCGCACGACTTCAACAACCAGCTGACCGTGATGCTCGCCAACGCCCGCTTCGCCATGCGCCGCCTGCCCGAGGACGACGAGGTGGCCTCGGCGCTCGTGGACCTGCATCGGGCCGCGCAGCACTGCGCCCAGCTCACGCGCGGGCTCCTCGCCTTCTCGCGGCGCACGCCGGCCTCGCCGCGCCCGCTCGAGGTCTCCGGCGTGGTCGAGGAGATGGAGGCGCTCCTGCGCCCCCTCATCCCGAGCTCGATCGAGCTCGGGATCGTGGACCGGCACGCCGGCGCGCGGATCGTCGCGGACCCGGTGCAGCTCCAGCAGGTGATCGTGAACCTGGTGGTGAACGCGCGCGACGCGATGCCCGACGGGGGGCGCCTCACGCTCTCCGTCTCGACGCGCGAGGTCGCGCATGCCGAGGCGGCGGCGCTCGGCCTGCGCCCGGGCCCCCACGTCGAGCTCGCGGTCTGCGACACCGGCGTCGGGATCGAGCCCGGCGTGCGCGAGCGGATTTTCGAGCCCTTCTTCACCACCAAGGAGCCCGGCAGGGGCACGGGCCTCGGCCTCGCGACCTGCTACGGGATCGTGCAGGAGTGCCGCGGCGCGATCGCCGTGCAGAGCGAGCCCGGCCGCGGCTCCACCTTCCGCGTGCTCCTGCCCGAGTCGCGCTCGCTCGCGACGGCGGCGGAGGAGGCTCCGGGCGCGGCGGCGTCGCCGCACGGCCGCGGCGCGGTGCTCGTCGTCGAGGACGAGGCCGGCGTGCGCCGCGCGCTCGCGCGGGCGCTGCGCGAGGGCGGATACGAGGTGGTCGAGGCCGGCGATGGAGGCGAGGCGCTCGAGCTCGCGACGAGACAGCGCTTCGACGCGCTCGTGACCGACGTGGACATGCCGCGCCTCGGCGGGATCGACCTCGCGCGCCGCCTCGCGGCCGGCCAGGCGGCGCTCCCGGTCCTCTTCGTCTCCGGCACCGCCGTCGAGGCGCTCCAGTCGCCGCGGGGTCCGGTGGCGCGCTGCCGCTTTCTCGGCAAGCCCTTCAGCGACGCCGCCCTGCTCGACGCGCTCCACGGCCTACTGGTGGAGCGCCGCCTTCCTACCCCGCGTCCCTGAGCGCGGCGCCCGCGCGTTCCCGGGGCGTCATGGCCGGGCCATGTTAGCGTCCACCCCCCATGGACGAGCCGCGGCATCGCACGGCGCTCGTGCTCGCGGGAGGCGGCGCGCGCGGAGCCTACGAGGCGGGAGTCCTCGCGACGCTCTTCGAGCGGGTGCTGCCGCGGCTCCCGCCCGGCTGCGACTTCGACGTCGTGAGCGGCACCTCGGTCGGAGCGATCCACGCCGCCTACGTGGCGGCGACCTCGGAGGAGGAGCCGGCCGAGCGCGTCCGCCGGCTGGTCCGGACGTGGACCGAGATGGACCTCGGCGACGTCCTCCATCTCAAGGCCTCCGACGTGATCGGGATCCCTCTGCGCGCCCTCGGCATCCGCCCGCTGCGCCGCCCCGCGCCCGGGCCCGCGCGCGCCGAGTCCGTCGGGGGGCTCGTCGACGTCTCTCCGCTCGAGCAGATGGTCGCGGAGCGCATCCCGTGGGCGGGGCTCCCGGCCAACCTCGAGCGCAGCCGTCCTGGGGCCCTCTGCGTCTCGTGCACCGAGGTGCGCAGCGGCCGGGTCACGGTCTTCATGGACGGCCCGCTCGCCGACCCGGGCCCCTGGTCCTTCGACCCGAACGCGCGGGCGATCCGGGCCGAGATCGGCGAACGACACGTTCGCGCGTCGGCCGCGCTGCCCTTCCTGTTTCCGGCGATCCGGATCGGCGAGCGCTACTACGTCGACGGCGGCCTGCGCCTCAACACGCCCCTCTCGCCGGTCCTGCGTCTGCGTGCGGACCGCGTGGTCGTGGTGGCGCTCAAGCACGCCCCGGCGGGCGACGGGCCCGACTTCCCCGAGGAGGCGATCACGCAGCCGGCCTTCCTGCTCGGCAAGGTCCTCGACGCGCTGCTGCTCGACCAGCTCGAGTACGAGCTCCACCGCATGCAGCTCGTGAACGCCTGGATCGAGCACGGCACGCGCGTCTTCGGCCCGGACTTCCTCCCGCGCATCAACGTCGCGGTGGCCGAGCAGCGCGGCGTGGGCTTCCGGCGCGTCGAGGCGGTCGTGATCCGCCCGAGCGACGACGTCGGGCGCATCGCGGCCCACTGCATGCGCGGGGGGCGCACCCGCTCGCTCGGCTTCCTGCCCGCGCTGGTCGCGCGCACGGCGCTGCGCGGCGTCCCGCTGGAGGAGGCCGACCTCCTCTCCTATCTCCTCTTCGACCGCTGCTTCACCGCGGAGCTCGTGACGCTCGGGCGTCGCGACGCGCTCGCGCTGGAGGATCGGCTGGTGGAGCTCCTCGGGGGCCACGAGGCTGTATGATGCCCGGCGTGAAGGATCCCCTCCGCGCGGTCGCCGTCGCCTACGCCTCGGCGCTGGTCGTGGCGATCGCCGCGGGGCTCGCCGCGCCGGTCGAACACCCGCTGGCGGTCGCCCTCGCCGCCGACGTCGCGGCCACGCTCGCGATCTTTTCCTTCAGCCTCGCCTTCCGGAACTCGAGCTTCTACGACGCCTACTGGAGCGTCGCGCCGCTTCCGATCGCGCTCTACTGGACGGCGGTCGGCGAAGGGGCGGTCGGCGCCCGCCAGGCGCTGGTGCTGCTCGCGATCGCGTCCTGGGGGGCGCGACTCACCTGGAACTGGGCGCGCGGCTGGCGCGGGCTCGAGCACGAGGACTGGCGCTACGTCGACCTGCGCAAGACGACGGGCCGCGCCTACTGGCTCGTGAGCTTCGTGGGCCTCCACGGGCTCCCGACCTTCTGGGTCTTCGGCGGGCTGCTCCCGGTCTACGCGGCGGTGTGCGTGCCCGGGCGCCCGCTCGGCCCGCTCGACGGGCTCGCGGCGCTCGTCACGGCCGGCGCGATCGCGCTCGAGGCGACCGCCGACGAGCAGCTCCGCCGTTTCCGGGCCGGGGGCCGGCCGCCGGGCGAGTTCCTGCAGAGCGGCCTCTGGGCCTGGTCGCGCCACCCGAACTATCTGGGCGAGATGGGCTTCTGGTGGGGCCTCTGGCTCTTCGGTGTCGCGGCCGCGCCGGGGCTCTGGTGGACGATCGCGGGCCCCCTCGCGATCTCGCTGATGTTCCGCTTCGTGAGCCTGCCGATGATCGAGACGCGCATGCGCGAGCGGCGCCCGTCCTTCGCGGAGTGGGCCGGCCGCTCGTCGCTCGTGCTCCTCCGCCCTCCGCGGCGGGTGTAGGCTCCCGGCCAATGGCCACGGCCGTCGCGCGCGCCTCCGCCCTGCCTTCGCCGCGGGCCGGCGCGCCCCCGCTCGCCTCGGGTCTCGTCGCCTTCGTGAAGCGCGAGTGCCCGACCTGCGCGCTCGTGGCGCCCGTGCTCCGCGAGCTCGCGACGCGGACACCGCTCACCGTCTACACCCAGGACGATCCGGCGTTTCCCGAGGGCGTGCCGGCCGTCGACGACCGCGAGCTCGCCGTCTCCTGGCACCACCGGATCGAGGCGGTCCCGACGCTCCTGCGTGTCGAGGAGGGAGTCGAGACCGCGCGCGCCGTCGGCTGGCACCGCGGCGACTGGGAGGAGCTCACGGGCCTGCGCGGCCTCGGGCCCGGGCTTCCGGAGCTCCGCCCCGGCTGCGGCTCGCGCTCCGAGGACCCGGACCTCGCGCCGAAGCTCGCCGCGCGCTACGGGGCCGCGAAGCTCCGCGCGCGGCGGGTCGAGCTCGCTCCGCTCGAGGACGAGATCGAAGCGCTCCACGTCCGCGGCTGGAGCGACGGGCTCCCGGTCGTGCCGCCGACCGAGGAGCGCGTCCTCGCCCTGCTCGAGGGCACGACCCGCGACCCCGCGGAGGTCGTCGCGGTGGTGCCGCCCGACCTCGTCCCGTGCACGGTCGAGAAGGTCGCGATCAACGCGGTGCTCGCGGGCTGCCGGCCCGAGCACCTGCCGGTGGTGCTCGCCGCCGTCGAGGCCGCCTGCACCGACGAGTTCAACATGCACGGAGTGCTCGCGACGACGATGCCCGTGGGCCCGGTACTCGTCGTGAACGGCCCGATCCGCCGCGCGATCGGCCTGGGCTCGGGCCGCAATGTCTTCGGCCAGGGCAACCGCGCGAACCTCGCGATCGGCCGCGCGCTCCAGCTCGTGGTGCGCAACGTCGGCGGCGGGCGCCCCGGCGAGGTCGACCGCGCGACCTTCGGGAACCCCGGCAAGCTCGCCTTCTGCTTCGCCGAGGACGAGGAGGGCTCGCCCTGGGAGCCGCTCGGCGTCTCGCTCGGCGGACGCCCGGGCGCGAGCACGGTCACCGTCTTCGCCGGCGAGGGCCCGCGCTCGATCGTCGACCAGATCTCGCGCGACCCGGAGTCGCTCGCGAAGAGCTTCGCCGCCTGCCTGCGCACGCTCCACCACCCGAAGCTCGCGCTCGCCTTCGACTGCATCCTCGCCGTCGGCCCCGAGCACGCGCGCGTCTTCCGCGAGGCGGGCTGGAGCCGGAAGGAGCTGCTGGATCGCCTCCACGCGCTGCTCGCGATCCCCGGGGCCGAGCTGGTGCGCGGCGCCGGCGGGATCGCCGAGGGCCTGCCCGAGGGCGTGCGCACTGCGACGATCCCCAAGTTCCGGCCGGGCGGCCTCCTGCTCGTCCACTGCGGTGGCGAGGCGGGCCTCTTCTCGGCCATGATCGGCGGCTGGGCCAGCGGCCCGGCCGGGAGCCAGCCCACCCTGCGGGAGATCCGTCCATGAGCGATGTCCGCCCCCGGGTCGTCCTCGATCCCACCGGCGAGCGCAGCCGGGCCACGCGGGCGAGGCTCCCGCGCCTCGGCTCGCTCGAGGGCCGCCGGATCGGGCTGCTCGACATCTCGAAGGCGCGCGGCGACGTCTTCCTCGACCGGGTCGAGGCGCTGCTTCGCGCGCGCGGCGCCGACGTCCTGCGCTTCCGCAAGCCCACCTTCACGAAGCCCGCGCCGATCGACCAGCGCCAGGAGATCGCGACGCGCTGCGACGCCGTCGTGGAGGCGCTCGCCGACTGAGGCAGCTGCGCGTCGTGCAGTGTGCACGACACGGTCGACCTCGAGGCCCGCGGCATCCCGGCGATCTTCGTCGCCACGGTCGAGTTCGAAGACGGCGTCTCCGCCCAGGCGCGGGCGCTCGGCGCCGAGCCGGGGGTCGTCTACGTGAGCCACCCGATCCAGGACCGGACCGACGCCGAGATGGTCGCGATCGCGGAGCAGGCGATCGGGAAGATCGTGGCGGGACTGGTGGAGGCTGCGTAGGAGATCTCCCCCGCTGTGACCCCCGTCACGGCGCCGCGGCGCGGCCGGGCGATGATGCCCGTGGCATATTTCCGCGGGACCCCCGCGGATCCACGCATCCGATCGCGACACCGATCGCATCCAGGGAGGAGTCATGACCCCGTCCACGCTCGTGGCGCGCTTCGCGTGCGCTGCCCTCGCCGTCAGCCTGCTCGCGCTGCCCGCCACCGCAGAGGCCCAGTCCGCTGCCCGCAAGGTCGGCCGCGGCCTCGCCGCCATGACGACCGGCTTCCTCGAGGTTCCCGGCAACATCGTGAAGGTGAGCCGCGAGCGAGGCTACGGCTGGGGCTTCTCGCTCGGCTTCGTGCAAGGCCTCGGCATGATCGTGGTGCGGGAGCTCGTCGGGGTCTACGAGTTCGTGACCTGCCCGCTCCCGGTCCCGGCCGGCTTCCAGCCGATCGTCCAGCCCGAGTTTCCCTGGTCCTACTTCAACGAGCCGGCGTCGCGCAGCCGGAACTAGCAGCCTGACCCAAGACTGGCCCGCCGTCCGGCCGCCGATGCATCGCCGCTGGCGGTCCCGTCTACTCCCGCGCCCTTCGGGCTTGGGCCCATGCGCCGTAGCTCCCGCTACGGCTCGGTCGCGCGCCTTGCCAGCGGCGCGCCTCGGCGCCCGGGCCTTACCGCGCCAGTCTTGGGTCAGGCTCCTAGGCCCCGGAGCGGAGGCCCCGGGCGGGCGCGTCGGGTATGCTCCGCGCGCACGTCCGCAGGAGGCCCCCCGTGAAGCTCTACAACGTCGCCCTCTCGCCCTTCGCCGCGCGCTGCCGGATCCAGATCTACGCCAAGCAGCTCCCGGTCGAGCTCGTGGACCCGCCCGGCGGGCTCGGGAGCGAGAGCTACAAGAAGCTGAACCCGACCGGGAAGGTGCCCGCGCTCCAGCTCGACGACGGCTTCGTGCTGCCCGAGTCGGCGGTGATCGGCGAGTACCTGGAGGACCGCTTCCCCGAGCCGGCGCTGCGGCCCGCGGACCCCGTGGCGCGCGCGCGCATGCGCCTGCTCGTCCACTTCGCCGACCTCTACTTCGTGCCGCCGCTCGTCGCGCTCTTCGGGCAGGTGAACCCCGCGCAGCGCGATGCCTCGGTGGTCTCGGCGCGACTCGAGGAGCTGCGCCCGCGCTACGACCAGCTCGCGGCCTTCCTCGGGCCCGGCCCGCTCGCGGTGGGGGCGGAGCTCACGCTCGCCGACTGCGCGCTCTTCCCGCTCTTCTTCTTCGCGACGCGCCTGCAGCCGATGCTCGGTGACAAGGACCCGACGGCCGAGCGCGCGCCGCTCGCGCGCTGGTGGCAGGCGGTGCGCCGGGACGCGGCGATCCTGAGGGTCGACGGCGAGCTCGCGAAGGCGCTGGCCGCGTCGATGGGGGGCAGGCGGTAGCTCTGGCCCTTCGCTCGCAGGCCCGGCAGGGGCCTGCCTTCGCTCGCCTTCGGCTCGCTGCGCGCTCCGCTTGCGCTCGCTGCGCGCGGTTCGCTTGCCCTAGTGTAGTGTCCCCAACACTTCTTTACTTTTGGCGACTTTCGCCAGGATGCGTTCCGCGGTCTCGGTCCAGGTGAAGATGCGGGGATTCTGATTGTGCCCGGCCAGGTACGCTTCGATGGCAGCGATCAGTTCGGGAACGCTGGCGAAGCTGCCGCGGCGGATGCGCTTGTCGGTGATCTCGCGGAACCACCGCTCCACCCTGTTCAACCAGGAGCTCGACGTCGGGATGAAGTGCAGGTGGAACCGGGGATGGCGCCGCAGCCAGGACTTCACGCGCGGATGTTTGTGGGTCGCGTAGTTGTCGATGATGAGATGCAAGTCGAGTTCCGGCACGGTCTCGGCGTTGATCTTGATGAGGAAGCGGATGAATTCCTGATGGCGGTGGCGCGGCATGCAGTCGCCGATGACCTTGCCGTCGAGCATGCTGAGGGCGGCGAACAGCGTGGTCGTGCCGTTGCGCTTGTAGTCGTGCGTCATGGTGCCGCAGCGCCCCTTCTTCATCGGCAGGCCTGGCTGGGTGCGATCGAGCGCCTGGATCTGGCTTTTCTCGTCGACGCAGAGGACCAGCGATCGCTCCGGCGGATTGAGATACAGCCCGACCACGTCGTGGAGCTTCTCGACGAACTGCTTGTCGCGGCTGATCTTGAAGGTCCGGACCAGGTGGGGCTTCAGATGATGCTGCTTCCAGATCCGCTGGACCGCCATCCGGCTGAGCCCCTGCGTTTGCGCCATGCTCCGCGTGCTCCAGTGGGTCGCGTTCGGTGGCGTCGTCTGCACGGTGGCTTCGACGACCGCGCGGACTTTCGCCTCGGGGATGTCCGGAATGCGCCCGGGGCGCGGGGCGTCTTTCTCCAGTCCCGCCAAGCGCAGGGCCAGGAACCGGTCTCTCCACAGCTGCACGGTCGGCCGAGAGACGCCCAGTGCTTGCGCAATATCCTTGCTCTGCGCCCCCGCCGCCGCGCGTTGGATGATCCGCGCTCGTTGGACCAGCCGGGCGGGGATGCTTCTGCCCTGCGCCCACTTGGCTAGCGCGACCTTCTCGTCGGGCGACAAGCTGATCGGCGGGGCGATTCTCATGCCCCCACCCTAGCGTCCCTCGGCATTATAAGTCAATACAAATATGGGACACTACACTAGCGGGCGTCGGCCGAGGGCTCCGCGGCGTCGACGAGCTCGACCTCCACCTCGCAGACCGCGGCGCGCACGCGCGCCAGGGCCTGCTCGCGGGTCGCGGCGGGAGGCGGCGGCTCGGGCACGGCTTCGAGGAGCGCGCGCGCCTCGGCGGCGCGCACCGCGAAGGTCCCGCGCCAGCGGTCGTCGGGCGTCGCCGCGATGCGCGAGAGAACGCCCACCACGAGACCGCGCTCGTCGACGAGCGGCCCGCCCGAGTTGCCCGCGCGCGCCGGTACGTCCGTCTCGATCAGGAAGGGCGCGCTGCCGTGCCCGCGCACCGTGCCCGCGCCGTACTCGGGCTCCGACCAGAGCAGGCGCGGGCCGGGGAAGCCGAGCGTGAAGACCGCCTCCCCGAGCGCGGGCTCGCGCTCGGCGAGCGGAAGGTGCGCGGGGAGCTCCGCCGCGACGCGCAGCAGCGCGAGGTCGGACTCGGGCGCGGCGCGCTCGAGGGTCGCCGCGCGCTCCTCGCCCGAGGGGAAGCGCAGCGTGATCGCGTGCGCTCCCGCGACCGCGTGGCTTGCCGTGAGCACGAGCCCGTCGGGGTGCACGGCGAAGCAGCTGGCGGTGGAGGTCGGACCCTCGCGCGGCTTCTGCGAGCCGAAGGGAGCCTGCCGGAAGCGCACCTCGCCGTCGGCGCCGACGTCGAGGTCGTAGCGGTAGACGACGCCCCGCGACCAATGCCAGTCCAAGGCGGTGGCGGCGAACCCCCTCCCGGTCGCCCGCACCTCGAAGGGTGGCTCGATCGTCCCCTCGAGCTGCGCGAGCAGGTACTCGTCGTGGCGGCTCTGCCAGGGGTGGGCCAGCACCGCCTCGGCGTCCGCGCGGCCGCGCAGGAACTGCTCGACGTCGGGGAGCTGCGTCCAGAGGAAGAAGGCCAGGTACGCCTCCACGTTGCCGCGCCCGACGCGCACGCCCTCGCGCTTCGAGAGCGCGTTGAAGCAGGCGAGCGCCGGGTTCTCGCGCGCCAGCGGCCGGCGGTGGGTGAGCTCGACCGCGCGCCCGCGCCGGTCGACCGCCGCTGCGATCACCCGCGAGGGATGGGCCTGATCGACGAGCCGATAGACCCGCCACTGCGGCCAGAACTCCTGCGCGAGCTCCTCCCACTGCGTGTCGTCCAGCGCGGCTGGGTCCCCGCCCATCGCCGCGATCGCGATCTCGTGCCCGGGGGCCGACGGGTCGGGCCCGCCGGCCGGGATGGGGCGAAGCGCGCACGCCGCGGGTGGTTCCGCCGTGCGGAGCGCGAGCCGCTGCGCGGCGCAAGCGAGCAGCGCCGCCGCCGCGGAGCAGACCGCGAGCCGGAGCGCTCCGCGCGGGATCTTCGGCCGGGGCATCGATGCACGCGGAGGATAGGTCGCGCCCGGACCCGATCCAGGCTCCGCTCAGGCGCTCTCGTCGATCCCGTACTTCCGCATGCGGTAGCGCAGCGTCCCGCGCGCCATGCGCAGGCGCTCGGCCGCGCGGTTCACGTTGCCGCGCGTGGCGCGCAGCGCCTCCAGGATCTCGCCGCGCTCCGTCGCCTCGCGGGCCGACACCATCTCGCGGCGGGTCGCGGGCGGGGGTGGGGGCTCCTGGATCCCGGGGCGAGCGCCGGCCTGCGCCGGCTCCAACGCCGCTGCCGGCAGGGCTCCCGCCGCTCGCTGCACGAGCTCGGCCTCGAGCACGCCGTCGAGGTCCGCGGCGGAGAGACACCGGCTCCGCGTGCGCACCAGCACGCGCTCGAGCGCGTTCATGAGCTCGCGGACGTTGCCGGGCCAGGGGTGCAGCAGGAGCCGGGCGTGGAAGGCCTCTGTCGCGAGCGGGCGGGCGAGGCCGAGCCGGCGCGCGAGGCGGTCGAGCCCCGCGGCGACGAGCGCGGGCAGGTCCTCGGGCCGCTCGCGCAGCGGCGGGAGCACGAGGTGGAAGACGGCGAGCCGGTAGTAGAGATCGGCCCGGAAGCCCCCCTCGCGGACGGCGCGGCGCAGGTCGTGGCTGGTGGCGGCGACGATCCGCGCGCGCATCGCGAGCGTCTCCACACCGCCGAGCCGCTCGTAGCGCCGGTCGTCGAGCACGCGCAGGAGCTTCGACTGGAGCTTTGGGTCGAGGTCTCCGATCTCGTCCAGGAAGATCGTCCCTTCGCCCGCGAGCTCGAAACGCCCGGTGTGCCGGCCCGCCGCGCTCGTGAAGGCGCCGCGCTCGTGTCCGAAGAGCTCGCTCTCGATGATCGTCGGCGAGAGCGCGGCGCAGTCGACGTGCACGAAGGGCCGCTCCGGGCGCGGCGAGAGCCGGTGCACCAGCCGCGCGACGAGACCCTTGCCCGTGCCGGTCTCCCCGGTGAGGAGCAGCGTCGAGTCGATCGTCGCCACCGCCGCGAGCTGCCCGCGCAGCTCGCCCATCGCCTTGCTCCCGCCCACGAGCCCCGCCAGGAGCTCCGATCGCCCCGCCTCGTCCCGTCCCTCCACCCGTCGCCTCCCCGCGCGGAAGCCGCGCCCGCCGGCCCGAGTCTGCGCGCCCGCGCTCGGTGCGCGCAACGTCCATGCGCGACCGCGCGGACGCCGGATCGTTCGGGGCCGTTCGCTCGCGCCGCCCGCCGCCCGACGCAGAGTGCTCTACGCGCGCCGTTACAGCGTCGTTGCAGGTGCATGAGCCGGACGCGAGGCCGCACGACCCGAGCGGGCGTGACTCCATCGCCTCTGCGGTTCGACCGACACGCTCCGCGTGCCCCCCGAGCAGAGCGTCGACCGGGCCGAGCAGCTGCGCCTGTTCCTCGCGGCGGAGGGCTACGAGCGCAGGTTCCGGAGCGCCCGCGGCCTGCGGCGCCTCTATCGCTGGCTCGAGTCGCTCGCTTTCGCGCGCGCGCTCGGCCACGCCGAGGGCCAGCGCGTGCTCGATTGCCCCTGCGGCACCGGCCGCCTCGATCCGCTCTTGCGCGCGCGCTTCCGCGAGGTGGTGGGCGTGGATCGCTCCGAGGCGATGCTCGGCGTCTACCGCCGGGGCGACCCCGCGCGCGTCGGCGAAACGGGCGATGCCTTCCAGCTTCGCCATGCCGACGGGGCCTTCGACTGGGTGGTCTCGCACCGGCTCTTCCACCACATGCGCAGCGATGCACGCCGGCTCGCGCTGCTCCGGAGCTTGGCCCGCGTGGCTCGTCGAGGCCTGATCGTCTACGCCTTCGTCGAGACGCCGATCCGCCGCGGCCGCCTCGGGCGGAAGGCCATCCCGCTCGAGCGCGCGCGCCGCCTGCTCGCCGAGGCGGGCCTCGAGCTCGAAGCCGCGCACTACGCCGCCTGGCCGCTCCAGCCCAAGGTCGAGCTCGTCGTGCGCAAGCGCTGAAGCCCGGGGCGCCGGGCCGAACTCGCGCCCGGGGGCTAGCCGAGGCGCAGATGGAAGGACTTCGGGCGCGTCAGCGCCTCGAAGCCGAGCCGCGAGAGGGTGCAACCGCGGCCCGAGTCCTTGACGCCGGTCCAGGCGAGGGCGGGGTCGAGATGGTCGCAGCGGTTCATGAACCAGGTACCGGTGTCGACACGCTCGCCGAGCGCGAGGGCGGCGGACTCGTCGCGGGTCCAGACGCTCGCCGTGAGACCGTAGGGGCTGTCGTTCATCAGGTCGACGGCCTCGTCGTCGTCGCGAACGCGCTGGATCCCGACGACCGGGCCGAAGCTCTCCTCGGTCATGACGCGCATGCCGTGGTCGACGTCGACCAGGACCTGCGGGGCGAGGTACGGCGTGCCGGGGGCGTCGGCCGGGAACTCGCCCGGGTCGACGAGCGCGCGGGCGCCGCGAGCGACGGCCTGCGCGGTCTGCTCGCGCACGAGCGCGGCGGCCTCGGCGCGCACCATGGGTCCGAGATCGACCTCGGGATCCGTCGGGTCCCCGAGCCGGTAGCGCCGCGCGAGCGCGACGGCGGCCTCGACGAAGGCGTCGTGGACCGCCGCGTGGACGTAGATGCGTTCGATCCCGCAGCAGGACTGCCCCGCGTTGTAGAAGGCTCCATCGACGAGGTTCGGGACGGCGTGCGCCAGGTCGGCGTCCGCGCGCACGTAGGCCGGGTCCTTGCCCCCGAGCTCGAGGCCCACGCCGATGAAGCGGGCCGCGGCGGCGCGCTGCACCGCCCGGCCGGCTCCGACCGAGCCGGTGAAGGCGACGTGGTCGACGCCGGCGCCGGCGACGAGGCGCTCGGTGTCGCGATGGCTCGCGTGGAGCGCCTGGAGCAGGCCCGGCTCGAGCCCGGCGGCCAGGCCCGCCTCCGCCATGCGCTCCGAGCAGAGGGGCGTCTGCGCGGAGTGGCGCACGACGACGGCGTTTCCGGCGAGGAGGGCCGGCACGACCGAGTTGACGGCCGTGAGATACGGATAGTTCCACGGCGCGATGGTGAGGACCATGCCGAGCGGCTCGCGGCGGATGAATCGGTGGAAGCCGGGCTTCGGCCCGCACCCGATCGGCGCGAGCGCCTCCTCGGCCACGCCGATCATGTAGCGGGCGCGCTCCTCGAAGCCGCGCACCTCGTTCGGGCTGTGCCGGATCGGGCGGCCCATCTGCCAGGTGATCTCGGCCGCGATCTCGGGCCCTTTCGCCACGAAGGCGTCGACCAGGCGCGAGCAGGCGGCGGCGCGCTCGGCGACCGGGACGCGCCGCCAGCGCGCCTGGGCATGCCGCGCTCGCTCGAGGCACTCAGCGATCTCCGCCCCGCTCGCGAGCGGCCGCTCGGCCACCACTCGGCCGTCGACCGGCGAGACGCAGCGCAGGACCCGACGCGGTTTCCGAGCCATGCTCCCTCCGGGTGTCACTCCTCGGCGTAGATCGCGACCCGGGCGCGGCCGCTCGCGTCGATCCAGCCGCGCAGCATGCCGGCCGTGTTGAAGCGCAGGGCCAGGCTCCCGTGGGCGTCCGCCGCGATGCAGCCCCCCGTGCTCCCGAGCTCGGCCACCCGCGCGAGCGCCGCGGCGCAGGCCGCGTCGAGTGGGATGCGCAGGAAGCGGACGAGCGTGTCGATCTCGTGGGCGAGGGCGCAGCGGATGAACGCCTCGCCGTGCCCGGTCCCGGAGACGGCGCAGGTGGCATCGTCGGCCCAGGTGCCGGCGCCGATCACGGCCGAATCGCCGACGCGCCCGGGGAGCTGCCCGGTCTGGCCGCCCGTCGAGGTGGCGGCGGCGAGGTGCCCGTTCGCGTCGCGGGCCACGGCGCCGACGGTGCCCGCAGCAGGGCGCCCCGTCCCGGCCGATGCCGAGGGGTGCTTGCCCGCGCGCAGGCGCTCGAGCTCGCGCCGGCGCTCGTCGGTCACCAGGCTCGCGGGGTCGGCGGCCTTTGCCCCGTGCGCGAGGGCGAAGCGGTCCGCGGCCTCGCCGGCGAGGAGCACGTGGGGAGAGCGCTCCATCACGAGCCGCGCCGCGGCGACGGGGTTCGCGATGCGAGTCACGCCGGCCACGGCACCCGCCGCGCGCGAGCGGCCGTCCATGATGCTCGCGTCCATCTCGACCCGGCCCTCGATCGTGAGCGCCGAGCCGCGGCCGGCGTTGAAGTGCGGGTCGTCCTCGAGGCGCGCGACGGCGCGCTCGACCACGTCGAGCGCCGACGCGCCCGCGGCGAGCGCGGCGTGGCCGGCCGCCAGGCACTCGGCGATCGCGCGCCGGATGGCCTCCTCCTCGGCCGGCGCGCGGCTCCCGCGCCCCTGCGCTCCCGCTCCGCCGTGCACTGCGAGCGCGAGTCGGTTCACGGCCGCTCCTCGGGATCGGCGACCTCGACCACGAGCGTGAGCCCGCGCACGGCCAGGACGCGCACCGCGGCGCCCCGCTCGGCGACTCCCTCGCGCAGGCGCGCGCGCCAGAGCTCGTGCCCCACGCGGACGTAGCCCTCCGGGTCGAGCCGCTCGCGGGCCGTCGCGAGGGCGCCGAGCAGCGCGTCGGCGCCTCCGCCGCTCCGGGGCTCGTAGGCCTTGCTCACGAGCGGATAGAGCGCGAGGTCCTTCAGCACCCAGAGCGCCAGGAAGAGGACCGCGAGGCGCGGCGCGAGGCCCCACCCATGCACGAGCAGCACGAGCAACCCCGCCACCGCGAGGGCGCCCGGGAGCTGGAAGAGCCAGTAGCGCAGGAGCGTCGAGCGGCCGCGCAAGGTCAGCCCGCGCTGCGCAGGTCGTCGCTGCGGAAGCGGATCCGGCTCACGGCTCTCCCGTCCCCCGGGACCGCGTTCCCGCGCCGATCGGGCGCTGGCGGAGGCGGCCCCGCCCCCTCATTATGACGCGCATGCCGCTCCGGGCCCTCCTGCTTCTCGCGGCGGCGTTCGCCGGCGCCTGCCGGGCGGGAGGGAGCGCGGAGCGTCCGAATTTCGTCCTCGTGATCGGCGACGACCACGGCTATCCGGACTCGGGCTTCATGGGCTCGCCGGTCGTGCAGACGCCGAACCTCGACCGCCTCGCCGCGGAGGGGACGGTCTTCCGCAACGGCTACGCCACGGCGAGCCTGTGCCGCCCCTCGCTGCGCTCGCTGCTCACCGGCCTCCACCCCGTGCAGTGGACCTCGCGCCTCGAGCAGCTCGCGCGCGAAGGCGTGGTGCGCCCGCATGCCGAGGCGATCCTGGGCTTCACCACGCTCCCGGCACTCCTGGGCCAGAACGGCTACGCGAGCTTCCAGGGCGGGAAGTTCTTCGAGGGGACCTTCGCCCTGGCCGGCTTCGACGAGGGGATGCAGCTCACGGGCGACGGCTTCTTGCGCAGCGAGGAGGGCGTGCCGCTCGGCCGCGAGACGCTGGAGCCGCTTTCGCGCTTCCTCGACGCGCATCGGGACGGTCCCTTCTTCGTGTGGTTCGCCCCCGCGCTGCCCCACGTCCCGCACGACGCGCCCGAGGCGTACCGGCGCCTCTACCGCGACCGCGGCTTCTCGGTCTCCGCGGTCGACTACTACGCGAACGTGACGCGCTTCGACGCCGTGGTGGGCGAGCTGCGCGCCGAGCTCGAGAAGCGCGGCCTGCTCGAGCGCACGCTGCTCGCCTACATCGCGGACAACGGCTGGGACCAGCCCCCGGATTTCGAGCGCACCGACCCGCTCCACGACGGTCCGAGAGGAAAGCGCACGATGTACGACCTCGGCTTCCGGACGCCGGTCGTGCTGCGCTGGCCGGGGCAGGTGCCGGCGGAGGTCGTGCGCGACGAGCTCGTCTCCGCGGTCGATCTCGTTCCGACCTTCCTCGCCTACGCGGGCGTCCCCGCGCCGCCGGGCCTCCCCGGGCACAGCCTGCGGCCGTTGCTCGAGGGGCGCGGCGGCTGGGAGCGCGAGAGCGTGATCGAGGGAATGGACGGGGTCCGCGGCGGCGCGGGCGTCGGCCCGACCGAGGCCAGGCGCGGGACGGCCTGGTTCGCGCGCCGGGATCGCTGGCACTACATCCGGTACGCGGGCGCCGGCGAGGAGCTCTACGACGTCCTCGCCGATCCCCGCGAGGAGCGCGACCTCGCGCGCGAGCACCCACGGATCGCGCGGGGGCTGCGGCGCGAGATCCGCGACTGGCGCGAGCGCGTGACCGCGCCCTTCGCGGGTGAGGTGGCGAGCCCCCCCGTCCGGTAGCGCCCCGCGCTCGGGATCGAACGCACCCGCACGAAGCCCATCGAGCGGGCGCTAGCAGCTAGCCCTCGTCGGCCGTCCCCCAGCGCGAGGCGGTGAGGCGCAGGCTCGGGATGTCCTTGCGCGCGTGCGACTCCTCGTAGATGCGCGTGTATCCCGTGTGCTGGATCAGCCAGCGGCCGTTTCGCTTCACGTACTCGTCCGCGTAGAAAGCGGCGCCGCGCAGCGACCAGCCGGCGGCCTTCTCGATCACGGTGTCCTCGAGCGCCCAGGTGCCCCGGGCCGAGGTCTCGCTCGTGAGGTCGATCTCCGGGTGGTGCACGTGGTGGGCGGAGTGAAAGGTCGGGGCGCTCATCCCCTTGCGCAGGAAGTCGAGGATCGCGTCGCGGCCCTGGAACGAGAACTTGCCGTCTCCGTAGGAGCAGGTGGCGTCCTCGCTGAAGGTTTCCGCCAGCTCGTCCCAGCGCTTCTGATCGATGCAGCGCAGGTACTTGTACTTGAGCCTCTTGATGGCCTCGATCTCGACGAGCTCGCGCAGGGGGTCCATGGTCGCCTCCGGTGGACGGGCTTCGCAGTGTACACTTTGGGCGAGGGAGATCGCGATGCGGAGGCTGCTCGTCGCTGCCCTGGGACTCTTCGCAAGCGCCGGTCCGGGATGGGCCGCGCCGGGGCTCGCCGATCCCGAGGCGGGACTCCTCGAGCTCGTCACGCCGCCCGAAACGGCGGCGCAGCTCGACCTCGTCGACGGGCTCGCCTTCGACCCCTTCGGGAACCTCTTTGCGGCCCTCGAGATCCCCGGACCGCGCGGAGGCCTCGTCCTCGTCGATCCCGAGACCGGCCGGGTCACGGGCCTCGGCGGGGGCATCAGCCGCGCGGACCAGGTGGCCCTCCTGAACCTGCGGGACCGCCTGGCGACGTTGCTCGTGACGAGCGAGGTCACGCCTGCCGCGACCTCGCAGCGCCTCTTCGCCACAGGCGTCTTCTACGACGCCGATGGGCGTCCGCACACGGTGACGCTGCCGGCGTCCGTCTCCACACCGCTTGCGATCAGCAACCCGGAGGGCCTCGCGGTGATCGAGAGCGACGGGCGCTTCGGCGCCGCGGGAACGGTCTACGTCGCCGAGGACCTCGTCGGGGGCCGGATCCTCCGCCTCGAAGCGGACCGCTCTGCGATGAGCGTTCTCGTCGGCGGGCTCCGCCGTCCCGAGGGCCTCGCCTTCGGCGACTTCGGCGCTGCCGAGGAGCCCGCGCTCTACGCGGCGGAAACGTCGCTCCACCGCGTGATCCGGATCGACCCGGCGGGGCGCGTCTCCCCCCTCGGCGCGCCGACCGAGGTGGGCCTCACCAACCCCGACAACGTCGAGTTCGGCCCCGACGGCTTCCTCTACGTGACCGAGGACCGCCCTGCGCCGCAGAGCCGGATCGTACGCGTCGCAGTCGACGGCACGCATGAGGTCTTCGCCACCGGCTTCGGTCAGGCGGCGGGGCTCGCCTTCCACCCCGAGACGGGCGATCTCTACGTCGCGGAGCAGGACTTCGACCGGATCTGGCGCGTGCGCTTCACGCGCGAGGTCGCGATCGACGTGAGGCCCCGAAGCCGGTACAACCGGGTCCGACCCGGAACTCGGAGTGTGCTCCCCGTGGCGATCCTGGGCTCCGAGGAGCTCGACACGGTCGAGATCGACGCGGCGAGCCTCGCCTTCGGGCCCGGCGGCGCGCCGCCCGTCCACGCTCCGCCGCATCGGGTGGATCTCGACCGCGACGGTCACACGGACCTCCTCCTGCACTTCCGCGTCGACGCCTCCGGCCTCGCGTCCGGAGATGCCGAGGTCTGCCTGCGCGGCGCGCTCCTCGACGGGCGCCCGCTGCGCGGCTGCGATGCGATTGCGACGCTGCCGCCTCGCCCGCCGGGCCCCCCGCCGTGGGCGCTCCGCGCGGCGCGGGTACCCGGGCGCTGAAGCGTCCCGGGGAGCTCTTCTGACCCGCCCCGCGCTACCGCGCGTGATCAGCCGACGCGCCGCGCGAGCTCCGCGTAGCGGTCGAGCAGGGGGAGCGCGTCGTCGCGCGCCACCGGCGGGAGGCCGAAGACGACGCGCGCGATCCCCGCGGCGGCATAGCGCTCCAGCGCCTCCGGGTCGGGCAACATGCCGAAGACCGTGACCTCGAGCGTGGCGGGGTCGCGGCCCTGCTTCAGGGCGAGCTCGCGGAAGGCGGGCAGGTTCTCGACGATCTCGTCGCGCCCGTGGATCGGCATCCAGCCGTCGCCGAAGCGCGCCGCGCGGCGCGCACCGCCCGGGAAGCCGCCGCCGACGTGGACCCTGGGGTGCGGCTTCTGCAGCGGCTTGGGCCAGGCGTAGATCGGCTCGAAGTCGACGAGCTCGCCGTGGTACTCGGCCTCGCTCCGGGTCCAGATCTCCTTCATCGCCTCGACGCGCTCGCGCAGGAGCGCGAAGCGGCGCCCGAAGTCGCGCGTGCCGTGGTTCGCCATCTCCTCGGCGTTCCAGCCCGCGCCGACGCCGAAGAGGAAGCGCCCGCCCGAGAGGCGGTCGAGCGTCGCCACGTCCTTCGCCGTCTGGATCGGGTCGCGCTGCACCACGAGGCAGATCCCCGTCGCGAGCCGAAGCCGCGTCGTCACCGCCGCCGCCGCCGCGAGCGCGACGAAGGGCTCGTAGACGTCGTGGTACATCTTCGGGAGCTCGGCCCCGCCGGGCCAGGGCGAGCGGCGCGACACCGGGATGTGCGAGTGCTCCGGAAGCCAGAGCGACTCGAAGCCGCGCGCCTCGAGCTCGCGCGCGAGGTCGTGCGGCTGGATCGAGTAGTCGGTGATGAAGATCGTGACGCCGTGGTTCAGGGCGATCCTCCGGGGGCTGCTGCGGCGAGCGGTCCGGGCCCGGCCTCTCCCCCGCGGTAGGGTAGGCGATCCTTCCAGGCGTTGATCGGGCGCTCGAGGTAGCGCCACGAGGCGGCCGCGAGCGCGAGCGTCGTGGCGAGCTGTCCCAGGATCGCGGCGGCGCTCCCGGGGGCGACGAGCGCCGGCCCGGCGATCGCGGCGAGCAGACCCGGGGCGAACGGGTGGAAGAGGTAGATCCCGTAGCTCACGCGGCCCAGCGCCTGCACGGCGCGGGCGTCGAGGAGGCGCCCCCCGAGGCGGCCGAAGCCGCGTGCGGCGCCGTCCACGGCCCAGAAGCAGGCGAGCGCCGAGAGCGTCCCCTCGCAGACGCGCGCGTCGAGCGGGCCGCCCCCGCGCGCGGCGCCGAGCTGGACGAGGAGCGCGTAGAGCGGGAGAGCGACGAACAGGCCCGCGGGAACGAGGTGCGCGTAGAGCACCCCGCCGACGGCCAGCGCCCGCAGGGAGTCGAGCTGAGCCACGCGGCCTTGCGGAGGGCCCATGCTCGCTCCACGCGCCCGAGGCGCTCTTCCCCGGCGCGCATTACACCACGCGGGCTGCCCCGGGTAAAGCGGGCCCCATGGCCCGGCCGGGCTAACCTCCGTCCTCGTGAAGAGATACCTGGCGGAGGCCATCGGCACCTTCGCGCTGGTCTTCGCGGGCACTGGTGCGATCGCAGTGGACGAGGTGACGGGCGGGGCGGTTTCGCACGTCGGGATCGCGCTCTGCTTCGGCCTCGTGGTGATGAGCATGATCACCGCGCTCGGCGACGTCTCGGGCGCGCACCTGAATCCCGCGGTCACGTTCGGCTTCTGGGCCGCGCGCCGGATCGCGCTGCGCGAGGCGTGCCCCTACGTCCTGGCCCAGTGCGCCGGGGCGATGGCGGCGAGCCTGGTGGTGCGGGCCCTCTTTTCCGGCAGCCACCTCGGCGTGACGGCGCCCGCCGGAGCGGCCCATCAGGCGTTCTTCGTCGAGGTGCTGCTGACCTCGATCCTCATGTTCGTGATCCTCGGCGTAGCCACCGGGGCCCGGGAGAAGGGAGTCGCCGCAGGGGTCGCGATAGGCGGCACGGTCGCCCTCGGCGCCCTGCTCGGCGGCCCGATCTCGGGCGCCTCGATGAATCCGGCGCGCTCGCTCGCGCCCGCCCTCGTGAGCGGCGAGCTCGCGGGGCTCTGGATCTACCTGACGGCGCCCGTCCTCGGCGCGCTCGCCGCGGTCGGAGCCTGCCGCTGCGTCCGGGAGCCGGGCTGCTGCGGGCCGGGGGCCGCCGGCGGCTGCGAGCGGTGAGGGGCGCTCCCAGGCGGCTGCTCTTCGTCTGTGTCGAGAACTCGAATCGCAGCCAGATGGCGGAGGCCTTCGCTCGCATGCACGGCGGGGGCCGGATCGAGGCGTGGAGCGCGGGCTCGCGACCCTCGGGTCGGGTCAACCCCCACGCGATCGAGGCGATGCGCGAGCTCGGCTACGACCTCGCCGCCCACGCCTCGAAGTCGCTCGACGAGCTCCCGCCCGTCGAGTTCGATGCCGTCGTCAGCATGGGCTGCGGCGACGCCTGCCCCTTCGTCCCCGCGAAGCGCCGCCTCGACTGGGAGATCCCCGATCCGCGCGAGATGCCTCCGGCCGCCTTCCGAGCCGTGCGCGACCGGATCGAGCGCGAGGTCCGCGCCCTGCTCGCGGAGCTCGAGGCGCGCTAGAAGCCCCCCGCTGCGTCCGGCAGCGGGGCCCCCTCGGGCACCTTCCAACGCTCGCCGATCGCGAGCGTGCGCACGCGCGCGGGGTCACCGCCGCGCTCGGCCACCACCCGCGCCAGCACCTTCGGCGGGAGATCGATCGGCTCGTCGGTCAGGTCGAAGGTGCCCCAGTGCATCGGGAGCAGCGTGCCGGCGCCCAGGTCGAGGAAGGCCTGGTAGGCCTCGGCCGGGTCCAGGTGCTGGGAGCGCATGAACCAGCGGGGCTCGTAGGCGCCGATCGGCAGCATCGCGACGTCGATCGGCGCGAAGCGGCGCCCGTACTCGGCGAAGCCCGGGAAGTAGCCCGTGTCGCCCGCGAAGTAGTAGCGGTGGTCGCCCGAGTCGACGAGCCACGAGCACCAGAGCGTCTCGTTCTCGCCCTGCCCGATGCGCCGGGACCAGTGCTGCGAGGGGAGGCAGGTGATTTCGAAGCGACCGTGGCGGGCGCTCTGCCACCAGTCGAGCTCGACCACGCGCTCGCGGCCCCGCGCGCGGAACCAGTCGGCGAGCCCGAGCGGCACGAACCAGCTCACCGTGTCGGGCAGGGACTCGACCGTCCCGCGGTCGAGGTGGTCGTAGTGGTTGTGCGAGATCACGGCGAAGGCGTCGCCCGGCACCGCCGAGACGGGGATGCCGGGCGGGACCTTGCGCCGCGGGACGAGCGCGCGCCCGCCGAAGTGCGGGTCGGTCAGGAACACGTCCGGCCCGTCGTGGACGGCGAAGGTCGCGTGCCCGACCCAGGTGACGGTGGCCGAGTGCTCGACTCCGGCGAGATAGGCGCCGTCGTTCTCGACCCGCGGCACGGAGGCCGGGCCGCGCCGGCCGTAGGGGTTGCGGCTCAGCAGCAGCCAGCGGAGCGCACCCCAGACCGTGCGCGGATCGTCGGCCCATGGGTTGAAGAAGCGCTCGTCCGTCCGGTGCGGCGCGCGGAGCCCGTCGGCCGGCATCTCGCCGAGAGCGCGGCCCGAGGCGACCGCCGCGACGGCGAGTGCGAGGAGGGCGGCCGGGAGGCGGCGCACGGGGAGAGTGAACCCCCCCGCGCGCCGGGCGTCAAACGCGGGCGGGAGATCCGGGTGCGCTCGAGGCACGCGCTATCGGCATGCGCCGCGATCGTCTACGTTCAGCGCGTGCGCGGGGGGCGGGCACGCGGAAGGTCGGCAGGTGCGGCGCTCGCGCTCGTCGCGAGCACAGCGCTCGCGGCCTGCGCGGGGTCGCCCGCGGTCCGCGAGCCGGCGGCGCCTGGCCCCGCGAAGGCCGCACGGCCCTCGGGCCCGCCGAGCCCTTCTGGAGCCGGTGATCCGGCGAGCCCCGGACACCCGGTCGAGCAGCGGCCCGCGGCGGAGGGCGGTGCCTTCCCGAGCCCGGAGAAGCTCGCGCAGCTCGGCGAAGCTCCCGTTCCGGAGAACCTCTTCGATCTCGACGTGCGCGACGTCGAGAGCTGGCAGCTCTCGGGCCCCTTCCCGGAGCGGATCGAGGCCGTGCCCTACGGCGAGCCGGGGCCCTGGGCCGCGCTGCTCGAGGATGCGGCGCGGCGGCGCCCCGGGCTCGTGCTCCCGACGCAGGCGATGTATTGCGTCGCGCGCGAGCTCGGCCGCTTCTACCTCGCGACCCGCCGCCAGCCCTCGGAAGGGCTGCGGCGGTACATGACCGCCCGCTGCAACGCGAGCGAGGCGCGCGTGGTGATCGGGTACGTGGACGGCCCGGTCTCGCGGCACCAGAACGACATCCAGGTCTACGGCCACTGGCGCGACGCGGTGCGCAAGAGCCTCGAGACCCGGCTCGCGGGCGGTCCGCGCACGGTCGGGATCTGGTACGGGCGCCAGGGCGAGCACGCGGTGGTGATGCAGGCCTTCGGGCAGCGGGAGATCCACGTCGAGCCGCTCTCCCCGGTTCCGGCCGCCGACGGGCGCATCGAGATCCGCGGGGAGCTGCTCACGCCGGCGGCCAACGTCCGCGCGCTCGTGAACCGCGGTCGCTTCGGGGTCGCGCCTTGCGAGGGCTCGCGCGAGGGCGTCGCGACGCGCTTCGCGTTCGTGTGCGAGGTGGATCTGCGGGATCCCTCCGCGCTGATCTCGCTCAGCGTGACGCCCCCGGAGAGGTTGCTCGCGAACACCGTGTTCTTTGTCCTCGCCCGGCCCGAGGGGCGGCTCGAGGACGTCTACCGCGTCGTCTCCTACGGGGCGTCCCACCCGGTCGTCGAGCCGGTGGCCGCGGCCGAGGACTTCGTCGACCTGCTCAATGCCGTGCGGCACCTGGCCGGGCTCTCCCCGGTGGTGCTCGACCGCGATCAGAGCGAGACGGCCGCCGAGCTGGCGCCTCCCTTCTTCGCCTCGCTCTTCGGGCGCTCCCCGGAGTACAACGCGGAGATGGTGATCCTCGGCATGCTGGCGGGTTGGAGCGTCGACGGAATCGTCCAGTCCGGCTATTTCACCGCCTCCTGGGTGCTGCGCAGCACCGATCTCCAGCGCCTGCTCGCGGCGTCGCTCGAGGAGCCGAGCGGGCGCGAGACGCTGCTCGCCGCCGAGATCGACCGCCTCGCCGTCGGCCCCCTGCTCGAGACGAGCTCCGGACACGAGTCGCTGGCGGCGATCTTCGGCAGCTACGCCGTCTTCTCGGAGGAGGACCACGCGGCGAGCGTGAACGCCGTGATGGAGAAGCTCGGCAGCGAGCGCGCCCTGCGCGGCCTCGGGCCGCCGAGCTCGATCGACGAGGTGGGGCCGCTGTGCAGCGAGGCCGCGAGCCGCGTGGCGACCGGCGAGGTGCCCCGGGACGTGATGCGCGACCTCCTCGGCGAGACGGTCGACGTCCTCCGGCGCCCCGCCACCGGCTGGATCGCCGAGGTGCGCGACCTCGACGAGCTCTCCTTCCCCGACGAGTACCTGACTCGTCCCACCCTCGGGCTCGCGCTCGCGATCTCGCACCGCGAGGAGCCCGGCGAGCCGTGGGGTCGCTGGGTCGTGATGGTCGTCGTCGCCGACACCGAGGGCCACGGGGCCTGAGCAAGCACGACCCCTTCGGGTTTCGTGGGGGTAGGCCGGCCGCCGGATAGCCTCCGCGCGGGAACTCGACGAGGCGCTGCGCTACCTCCGCTTCGCTCCGCCTCGGCGCACGACCATCCTACGGACCGGCACCGCCGCGTCGGGCGTTGGGGGGCTGACCGGTTGAGCGCCCTGGCGGCGCAGAGTGGGTTCCACACGCTCGATGAGCCGGCGCCTCCACCAGGACATCGATCCCGACCGAACATCGCGGGAATCAAGTGAACCGGGTGTGACCGGATCCGTCGCACACGCGTGTCATGCTCGTCGCCTTCTTCCGCGCACTCACGCGTCGCGATCGGGAGACCCTGCGGAGCCGTCTGGCGGAGCACGCCGTGATCTGGGACCGGCGCGTGCTGGGCATCCTGGGCGCGCTCGACCGAGACCAATGGGTGGCGGGCGACGGAGGCACCTCTTCGGAATCGTGCCGCCGCACCCGCTTCCACAGCACGTTGACGAACTCGGGCACGATGAGATCGGGCGCAAGCAGCCCACGCGAAGGCCGAAGCCCCGTGGCAACCGGCGCGCCACAGCGCGAAGTTGCCAACGCATTACGAACGTACTACGCTAGCTCGATGGCCAAGAGCACCACCAGCATCCGGCTCCCGGAAGAACTCGTCGGCGCACTGGACCGGAGGGCGGCAGCCCTGGGGCTCACGCGCAGCCAGCTCATCGTCCAGGCCATCGAACGGACGCTCGAGGGCTATTCGGCCTGGTCACCGGCCTTCCTGAAGGCGATCGGCACGCCTCGTCCCGAGCTGGAGGAGAGCGTCGACGAGATGATGGACGCCATCCGCGCCCGCCGCTCCCGAAGCGACGCGCCCCGTCTTTGAAGTACCTGCTCGACACCAACACGGTTTCCGCCTTGATGAAGGGCGTGGCGACCGTCGCCGATCGTCTGGCCAGGACCCCTCGCGCGGACGTCGGCATCTCGCAGGTCACGGTCGCCGAGATCGAGTTCGGTCTTCGCTACCTGTCGGCGTCGAGGCGCCGCCGATCGCTCCAGGAGCAGTGGGGAGTGATCGGGCCGGAGTTGATCCGCCTGCCCTGGGACGATCGGGTGAGCCGGGTCTTCGGCGAGCGCAAGGCACGTCTCGAGAGGGCCGGGAAGCGGATGAGCGACTTCGACCTCGCGATCGCCGCGCACGCCATCGCGCACGGCCTGACCGTCGTCACCGCCGACGACGGGTTCGAACGTCTGGGCATCCGACGCGAGAACTGGCTGATCTGAGTCGAGCCGCGAAATGCGGAAGCACGTGGATGCAGACCATCGTCGCCTCCCTTCTCTTTCCGGACGGCTCGGCCTCCGGCCCCGTGGTCATCATCAGCCCCTGGGTGGACGGCCGTCTCGTACCGATTCAGGCCGTCGCGAAGCTGCTCCAGACGCAGGAACACCGCCGCTTCGTCAAGACGCATACGCCCGCCGACAGCGTTCCCTTCTGGCCCAGCGCGTCCTACATCGTCGTCTTGCGGGACGGACGCGATGCCCTCATGTCGTTTCTGAACCACATGGCGAAGACCTCGTTGGGACGGGGAGGCAACGTGGATCGTAACGCAAGCATCGAGCAGCCGTGCGTGTCCATCGACGCAGTGAGCCGCAGGCGAGCGGAGCTCATCGGGCCCTGGCCAGGTAATCCGAGTACACCGAGGCGAGGAAGCGGTCGACCGCCTGGATCACGTGGCTCGTGCGCGGCGAGTGGAAGAGCTCGAAGGCGTGCTGCGCCTCGGGGAGCTCGACGTAGCCCACCGCGGCGCGCGACGTCTTGCGCAGCAGCTCCACGAAGAGGCGGGCCTCGTCCACCGGGGCGAGCGAGTCGTGCGTCCCATGGATCACGAGGAAGGGGGGCGCGCCCGCATGGATGCGGTGCATCGGCGAGGCGCGCTCGTAGTCGGCCCGGTGCGCGGCGAAGGGCTTCTTCATGATGAAGCGCTCGAGCACCCGGAGGATCCCGTCGTCGGGTTGCGTCCGGAAGGCGTTGGTGAAGTCGTAGACGCCGTAGAAGGGGATGCAGGCCTCGACTTCCGTCTCCGCCGCCTCGAAGCCGGGCTGGAAGGCCGGGTCGCCCGCGGAGAGCGCGAGCAGCGACGAGAGGTGGCCGCCGGCCGAACCGCCGGTGGCGGCGACGAAGCCCGGGTCCCCGCCGTACTCCTCGATGCGGTCGCGGACGAAACGCAGCGCGCGCTTGCAGTCGACGATGTGGTCCGGGAAGGTCGCCTTCGGGGAGAGCCGGTAGTTGGCCGCGACGCATACCCAGCCGCGCCGGGCGAGGTGAACCATCAGCGGCTGGGCCTGCTGGCGCTTCTCGCCGATCATCCAGCCCCCGCCGTGGATCTGCAGGAGCACCGGGGCGTCGCGCACCCCCGACTTCGGCGCGTAGATGTCGAGGAGCCCGCGCTTGCCGTGCTCCGGCGCGTAGGCGACGTCGCGCACCACCCGCACCTCGAGGTCCCGGAACGCGAAGGGGTTCACGCGCTGCGCTGACGGGGACGGCGGCGCCGCGTGGCGCTTCGCGACCTCCGGGTGCACGCGGGAGGAGTAGTCGGGCCCGAGCGCCTGGGCGAGCGAGCGCTCGACCACGGCGTGCGCGGCGCGCGCGGTGCGCAGCGAGGCCGTGAGCCCGGCCCACGACGCGAGCGTGATCCCGAGCCCGAGCCAGCCCGGCCAGGCCGAGAACGCGCCCGCCAGGGCGAAGCCGAGCGTGGCCAGGGCCTGCCAGGCGATGTGGTGGAGGGCGAGCTCGCCGGTCAGCCAGCCCGCGAAGAAGACCGGGATGCTCATCCAGCGCGGGCGCCGCGGCGGGCGGATCGCGACCCACGTGAAGAGGGCGCCCCAGACGCTCACGGCGAGGAAGAGCCAGGGGACCATGCCGCGAGTGTGCCGGAGGCCCGTGCGGCACGCGACACTGGCGCGCGGCGCGCGAAGGCGGGCCGCGCAAGACCCGCTCGTCGCCCGTCCCGCGCGCGACCCGGTCCCCCGTCCGCACGCCGCGGTTCGGCGTCACGGCGCGAGCCACGCGCGCAGCAGGAGGCTCCGCGCCAGCATCCAGGCCGCTACGGCGAGGACGAAGAGGCCGAAGGCGCGGCGCAGCGCCGCCTCGCGCACGCGTCCGGCGAAGGCGGCGCCGAGCCACGCGCCGACGCCAGCGCCGCCGGTCACGGCGCCGGCGAGCCCGAGGTCGGGTCGCACGTGGGCGAGGTGGCCGACGAGCGCCGCGCTGGCGTTCGCGGAGATCATCACGAGCGAGGTGCCGACCGCCCGCCGCATCGGGAGCCCCCCGAGCAGGGCCAGCGCGGGGACGAAAAGGAAGCCGCCTCCGGCGCCGACGAGGCCGCTGAGCGCACCGATCGCCGCGCCCTGGAGGGCGAGGGCCGCGCTTCGCCGGGCAGCCGGTCTCGCAACGGCGCGGCGAGGCCCGCCCGCGCGCAGCATCGCGAGGCCGACCGCCGCCATGAGGCCGGTGAAGATCAGGAGCAGGACTTCCTCGTCTACGAGGCCGGCGCCTCGCCCGCCCGCGAACCCGCCCAGAGCCGTCGCCGGCCCGAAGAGCGCCACCGCGCGCCAGTCGACCTGGCCGGCCCTCGCATGCCGCGCGGCGGCGATCGCCGCGGTTGCCGCGACGACGCCGAGCGCGAGCGCGATCGCCGGCCTGGGCGCGACACCGAGCGCCAGGAGCAACGGCACGGTCAGGATCGTCCCGCCCCCGCCGAGGAGCCCGAGCGAGGCGCCGACCGCGAGGCCGCCCAGGAAGGCGAGGGCGAGCTCAAGCATCGGGGACCGCTCCGAGCTGGCGGAGGCCGGGCATCGGACCTATCAACGTAGCGGGGATCGGGCATGCTCCTCCTCCATCAGCTCGAGCCGTGGCACTGGGCGGTGGCGGGCGCCGCGATCGGCGCGATCACGCTGCTGCTCCTCTGGGTGACGAACCAGCGCCTCGGCATCTCGACCGGGCTCGAGAACCTCTGCGCGCTCGCGATCCATCCACCCTATCTGCGGCGCGGCGAGATCGCCGGCTCGCAGGGCTGGCGGCTCCCCTTCCTCGGCGGGCTCGTGCTCGGGGGCTTCCTCTCGGCGGCGACGAGCGGCGGCTGGCAGCCCTTCTGGGAGCTCGGGATCTTCGATGCGGTCGTGGGCCTCGGTCCGGCGGGCAAGCTCGCGTGGATGTTCGCCGGGGGCCTCTTGATCGGCTTCGGCACCCGCATGGCGGGCGGCTGCACGAGCGGCCACGGGATCTTCGGGATCTCGAACCTCGAGCGCGCGAGCCTCGAGTCGACGCTCTGCTTCCTCGCGACGGGGATCCTGACCTCGGCGCTCGTCTACGGCTTCGGGGCGCTCGGATGAGCCGGCTCGTCACCCTGGCCTTCGGGACGGCCTTCGGCTTCGTGCTCTCCCGCAGCGGCGCGGCCGATTACGACGTCGTGCAGGAGATGTTCCTCTTCGAGAGCTTCCAGCTCTACGGGATCATGGCGGTGGCGGTGGCGGTGACCGCACCGGGGCTTTGGTGGCTCAAGCGCGCGGGCCGCACCGCGACCGGCGCCGCGCTCACGGTGTCGCCCAAGCCGCGCCACCCCGGGAACCTGCTCGGGGGCGCAATCTTCGGCGTCGGCTGGTCGCTCACCGGGATGTGCCCGGGGCCGATCTTCGTGAACGTCGGGGAGGGCAAGCTCTACGCGCTCGGCGCGCTGGCCGGCGCGCTGGCCGGCGCCGCGCTCTTCGCGACGCTCTACGAGCGGCTCGTCCCGGCGCTGCGCCTTCCCGCGCTCGAGGTCGGGACGGGGGACGGGTAGCCGCAATGTCGGATGCCCTGCGCGGATCCTTTAGGTGCGTCCACCACTTAGGACACGTAAATAAATAATGGTCGCACCGAGCCCGTGCCTATGACGATCTGGGCCGAATGGCATAGTTCCAATCGCCGTGAAACTTGTGGCGCTCCAGATTCACCCGCTGCATTTCTTCGTCAGTCACCTTGCGGCCAG